>NZ_JAUJUJ010000006.1 GCF_030711595.1 Stenotrophomonas sp. YIM B06876
TGCCCGAGCCGCGCAGGCGTCCCGCGCACTGCGCGCCACGCGGGCTGCTCAGCGCGCGCTGTCCTGGGCCGCGTACGCCTGCACCTGCCGCATCACCCGCAGCAGGTTGCCGCCCCAGATGCCGGCGATCTGCGCGTCGCTATAACCCTTGCGCTGCAGCCAGGCGGTGATCTTGGGCAGGTCGCTGACATCCTCCAGGCCGACCACGCCGCCGCCGCCATCCCAGTCCAGGCCGATGCCCACGTGCGCGGCGCCGGCCACCTTGAGGATGTGTTCGAAGTGGGCGAAGAAGTCGTCCAGCGTCGCCTTGCGCACCGGATAGCGCTGGTCCAGCTCGGCCAGCGCGGTGGCCAGCTCGGTGCCCTTTTCGATACCCATCCGGTCCCAGCCACCCAGCCGCTGTTCCAGCGCCTGCTCGGCCTGCTTGCGCTCGGCGCTGGCGCCCGGGTCCAGCAGGTAACCGCCATAGGCGTTGACCTGGATCACCCCGCCCTTGGCCGCCAGCTGGCGCAGGCGCGCGTCATCGAGATTGCGCGGGTGGTTGTAGACCGCCTTGGCCGAGCTGTGCGACAGCACGAACGGCACCGGCAGCATCGCCAGCAGCTGGTCGAACACCGCATCGGAGGCATGCGACTGGTCGATCACGATGCCGCGCTGCACCGCCGCCTGCACCAGTGCCTTGCCGGCCGGGCTCAGCCCGTTCCACTCCGCACCCTTGGGATCGGTGGCCGAATCGGCGAATTCGGTGTTGGCGAAGTGCGCGGTGCTGAGCATGCGCAGCCCGGCCTGGTGGTAGAAGCTGAGCAGGTCCGGGTCGGCCACCAGCGGGCTGGCGTTTTCCATGCTGATGTAGACCACGCGCTTGCCGGCGGCCTTGATTCTGGCGGCGTCATCGGCAGTGAGCGCCAGCTGGAACCTGTCCGGATGGGCGGCGAGCATTTCGCGGATTTCCAGCAACCGCTGCAGGCCGTGGTCGCGCTCGGCCCGGTGGGCGCTCGCGGTGCGGTCGCCCTGGTCGGTGTAGATCGCCCAGAAACCGCCATCCAGCGCGCCTTCCACCATGCGTGGATAGTCCACCTGGGACAGCGCGTTGTGGGCATGCCGCTGCAGGATGTCGAAGCCGGGCCGGGCCAGGTTGGCGGGAGTATCCAGGTGGCTGTCCAGCGTCAGCAGCGTGCGCTGCAGCGTGCTGGCGCGCGCCAGTTCCTGCGGCGTGAACTCGATGGCGTGGGCGGCGGGCAGCGCCAGGACAAGACTGAGCAGCAACGGCAGACGGCGACGGATCATGGACTCTCCGGACGGGCGACACAAAGGCGGCAGCCGCAACCCTGGTCGCGGTGCCGGTGAGGGCCGAGTATGCCTGCCGCCCGCACTTCCATGCACGGCCGCAGCGCCGGTTGCGGAGGATTTCCGGCGCTCCACACCCTGTGGATAAGCGCAGGGATAACTTTTACGCGCCGCCACAACGACAACGGCCATGCCCCGCAGGACATGGCCGTTGCACTCACCCACGGGCGCGCGGATGCGGGCCTTGCGCCGGTCAGTCCAGCACGCGGCAGAACACCGCCTTGAGGTAGCGCGATTCCTGCACGTGGGCCATGAACGGATGGTCCGGACCGGCGCCGGCCACTTTCAGGATCTGGATCGTGCGGCCGGAGAAATACGAGGCCCGGCGCAGCATGTCCAGGAACTCCTGCTCGGCCACCAGACCGGTGCAGGAGAAGGTGGCGAACAGGCCGCCGGGCTTGACCACGCCCAGCGCCAGCCGGTTCATGTCCAGGTATTTCTTCAACGCCGGAATCACCTGGTCGCGGTCGCGGGTCATCTTGGCCGGGTCCAGGATCACCACATCGAACTGGTCGCCACGGTTGGCCGCATCGCGCAGCCACGGGAAAATATCGGCCTGTACGAACTTCGGGCGCACGTTGTTGAGCTTGGCGTTGCTCTTGGCGAGCTGGATCACAGCCTCGTCGATGTCCACGCCCAGCACTTCGGCGGCGCCCCGCGCGGCGGCATAGACCGCGAACCCGCCGGTGTTGCAGCACAGGTCGAGCACGCTCCTGCCTTCCACCTGCTGGCTCAGCCACTGCCGGTTCTCGCGCTGGTCGGCGAAGAAACCGGTCTTGTGGGCGCCGGCAGGGTCGGCACGGAACCGGATGCCGTACTCGGTGATGATCGCCGGCTCGGTGGTGGTGTTGCCGTGGAAATCGAAGCTCTCCTGCTTCTGCACGTGCTCGTCGGCGAAGCTGTGGAAACGGCAGCCGGGGAATTGCTCGCGCAGCGCCTCGTAGATCCATTCACGGTGGCGGAACATGCCGGCAGCAAAGAATTCGACCACGATCAGATCGCCGTAGCGGTCCACCACCAGCCCGGACAGGCCATCGCCCTCGCTGTGGATAACCCGCCAGGCATCGGACACGGCGTCGAGCTTGAGCACGTCGCGGCGCAGCGACACCGCCGCGGCGATCTTGCGCGCGAACCTGGCGGCATCGAGCGGATTATCCGGATGGGTTTCAAGGATGCGCACCGCGATGCGCGAATGGCCGTTGTAGAAGCCGCGGCCGATCCACTCCCCGTCCACGCCGACGACATCCACAAGGGTGCCCGACTTGGGTCTGATGGCCGGCTTTTCGACCAGCTTCTGGAAGATCCACGGATGGCTGGAGCGCCAGGCGTTCTTGAGGCGTACGACAGGAAGGGGGGTATTCATTGCGATATTGTAGCCGCCCGCTTCGCCGCGACCGACCGTTTTTGATTGACGCAGGCCGCGCCAGCCGCCAGTATCCGTTGCAGAAGGGGAGTAGCTCCCAGACGTTGTCGCCGTCAATTCGAGCCCACCAGCTCCGGTGCAACGGCAGTCCCGAACCGGACTGTGAGCAAGACCTTCGCCGTACTGGCGAAGCGTCTGTCCCCGGAATCCCTTCGAATCCGTTGCAGATCCCTCGCCAGCCGGCTTGAGGCAATCTTTTTCCCAACGGAGTTCCCATGCATACGATAGGCAATATGTGGTTGTGGGGCGGCTTTGTGATCGTGGTGATCGCAGCGCTGCTGGCGGATCTGGTGCTGATGCGCCACGGAGGTCCGCACAAGGTTTCCTTCAAGGAAGCGCTGTGGTGGTCACTGGGCTGGGTGGCGCTGGCGATGCTGTTCAACGCCGGCCTGTGGTGGTACCTGAATGAGACCGCCGGCGCGGCGGTGGCCAACCAGGTGGGCCTGGAGTTCCTGACCGGCTACCTGATCGAAAAGGCGCTGGCGGTGGACAACATCTTCGTGTTCCTGCTGATCATGGGCTACTTCGCGGTGCCCGAGGTGCAGCGGCAGAAGGTGCTGGTGATCGGCATCCTCGGCGCGATCTTGCTGCGCACGATCATGATCTTCGCCGGCAGCGTGCTGGTGACCCAGTTCCACTGGCTGTTGTATCTGTTTGGCGCGTTCCTGCTGTTTACCGGCTGGAAGATGTGGTTCGCCGCCGGCCAGGAGCCGCGCCTGGACGACAACCCGGTGCTGAAGTTCATGCGCCGGCACCTGCGCATCAGCCACGAGTACAACGGCAACCGCCTGGTCACCGAGAAGGACGGCGTGCGCTGGTTCACCCCGATGTTCGTGGTGTTGATCCTGATCTCGGTCACCGACGTGATCTTCGCGGTGGACTCGATCCCGGCGATCTTCGCCATCACCACCGACCCGTTCGTCGTGCTGACCTCGAACGTGTTCGCGGTGCTCGGCCTGCGCGCGATGTTCTTCCTGCTGGCCGGCATGGCCGACCGCTTCCATCTGCTGCCCTACGGGCTGGCGCTGGTACTGGGTTTCATCGGCGCCAAGATGCTGCTGATGGACCTGGTCAAGATCCCGGTGCCGATCTCGCTGGGCGTGGTCGCGGTGATCATCGGGCTGACCGTGGTACTGAGCCTGCGCCAGCCGCCCAAGCCCGGGCACGACGCCTGAACCGGTTGCGGCCGGCGCCACTGTCGCGCCGGCCGCGCCACTGTTTCCCAAGGTGGCGCCCTTGGCTTTTGCCTGCGCCGTCGCTATCCAACTGGGTATGACCGCGCTGACTCCCGTCCCCGACTCTCCCGCCCGCAGCCCGGATCGCCGCCGCGTGCTGCGCGCCTTCAACGCCAGCCTGGGCTTCGTACTGCTGCTGGTGGCGGTGTTCACCGCGCAAGGCGCGTTCGACTGGCGGCCCTGGGCGGTGGCGCCCCTGGAGCTGCGAGGGCTGGCTGGCGTGTTCGGTGCGCCGCTGCTGCACGGCTCGATCGAACACCTGGCGGCCAATGCGACCGCGCTGCTGATCCTGGGCACGCTGGCCGGCAGCGTCTATCCGCGCGCCACGCTGCGCGCGCTGCCGGTGCTGTGGGCGGGTTCCGGGCTGGGCGCGTGGTTGCTGGGCGATATCGGCACCCGCCATCTGGGCGCCAGCGGCCTTACCCACGGCCTGATGTTCCTGGTATTCGGGCTCGGCCTGCTGCGCCGGGATCGCCCGGCCATCGCCGCCGCCATGATCGCCTTCCTGTTCTACGGCGGCATGTTGATGACGGTGCTGCCGCACGAGCCGGGCGTGTCGTGGCAATCGCACCTGGGCGGCGCGGTGGCCGGCCTGGTCGCCGCGCTGGCGTTCCGCCACGCCGATCCGCCGGCCCCGCGCAAGCGCTACAGCTGGGAAGACGAGGACGAGGACGGGGCCGCGGCGGAGGGCGACCCCGAACTGGAGCTGCCCTCACCGCGGCAGGTGCCGGTGCTGTGGCAGCGTGGGCGTGAACACGAACGTGGCGTGGTGGTGCAACTGCGGCCGCGCCCGCGGCCCGATGCGGAAGAGTGAAGCGCCTCAGCGCGCGTCCAGCGCCTGGCGGCCCAGCGCCGGATCGTCGGTGAAGAACGCATCGATGCCGGCGTCGACATAGGCGCGGATCTCGGCGATCGAACCGGCCGGATGCCGTATGTGGTCCGCGCCCTGGCGCAGCGCCGGCGGCAGGAAGGTGTTCTCCGGTCGGAAGCTGTAGGCCACCACCATCAATCCGGCGGCGTGCGCGTCAGCGATCAGTGCGCCCGGGCGCCCGAGCCGGCCCTGCGCATCCAGCGGTATCAGCTGCCGGCGCTCGACGCCGATGCCATCGGCATAGCCGGCGATCCGCCCTAGGCCGGCGGGGGTCATCATCGCCGCATAATCGGTATCGCCCGCGGCCAGGCGCACGTCGGCGGGCCGCTGCTGGGCCGGACCCAGCAGCTGCAGCAGGCGGATATTGGAGTTGGTCCCGAGCTGCCGGCGCAGGTAACGCAGGTTGTCGGTCTCGAACGACTGGATCAGCACCGGGGCCACATTGGTATACGAATCGGCGCGCAAGGTGGCCAGCAAGGCGTCTTCCATCGGCAGGCCGATGCTGCGGAAATAGCCGCTGTGCTTGATCTCCGGCGCCAGCCCGATGCCACGCCCGGCGCGTGCGGACTGCTGCACCAGGAAGGCGATGATTTCATCCAGGGTGGCGATGCGGAACTGGCCATTGAACGCGGTGCCGCGCAGCGCCGGCAGGCGCTCGCGCACGTACAGCGTCTTCAGCTCGGCCACGCTGAAATCCTCGGTAAACCAGCCGCTGACCGTTTCGCCGTCGATCTGCTTGCGGGTTTTGCGCGCGGCGAACTCCGGATGGGTGGCCACATCGGTGGTGCTGCCGATCTCGTTCTCGTGGCGGGCCAGCATCACTCCGTCGCGGCTCATCACCAGATCCGGCTCGATGTAGTCGGCCCCGTCGGCAATGGCCTGGGCATAAGCGGCCAGCGTGTGCTCGGGCAGCAAGGCGCTGGCGCCACGGTGGGCGTACACCGAAACGTGCGCGGCCGCCGGCGCTGGCGGGGTCTGACCCATCGCCGACGAGCATGCCACGCACAGCATCAAGCCCACCTTCAAAACGACTTTTGCGCGCACGGTGAATTCCCGCAGGCCCCGGTCGGGGCGGTTGAAAGAGCGGGTATTGTGGCGGCCGGATATGACCGGCCGAAGAAACCCCGGCGACCCGGGCGCGTGTGATGGCCGGCGGCGGTGGCCGCCGTGTTCGCCGGTATGCCCCGGGGGTGTTCCCGGTATTCGCCCACAGGTTTCAGCAGGTGGCTCCCTCCCGGACACGGCGCGATTCCGCTGCAACCGGGATTCCAACCCGCGGGCTTCGCCTCCCGATCGGGAGGGCGATGACCCGGCCCGTCGGGCAACCGCAGCGGTGCCCCGGCTTGCGCATACCGCACGCCGGCCAGCGCCCCGGGTCAAGCGTGGCCCACGACTGCGTCGGGCCGAAGGCCGCAGCTCCCGCGCAGCGTCGCGACCCGGCAAATCGCCGGTGACGGCACAGGTTGCCTTGAACGCTACTTGCCGATGCAGAAGCTGGAGAAGATCTTTCCCAGCAGGTCATCGGCGCTCATGCGCCCGCTGATTTCACCCAGTGCGTCGTGGGCCAGACGCAACTCCTCGGCGGCCAGTTCCAACTGGTCGTACTGCAGCTGCGCATCGGCCGTGGCCAGATGCCCGGCGGCCAGGAGGATGGCTTCAACGTGGCGCGCGCGCGCGGAGAATTCGCCGTGTACGCCCTCACCGGCACCTTCGCTGGCGATGTCGCGCAGCCGCGCATGCAACGCGTCCAGGCCCTGCCCGGTTGCCGCAGACACCGCGATGGCATCGGCCGGCAACGCAGCGGGCCACTGCGGCAGCAGATCGCACTTGTTGTGGATCCACAGCTGGCGCGAGGCCGAGCGGGCGGCATCGCCAACGGCCTGTGCGCCGCTGGGCGGATCGCGCGCATCCAGCACCACGATAGCCAGATCGGCACGCTGCATTTCCGCGCGTGCGCGGCGCATGCCTTCGCGCTCGATCGCATCACCGCCCTCGCGCAGGCCGGCGGTATCGACCAGGGTCAGTTCCAGGCCGTCGATGCGGATGGTTTCATGCAGGGTGTCGCGGGTGGTGCCGGCAATATCGGTGACGATGGCGCGCTCGCTGCCGGCCAGGGCGTTGAGCAATGAACTCTTGCCGGCATTGGGCGGACCGATCAGCACCGCATGCAGGCCGTCGCGCAGCTTGCGCCCGCGTTCGGCGTCGATCCGCAACTGGTTCAGCAACGCCTGCGCCTGCAGCAGCCCGGCGCGCACCTGCGCCCCGCCCAGCGTATCCAGCGGTTCGTCGGCGAAATCGATCGCCGCCTCGACATGGATGCGCAGCCGCACCAGCTGTTCGCCGACCGCGTCCACCCGGCGCGAGAACACCCCGTCGAGCGAGCGCCGCGCCGCGCGTGCGGCGCGTACATCGCCGGCGGCAATCAGGTCGGCAATCGCCTCGGCCTGGGCCAGGTCCAGCTTGCCGTTGAGGAACGCGCGCTCGCTGAACTCGCCGGCCCGCGCCTGGCGTGCGCCCAGTTCGATGCAACGCGCCAGCAGTTGCCGCAGCACGACCGGACTGCCGTGCCCCTGCAGTTCCACCACGTCTTCGCCGGTGAAACTGTGCGGCCCGGGAAACCACAGCACGATGCCATCGTCGAGAATCTCGCCGTGCGCATCGCGCCAGCGGGCATAGTGGGCATGGCGCGGTTGCAGCCGCGCGCAGCCCAGTCCGGACGCGATCGCGTGGGCCTGCGCACCAGAGATGCGCAGCATGCCGACGCCGCCCGGGGCGGCGCCGGTGGCAATGGCGACGATGGTGTCGGGCGCGGAAGATCGGGTCATGGCGTCACAGCTTGTGCAATGGCGCGCGCTGGGGCCGCCGCAGCACCCTGCGGTTGCGGTTCGAGGTGGGTGGCATCGACCTGGCCGGTGGCCGTGGCCGGCGCAGTGCTTGTGTGCGCGTTGCCCAGCGCGGTACCGCTGGCCGGTGTGCCACAGCCGGCCGCGCCCACGGCCATTGCCAGGAGCAACGATCCCAACGGACTACGGCAGACGGACAGAGGGCGCATCGCGGGACTCGGGTGGAACGGAACAAGGGGCAACACAGCTGCCGGGCAATTCTATCGTCCCATGCGAAAAGCCCGCCTTGCGGCGGGCTTTTCGGCTTACTTGGCTTCGACCTGCGGAGTGGCGTGCTGACCGTGCTTCTTGGTCATCCACCACTGCTGCAGCAGGCTCAGGCCACCGTTGACCACCCAGTACAGCACCAGGCCGGACGGCATGAAGGCCATCATCACGCCAAACACCAGCGGCATGAACTGCATCATCTTCTGCTGCATCGGGTCCATGCCGACCGCCGGCGTCAGCTTCTGCGTGAACCACATCACCGCCACGTTGATCACCGGCAGGATGAAGTACGGATCACGCGCGGTCAGGTCCTGGATCCAGGCGAACCACGGCGCCTGGCGCAGCTCCACCGATTCCACCAGCACCCAGTACAGGGCGAAGAAGATCGGCATCTGGATCAGCAGCGGCAGGCAGCCGCCCATCGGATTGATCTTCTCCTTCTTGTACAGCTCCATCATTGCCGTCTGGTACTTCTGCCGGTCGTCGCCGTAGCGCTCCTTCAGCTGTGCCAGACGCGGCTGGAACTTGCGCATCTTGGCCTGCGACTTGAACTGCGCGGCCGACAGCGGGAACAGCGCCAGCTTGAGCAGGATCACCAGACCGACGATGGCCCAGCCCCAGTTGCCGACCAGCTTGTGCACCTGGTTGAGCACCCAGAACAGGCCCTGGCCGATCATCGCCATCAGCGAGAAGCGGCTGTAGTCGACCACGCGGTCCAGGCCCTTCACGTCTTCCTTGGCGATCTGGTTGACCAGCTTCGGGCCGACCCACAACCGCGCCTCGGTGCTCACGCGCTGGCCGGGGGCCACGGTGAAGCCGGGGCCACGGGCTTCGATGACATTGCGCGGCCCGTTCTGCGCCAGCAGGTACAGCGAGGCCTGGTCGGCCTGCGGAATCCACGCGGTGAAGAAATGGTGCTGCAGCATCGCCAGCCAGCCGCCGCTGATGGTCTGGTTGACGTTGCCGTCGTCCAGATAGTCCTTGAACGCCCGGCGCTGGTAGCCGTCGTTCGGGCTGAACCAAGTGGCGCCGTTGAAGCTGAAGGAGTCCGGGTTGGTCATGCCACGGGTGATGATGGCCGGCACCCGGTCCAGCTTGCGGAACACGTAGCCCTGCCACGGCGCGGTACCGGCATTGACCACTTCATCCTTGACCTTGATCGCGTAATCGCCACGGACCAGGGTGTAGGTACGGCGGATGCTGACGCCATCGGCGCCGCTCCACACGAACGGCACCTGCAGTTCGTTCTGGTTTTCGGCCAACGTCAGCTCGGTGGCCGGCTGCACCAGCCGGAAACCGCTGGCGCCCGGCACCGCGGAGCCGTTCTCGCTGGCCCAGCCGGTGGTGGCGGTATAAGGATGGGCCGGATCTTCACTCAGCAACTGCACCGGCGGGCTGCCGGCGGCCTTGCTCTGCGGGAACTGCAGCAGATCGGCGTCAAGCACACTGCGGCCATCGAGCACCACGCGCAGGACATCGGTGGTCACCGTTACCCGGGGGGCGCTGCCGGCCGATTCGACCGTTGCCACCGGCGCCATCGCCTGGCCGGGGACGGTGGCCTGCGGTACCGGTGCGGCCGCATGGCCGAGGTCGGCATCATTGGCCGCCGGCACCGCCGGTTGCGTGGCCACGGTGGCCGGTTCCGGCGCGGTCTTCTCGCGGTTCCATTCCATCCACAGCAGCACTGCCACCATCAGCCAGGCAAAAATCAGGAATACACGGGTCTGGTTCATCAGCAGGCAGGCTCGGCTCGACCGGAAGGTGATTCCGGCACGGTCAAAGAAATGGGTTCTGCGCCCTCGGGCGGCGGCATTGTGCCGCTCGCGGCCACAACCGGCAATGCGCCGGCACGCCGCAACAGACGCTCGAACGCCTCGCGGATCTGGTCATTGCTGGCGGTTTTTGCGGCCGCGCGGGCCACAATCACATAGTCACCGCCGGCCATCCGCGGCCGGACATGGCGTGTCGCATTGCGCAACACACGCTTGATACGGTTACGGCCGACCGCACGCGTGTCGACCTTGCGTGAGACGGCAAGCCCCAGCCGCGCAGGCGTTTCGCCTTTGAGCCAGTGCAGTGTCATCAGCGGGTCGGACACACGGCGGGCGCCGTTGAAGACCGATGTATATTCGGCACGCGTACGAACCCGCGCAGAGCGAGGGAATCGCTTACGCGGGTAAGTGCTGCTCACGATCGAAATTGCATCTGCCGCGGGAAGCGGCAACGCAATCAAGCGCTAAGGGTCTTGCGGCCCTTGGCGCGACGACGCGACAGGATCTTGCGGCCGTCAGCGGTCTTCATACGTGCGCGAAAGCCGTGATCGCGCTTGCGCTTGAGGTTGCTGGGTTGGAATGTGCGCTTGGTGGCCATTGGGGCACCTGTATGAAGGAGACGGAAAGAACCGGAAATTCTATAGACCCAGGCGGGGGGCCGTCAAGCCTGGCGCCACGTGGATGCCACACGGCACGCGCCGGGCCTGTGGATGATTCTGTGAATAAAACCGGGACAAGCATTCCCGCCCCTCGCCGGCGGTGGTAGTCTGGCTGCTCATTTTCCCCTCCTTCCGGCGTCTGGCCCGGCGACTGTGTGCGCCTGGTCGGCAGCCTTTGTGACGACTATTTCTGATGGATGCCTGGCCCCGTTGTCTCGAACGCCTTGAGGCGGAATTTCCGCCCGAGGATGTTCACACCTGGTTGAAACCGCTGCAGGCCGATCAGCGCCCGGACAGCATGGTGCTGTACGCGCCCAACGCCTTTATCGTCGAACAGGTCCGCGAGCGCTACCTGCCGCGGATCAGCGAACTGCTGGCCTATTTCGCCGGCAGCGGCGAGGTGTCGCTGGAAATAGGCTCGCGCCCGCGGGCGCCCGAGCCGCTGCCGCCGGTGCCGCTGGCGGGTACCGCCGCCGCCCCGAGTGCGCCGGTGGTGCCATTCAACGGCAACATGGATTCGCACTACACCTTTGCCAACTTCGTCGAAGGCCGCAGCAACCAGCTCGGGCTGGCGGCAGCGCTCCAGGCCGCGCAGAAGCCGGGCGACCGTGGCCACAACCCGCTGCTGCTGTATGGCGGCACCGGTCTGGGCAAGACCCACCTGATGTTTGCCGCGGGCAATGCGATGCGCCAGGCCAATCCAGCGGCCAAGGTGCTGTATCTGCGTTCGGACCAGTTCTTCAGCGCGATGATCCGGGCGCTGCAGGAGAAGAACATGGACCAGTTCAAGCGCCAGTTCCAGCAGGTGGACGCGCTGTTGATCGACGATATCCAGTTCTTCGCCGGCAAGGACCGCACCCAGGAGGAGTTTTTCCACACCTTCAATGCGTTGTTTGACGGCAAGCAGCAGATCATCCTGACCTGCGACCGCTATCCGCGCGAAGTGGAAGGGCTGGAAGCGCGGCTCAAGTCGCGCCTGGCCTGGGGTCTGTCGGTCGCGATCGAGCCGCCGGACTTCGAGACCCGCGCCGCCATCGTGCTGGCCAAGGCCCGCGAGCGGGGGACCGAGATTCCCGACGACGTGGCGTTCCTGATCGCCAAGAAAATGCGCTCCAACGTGCGCGACCTGGAAGGGGCGCTCAATACCCTGACCGCCCGTGCCAACTTCACCGGCCGTGCCATCACCACCGAGTTTGCCCAGGAAACCCTGCGCGACCTGCTGCGGGCCCAGCAGCAGGCGATCAGCATTCCCAACATCCAGAAAGTCGTGGCCGACTACTACGGGCTGCAGATCAAGGATCTGCTGTCCAAGCGCCGCACCCGTTCGCTGGCCCGGCCGCGCCAGGTCGCCATGGCCCTGACCAAGGAGCTGACCGAGCACAGCCTGCCGGAGATCGGGGATGCATTCGCCGGCCGCGACCACACCACCGTCCTGCATGGCTGCCGCCAGATCAAGCATCTGATGGAAACCGACGGCAAGCTGCGCGAAGACTGGGACAAGCTGATTCGCAAGCTGAGTGAATGATGCACGCACGCCGCACGGGCGTCATCGTATAAAACGGTGCATCATTCAGGGACAAATGCGGGACAATCTGTGGATAAAAGCGGTAGCCAATCCGGGCCGAAAACTGTCCACAGGTTTCCCCTCCGGTTCGGGGACAGTAATACAGGGGTTTCATTTTTGAAAAACCCTTTCTATACAAGCACTTAGATGTGTTTTAAGCGAAATCTGGCTCTACCATCACCACCAAGCTTTTGATTTAACTCACATCTTTTAAAGCATAGGGGCACGTAACCACATGCGTTTTACATTGCAGCGCGAAGCCTTTCTCAAGCCCTTGGCGCAAGTCGTCAATGTGGTCGAACGCCGCCAGACCCTGCCGGTGCTGGCCAACTTCCTGGTGCAGGTGCAAGGTGGCCAGTTGTCGCTGACCGGCACCGACCTGGAAGTGGAAATGGTGTCCCGCATCGGCGTCGAGGACGCCCAGGATGGCGAAACCACGATTCCGGCGCGGAAGTTGTTCGAGATCATCCGCGCCCTGCCCGACGGCAGCCGCATCACCGTGTCGCAGACCGGTGACAAGATCAGCGTGCAGGCCGGACGCAGCCGTTTCACTTTGGCCACGCTGCCCGCCAACGACTTCCCGTCGGTGGATGAGGTCGAGGCCACCGAACGCGTCGCGGTGCCGGAAGCGGCGCTGAAAGAGCTGATCGAACGTACCGCCTTTGCGATGGCGCAGCAGGACGTGCGTTATTACCTCAATGGCCTGTTGTTCGACCTGCGCGACAAGACCCTGCGCTGCGTGGCCACTGATGGCCACCGCTTGGCGTTGTGCGAAACCGAGCTGGAAAACAGCGCCGGCAGCAAGCGCCAGATCATCGTGCCGCGCAAGGGCGTGACCGAGCTGCAGCGGTTGCTGGAAGGCGGCGATCGCGAGGTCGAGCTGGAAGTGGGCCGCAGCCACGTGCGCATGCGCCGCGACGATGTCACCTTCACCTCGAAACTGATCGATGGCCGCTTTCCCGATTACGAAGCGGTGATCCCGATCGGTGCCGATCGGGAGGTCAAGGTCGATCGCGAAACCCTGCGTGCGGCCTTGCAGCGGGCCGCGATCCTGTCCAACGAGAAATACCGCGGCGTGCGGGTCGAAGTGACGCCTGGCCAGCTGAAGATCAGCGCACACAATCCGGAGCAGGAAGAAGCCCAGGAAGAGATCGAAGCCGATACCACGGTCAGTGATCTGGCGATCGGCTTCAACGTCAACTATCTGCTCGACGCGTTGTCGGCGTTGCGCGATGAGCACATCGTGATCCAGTTACGCGATTCGAACTCCTCGGCGCTGGTACGCGAAGCCAGCAGCGAGAAGTCCCGGCACGTGGTCATGCCGCTGCGTCTCTGATTGCGCGCACGGTTCCACGTGGAACATGAAGAGCCCGGCGATGCCGGGCTTTTTGTTGGGCGGACTTCCTCGACAGTCAAAATCGCCGTCGGAAAGCCGGGTTGCAGCCGATTCTTGCCCATGCCGGAACTGATTGCGGCAGCTTGGGCCCGCCCGTGGGAGATAGGGCTACGCACCTGTTTCCGCGTCCACCGGAAAAATTGCTGCCCAATCTCCCCGGGCGGTTGGGCAGACGGTGGTCGGTAGCTGGGCGATCCGGGAAAAATCCTCAGCCAGCGCAGTCAATCCCCGAACCGGCAAGGTCCGGGTTGCCGCTGCGGACCGGCAGACGGGATTGCCACGGGCGCGACGATTCCCGTTCCAGCCATGTGTGTCCGGTTCTGGTGTCCAGCATCCGCATGCGCTTTTCAGGCGGCAAATGCTTTAAAAATAGAGAATAAATCTAGAGCTTGGTGGTGATGGTAGGGGTAGATTTCATGTAAAACATGGTTATCTCATTGTTTATAAAGGATAAATGTGCATTGAAACCCCCGGTAGAACTGGCCCGGAAGGCTGTGGATAGCTGGGGATAAGTAGGGTTTGAGCAGTTGCCTGGATTGTTATCCACAGATTGTCCGGGGGTTGTGCCCAACCATTCTGTTTTCCTGGAATTTTGCGGAAGTCCTGATCTGGTGAATTCTGCGCAGACATCCCTTGACCGGCGCGACAGATTTCAAGAAATCGGCACTGTTTTTCCTTACTCCGGCGCAAGCCGGGCGGATTTTCGGATGCTTTAAGCTGGGCGTCCGGATCCAACTTCCGCTGTCGTCGGTATCGGCGGTCATCCCTCCCCTTGCGAACCCTGATGCATATCGTCCGCCTCACCCTGAACTGCCTGCGCCGCTTCGAGTCCGTTGAACTGCAGCCCCAACCGGGCATCAACTTGATCACCGGCGACAACGGCGCCGGCAAGAGCAGCATCCTCGAAGCCCTGCATCTGATGGCCTATGGCCGCAGCTTTCGCGGTCGGGTGCGTGACGGACTGGTACGCAAAGGCGCCGAGGCGCTGGAAGTTTTTGTCGAATGGGAAGAAAGCGGCGCTTCCGGCACGGGGTCAACCCGGCGACGGGCGGGATTGCGGCATAGCGGCCATGCGTGGAAAGGCCGGCTGGACGGTGAAGATGTCGCGCAACTGGGCAATCTGTGCGCCGCACTGGCGGTGGTGACATTTGAACCGGGCAGTCACGCACTGGTGAACGGGGGCAGCGAGTCGCGCCGCCGGTTTGTCGATTGGGGATTGTTCCACGTGGAACCTGATTTCCTTCCGCTGTGGCGCCGATACATGCGGGCGCTGAAGCAACGCAATGCGCTGCTCAAGAGTGGCGGATCGAACAGCGCCCTGGATGCCTGGGATTACGAGCTGGCCGAGGCCGGCACTCCGTTGACCTCACGCCGGCAGCAGTATCTGGAGCGGCTGCAGGAAAGCGCCGTCACCATCGCCGCGGAACTGGCGCCGGGCCTGGGTATCAACGCACTGGAGTTCCTGCCGGGCTGGCGGCGCAACGAGATGTCGCTGGCCGACGCGCTGCTGCTGGGGCGCGAGCGCGACCGCCAGGCCGGCTATACCTCGCAAGGGCCGCACCGGGCCGATTGGAGCGTGGTGTTCCGCGAGATTCCCGGCCGCGATGCCCTCTCACGCGGCCAGGCCAAGCTCACCGCGCTGGCCTGCCTGCTGGCGCAGGCCGATGACTACGCCGCATTGCGCGGCGAGTGGCCGGTGATCGCGCTGGACGACCTGGCTTCGGAGCTGGACCAGGTCCATCAGCGCCGGGTGTTGCAGCGGTTGGCGGGCAGTCCGGCGCAGGTGTTCATCACCGCCACCGAAATCCCCACGGCATTGTGTGGGGAAATGACCCCGGCGCTGACGTTCCACGTGGAACATGGCCGGGTTTCAACGGTAATCTGAACAGCCCGGAGCGGGAGGGGGTCCGGCTGTTATAATTTTGACGCTACCCCCCTATTCCTCTTGCCATGGCGCCCGCCGTTATGGCATGACCTGCGGAGCCTACGGCAAGCGCAATGACCGACGAACTGAATACCCCGCCGACCCCCGGCAATTACGACTCGAGCAAGATCACCGTCCTGCGTGGCCTGGAGGCCGTCCGCAAGCGTCCGGGCATGTATATCGGCGACGTGCACGACGGCACCGGTCTGCACCACATGGTGTTCGAGGTGGTCGACAACTCGGTCGATGAAGCCCTGGCCGGGCATGCCGACGACATCGTGGTGAAGATCCATGGCGACGGCTCGGTGTCGGTGTCGGATAACGGCCGCGGCGTTCCGGTGGACATTCACAAGGAAGAAAACGTGTCCGCGGCCGAGGTGATCCTCACCGTCCTCCACGCCGGCGGCAAGTTCGACGACAACAGCTACAAGGTTTCCGGCGGCCTGCACGGCGTGGGCGTATCGGTGGTCAACGCACTGTCCGAGCACCTGTGGCTGGACATCTGGCGCGACGGGCACCACTATCAGCAGGAATATTCGCTCGGTGAACCGCTGTACCCGCTCAAGCAGCTGGAGGCGTCCCAGCGCCGCGGCACCACGTTGCGCTTCAAGCCGGCCACCGAGATCTTTTCCGACGTCGAGTTCCATTACGACATCCTTGCCCGGCGCCTGCGCGAGCTGTCGTTCCTCAATTCCGGCGTCAAGATCACCCTGCTTGACGAGCGCGGTGAGGGCCGTCGTGACGATTTCCATTACGAAGGCGGCATCCGCAGCTTTGTCGAGCATCTGGCCCAGCTGAAGACGCCGCTGCATCCGAACGTCATCTCGGTGACCGGGGAGCACAACGGCATCGTCGTGGACGTGGCGCTGCAGTGGACCGATTCCTACCAGGAAACGATGTACTGCTTCACCAACAATATCCCGCAGAAAGATGGCGGCACCCATCTGGCCGGGTTCCGCGCCGCGCTGACCCGGGTGCTGAGCAACTACATCGAGCAGAACGGCATCGCCAAGCAGGCCAAGATCAGCCTGACCGGCGATGACATGCGCGAAGGCATGATTGCGGTGCTGTCGGTCAAGGTGCCCGACCCCAGTTTCTCCAGCCAGACCAAGGAAAAGCTGGTCAGTTCGGACGTGCGCCCGGCGGTGGAAAACGCCTTTGGCGAGCGCCTGCAGGAGTTCCTGCAGGAAAACCCGAACGAGGCCAAGGCGATTGCCGGCAAGATCGTCGACGCCGCCCGCGCCCGCGAAGCCGCGCGCAAGGCCCGCGACCTGACCCGCCGCAAGGGCGCGCTGGATATCGCCGGCCTGCCGGGCAAGCTGGCTGACTGCCAGGAGAAGGATCCGGCACTGTCCGAGCTGTTCATCGTCGAGGGTGACTCGGCCGGTGGCTCGGCCAAGCAGGGCCGCAACCGCAAGAACCAGGCGGTGCTGCCACTGCGCGGCAAGATCCTCAACGTCGAACGTGCGCGCTTTGACCGCATGCTGGCCTCCGACCAGGTCGGTACGCTGATCACCGCGCTGGGCACCGGCATCGGCCGCGACGAGTACAACCCGGACAAGCTGCGCTACCACAAGATCATCATCATGACCGACGCCGACGTTGACGGCGCGCATATCCGCACCCTGCTGCTGACCTTCTTCTACCGGCAGATGCCGGAGCTGATCGAGCGCGGCTACGTGTATATCGGGCTGCCGCCGCTGTACAAGATCAAGCAGGGCAAGAGCGAGCTGTACCTGAAGGACGACCCGGCGCTGGATGCATACCTGGCCAGCAACGCGGTGGAAAACGCGGCGCTGACGCCGGCCGAGGGAGAGCGGCCCATCGAAGGCCAGGGGCTGGAAAAGCTGCTGCTCAGCTATGCCGCCGCGCAGGAAGCGATCAACCGCAACAGCCATCGGTACGACCGCAAACTGCTCGAAGCGCTGGTCGATTTCACCCCGATGGATCTGGAGCACCTGCGCAGTGCCGACGAGAACGAAGGCCTGTCGGCGCTGGCCGCGCGCCTGAACCAGGGCAGCCTGGGCTCGCCGCGGTTTACGCTGGAACTGCAGGAACCCACCGAGCAGCGCCCGGCCGCCGTGCTGGTCACCCGCCGCCACATGGGCGAGGAGCACATCCAGGTACTGCCGCTGGCCGCATTTGAAACCGGCGAGCTGCGATCGTTGCACCAGGCCGCGCAGTTGCTGCACGGCCTGATCCGCGAAGGCGGGCGCATCACCCGCGGCAACCGGTCGATGGAAGTCACCGGGTTTGCGCAGGCGCAGGCGTGGTTGCTGGACGAGGCCAAGAAGGGCCGCCAGATCCAGCGCTTCAAGGGCCTGGGTGAAATGAACCCGGAACAGCTGTGGGATACCACCGTCAATCCGGACACCCGGCGTCTGTTGCAGGTCCGCATCGAGGATGCGGTCGCCGCCGACCAGATCTTCAGCACGCTGATGGGCGATGTGGTGGAGCCGCGTCGCGACTTCATCGAGGACAACGCGCTGAAGGCCATGAATCTGGATATCTGACACAATCCGGCTGCAGGGACAGGGCCACCGGCGGTGGTGCCTGTCCGATTTTTTCGCAGCCTTTCGTCAGGAGCGTCATGTCTCTCCCGCCCCCGGTCCCGTTGGCCTCCTCCCCGCTGACGTCTGCGCCACGGCCCGCGCCACGCGGCTCACCGTTGACAGCATTCTGGCTGGATCTGGCCATCGGCATCGCCACCCTGCTGGGCGTCAGCCTGCTGTGCGGGCTGGCCTGGGGCATGTGGCGCGGCGCAGTAGTGGGGATCGAAGCGGCGCGGAGTGGCGCCGCCCCGGCCGCAGCCGATCTTGCCAGCCAACTCGGACAACCCGGCGCCCTGGCGCAGATGCTGATGGCCTTGATCGCCACCTCGGCCGCGGCGTTGCTGCTGTACTTCTGGCGCCGTCGCGCCAGCGCGGGGGAGCGACAGTTGTCGCGCCGGCACGCTGCACAACCTGCGACCTGGGGCTGGACCGCGGTGGTGGCCGCCGGCGTTTTCGGCGGCAGCAGCCTGATCGGATGGCTGGCCAAACAGGGTGGGGTCGCACCGGTTCCCACCAACCTGCCGCTGATGCAGCAGGCTGTCAGCCACTACCCGCTGTTCCTGGTGGTGTTTGCGGTGGTGCTGGCCCCGGCCTATGAGGAACTGCTGTTCCGCCGCGTGCTGTTCGGGCGGCTGTGGGCCGCGGACCGGCCGTTGCTGGGGATGGTGCTGAGCAGCGCGGCCTTTGCGCTGGTGCATGAAATTCCCGGCACCAGCGGCAATGGCCCGCTGGAAATCCTGCAGCTGTGGCTGATCTACGGCGGCATGGGCGCCGCGTTTGCCTGGCTGTACCAGCGCACGGGCACCTTGTGGGCACCGGTCGCCGCGCATGCGCTCAACAACGCGATTGCCTTGAGCGCGCTGTTTCTGTTCGGTGTGCAATAAGGCCTGCTTGACGGAATGTTAAGCACGACCCTTGCACACTGCAGCCGGAAACTCAGGGGATCATGATGAAATCGGTTTTGACGGGTATCGCCACCGCATTGTTGCTGGTGGCTTGCGCTACGACGACCTCGCCGACCGGTCGCAAGCAGGTAGTGGGCGGTGTATCGCAGCAGCAGCTGGACCAGCTCGGGGCACAGGCCTTCGCCGAAGCCAAGGCCAAGCAGACGGTGAGCCAGGACACTCGGCAGAACGCCTATGTGCAGTGCGTGGTCAATGCACTGGTGGCGCAGTTGCCCGCGCAGTACCGCACTGTCCGCTGGGAGACCGCGCTGTTTGTCGAAAAGGAGCCCAACGCGTTTGCCCTGCCGGGAGGCAAGGTCGGGGTGAATTCGGGCATCTTCAGCGTGGCCAAGAACCAGGATCAACTGGCCGCGGTGTTGGGTCACGAAATCGGCCACGTCATCGCGCGCCACCACGAAGAACGCCTGACCCGGCAAATGGGCACCTCGAGCCTGTTGCAGGTGGCGGGTGCGCTGGCGGGCGCCGCCTACGGCGACACCGGCACCAGTGTCGTCAACCAGTTTGGCGCACTCGGCGCGCAGGGGTTGATCCTGCTGCCCAATTCCCGCGAACAGGAAAGCGAGGCCGACATCGTCGGCCAGCGGCTGATGGCCGAGGCCGGTTTCGATCCGGCCCAGGCCATCAACCTGTGGCAGAACATGATGGCGGCCAGCGGCAGCCGTTCTCCGCAATGGCTTTCGACCCACCCCGACCCTTCCAACCGCATCCGCGGATTGCAACGCGACCTGCCGGCATTGACCCCGGTGTACCAGCAGGCACGCCATGAAGGCCGCATCCCCCGTTGTGGATAGTGGTAAATGCTGCAAAGCAGCAACGGAAACGATTTCTCAGTCAACATATTTCTGATACGTTTGCCGGCTCTGTTTTGTACAGACCGTCCGTTTTCAGCACCGCCCTGGCGGTTCGACCGAGGTGAACCATGATGATCCGCAGCCGTAAGCAAGCCGTGCTTTCCGTCCTTATCGCGACCCTGCTCGGTGGCGCCGTGGTTACCGATGCCGTCGCCCAGGCGCGTTCGGCCGACCGTGGCGAGCGTCGGGGCAACAAGGCCGGTGCCAAGGCCGAAGTGCTGTATCCGGAAGCGACCCGCGAAGAACCCAAGACCAAGGCGTCGGCCAAGATGAGCGGCAAGCTGCAGAAGCTGTTCGCCGCCTACAACAAGGACGACTACGCGACCACACGCACGCTGGCCGATGAAATCCTGGCCACCGAGGGCGCCAACGAATACGACAAGTCGGTCGCCGCGCAGCTGGCCTCGCAGGCCGCCTACAACCTGGATGACACCGCAGCGACCAAGCGGTACCTGGAGCAGGCGCTGCGGTTGAACGGTCTGGACAACAACGGCCATTACCAGGCGATGCTGATGCTGGCCCAGCTGCAGCTGCAGGACGAACAGTACCCCGAGGGCCTGGCTACCCTGGACAAGTATTTTGCCGAGTCCAAGTCGCACAAGGCCGAAGAGCTGATCATCAAGGGCCAGGCGCTGTACCAGATGGAGCGCTACGCCGACGCGATCCCGGTGCTGAAACAGGCCATCGCCGCGTCCAGCGAGCCGAAGGACAACTGGAACCAGCTGTTGATGGCGTCCTATGCCGAAGCCGGCCAGACCGGTGAGGCGGTGAAGGAAGCCGAGGCGCTGGCGGCAAAGAACCCGGGCGACAAGAAGGCCCAGCTCAACCTTGCCAGCATGTACATGCAGGCTGACCAGATGGACAAGGCCGCCGCGGTGATGGACAAGCTGCGCAGCAGCGGCCAGCTCACTGAAGAGCGCGAATACAAGCAGTTGTATTCGATCTACGCCAACACCGAGAACAAGGAAAAGGACGTCATTGCGGTGATCAACGAGGGCCTGGCAAAGGGCATCCTCAAGCCGGACTACCAGGTCTACCTGGCGCTGGCGCAGTCGTACTACTACACCGACAACATTCCCAAGGCGATCGAAGCGTGGCAGAAGGCCGCGCCGCTTTCCAAGGATGGTGAGACGTACCTGAATCTGGCACGTGTGTTGCATTCGGAAGGACGCATTGCCGAGGCCAAGCAGGCCGCCCAGCAGGCGTTGGCCAAAGGCATCAAACGCCCGGAAGAAGCGAAGAAAATCATCAACCTGAAGTAAGCAGGAATAACGCCTGAACAGCTGTGCTGATGATGCGCAGCCGGTCAGGATTGGTATAAGCTTGGAGGTTCCTGCGGTGTCATGCACCGCTGAATCAGGATCGGCAGAACCGCGCCGATCCGGCCCCACTAACGAGTTCTTGGCGCATGACGGAACAACTGGTTTTCCACCACAGGTATGACAGCAACGATGACAAAGGTCTCAACTGGCCGCGCATCGTGGGTATCGCCTTTGTAATCGCTTTGCATCTTGCTGCCCTGATGATGCTTCTGATCCCGGCTGTGGCTCCCAAGGCCGCGGCGGAGAAGGAGCGCAACATCATGGTGACCCTGGTCGACGCACCGCCGCCGCCGCCACCGCCGCCGCCGCCGCCGCCGCCGCAGGATATCCCGCCGCCGCCGGTCAAGAACCTGGCGCCGCCGAAGGCATCGCCGTTGCCGCCGCCGCCGGAAGCACCGGTGGTCGATGTGGTGACGCCGCGCCCGAGCGACATTGCCACGCCGCCGTCGCCGCCGTCGCCGCCTGCCCAGGTGACCGACATCCAGGCCAGTGTCGATATCTCCTCCAAGAACATGAACCCGCCCCGCTACCCGCCCGCCGCTTTCCGGGCCGGCATCCAGGGCGAAGTCATCCTGATCATTGATGTCGATGCCAGCGGCAACGTCACCAATGTGTCGGTCGAGAAATCCAGTCGCAACCGCGACCTCGACCGCGCAGCGATGGAGGCGGCACGCAAGTGGCGTTTCAACCCGTCGACCGTTAATGGACAGAAGGCTGCAGGCCGAGTCCGCGTCCCGGTCAATTTTGCGCTGAGCTGATCCCCGCGGCGGCCCGCCGGGCCGCTCTCCGGGAACCAGCGGTTCTAGCAATACCCTTTATCACCACACACAACAAAGGTAAGCGTCATGCTGCAGGAAATTTTCATCGCCGCTGCTGCCGGGGGCAACGCAAACAACGCGCTCTCGCAGATGGGCTTCGAGCATCTGATCCACGAAATGACCTCCCAGCCGGGCGATTTCGCCGTTTCCTGGGTCGTTCTCCTCACCCTGATCGTGATGTCGGCCATGTCCTGGTACTGGACCGTCATCAACATTTTCCGTTCCACCCGCCTGAAGTCGGCTGCGGACCGCGTACCGAGCCTGTTCTGGGACACCCCGAACGCGCAGGACGCCATCCGTGCCATGGAAGAGCAGCCGGCATCGGAGCCGTTCTCCAAGATCGCCCTGGACGCCGCCCAGGCCGCCGCCCATCACCAGCGTTCTGAAACCGCCGGTGCCGGTGAAAGCCTGAGCCGTTCGGAGTTCGTCGATCGCGCCCTGCGCCAGGCCGTGACCCGCGAGAGCAACAAGCTGCAGTCGGGCATGACCCTGCTGGCCACCGTCGGTGCGACCGCGCCGTTCGTCGGTCTGCTCGGTACCGTCTGGGGCATCTATGGTGCGCTGATCAAGATCGGTGCGACCGGTTCGGCCTCGATCGACGCCGTTGCCGGCCCGGTGGGTGAAGCCCTGATCATGACCGCGATCGGTCTGTTCGTTGCGATCCCGGCCGTGTTCGCCTTCAACTTCTTCAGCAAGATCAACAGCGCCACGATCAGCCGTTTCGATACGTTCGCTCACGATCTGCATGACTTCTTCGCTACCGGTTCGCGCGTTCGCTAATCCGGCAAGCCGAGCAGTCCTCGCAACGATATAGACGGAGCCCGTTATGGCTTTCAGTAGTGGTAACAGCAGCGGCCCGATGGCCGACATCAACGTGACGCCCCTGGTGGACGTCATGCTGGTGCTGCTGATCATCTTCATCATCACGGCGCCGCTGATGTCCCACAAGGTCAAGGTGGAGCTTCCCGAGGCCAACCTGATCCAGAATCCGGAAGACGCCGAAAAGCGTTCCGGGCCGATCACCGTTTCGGTCAAGGAAGACGGGTCGCTGTACTGGAATGACGAGCCGGTCACCAAGGACACCTTGGAATCGCGTTTCGCCACTGCTGCCCAGCAGACTCCGCAGCCGCCGCTCAATCTGCGTGGTGACAAGACCACCAAGATGCGCACGATCAACGAAGTGACCAAGATCGCGCAGAGCCAGGGCATGCTGGACGTCGGTTTCGTTGCCACCAAAGAAAAGGGGCAATAAGACATGGCTTTCAGTAGCGGTGGTAACAGAGGCCCAATGGCCGACATCAACGTCACGCCCCTCGTGGACGTGATGCTGGTGCTGCTGATCATCTTTATCGTGACCGCGCCGATCATGACCTATCCGATCGCCGTGGATCTGCCGCAGCGGGTCA
Organism: Stenotrophomonas sp. YIM B06876; assembly: GCF_030711595.1. GTDB lineage: Bacteria > Pseudomonadota > Gammaproteobacteria > Xanthomonadales > Xanthomonadaceae > Stenotrophomonas. The sequence continues at coordinate 23,216 of NZ_JAUJUJ010000006.1, forward strand.
TCAACCCGCCGCCGCAGTTGCGGGAGCCGCCGCCGCCGATCGAGTTGAAGGTCGACGCCAGCAACCAGGTGTACTGGAACAACAGCCCGGTTGCCGTGGCCGAGTTGCAGCAGCGGATGGAAGAGGAAGTACAGCGCGATCCGACCAACCAGCCGGAACTGCGCATCGATGCCAATCCCGATTCCGAGTACGAGGTGATGGCCAAGATTCTGGCCGCCGCCAAGAACGCGCAGATGAAGAAGATCGGCTTCCAGCAATAAGCACCATCAAGTCATGACGCGACTGGAAAAGCGCTCCCGGCAACGGGGGCGTTTTTTTTGTTTATCCACAGGTGTCAATGCCGGTGTCCGTGCAGCTGCGGATCGGTGGGGCCGTCGGACCGCCGCCTGGCGTGTTTGCCGCTTGACGGCGCGCGGTGCTGCGCCGGATCGCAGCCGGCGGCAAGGCTGACTGGCGATGCGCCGACCGCGGCGACAAGGCTCCGTAACCTGCCACTGTGTGGCGGCCGTGGTGCCGGCCGCAGGCGGCGGAGAAGCGATATTTCCCCTGTCGCCAGGATCGCCCGGCCACGCGCCGCAAAAGATCCGCTTCAGCGGGAGGCGGGCATCCTCCGGCCGCGGGTGCGGGCAGGCCGGCGGCCGCCGGCCTTTGCGCTCGCGCAGGGAAAGAAAAGATGCCGGGAAAACAGCACACAGATTGGTGCGGCCGGGGCCCCTGCCCGGCCGGTACGCCGCTCAGCGCGCCTGCGCGATGACCGCCAGATACGCGGCCACGGTGGCCTCGAGCCCGGCGTACAACGCCTCGCTGATCAGGGCATGGCCAATGGAGACTTCCAGTACCGCCGGCACCGTGGCGAGGAACTGGCCCAGGTTGGCGTGTGACAGGTCATGCCCGGCATTGACGCCCAGGCCTGCGGCCTGCGCGCGGCGTGCGGCGCCGGCGAACAGCGCCAAGGCGGCCTGCGGCTGCCCGCGCAGATGGGCCTCGGCATAGGGCCCGGTATACAGCTCGATGCGATCGGCACCGAGCGCGGCGGCTTCTTCGAGGGCCGGATTGCCGGCATCGACGAACAGGCTGACCCGGCAGCCATAGGATGTGAGTTCGGCAATCAACGGGCGCAGGCGCGCGCCGTCGCGGGTGAAGTCGAAGCCGTGGTCGGAGGTGAGTTGGCCGTCGGTATCCGGCACCAGCGTCGCCTGTGCCGGGCGGGTCTGCGCGCACAACGGCAGCAGCCCGGGATAGCCGGGGCGCGGCGGCGCGAAAGGATTGCCCTCGATATTGAATTCCACGCCGTGCTGTTGCGTCAGCGTCGACAACGCCAGCACGTCCTCGGCATGGATATGGCGCCGGTCCGGGCGCGGGTGCACGGTGATGCCATGGGCGCCGGCGCGCAGGCAGGTGGCCGCCGCCTGCAGCACATCCGGATCCTGGCCGCCGCGCGAATTGCGCAGCACCGCGATCTTGTTGACGTTGACACTGAGCCGGGTCATCGCGGTTCCCCGGGCGGCGCCGCGGCGGAGGTTTCCGTCGCCGTGTCCGGACGCAGCTGCTCACGCAGGCGCTGCAGTTCGGCCGGATGCAGCGCGCGCGGCGCATCGGCGACAGTGCCGAATCTGCTCACATACAGGCCTTTTATCCACAACAGGAAGAAAGCCAGCGCCGTCAGCAGCGCGAGAACCAGCAGCCACAGCTGCGGGGTGGAAATGGCGAGCATGAAAGCGCCAATGGCAAGCAGCAGGAACAGCCAGTACATGACGATCTCCGGAAGGACCCGCGCAGTGTAGCGTCGTGGCCGGTGCCGGTTCCACGGGCCATCGCCGCGGCCACGGCTGGCGTGCTACAGCAGCGGCGAGGCCAGCCGTGCGAACGCTTCGGGCAGGCGGTGGCGCCACAGCGAACGCTGCCGCTGCTGTTGCACCGGCGTGGCGGTGGCGAATTCGGCCACCAGCAATGCTTCCAGTTCGGTGGTCAGGCGGCGGTCGTCGAACATCATCGACAACTCGAAATTGAGGCGGAAGCTGCGGTGATCGAAGTTGGCGCTGCCGACGATGCACAGCGCGTCGTCGGCGATCAGCGCCTTGGTGTGCAGCATGCGCGGGCCGTATTCGTAGATTTTCACCCCGGCCTGCAGCAGCTCGTCGAAGTAGGAGCGCGCCGCCAGCGTGACCAGCCGTGAATCGCTGTGGCGCGGAATCAACAGCCGGGTATCCAGACCGCCCAGCGCGGCCGAGGTCAGCGCCATGCGCGCCGCCTCGCCGGGCACGAAATACGGGGTCACCAACCACACCCGCCGTTGCGCTTCATGGATGGCGGCCACATGCATGCGGTGGATCGCCTCCCAGGATGAGTCCGGTCCGGACACCAGCACCTGGGCCTGGATCGAACCATCGCTGCGGGCGGGATGGACCAGCGGGAACAGGTCGTCGCGGTCGAACTGCGCCGGCGCCTGTCCGCTGGCGTAGATCCAGTCCTCGACAAACACCAGCTGCAGGCTGCGCACCACATGGCCTTGCACCCGCATGTGCAGGTCGCGGTAGGCATCGGCGTGGCGGCGCTCGTCCTGCGCGTCGGTGATGTTGATCCCGCCGGTAAAGGCCAGCGCGCCATCGATCACCACTAGCTTGCGGTGCGTGCGCAGGTTCAACCACGGCCGCTTGAACGGTTTGAGCAGCTGGCTGGGATGGAACCACACCACCTCGGCGCCGGCATCGCGCAACGGCTGCAGGAAATGCCGGCGCAAGCGTGAGGAGCCCACCGCGTCGAGCAGCAGGCGGATCCTGACCCCGGCCCGGGCGCGTTCGACCAGCGCATCGCGCAGCGCGGTGCCGGTGTGGTCGGGTTCGAAAATGTAGTACTGCAGATGCACATGCCGCCGCGCCTGCGCCACCGCGGCGAGGATGGCCGCATAGGTGGCGGCGCCGTCCACCAGCCAGTCGACCGCGGTGGCCGAACTGGGCGCCAGCCCGGTGGTGGCCTGGCCGATACGCGACAGCTCGGCGCACTCCGCATCGGGCGGACAGACGGCGCTGTACTGCTCCATTCCCGACCGCGAGCGGCCGCGGCGCAGGCGCTGCCGGGTGATCTTCTGCGGCCCCAGCAGATAGAAGATGAACAGGCCGATATAGGGCAGTGCCGCCAGTGACAGGATCCAGCTGAGCGTGGCGACCGGCTCGCGCTTCTGCAGCACGATGTAACCGGTCAACCAGGCCAGATAGACCACATAGGTGGCAGCCAGCAGCTGGCCCAGATGCGGAACGCTGTCCAGCCACTGCCAGGCGATCTCGAAAGTTTCATGCATGGCGGGATTCTAGGGGAGTGGGCCCCGCCGCGCGTGGCATTCGCGAAGGCGCCGGTGGGGCTGCACCGCCACCCTCACCCGGCTGGCCCCGCACGCCGGCGACCACAGTGGCCCCGGCCTTCCACCGGAGCCGGCTGACGCGACGGGCGCCGGTGCGATGGCATCGCTCCCCCGTCGCTACCGCCCGCTGTGACGCTCGGCGCCGGCATGGGCGCCCCCGCGGTGATCCAGTCCGGAAGCCGCTGCTGAAGCCTTCAGTTTTCCGAGGCCGCTGTCGCGGCCGGTGCGACGTTCGCGGCGTAGCCTAAGAAAATGACGACGGCAATCAAGGGACGTGGCGCGACCGGCTCAATGCCCGGCCGCTTCGAGGTCACCACCGCCGAGGCGGTGGACGACGGCTGGCTGCAGGACGCGAGCGAGGAATTCGCCGCGCCGCGGCTGCGCACGCAGGTCCGCGCGGAAACCGCGCGCAGCATCATCAGCCGCAACCGCTCGCCGGATGTCGGCTTCAACCAGTCGGTCAATCCGTACCGTGGCTGCGAGCACGGCTGCTCGTACTGTTTTGCGCGGCCCACGCATGCGTATCTGAACCTGTCGCCGGGGCTGGATTTCGAAACAAAAATCTTCGCCAAGACCAATGCCGCCGAGCTGCTGCGCCAGGAACTGGCCCGGCCCGGTTACGTGCCGCAGCCCATCGCGCTGGGCATCAACACCGATGCCTACCAGCCGATTGAACGCACGCTCGGCCTCACCCGGCAGCTGATCGAAGTGATGGCCCAGACCCGGCATCCGTTCTCGCTGATCACCAAGAACGCGCTGGTCGAACGCGACATCGACCTGCTGGCGCCACTGGCCGCGCAGCAGCTGGTCAGCGTGCATTTTTCGGTGACCTCGCTCGATCCACACCTGTCGGCCCGACTCGAACCGCGCGCCTCGGCACCGCATGCGCGGCTGCGGGCGATGCGGCGTTTGAGCCAGGCCGGTATTCCGGTCGGGGTGATGGTGGCGCCGGTGATTCCGTGGATCAACGATGCCGAACTGGAAGCGGTGCTGGAGGCCGCGCGCGATGCCGGTGCAGCGACGGCCGGTTACGTGCTGCTGCGGCTGCCGCACGAAGTGGCCCCGCTGTTCCGCGACTGGCTGCAGGCCCATCACCCGCAGCGCGCCGCGCATGTGATGAGCACCATCAACCAGCTGCGCGGCGGCAAGGATTACGACGCGGCCTTCGGCAGCCGCATGCGCGGCAAAGGCGTGTATGCCGATCTGCTGTCGCGGCGCTTCGCGCTGGCCAGCAAGCGGCTGGGGTTTGCCGCATCCCGCAGCCAATGGCCGGCATTGGATTGCAGCCGCTTCGTGCCCCCGCCCCCGCCGCGCAAGCCGTCGCCGCAGGGCGAGCTGTTCTGATCCGGCGGTCTTTGCCCCGCCCTTGCGGGCCTGTGGACAAGCTTGCGGCAGCGCCCTCGCGGCGCGGATGGCTGCTGCGGCCGGCGGGCGCAACGGGTGGCGCAGCCCGCGATCCGGGCGGGTTCCCTCCGTCCTGCGCCGGGGCCGATGCGAAAGATCACCGGCCGGCGCGTGTGCCGTAAGGATTGCCGGGAACCGGTTTGCGGCAACCGGTCGCCAGGACCGGTGTTACCGCACCCTCAATGGGCCGCGGCGCGCCGGATCAACGGCACCACTGGCTTTCGCAGGGGACCCCGTCGCCATTGCCGTCCATCTGCGTATTTGGACAGTTGCCGATGAACCAGGTGGCTTCCGCGCACGAGGTCATCTGCGCGCAACGGGTGCGCCCATCGCAACGATAGGTGGCGTCCGGGACCTGGCGGGCCGCCGGCAATCCGGCGGAGGTGGCCGCTGCCGGTTGCCACGCGGGCCGGGTCGGCCAGCGCTGCACCAGCAATGCGGCGGCAATGGCGACCAATGCCGCGGCGGTCAGCCAGGACGTGACTGGAAACGGGCGTCGCCGTGGTGTTGCACGCCGCGGTGGTCGGGGGGATGGTGCACGGGCCGCGCCGGTGCGTTGCACGTTGATGCCGCGCGGTTTTTCCGCCGTGGCATCGATCTCGAACGAGATCAGCTCACCGACCTGCGGCAGCGGCCCGCCGCGGGGGAACGCCGAGATATGGATGAAAAGCCCGGTGTCCTTGCCGGCGGGGCGGACGAAGCCGAAGCCGCGATCCCCATTCCAGCTCACGACGGTGCCATGGATGCGCATCGGACCTGTCCGTAGTCGGTCGGGTACCGCCGAAGCGGCGACAACGCTGTGACCGGAAGCGTTGTCGCCGGATGTCCGGGCTGCTTTCCGCTGCTCAGGCCGGTTGGGCGTCGAACTGGCGGTGGTAACGGGTGGCTTCGGCCACTTCGTTCTTCGAGCCGAGGAACACCGGCACGCGCTGGTGCAGCTGGTCGGGGGCGATGTCGAGGATGCGCTCGCGGCCGTTGGTGGCGGCACCGCCAGCCTGTTCGACCAGCAGCGACATCGGATTGGCCTCGTACATCAGCCGCAGCTTGCCGGCCTTGCCCGGGTCCTTCCTGTCCCACGGATAGATGAAGATGCCGCCGCGGGTCAGGATGCGGTGCACGTCGGCCACCATCGAGGCGATCCAGCGCATGTTGAAGTTCTTGCCGCGCACGCCGTCGCTGCCGGCCAGCAGGTCGGCCACATACGCCTGCATCGGCGCTTCCCAATGGCGCTGGTTGGACATGTTGATGGCGAATTCCTGGGTGTCGGCTGGAATCCGCATGCCGCGCTGGGTCAGCACGAACTCGCCGGTCTCGCGGTCCAGGGTGAAGGCGTGGGTGCCGTGGCCGACGGTCAGCACCAGCATCGTGCTCGGCCCGTAGATGCAGTAGCCGGCGGCCACCTGCTGCGTACCCGCCTGCAGGAAATGTTCATCCCCAGGGTTATCCACACCGGCCGGCGCGCGCAGCACCGAGAAGATGGTGCCGACGGAGACGTTGACGTCGATGTTGGAGCTGCCGTCCAGCGGGTCGAACAGCAGCAGGAAGTCGCCCTGCGGATATTCGGACGGTACCGGCTGGCTGTGGTCCATTTCTTCCGAGGCGCAGGCGGCCAGGTGGCCGCCCCAAGCGTTGGCTTCCAGCAGGATCTCGTTGGAGATCACGTCCAGCTTCTTCTGCGCTTCGCCCTGCACGTTGCCAGTGCCGGCATCGCCGAGCACGCCCCCCAAGGCGCCCTTGCTGACCGCAATCGAGATGCTGGTGCAGGCGCGGGCGACCACCGCCACCAGCTGGCGCAGGTCGGCGTTGATGCGTTCGGCATGCTGTTCTTCGATCAGGAAGCGGGTCAGCGAAGTACGGGACATGGTCGGGAGCTACCTTGAGTCAGAAGGATCGCTATTGTCGCGGCTTGTGCCGGGCTTTACGAGGCGGGGCCAGGCAGGGTCCGGTTGTGGACAACTTCTGGCAGCGTGCCGCTTTGCGGCGCGGCCTCACCAAGGCGAAAGCTTCCGGGATGGAGGGCGGTATCCCACGTGCGCGCGAGCCGGCCGGCGCCCTCGTCCGCCGATAGGCAGGGCCCCCTTCTCCCGCGTGCGGGCGAAGGGTGTGCCGCCTGGCAAGTTATCCACATTCCTTCGCTGCGGGTGCATCACGATGGCCGGACCACGGACCCAAAAAAAAGCCCGGGATTGCGCCCGGGCTTTGAGCTGCGCGATGGTGCCGCCGGATCAGCCGCGGCTGACCTCGTAGACCGCCTTGGCCACGTAGTCCAGGTTGCTCTGGCTCAGCGCGGCCACGCAGATGCGGCCGGTGCCCACGGCGTAGATCCCGTACTGGTCACGCAGCGTATCCACCTGCGCCTTGCTCAGGCCCGAGTACGAGAACATGCCGGCCTGCTGCTGGATGAAACCGAATTCCGGCGCGCCCAGCGCGGCCAGCCTGGCCACCATGCCGGCACGCAGGGCGTGGATGCGCTCGCGCATCTCGGTCAGCTCCGCTTCCCACATGGCACGCAGCTCGGTGCTGTTGAGCACGCCGGAGACCAGCGCCGCGCCATGGGTGGACGGGCTGGAATAGATGGTGCGGATGATGCGCTTGACCTGCGACTGCACCGCCCTGGTCGAGGCCGCGTCCGGGCCCACCACCGACAACGCGCCGATGCGCTCGCCATACAGCGAGAACGACTTGGAGTACGAATTGGCGACCACGAAGCTGTCGATGCCGGCTTCGGCCACGATGCGCACGGCCGCGCCGTCCTGCGCGATGCCCTTGTCGAAACCCTGGTAGGCCATGTCGATGAACGGGAACAGCTGGCGATCCTTCATCAGCGCGGCCACCTGCTGCCATTGCTCGACCGTGAGGTCGGCACCGGTCGGGTTGTGGCAGCAGGCGTGCAGCAGCACCACGGTGCCCGGCTGCAGCTTCTGCAGGTCGGCCAGCATGCCGGCGAAATCCAGGCCATGGCGGGCGGCGTCGAAATAGGTGTAATCGACCATGGCGAAACCGGCGGCGCCGAACACGGCGCGATGGTTTTCCCAGCTCGGGTTGCTGATCGCGACGGTGGCGTGCGGCAGCAGCTTCTTGAGCAGGTCCGCGCCCACGCGCAGCGCACCGCTGCCGCCGATGGTCTGCGAGGTGGCGACGCGGCCGGCGGCAATCAGCTCCGAACCTTCACCGAACACCAGTTTCTGCGTGGCCTGGGTGTAGGCCGGCAAGCCGTCGATCGGCAGGTAACCCCGCGGTTTGGCTTCGGCCGCCAGCTGCTGTTCGATCTGCTTGACCGCGCGCAGCAGCGGAATCCGGCCGTTTTCGTCGTAATAGATGCCCACGCCAAGGTTGACCTTGGTCGAGCGGCTGTCGGCGTTGTATGCCTCGGTCAAACCCAGGATCGGATCACCTGGAACCTGTTCCACGTTTGCAAAGAAGGACACGGCGATAACTCGTTGAGTGGCGGGAGTGGCGGATTCGGCCCGGGTCACGCGGTACTGACCGAAACCCGGTCATCCTATCAGGCCACACGTCCGGCGACCGCGCGATCGCGCAAGGCGCCTGCGGCGGCCGCGGCTATCATCAGGCTGCCTCAACGGGGAACGTCCACGCATGCCAAAACCGGTCTCAAGGCTGCTGTGCGCCGGCGTGTTGCTGGGCCTGGCCCTGCCCGCCCCGGCACAGGTGGCGGCCCCCTCGCCGGTGTCGACGCTGCCGGCGGTACAGGTGCAGGCCGCGCGGGTGCGGGCGGTGGATGATTTCGAACTGCCGGCGTCGCTCACCACGGTGCAGGAGATCGGCCAGGGCAATGGCCGCGGGGCGCAGGTTTCCGAAGCGCTGGCCGGGATTCCCGGGCTGCTGGCGCGCGACCGGCAGAATTATGCCCAGGACACCCAGTTGTCGATCCGCGGCTTCGGCGCGCGTTCCAGCTTTGGCGTGCGCGGGGTGCGGCTGCTGGCCGATGGTGTGCCGGCGACCATGCCCGATGGCCAGGGCCAGCTGTCGCATTTCAATTTGCTCGGCGCCGATCGTATCGAGGTGCTGCGCGGGCCGTTCTCGGCGCTGTATGGCAACTCCTCCGGCGGCGTGGTGCAGCTGTGGAGTGCCGACGGCCAGGCCGGCGATCCGTGGCGGCTGCGCAGCAGTGTCGGCAGCGACAACGCCGTGGTCACCGGGCTGCAGCTCAAGGGCCGCGAAGGCGACGTGCATTACAACGTGGCCGCCAGCCATATCCGCACCGATGGCTGGCGCGAGCACAGTGCGGCGCGGCGTGAATCGCTCAACGCCCGCTTCGGCGTGGAATTGGCGCCGGGGCGGCGGCTGGAGCTGCTGTTCAACCATTTCGACGCGCCCCACGCGCAGGACCCGTTGGGCCTGAGCCGTGAACAGCTGCGCGCTGATCCGCGCCAGGCTACGGCGGTGGCCACGCAGTACAACACCCGCAAATCCGCGCGGCAGTCACAGGCCGGTGCGGTGTTCACCGCACAGCGGGAGCAGCACACGCTGCGGTGGATGGGCTATGCCGGAACCCGCGCGGTGGAACAGTTCCTGGCGATTCCGCCGGCCCCGCAGAACCATCCGCTGCACTCCGGCGGGGTGATCGGTCTGGACAGCGATTACGGCGGGATCGACGCGCGCTGGGCCTGGCAGGGGCAACTGGCCGGGCGTCCGTTGGAGCTGGTGGCCGGGGCCAATGCCGACCGCCAGCGCCAGCACCGCCGCGGCTACGAGAACTTCGTCGGCGCGCAGCTGGGCGTCAAAGGCCGGCTGCGTCGTGACCAGCTCGACCGGGTGCAGAACGTGGACCAGTTCGTGCAGCTGTGGTGGCAGCTGGCTGCGCGCTGGTCGGCGCTGGCCGGGGCGCGCCACAGCCAGGTGCGCTTCCGTTCCGCCGACCGTTACCTCGCCGCCGGCAATCCCGATGACAGTGGCCGCCGTGGTTACGCCGCCACTACCCCGGTGGCCGGCCTGGTGTTCCGCGCCAGCGACGCGTTGCGCCTGTATGCCTCGGCCGGGCGCGGGTTTGAAACCCCGACCTTCAACGAACTGGGCTACCGCGCCGATGGGGCGGCCGGCCTGGCGCTGGATCTGGGCGCAGCGCGCAGCCGCAATATGGAACTGGGCGGCAAATGGCGTCGGCACAGCGGCGCGCATGCGGAGCTGGCGCTGTTCCGCGCCGATACCGACGATGAACTGGCCGTGGCGTCCAACCTCAATGGCCGCAGCACCTATCGCAACATCGGCCGCACCCGTCGCCAGGGGGTGGAAGCCGGCTATGTGCAGCCGCTGGGTGGGCACGCCCAGCTGCAGCTGGCGTGGACCTTTATCGAGGCCAACGTGCGCCAGGGTTATCTGGCCTGCGCCGGCAGCGGCTGCACCACGCCGGACACCCGGGTGGCCGCCGGTACGCGGTTGCCGGGGGTACCGCGCCAGCAGCTGTTCGCGCGTTGGCAGTGGCAGCCGCGTGCCTGGCAGTTCGCCACCGAGGTGGTTGCCGCCAGCGATACCGGGATCAACGATGCGGCCACCGCGACCGCCCCGGGCCATGCGTTGCTGAATCTGGAAGCGTCGCGGGAATGGGCGGCCGCCGCCGGTGCGCTGCGCCTGTTTGCCCGCATCGACAATGCGCTGGACCGGCGTTACATCGGCTCGGTGATCGTCAACGACGGCAACCAGCGCTATTTCGAACCGGGCCCGGGGCGTGGTGGCAGCGTCGGCCTGCAATGGCAATGGGCGCGCTGACTCGCCACCGTGGACTACCGGGGTTCCTTGGCCGGCACGAACGGGGAGGTCGGATCGCTGGCCGGGAAGGTCTCGTCCAGCGCCTCGTCCTGGTTCTCGCTTTCGTGGTCCTTGCGCCGCTGCCGCTGTTGCTCGTCTTCCGGGGCGGGCGCGGGGCGCCTGGCCGGCGTGTCCTTGGGACCGGTGGAGGGAGCGGTCAGCCGCGGGGGGTTTCCGGGCTCGCCTTCCAGGCCGGCGGCGCCACGGTTTTCGCTGTCCTCACTGTCGTGCTTGCCGCGCTGCTCACCCGGCTGCCGCAGATGTGATTCACGCAGGGGATCCCGTTGCATGACCGTCTCCTATCAAGATGAGTTGCAACTACAGCGCCATCGCCGTTAACGCGCCGCGAACCGGACGCCGTGCACGCAGTTGTCACCGACCACTAACGTGGGCGGCGTTAAAGCTGTCACCCGCCCAATGCCGGAGTCGCGGCTATGCAACGCCTGGAACGCCGCACCACGTTCTCGTTGTTCAACGCCCATCTGGACCCGCGGCCGGCACGCCGCCTGCGATTGCGCCGGCTGGCGGAGGCCAACGCGGTGGCGCAGGATTTCCTGCAATACAGCCTGGATGACTACGATCGCCGCCGCACCCATGGCGCTGCCACCTGGCGCGATCTGTGCCCGGCATACGCCTTCGCCCTGAGCAGCCATTCAGCGGACTGGCCGCGCGGCAGTGCCGATATCGACGATGAGCTGGCGGCGCACTGGGAACTGGTGCGCGGCGAGTCGCGGCTGGAATGGCGGCAGGCGCGCGCGGTGGTGGAAGATGCCTGGCGCGCGTTGGACCATATGCCCGTCGCGGCGATACGCCATTGCAGGCAATGACGGCGCGCAGCGTCGGGTAGCCAGCGCTGCCGTTTGCCGGGCGGCGTGTCGCGATCACACAAACGCAACGCCGCGCCACGGTGCGAAACGTCCGCCGCCGTGGCAGATGGCTGGCGCTTATCCGGCGAGCGTTGCCGCCTCGCGCGCCAGCTGCTCGATGCCTGCCCAGTCCCGCGCCTGCACCCGTTCACGCGTGGTCAACCACGATCCGCCCACGCACAGCACGTTGGGCAGGTGCAGGAACTGGCGTGCGGTCTGCGCGCTGATGCCGCCGGTGGGGCAGAAGCGCACCTCGCCGAACGGGCCGTTCCAGGCCGACAGCATGGCCGCGCCCCCGGCCTGCACCGCCGGGAAGAACTTGAACGTATCCAGCCCCTGCTCCAGCCCGCGCATCAGTTCCGACGAGGTCGCCACGCCGGGCAGGAATGCCATGTCGGTATCGCGGGCGGCGGCGTAAAGCCGGTCGGTGGCGCCGGGGGACACCGCAAAGCGGCCGCCGGCGTGCTTGAGCTGTTCCATCTGCGCGGCGGTGAGCACGGTGCCGGCGCCGATCACGGCCTCGGGCACGGCCTGGACCATCGCCTCGATCGCGGCCATCGCCGCGGGCGTGCGCAACGTCACCTCGATCACCGGCAGGCCCCCGTTGAACAGCGCCTGCGCCACCTGCACCGCGTCATCGATGTCTTCCGGGGTGAACACCGGAATCACCGGGGCGAGTTTGAGGACCGCACGCACGCGGGGATCAGCGCCTGACATCGAATTTTCCTTCGCCCACCAGGGCCAGTACGTCGGCCACGCCGACCGGGTTGAAATCGCCGGGAATGGAATGCTTCAGGCAGCCGGCGGCCAGCCCGAAACGGATCGTGGCCTCGGCATCGAAGCCCTCGATCAGGCCATGCAACACCCCGGCAGCAAAGGCGTCACCGCCGCCGATGCGGTCCACGATGCCGGTGAGCTCTTCGGCCGGCGCCAGCGCGCGGATGCCGTCGCGACCGAGCAGCATCGCCCCCAGCGAGTGGTGGCCGACATTGTGCGCGGTGCGCTGGGTGCAGGCCATGTAGTGCAGGCGCGGGAACGCGGCAAAGGCCAGCGCCGCGGCGGCGTCTACCCGCGCCTGCGCGTCGGCCTGCGGAAACTGTCCACCCAGCACCACGCCGATGTCGCGGTAGTCGGCAAACACGATGTACGCGCAGTCGAACAGATCACGCAGGATCGCCTTGGCATCGCCGCCCCAGCGTTCCCACAGCTTGGGCCGGAAGTTGCCATCAAACGACACCTTGATGCCCATTGCCACCGCCGCGCGCGCGGCCGCCAGGGTGGCCTGCGCCGCCTCCGGGCCCAGCGCTGGGTTGACCCCCGACAGGTGCAGCCACTGCGCGCCCTGCAGCAGCAGCGGCCAGTCGTAGCTGTCGGCCGCGGCGCTGGCGAAGGCCGAGTCGGCGCGGTCATAGACCACCTCGCTGGGCCGGTGGCCGGCGCCGGTGGTCAGGAAATACAGGCCCATGCGGCCGGCGCTGCGGCGCACGCGCGAGGTGTCCAGCCCGTGCCGGCGCAGCTCACCGGTCACCGCCGCGCCGAGCGGGTTGTCGGCGACCACGCTGACCATCGCCACGGCATGACCGAAATGGGCCAGGGAAACGCCGACGTTGGCCTCGGCACCGCCGGCATGCACCTCCAACCGCGGCGATTGCAGCAGCAGCTGGTTGCCGGGGGCACCGAGCCGCAGCAGCAGTTCGCCAAAACAGACCACACGGGTATGACTCATGGGACTCCTCGTCGCTGTCGACAGTGGGGAATGATCGCATGGCAATTGGCCAGCGGTGTCATTCTAGCCTTGCCGCCCTGGGCGGAGCCGGTTTCACAGGGTCAAACCTCGACGGCGCAGTGCTTTCGACCAATGGCGGCGGCTGTTGCAGTGCAAGATGCCTGACCCGATTCCAACTGTTAACGTCGCGTTTGGCTAGCGGTGTCATCCGCGTGACCTCATAAATAACAGCAGTCACATGTAGGACCTTGGGAGAGGGAAAAACATGCACTCACATACCGCACGGAAAAAGACACCGGTTACCTTGCTGGCGGTTTCCATCGCCCTGGCGCTGCAGGCGGGCGCCGCGATGGCGCAGGACCCCGCTCCGAACGCCACCGACCTGGACACGGTGACCGTCACCGGCTACCGCGCCAGCGTCGAGAAGGCCTTGGACATCAAGCGCGGCGAGACCGGCGTGGTCGATGCCATCGTCGCCGAGGACATCGGCAAGTTCCCGGACAGCAACCTGGCCGAATCGCTGCAGCGCATCCCCGGCGTGGTGATCACCCGTGATGGCGGCGAAGGTCGCAGCATTTCCGTGCGGGGCCTGGGCCCGGACTTCACCCGCGTGCGCCTGAACGGGCTCGAAGCACTGAGCACCGTCGGCAGCAGCGATGGCCAGGGCGGTACCAACCGCGGCCGCGGCTTCGACTTCAACGTGTTCGCCTCGGACCTGTTCTCGCAGCTGATCGTGCGCAAGACCGCCTCGGCCGACGTGGACGAAGGCTCGCTGGGCGCCACCGTCGACCTGCGCACCGGGCGCCCGTTCGATTACGACGGTTTCACCCTGGTCAGCAACGTGCAGGCGGCCTACAACGATGCCTCGGAGAAGGCGATGCCGCGCTTCGCCGGACTGGTCTCCAACAGCTGGGCCGACGGCAAGTTCGGCGCGCTGTTGTCGGTGGCCTACTCCGAGCGTGACACGGTGGAAGAAGGCACCGGCACGGTGCGCTGGTCCGGTGGTCCGACCAATGGCGGCTTCAACCCGAACTCCGCATTCAAGGATGCGCTGCGCGCGGACGTCTTTGCGCCGCGCTTTCCGCGTTATACGCTGATGAAACACGACCAGAAGCGCGTGGGCGTGACCGGCGCGCTGCAGTTCAAGCCCAGCGACCGCACCCTTTTCAGCCTGGACGCGCTGTACTCCAAGATCGATGCCAAGCGCGACGAGAACTACATCGAGGCCAATGGCCTGAGCAAGACCGGCGCCGCCGGCAAGTCGCAGATTCTGGTCAACAACGGCGAAGTGCGTAATGGCGCGCTGGTCTACGCACAGATGGACAACGTCGATATCCGCGCCGAGAACCGCCATGACGAGTGGAGCACGGATTTCTACCAGCTCAGCCTGGATGGCGAGCACAAGCTGACCGACGACATCACCCTCACCGGCAAGGTGGGCACGTCCCGTTCCAGGCATGACAATCCGGTCCAGGCGACCATCATGATGGACAAGCTGGATGTGCAGGGTTACAGCTACGATTACCGTGGCAACAAGAACAAGCCGGTGTTCAACTACGGCTTCGACCCGACCGATCCCAATGGCTGGACGCTGTCCACCATCCGCCTGCGCCAGAACTACGTCACCAACGAGTTCAATACGGGTGACCTGGGCTTCTCGTGGGTGGTGGGCCCGGCGTTCACGCTGTCCGGTGGCGTGCAGGCCAAGAACTTCGGCTTCGATTCGCTGGAGCGCCGGCGTACCGCCACTGAAACCATTGTTCCCAATTTCGCCAGCGGCAACACCAAGGTGCCGGCCGACATGACCCAGCTGGCCAAGCTCAGCGGCCTGAAGGGCGCGCCCGGCGAGTGGGTGGTACCGAACTTCGGCGCCATTGCCGACCAGTTCGGGATCTTCAGCAATCAGGGCACGTTCGCCCTGAGCGACTACGCCGCCAGCATCCGCAGCGTCGAAGAGCAGGACCGCAGCGGCTGGCTGATGGGCCAGTTCTCCACCGACATCGGCTCGATCCCGCTGTCGGGCAACTTCGGCGTGCGTTACGTCAAGACCCAGCAGACCTCCACCGGTGTGGCCACCGCCAGCGGCAAGCCGGTTTCCACCACGGTGCAGCGCGAATACAGCGACACCCTGCCGTCGTTGAATCTGGTGGCCGAGATCACCCCCGACTTCCTGATCCGCTTCGGTGCGGCCAAGGTGATGTCGCGTCCGGGCCTGGGCGCCCTGACCCCGGGCGTGACGGTCAACGTCAGCGGCAGTGCGCGCACGGTCAGCGGCGGCAACCCGCTGCTGGATCCGATCCGCGCCAAGACCGCCGACCTGGGCTTCGAGTGGTACTTCGAACAAGGCGCGATGCTCGGCGTCGGCCTGTTCTACAAGAACATCGAGAGCTTCATCCAGAACACCCGCGAAAGCCGTGTGTATTCGCAGAGCGGCCTGCCGGACAGCCTGCTCAATGGCACCACCGCCAGCCCCAG
This sequence comes from Stenotrophomonas sp. YIM B06876, assembly GCF_030711595.1. GTDB lineage: Bacteria > Pseudomonadota > Gammaproteobacteria > Xanthomonadales > Xanthomonadaceae > Stenotrophomonas. The sequence goes on from NZ_JAUJUJ010000006.1 coordinate 38,811, forward strand.
CGACGAGTTCGTGTTCACCGTGCCGATCAACACCCCCGGCGGTGACCTGACCGGTGTCGAGTTCAACTACACCCAGCCGTTCACCTTCCTGCCGGGCAACTGGTCCAACCTCGGCGCGCAGCTGAACTACACCTACGTCGACTCCAAGATCCAGTACCTGACCAGCAGCGGCGTGGTCGCGCAGAAGACCAACCTGACCGGCCTGTCCAAGAACGCGTGGAACACCACGCTGTTCTATGAAGGCAGCAGCTGGTCCGGCCGGGTCTCGGCGACCCACCGTGACGATTACCTGATCCAGGTGCCGGGGACCGAGGTGGGCTTCGACAGCGCCGCCCAGGGTGTGCATGGCCAGAGCGGCACCACCTTCATCGATGCCTCGCTGCACTACAAGATCAACGCCCAGCTGGAAGTCAGCCTGGAAGGCGCCAATCTGACCAACCAGGCACAGGAGTCGTGGGTGTCCAACCCGAATGTGTCGCTGCCGCTGGAATACAGCCAGACCGGCCGCCAGTACACACTGGGCCTGCGTTACAAGTTCTGATGCGGTAACCCATGCCCCGGCCACGTGCCGGGGCATGTCTTTTATGGTGCGACGCAGAATGTGCAGACGCGTTGGCGTCGCTAACTTGGCCCACCGCGTGCGATGGGGATGCTCGGTCGCACGTCACCAAGAGATGCACGATGTCACGACGTTTCAAGCTCTCCCCCCTGCGTCCGCTGGCGCTGGCAACCGCGCTGTTCGCCACGCTGCCGGCCGCGGCCCACGATTCCTCGCCACACCTGCTGTTCCGGGTTTCCGCCGACCAGGGCCTGGTGGCCGACCACGCCGACGGCGATGCCATCCCCAATTTCCAGGACAAGGTGAGCCTGGTCGAGGACGGTGCCTTCGGCCGTGCCATCCAGTGGCAGGACGACGGCGTGCTGTCGTGGAATGCGCCGGGCAATATCCACAGCGAACGCGGCACCCTGTCGTTCTTCTGGCGTTCGCGCTATGCCGTGGGCGAGGCGCCGTTCGTGATTTTCCGCGTCGGTTACGCCGACCACAGCAGCTGGGACATGGCGTGGCTGCGCATCGACTGGAACGGCCAGGGCTTCGATGCCTTCGTCACCGATGCCAATCTGGCTCGCACCCGGGTGTCGTTCAAGCTCGACCAGAATCCCTCGCCGCAGCAGTGGCAGCACATCGCCTTCGGCTGGGATGAAGACCGCGGCGTGGTCCTGTTCGTCGATGGCAAGGAAGTGGCACGCGCACAGACCACCGGTGACTACGACGCGGCGCTGGACCAGTTCGGCCTGGCCGGCCGGGTCATGGCGCCGTACCAGGTGCAGAGCCGCTACAACTTCCTGCGCGGCAGCGATTTCGACGAGATCCGCGTCTACGACCGCATGCTCGATGCCGCCGCGGTGGCCGCACTGGTGCGCAATGCCGAGCCGCGCGGTGCCGGGGCCGGCCGTACCTCGGCTCGCGCCTGGTGGCATCGCTACGGCTGGGAAGGCGCGCCGCCGCCGTTGCTGGCCACGCCGGTGACCTCGATCCGCAAGGTCGAGTTCGCCGACGTCAAGGACAAGAAGCAGTGGATGTGGAAGGCCACCGACGGCATCGCCGAAACCACCTGGCCCGGCGTCTACAACCGCTCGCGCCTGCCCGGACGCAATGACTATTTCCAGCTGCCGGACTGGAACACCTATGTCGAAGGCGGCCAGCACCTGGACCTGACCCTCCCGGCCGCTGAAAGCATCAACCGCATCGAGATCCGCGGCGCCGCGTTCGGCACGCTGGACGGCAGCGCCGGCACCCTGTTCACCCGGCCGCGGGGCGTGGTGCGCAGCGTCGACAGTTTTGCCACACAGCGCGGCGGCCAGCTGCGCTTCTCCAATGTCGAGCAGGAAACCCCGATCCAGGAGATCTGGGGATACCAGGTCAGCGACGCGGCCGAGCCGCAAGGCACGGTCAAACAGCGCTACCTGATCGACAGCGCGGTGCTGCCGGATTACACCAACGTCGCCGCGCTGCGCGACTACATCAACGGCCGCTTCGCCCCAGCCGAGCGCAGCATGGTGATGGCGTTGCCCAAGGGCGCGGGTTCGCGCAAACGCGCTGCCGATACCCTGCCGGCCACGCCGCTGCCGATCGTGCACGTGCTGATTCCCTCCGGCGTCGGCGATGCCCCGGCCGCGCAGCCGTTGATCCGCAGCTGGGCGCACAGCTGGGAAAACATGCATGACGGGCTGGATGGCATCGCCATCGACCTGCCGGCGCTGGACCTTGCCGCCACCCACGACGGTGCCGACGGCAAGGTGATCCCGCTCAATATCCGCATCAAGGACCCGATCTGGCCGGCGCGCGACATGATCGATGTCTCGNCTGGACCTTGCCGCCACCCACGACGGTGCCGACGGCAAGGTGATCCCGCTCAATATCCGCATCAAGGACCCGATCTGGCCGGCGCGCGACATGATCGATGTCTCGGTCTCGGTCAAACCCGGTGAAAAGCGCACGCTGTGGCTGGATCTGCGCGATCGCATCCTCACCGCCGACAGCCTGTGGCTGTCGATCGCCGCGGCCGCGCCCGGCTTCAATGCGGCTGCGCTGGATGGCGCCGAGGTGCGGCTGGTGTTCAAGGACCGCAAGCAGGCGATCACCGAACACGTGGCCGACCGCTTCAACCAGGTGCGTGACAACTGGGGTTTCCTGGTCGAGGAACACACCACCTCCAAGCGGCAGCGGCTGTATGCGCGCGTCTACGCCGATCTGAGCGATCTGCTGCGGGTCGACCCGGAGCACGAACTGGGCCGGCTGTACTGGAACTACATCAGCTACAACAGCCAGGGCCGGCCGCCGTTCACCCAGCCGCAGGCGCCGAAGGGCGTGCCGCTGTGGGCGTTCCGCCAGACCGAAGACCTCAAGTACGTGCGCCGCTTCGTCGACTGGTGGATCGACCACCGCCAGGTCGAGTACGGCGACTTCGGCGGCGGTATTTCCGACGACACCGACCTGACCCAGCAGTGGCCGGGGCTGGCGCTGATGGGCGTGCAGCCGGACCGGCTCAACGCCTCGCTGACCGCGCTGTCCGACGCGGTCTACAGGAACGGCATGTTCGCCAACGGCCTGAGCACGATCGAGACCGACGAGCTGCATTCCTACGAGGAAGGCATCAACGCCAACAGCGCGATGCTCTACCTCAACTGGGGCGATCCGCTGACCGTCGAGCGGCTGATGGAAACGGTCAAGGCGTTCGACGAGCGCATCATCCTGCCCAATCCGCACGGCCACCTGCTGTTCTCCAGCAACTGGTTTGGCGGCAACAAGGTCTACCGCGAACCGAACTGGCAGTGGCAGAAGCCGTATTCGTTCCCGGCGCTGCACCCGGCGTTCCTGCTGGGCGACTACAACGCCGATGCGACCGGCCGCAAACTGGTCACCGGCCTGGCCGACAGCTACCTGGCCCATGGCTACACCGCCGACGATGGCGTCTGGGTGCTGCCCAACGAGATCAACTGGGCCACCGGCAAGACCCGTGGCGGCGAGTTGAACCAGGGCTCGGGCGGCGGCGACACGATGCACCTGTTCTGGGCGGCGTGGCGCTGGAGTGGCGATGACAAATACCTGAAGGCACTGGACTACCGCGTCGCCCGCGGCGGCCCGGGGGCGCTGTCCAACCTGGGCGAGAACTTCGTCGAGGTATTGGGCCGTGGCCAGGACTGGAACCCGCGCTTGATCGCCGATGCCGATGCCGGCAACACCGGGTTCTCCAGCCTGATGGCGTGGCAGGCCACCGGCGACAGGACGTATCTGGAAGCGCTGCATGCCGACGGCATCCAGGCCAAGGCGCAACGCGAGTACATGAATACCGAAGGCCACTGGTGGAGCGACCGGGTCGAGGCGCCCAGCGAGTTCCTGCAGCGCGCACGGCTGGGCGGGATCGCGCTCAAGCGCAACCAGAGTTGGCCCGGGCATACGGTGAGCTGGCGCTTCGACAACGCCGAGGCCGCCGGACAGGTCGCGCTGCTGGTGCATGCGCCCTCGCCCGAGCGCTTCACTGTCACCGCCTACAACCTGGGCAAGCGCAGCGAGCGGGCGCAGATGACCGGCTGGAACGTGGCGCCGGGGCAATGGCGGGTGCGCAGCGGCATCGATGCCGATGGCGATGGCCGTATCGACGGCAAACCGTCGACCCGCGAGTTCGTCTTCGAGAAGAGCATGGCGACCGCGCTGGAATTCCTGCCCGGCAAGACCCAGCTGTTCGAATTCGAACGCATCCAGCCCGGCACCCCGGTGGACAAGCGCGCGGACCTGGGCATCGGCCGCGGCGACCTGCGCATCGACGGCGAGCAGCTGCAGCTGACCGTGCACAGCCTGGGCCATGTGGCCACCATGCCGGGCGTGGCGGTGCTGGAGGATGCGCGCGGCAGGGAAGTGGCGCGCGTGGCGATCCCGGCCCTGCCGGCGCCCAGCGACCTGCGGCCCAAGACCGTCACCGTGCAGTTGCCGCTGCCGGCCGGGTTCCGGCGCGACGGGGCGCGGGTGCGGGTGGCGCAGGAAAACGGGGCCGAAGAAGTGACCCGGCTCAACAACGTGCTGCCGTTGCGCTGATCCGGCTGGCGTGACCGTGGCCATCGTGAGGATGGCTGCGGCCGCGCGTGGTGGCCGGCCCGCGCTATCGGCGGAGCGGCATCGCCGATGCGGGGCGGGGCGCACCGCCCTGGCCATCGTTCTGCAGTGCCCGCTCCGCGCGCAGATACCACGGCGCACGGTCCGGGTCGGGCACGAAGATGGTGCAGCGCTCCAGCGCTGCCTGGTACACGTGCACCGAGACGGCGACCTGCTCGCGGCCCGGGTTGCACAGGGTGTGGTATTCCTGCGGCGGAATCAGGCTGCCGGCGCTGCCCGGCCCGGCCAGCAGGCCCTGACGGGCGTCGAAGCGGAAGTGCTCGCCGTCGCGTTCAACCAGTTCGTAGCGGGTGACCTGCAGCGCGCCGCTCCACACCCCTTCCACGCACCACAGGCCGGCGTGGTCGTGCAGCGGCGTGGCCTGTCCCGGGCCCCAGGTCATCGCCACGATGCTGTAGCCATGCGTGGCGCTGCGGTACAGCTCGCGGCGCGCGTAGTGGCCGGCCACGGGCTGGTGCACGCACCCGGGCAGGCGGATGCGCGCATCGGCCATGGCCTGGCGCAGCACCTGCTGCAAGGCGGCGGTGACCTGCGGGCTGTCGCCGCCCTGCACCGCGTGGTCGATGGCGGCAAGCAGACGGTCGCGGCCAGGAAAGGTCGGATACCCGCTGATATCGTGAGGCATGGCCGCAGTCTAGGTGAACGCGGTTAACGGAATGTTCCGGCTTTCCCGGCGCGCCGGCCGTGCTGCGCTTATGCGACGTCGTTGACGCGCCGACGCGCCCGCGACTCAGGGCAGCAGGTTGCGCCGCAGCGCCGGCACCTGACGGGCCAGTTCATCGGCGACGATCGCCGCGAACAGGCCCGCGCCTTGCGCACCAAGATGGGTGTAGTCGAACGCGGTCTTTGCCTGCGCCATCGGCTCGGGCGGGGACAGGGTTTGCGGGGTAACGGGCGGCACGTTGGCCGCGGCCGGGTTGTCCACGGTGGTGCCCTGTTGCGCGGCGCTGACCTGGAGCGGCGAGGCCGGCGCCTGGGCCAGACGCAAGGCCAGCACCGGGCCCAGGCCCTGCACCGCGGCGCGGCTACGGGCATGCAGATCGACCAGCGGCACCGCCATTTCCGCTGCCACCGTGCGCGTGGCTTCGGCCCACGGGGCAAGATCGTCCAGCAGCTGGCCGTCGCGGAACTGGCGCCGGGTCAGCGGCGTCAGCAACACCGGAATCGCCCCTGCAGCGCGTACCTCGCGCACGTAGCGGCGCAGGTTGTCGGGAAATTCCCGCGCCAGATCGGTGGAACGTCCCGGCTTGCCAGGCTGGTCGTTGTGGCCGAACTGGATCAGCACATGCACGTCCTGATAGCCGCCGCGGCGCATCTCCTGCACCGCCAGCGCCCATGAGCCCTCGGCCCGGTAGCTGTAACTGCTGCGGCCGCCGCGGGCCAGATTCACGCAGCTCAGCGCAGAAGTGACGTGGCTGGCGCAGAACGCCGCGCCCCAGCCGCTGTGCACCGCGGTGGTGGAGTCGCCCACCAGCACGATCTTGCTGGCGCGGACCGGGTTCGGCGATGGGCGCTCGCCGGACGACGGGTCCGGCGCGGCGTGGGCGCTGGCGGCGGCCAGCACCAAGGTGGCCCACAGGCAACGGAAATGGATCATCAAAGGCCTCAGAAGGTGCCGCGCTGGATGAACGGAGCCTGCTGGTAGAGCCTGCGTTCGCCGCCGCGCGGATCGTCGGCCTGGCGGCTGTCGACATCGAAAAGCAAGGTCTGGCGTTGCGGCAGGCGGTAGCAATCCCAGCGCGGCAGGCCGTCATGGTTGGGATCACCGTTGCGGGCGAAGGCCAGCAACGCATCGCTCATGCGGCCGGCCACGCGCTGCGCGTCCGCGCTGTGGCCGGTCCGCGACCCCGGTTGGCCGATGTTGTCGAATACCAGCGGGATATCCAGGGTGTGGAAGGCGCGCAGTTTCGCCGCCTCGCCGGTGCGGTCGTACCAGTCCAGCTGGTAGGCCCAGGTCGGCGCATCCTGGCGCGCGCGTGCTTCCAGTTCCTCCACCGCACCGCGCCAGGAGCGGCCGGCCGTGGTGGCGGCGAAGAACACGTCCGAGGGCGTGTAATGCGGATACAGCCGGCGGTATTCGGCAATCACCACCGATGGCAGCAGATCCACGTACTGCTGCTGTTCCAGCCGGGCCGGCAGCGTGTCCCAGTCCAGCGTGAAGTTGGCCGGATCGTTGCCGAGGAAGGCGCGGGTTTCGTCATGGGTGTTGCCGATCACCATCGGGATACCCGCCGATTGCGGCGCGGCATCGGGGTAGAACGGATGCCGCGGCAACGCGCGCGCGTCCAGCACCGGGCCCAGATACAGGCCGGTGTTCTCCACCCGCGAGGGATCGCGCAGCTTGCCCGCCTCCAGCAGTTTTTCCATCGGCAACGTGCGCAACGCGTGGGCATCGCTGTTGAAATGCTGCAGCACCTGCTGCGCGCGTTGCGTGGCGGCGCGCGGCCCGGCGGCGGTCACCTGCTGTCCGCTCATGGTCCACGCGCGCTGGAACAGCCCCTTCGCGGCGGGCATCGCCATCAGCGTGGCGATCTTGGCGCCGCCGCCGGACTGGCCGAACACGGTGATGTTGCCGGCATCGCCGCCGAATTCGGCCGCGTGCTGGCGCACCCACTGCAGCGCCTGCACCAGATCGAGCTGGCCGACGTTGCCCGAATCGGCGAATCCGGCGCCGCCGAGCTGCGCCAGGTACAGGTAGCCGAACAGGTTGAGCCGGTGGTTGACCGTGACCACCACCACGTCGCCGCGCCGGCACAGGTTGCCGCCGTCATACAGCGGATCGCTGCCGGAGCCGTTGTTGAAGCCGCCGCCATGGATATAGAACAGGATCGGCCGCTTGCGGCCATCGCGCAGCGCCGGCGTCCACACGTTGAGGAACAGGCAATCCTCGCTGCCGGGGCCCTCGCTGCCGCTCTGCGGCGCCGCGGCGCCATAGTCCAGGGCGTCGCGCACGCCCCGCCATGGCACTTCCTGCAGCGCCGGCTGAAAGCGTTGTGGCGCGGTATCGGCGCCGTAGGGAATGCCGCGGAATACATGGATACCCTGCTCCCGCTGGCCGCCGATGCGTCCGCTGCGCACCCGCGCCAGCGAGGGGGAACCGGGGCGCGGTCCGGGTATGGCGGCGGCAGCGGCCAGCGGCGCGGCCAGCACCAGCCCGGCGCCGGCGGTGCACAGCGCGGTCTGGCGCAGGAAAGCGCGGCGGGCGGGATGCGCGGGGTGTTCGCTCATGGGGTGGGGTCCTCGGTAACCGTGGTGATCCAGTCCAGCGCCAGCTGCGGCCATGCCGCCGTGGTCAGGCCCGCGCTGCCACGGATGCCGAAACCGTGGCCACCGTGCGGAAACAGGTGCATTTCGCTGGAGATGCCGGCACGTTGCAGTGCCTGGTAGAACACGAGGCTGTTGCCGACCGGCACCACGGCGTCGTCCTGGGCGTGCAGCAGGAAGCTGGGCGGAGTGCGCGCGCTCACCTGCTGGTGCGGCGAGTACCGTTGCAACAGCGCCGGGTCCGCGACATCGCCGAGCAGCCGCTGGCGCGAGCCGGGGTGGGCATCCTCTCCGGCCATGGTGATCACCGGATACACCAGCAGCTGGAAGTCGGGCCGCGCGCTGAGGCGGTCGGCCGCATCCACCGGCCGATAGACCATCTGGTCGAAGCCGGTGCCCAGACGGGCGGCCAGGTGCCCGCCGGCGGAAAACCCGATCACCCCGATCATCCGCGGGTCCAGCTGCCACGCCGCGGCTTGGGCGCGGATCAGCCGCAGCGCGCGCTGGGCATCGGCCAGGGCCGCGTCGCGGTCGGGCCGGCCATCGCCTGGCAGCCGGTAGCGCAGCACGAACAGGGTCAGCCCGCCGCGGTCGACGAACGCCGGCACCAGCGCGCTGCCTTCCTTGTCCAGCACCACCCGCTGGTAGCCGCCGCCGGGAATCACCAGCAGCGCGCGGCCGTTGGGCCTGGCGGGGCGGTAGACCACCAGGTACGGCTCGCTGACGTGTTCGATATAGCGGTCCGGCAGCTCCGCAGCGGGGCTGCGCTCGACAATCCTTGCCGGCGCGGACAACGCGCTGTCCCCGGGGGCCACTCCAGTGGGCCACAGCGCGATGCGATCGGGGGCGCCGGGCGCCGGTTCGCCGCTGCTGGCCCAGAGCGGCAATGCCGCTCCGGCCAGGAGCAGGGCGAACAGCCGCAGACGCAAGACTGGCAAGGGTTTGAGGAGCGACATGGGGGTGGCTGGGAGATCCGCAATCGAAGGGTTCTGACGCGCTGCACATTGCCAATGACACCGGTTTACCATATACAGCCAACTCGGTCACTGTCGACAGGCAGTGCAACAAAGACATCAGGAGATGCGCTTGAGCAACGATCCAGGCAAACCGGACCTGCCCCCGGCCGGACTCGGCGAAATTGCCCGCCAATTTGTCAGCGCCCGCCTGCGGGGCGGGTCGTTGTCCGATTTTCCGGGCCTTATCCCGGACGATCTGGAAACCGCGTATCGCGTGCAGGACCTTGCCATCAGCCAATGGGATGACCGCGTGGTCGGCTGGAAGGTCGGTTACATCGCCGCCGAGCGCCGCGACTCCTCCGGCGACGACCGCCTGCTGGGCCCGGTCTTCTCGCGCAAGCTCTGGAATGCCACCGGTGCCATCGTGGAGATTCCGGTGTTTTCCGGCGCCGGCGGCTTTGCCGCGGTCGAGGCCGAATACGTCCTGCAACTGCAGGCCGACGCCCCGGTCGACCAGCTGCACTGGAGCCCGGAACAGGCCGAGGCGCTGCCGGCGCGGATGTTCATCGGCGTGGAAGTGGCCAGCAGTCCGCTGGCGACGATCAACGTGCTGGGGCCGCTCGCGGTGGTATCGGACTTCGGCAACAACAACGGCCTGATCCTGGGCCCGGAAGTGCCGGCCTGGACCACGCTGGATGAACCCTCGCTGCGCGCGCAGACCGAGATCGAAGGCGAGGTGGTCGGCACCGGTGGCGCCACGCGGCTGCCCGGCGGCCTGCGTGCGGCCTACGCGTTCGCGCTGTCGCGGTCGGCCCAGCGTGGCCGGCCGTTGAAGAAAGGCGATCTGATCGCCACCGGCAATGCCACCGGCATCCATGACATCGCGGTCGGCCAGCAGGCGGTGATCCGCTTCACTGGTTACGGTGATATTTCTTGCAAGGCTGTCGCTGCCGGCTGACCGGTGGCGATGGCGGGGACGCGCGGGAGGGCGCAGATGATCACTCGCAGAGGTTTTCTCACCGGCAGCATCGGCGCACTTGCCGCACCGTTGCTGTCGGCCTGTTCGCCCGGCGGTGCCGCAGCCGGCGGCGGCCACGTGCTGACCGCCACCGATGTACATGTGGCCGACTATCCGACCGTGACCGCGGTGAAGTGGATCGGTGAAACGCTGGAGCGCCAGACCGGCGGCCGGCTGAAGCTGCGCCAGTACCACTCCGGCCAGCTCGGGCGCGAGAGCGAGGCGATCGACATGGCCCGCTTCGGCGCGATCGATATCACCCGCGTCTATTCCGGCGCGCTCAACAACGCCTTTCCGCTGACCCAGGCGCTGTGCCTGCCGTATGTGTTCGACTCGGTGGAACACATGCGCCATGCGCTGGACAGCGGTATCGCCGACAGCGTGCTGCAGGGGTTCGAGAGCCGCGACCTGGTCGGCCTGGCGATCTACGATTCGGGCCCGCGCTGTTTCTACAACACCAAGCATCCGATCGTGGAGCCGCACGACCTGCATGGCCTGAAACTGCGCGTGGCCAACTCGGACATCTTCATCCAGCTGATGCGCATGCTCGGCGCCAATCCGACTCCGATGTCGCTGGGCGACACGTTCTCCGGCATGGAGACGCACATGATCGACGGCGCCGAAAACAACATGCGCAGCTTCCATTCCAGCCGCCATTTCGAAGCGGCGCATTACTGGTCGCAGAGCGAGCATTCGTATGCGCCGGACGTGCTGCTGATGTCGCGCCGCCGTTTCGAGTTGCTGTCGCCGGCCGATCGCCGCCTGTTGCTGGATACCGCGCGTGCTTCGGTGCAGGTCATGCGCACGCAATGGGACGCCTCCGAAGACAAGGCCCGCCAGGCCGTGGCCGCTTACGGAGTGAAGTTCAACGCGGTCGATATGCCGGCTTTCCACCAGGCCGCCGCACCGCTGCTGCGCCAGTACCTGCAGCAGCCGGATATCGCCTCCCTCCATCGCCGCATCCGCGCCTACGCCTGAGATCCCGTCCGATGTCCGAACCGACCTCCACCGCCGCCCCGCACGGTGCCCAGCGCGCCCTTGCGGTGATTGCCGATATCGTCATCTACATTGCCGTCGCCGCCCTGCTCGGGCTGGTGGTCGTGCAGGCCTGGCAGGTATTCGCCCGCTATGTCATCAACGATTCGCCCAGCTGGACCGAACCGGTGACGCTGCTGTTGCTGAGCACGGCGATGAGCATGGGTGCGGCCGCCGGCGTGTACAGCAACCGCCATTTCGGTTTCTACCTGCTGGCCGAACAGCTGAATCCGGTGTTCCGGCGCCTGGTCGATGCGCTGGTGCCGCTGATCATCGCCGCCATCGGCGCGGTGATCGCGGCATGGGGCTGGGTACTGCTGGTCGACGGGCTGCATATCAAGATCGCCGGCGCGCCGCTGCCGCAGAGCATCAACTACCTGCCGTTGAGCGTGGGCGGTGCGCTGATGGTGCTGTTCGCCTTGAACCGGCTGGTATTGCTGCTGCGCCCCGCCGCTATCGAAGGAGCTCGCTGAGTCATGGGTATCGCCATCCTGTTTGCGCTGTTCGGCCTGCTGTTGCTGATCGGTGTGCCGGTCGCCTATGCGCTGGCCGCTGCCGCACTGGCCACGCTGCTGTATCTGGACCTGCCCAGCATCGTGCTGGTGCAGCAGATTTCGGCAGGTACCGGTTCGGGCTCGCTGATCGCCATTCCGCTGTTTATTTTCGCCGGCGAAATCATGATGCGCGGCGGTATTTCCGAACGTCTGATCGCGCTGGCCTCCTCGCTGGTGGGGCGTCTGCGTGGCGGCCTCGGGCAAGTGTCGATCCTGTCCTCGCTGTTCTTCGGCGGCGTCTCCGGCTCGGCCATCGCCGACGTCTCGGCGGTGGGCGGCACCATGATTCCGCAGATGGTCAAACGCGGCTACGACCGCGACTTCGCGGTCAACGTCAGCATCACCGCCGCGCTGGTGGCGCTGCTGGTGCCGCCGTCGCACAACCTGATCCTGTTTTCGGCAGCGGCAGGTGGCGGCCTGTCCATTGCCGACCTGTTCGCCGCCGGCGTGGTTCCGGCGCTGCTGATGACCGTGGTGCTGATGATCACCGGCTATGCGGTGGCCCGCCGCCGCGGCTACGGCGTGGAAGCGTTCCCGGGCATGCGCGCCGTGTTGACCCGCACCATCACCGCCCTGCCCGGCCTGGGTCTGGTGGCGCTGATCTTTGTCGGTATCCGGGCCGGCATCTTCACCGCGGTGGAGAGTGCGGCCATCGCCGTGGTCTATGCGCTGCTGGTGACCACGGTGATCTACCGCCAGCTCAACTGGCGCGGATTCCTGCAGACGGTGACCCACGCCGCGCGCAGCACCGGGGTGATCCTGTTCGTGATTGCCGCCGCCGCGGTGTTCGGCTGGCTGCTGGCCTACCTGCAGGTGCCCGCCGCCGCGGTGGAGTTGCTGCAGTCGTTCGCGCACAACAAGACCATGGTGCTGTTGATGATCGTGGTGATGCTGCTGCTGCTGGGCACCTTCATGGACCTGGCGCCGATGATCCTGATCTGCACCCCGATCTTCCTGCCCGTGGCCAAGGCCTACGGCATCGATCCGATCCACTTCGGCCTGGTGCTGGTCCTGACCGGCGGGCTGGGGCTGGTGACGCCGCCGGTGGGCTCGGTGCTGTTCATCGGTACCGCCATCGGCAAGATCAGCATCGGTGAAAGCATGAAGAGCATCTGGCCGTTCTGGCTGGCCGGACTGGCGGTGTTGATGGTGGTGACGTTCTTCCCGGGGTTGTCGCTGTGGCTGCCGGGGCTGCTGCGCGGTTGATCGCGGCCGCGCGCGCAACGACCGGCGTCACGTTCGGAAGACCGCCAGCGGCTGCCCCGACCATGGCGCGGGGAGCCCACCGCCGCTGCCACCGCTCAGGCCGCGGCAGCGGGAGTTTCCGCCTCCTTTTGTTGCCCGACCGCGCTGCACCCGGCGCGGCCCGATAGAATCCCCGAATTGAACGGTTTGAAGGAACATGCCCTTGCGCACCAAGCCTGATGCGGCGCCCGCCACCAAGGTCCGGGCCAAAGCTGCCACGATCAACGATATCGCGCGGCTGTCCGGCGTCTCCAAAAAAACGGTGTCGCGCATCATCAACAACTCGCCGCTGGTGCGCAAAGACACCCGTGACAAGGTCGAGGCGCTGATGCGCGAGGTCGGCTATACGCCTGATCCGTTGGCGCGCGGCCTGGCGTTCCGGCGTTCGTTCCTGATCGGCATGGTCTACGACAACCCCACCGCGCAGTACATCGTGGATATGCAATATGGCGCGCTGGACGCGCTGCGCGGCTCCAGCTTCGAACTGGTGGTGCATCCGTGCGACAGCCGCAGTCCCGGCTACATCGAAGGCGTACGCCGCTTCGTACAGCAGCAGAAGCTGCATGGCGTGATCCTGGTGCCGCGTGCTTCCGAGGACCAGGCGCTGGCCGACATGCTCGAAGAAATCGGCTGCCGCTTCACCCGCATCGCGTCGCTGCCGCTGGATGAGACCTCGCAGATGGTGATCACCCATGACCGCGACGGCGCCGCCGAAGCGGCCGATTACCTGCTTTCGCTCGGTCACCGCGACATCGCCCTGGTCACCGGTCCGTCGGCCTACCGTTCGGCGCACGAGCGTACCGCCGGTTTCCTCGGGGCCCTGGAGCACCGCGGTATCGAGCTGCCGCCGGGGCGCATCATCGAAGCCGGTTACACCTTTGAATCAGGCGTGGCCGCGGCCGAGAAGCTGCTGCTCGGCAAGCAGCGGCCGACGGCGATCTTCACCGGTAACGATGAAATGGCGGCCGGCGTCTACAAGGTCGCCATGCGCGCCGGCATCAACATCCCGCGCGAGCTGTCGGTGATCGGCTACGACGACAGTCCGCTGGCATCGCGGCTGTGGCCATCGCTGACCTCGGTGCGCCGCAATACCCGTGACACCGGGCGAACAGCGGCGGCCATGCTGATCCAGCCCGAGGGCCACAACCCGCTGCCGATGGCCAGCGTGCGGCCGCACCTGATCGTGCGCGACTCCTGCCAGCCGCCCCAGGATTGAATACGTAAGCGTTTGTTCCAGAACAATTCAGGTATCTTGCGGCGCAAAATGACACCGGTTTCCCATAGGGGTAGAATGACTCCAAATCGCGCATGGGCCGATCCGGCCACGGCCCCCTCTCTGCTCCGGAGATGACCATGTACTGCAAAACCCACTACGCCACCCATCCCGACGCCCTCAAGGGCGCCAGCAACGATGAGCTGCGCGACCTGTACCTGCTTGACGGCCTGTTCCAGAACGACGCGGTGACGCTGAAGTACACCCACTACGAGCGCTTCGTGCTCGGCGGGGTGGCGCCGGTGTCGCGCACGCTGCAGCTGCCGCGGCAGACCGAGCCGGCCTCGGCCGCCGGCCATCCCTTCCTGGAGCGTCGCGAGCTGGGTGTGATCAACGTCGGCGCGGGCCCCGGCACGGTCACCGTGGACGGCACCGATTACGTGCTCGGCCCGAAGGACGGGCTGTACATCGCCATGGGCAGTGAGGACGTCCGCTTCGCCTCGGCCGATGCCGCCATCCCGGCGCAGTTCTATCTGGCCTCGACCCCGGCGCATGCGCGCTTCCAGACCCGGAAGCTGTCGATCAAGGATGCGGTCGCGCTGGACCGCGGCGCGCTGGAAACCAGCAACGAGCGCACCATCTACCAGTACATCGTGCCGGCCACCTGCCAGTCCTCGCAGCTGCTGCTGGGGCTGACCGTGCTCAAGCCGGGCAGCGTCTGGAACACCATGCCGCCACACCTGCACGACCGCCGCAGCGAGGTCTATTTCTACTTCGACCTGGGCGCCAACGACCGCGTCTACCACTTCATGGGCGAGCCGCAGGCACAGCGCCATGTGGTGATCCAGAACAACGAGGCCATCGTGTCGCCGCCATGGTCGATCCACATGGGGGCCGGCACCGGCAACTACGCCTTCATCTGGGCGATGGGTGGCGAAAACCTCGATTACACCGATATGCACGTGCTGGATATCTGCCAGCTCAAGTGACCCTTCCGGCGCCCGGCGCCGGCATCTTCAAGTACCCGAACCACCGCTCTGGGAGAGAAACACCATGACGAATCCATTCAGTCTCGAAGGCAAGGTCGCACTGGTTACCGGTGCCAATACCGGTCTGGGCCAGGGCATCGCGCTGGCACTGGCCGCCGCCGGTGCCGACATCGCCGGGGCCGGCATCGTGCCGGCGGACGAAACCGCCGAGAAGGTGCGTGCGCTCGGCCGCCGCTTCCTCAACATCGAGGCCAACCTGATCAGCATCGAGCCGATCGAGCGGGTGGTGGCTGAAACCATCGGCGGCCTCGGCCGTCTCGACATCCTGGTCAACAACGCCGGCCTGATCCGCCGCGCCGATGCGGTCGATTTCAGCGAGAAGGACTGGGACGACGTGATGAACGTCAACATCAAGTCCGCCTTCTTCATGTCGCAGGCCGCCGGCAAGCATTTCATCGCCCAGGGCGGCGGCAAGATCATCAACATCGCCTCGATGCTGTCGTTCCAGGGCGGCGTGCGCGTACCGTCCTACACCGCCTCCAAGAGCGGCATCGCCGGCATCACCCGGCTGCTGGCCAACGAATGGGCCGGCAAGGGCGTGACCATCAACGCCATCGCTCCGGGCTACATGGCCACCGACAACACCGCGCAGCTGCGCGCCGACGCGGACCGCAACAAGGCGATCCTGGACCGCATCCCGGCCGGGCGCTGGGGCAAGCCGGAAGACCTCGGCGGCACCGCGGTGTTCCTGGCGTCCAGCGCCTCGGATTACGTCAACGGCGCGATCATCCCGGTCGACGGTGGCTGGCTGGCCCGCTGACGGATGGCGGCCTGCTCACTGCGGGCGCGGCCGCTGCACTCAGCCGGACTCTGCGTTATGCCTTCTCCCGTAAGGGAGAAGGTGCCCCAGCCTTGGCTGAATCTGTTTTTCCCTTCTCCCGCTTGTGGGAGAAGGTGCCCGAAGGGCGGATGAGGGCGCCTTTCAGCCCATCCACCTCGAACACGTTTTTCCATCAAAGAGAGTTACGCAATGAAAATCGCATTGATGCAGGAATTCAGCCAGGCCGCCAAGAACCCGGTGGTGCTGGAGCAGCTCAACACCGTTGCTTCGGCCCAGGGCCACGACGTGTTCAACGTCGGCATGGACGGTGACAACGACCACCGCCTGACCTACATCCACCTGGGCATCTGCGCCGCGCTGCTGCTGAACTCCAAGGCGGTCGACTTCGTCGTTGCCGGCTGCGGCACCGGCCAGGGCGCGATGATGTCGCTCAACGCATGGCCGGGCGTGTTCTGCGGTTACTGCATCGAGCCGACCGACGCGTTCCTGTTCGCCCAGGTCAACAGCGGCAACGCGTTGGCACTGCCGTTCGCCAAGGGCTTCGGCTGGGGCGCGGAAATCAACATCCGCTACATCTTCGAGAAGGCATTCGCCGGCGAGCGCGGCCAGGGTTACCCGGCCGAGCGCCGCGAATCGCAGATGGCCAACGCCGGCATCCTGGCGCAGGTCAAGCAGGGCGCGTCCAAGAACTTCATCGAAGGCCTGAAGGCCATCGACCCGGAGCTGGTCAAGCAGGCCGTCGGCGGCGAGCGTTTCCAGAAGGCGTTCTTCGACAATGCCCAGGACGCGGACATCGTGGCCTACGTGAAGGGCGTGCTGGGCAAGTAAGCCTGGCCGCACCGCTGCATTGCCCCCACGGGCAGACAAGGGCGCCCACGTGGCGCCCTTGTTGTTTGAAAACCGCTCCCGCGCCGTTGCGGGAGTGAGACGGGTTGCGACGCGGCCAAACCGAAACCGCGGGGCGCGGCATATGGCCGATGCTCGCCGGCGTTGCTCCCATTACCGCACGTTGCTGGAGTCCGCATGAAACCGAGCGCTTTCCACCTGCTGTGGCTGTGTGCCATCGCCGGCATGACCCACGCCGCAGCGCCGCCACAGCGGGTCTTCATCGCCGCCGATTCCACCGCCGCCAGTTACGGTCCGGAACGCGCGCCGCAGGCCGGCTGGGGCCAGGTGCTGCAGAGCTGGCTGGCACCTGCGCAATGGGAAGTGCGCAATCACGCCATCGGTGGCCGCAGTACCCGCAGCTTCATCGATGAAGGCCGTCTGGATGCGATCGGCCAGCAACTGCGCAACGGCGATATAGTGCTGATCCAGTTCGGCCACAACGATGCCAAGTACGAAGACGCCACGCGTTATACCGACCCCGATGGTGACTATCCGCAGTTCCTGTCGCGCTATGTCGCGCTGGCCCGCGCGAAGGGCGCAACGCCGATCCTGATCACCCCGGTGGCGCGTTTGCTCTACGACTTCGGTGCGTTGCTGGATACGCATGGCCGCTATACCGCATCGATGAAGCGCCTGGCCGCTGAACAGCAGGTGCCGTTGATCGACCTCAACGCCAGCTCGATGGCATGGATCCGCGCGCTGGGCGAGCAGGGCGCCAAGCCGTACTTCATGTTCGTGCCCGAGCAGGGCAAGGCCGACGGTACCCATTTCAGCGTGGCCGGCGCCACCGCCGTGGCCTGCCAGGTGATGCGTGGCTGGGTCGATCTGCAGCCGCGAATGAGAGCGGCATTGCAGCGTGATATCGATTGCGGGGCGATCACGGCCCCGGCGATAGCGGCTGCAGGCGCCCCAACGTTGCCGGCAGCTTCTTCACCGGCGGCTGCGGCGAAGATCGAGGCGCCGAACCCGCATGGCTCGCAGGTGATCCGCGAACAGGACATCGGCCGTGAACAACCCGGCCCGCACGGTGGCGCCGGCCCGACCACGGCCTATCCGTTCTTCGCCGATGTGGACGATCTGCCCTTCGTCATGCGCAAGCGCGTGCTTCATAAAGGCGCGGGCATCGGCCTGCACCCACAGCACAAGGACGAGATCTACTACATCGTCAGCGGCCATGGCCTGTATGTGCTGGATGGCCGGCAATACGTGGTTGGTCCCGGGCATGCACTGCTGACCCGCAGCGGCAGCACCCATGCATTGCAGCAGGCCGGAAACGAAGACCTGGTGGTGCTGCTGGCGTATCCAGCGGCAGGGGCGCGGTAGGGCCACAGGTCGCGATCATCGAAGGCGCAAGCAGTGCCATGCGGAAAGCAGCGGTTGCCGCTCAGGGGATCAGCTATGCGGGTACCCGTCGTCCGGCGTTGCCGCAGACAGCCCGCGTCGAGGGTGGGCAGATGATCCACGTAAATGAGGGCACCCGGAGACCCGGATCACGCCGCAAATGGAAACAATGAATTGCCGGTGGCTGTGTTTTTGACCGCACGACGCCGGCCTAGACTGTGCCCATCGAATCCGTTGCCACGCAGGAGCCCGCCATGATCGAACGTCGCCCGTTTGCCAGCCTTGGTGGAGCCAATCATGGTTGGCTCGATGCCAGGCATCACTTCTCGTTCGCCGAATACCACGACCCCGGGCGCATGCATTGGGGGGCGATGCGGGTGTGGAATGACGACACCATCCAGCCCGGCACCGGCTTCCCGCCGCATCCGCACGCCGAGATGGAGATCATCACCTACGTGCGCGAAGGCGCCATCACCCACCAGGACGACCAGGGCAACCAGGGCCGTACCGAGGCGGGCGATGTGCAGGTGATGAGTGCCGGCAGCGGTATCCGGCATGCCGAGTACAACCGGGAACCGGGCATCACCCGCATCTTCCAGATCTGGATCTTCCCGGATGAGCGTGGTGGCACGCCGTCGTGGGGTACCCGGCCGTTCCCCAAGGGCGGGCGCTCCGGCCGTTTCATCGCCTTGGCCAGCGGTATGGCCGGCGATGACGAGGCACTGCCGATCCGCGCCAATGCGCGCGTACTCGGTGCCACGCTCAAGGCCGGCGAAAGCACCGAGTACCGCTTCACCGACACCACCCGTCACGGCTATCTGGTGCCCAACACCGGCAAGGTCGACGTGGATGGCGTGACGCTGGAAGCCCGCGATGGCGCGGCGATCACCGGCGTGGACAGCATCCATATCACCGCGCTGGAAGACACCGAACTGGTGCTGGTGGATACGGCGGCCTGAGTGCTTTCAGCCGTGGAGCATGAACAAGGCGCAGGCAACTGCGCCTTTCTTCTGTCTTGCGAAAGTGAGAGCCAATTCCGGAATCCGGACGGCATCGGACTCGAACCGCAGCGCGCCTATTGCTGCTCGGTCGCGGGCGGCTTCCTGCGCCGGGTGCCGGTGGCCCGGGTGTTTTTGCGGGGAGCGGTGGCACGCACGGTATCGCCGCTGTTGCGCGTGGTGCCGCCGTCCAGCTGCTCCAACCATGACAGCGCGTCGCTGTAAGCGAGAAAGTGCTGCAGATATTCCGGGGCGATATCGCGCATCAGGTTCATGGCGCGGTGGAGCAGGACGCTGGAATGCAACGGGCCGGCATCTTCGGAAATCGATTCCTGCGATTGCCGCAACAGGCTGTCGATACGGATGCGGCCCCACAGCTGCTGGAATTCGTCCAACGCCGCGAGCGGCGCCAGTGCCGGCAGCGCAGCAGGATCGCCGGCCGCCTCTGCGGCAACGGCGGAAGTGGGGTCCGCCACCGGCACCGGCAGCGGCGATGACGCGCGGTTGCCGATATGTTCGAGCAGCGTGCGCAACTTAGATGAGCTCACCGCAGGGGTGGCTGGCACGGTGTTGGCCTGCAGTGATGCGGCCACGCGCTGCGCGTAGTCGTCGACCAGTTGTGCCAGCCGCTGCTGCAACCGCTGTGCCGTGCGGCCCTCATACCGCGTCGCGCGCTGCGCCAGACTGGCGATCAGGCTGAAGCGCGTCCGATCGACACGGTCGGCGCCTTGCCCGCGCCATGCCTCCAGCTGTGCCTGTGGCGATGCGGGCTTACCTGGCATCGCCATTGCTGTCCACTTTGGGGCGGGGAATCGGTGCGATTTCCACACGGCGATTCTTTGCCCGTCCGGCTTCATCGGTGTTGGCGCTGACCGGTTGTTCGGCACCGAACGCGGCGGCGAACACCGACGACGATGGCACGCCATCGGCAATCAGGGTACGCGTCACCGTCAGCGCGCGTGCGGCGGACAGTTCCCAGTTGTCGGCAAAGCGGCCATTGCCCACCCGCACCGGTTGATTGTCGGTGAAGCCGCTGACCATCAGCACTTCCTCGCGCGTGCCCAGATAGTCGCGCAACGGCGCGGCAAGGCTCTGCAGCAACTCGCGGCCTTCGGGCTGCAGCTGGTCGGAGTTCAATGCGAACAGCACGCTGCCGCTGATGCCGATGCGGCCGTTGATGACGGTCACGCGCCCGGCCGCCAGTGGCGCGGCCAATGCCTGCTCCAGCGTCTTGAGTTTCTGCGCCTCCACCTGGCGCTGCTTGACCTCTTCATCCAGCTGCCTGGACAGCTGCAGCTGGATGCCGATGACGCCGGCCAGGATCAGCACGAACGCGCCCAGCAGCACCGCCATCAGGTCGCCGAACGCGGCCCAGGTGGTGGACGTGGATTCGGAGTCCAGTTCGATCTCGTCACTCATCCGGCTTGCGTCCCGGGCGCATTGCGACGGTCACCCAGCTGCTGCAGCTCGGCGATGATCTGCTTCTGCGAGAGCATGCTCAGTTCGACCACCTCACGTGCCTGGGCGACGTAGTAGGCGAGCTGCTCGTCGCTGCGGGTGAGCGACTTCTCCAGCGCCGATTCGATCACCTGCAGGCGTTCGTTCAATGCCTCGGTGGAGCTGCCGAACAGCTGCACCGCCGTGCCGAAGGCTTCACCGAGGCTGGCCATTTCCACCGCGCTGCTGGTGACGTGCGCGGCGGCGTCGTCGAGCTTGCCGGCTTCGGTTTCGATCTGGACGGAGAAGCGGTTGCCGACCCGTTCAAGCAGGTCGGCCGAGGTGCTGACCAGTGCGTCCACCGCGGTGCGCTGGTCGGTGGAGGCGTGGTTGACCGCATCGAGCAGGGTTTCCAGCGTGGACAGCAGGCGGCCGCGTTCTTCCAGCATCGCGGTATCGCGCACCATGCTGTCGGACAGTTTCTGGCGCAGTTCGGCAACGACCTCCGCGGCCGCGCGCGGTGCTTCCGAGGCGCTCTGTACCAGCCGCGAGATTTCGGCGATGGTGTCGCGCGCGTGCGCCTGCGACTGTGCCGACATCTGCTCGGCGGTCTTCGCCAACGTATCGCAGATGTCCTGCTGGCGGCTGGCGACGTGGTCGCTGCTGAGCTGCCAGTTCCGGCTCAGCGTCGTGCTGATCGAAGACAGCGCCTCGGACCATTGCGCCAGACGCTGCTGGTCGCGCGCTTCCAGCGCCGCCTGCAGGTCGCCGTGCGATTGCTGCATGGCGTCCAGCAAATTGCCGGTGCGTGCATCGAAGCCTTCCGCCGCGCTGACCAGCTGCTGTGCATGGCGCGAGATTCCGGCGATGGTATCGGCCGCGTTGCCTTGCACCTGCCGGGCGACTTCGCCGGCGCTACGCACCAGCGTGTCGCAGATTTCCTGCTGACGGCTGGCGATCTGTTCGCCACTGCGTTCCCATTGCTGGTGGAGCGCGGCCGTCATCGTGGCGAAGCTGTCGGCCCACTGGGCAAGGCGCTGCTGATCGCGGGATTCCAGTGTTTCCTGCAGGCCGGCGTGCGAGCGCTGCATCACGTCCAGCAACGCGCTGGCACGCTGTTCAAAGCCCAGCGCCGCGTTGCCCAGCGCCTGCTCGTTGCGTGCGGCCAGTTGTTCGTTGAGGGCCTGCTGTTGTGACAGCGTCTGGCTCCAGCCGCGCGCGGCGGTCGCGGTGCTGTCATCCAGATGCGCCGATACCGAGGCGAGCAGGGATTCCGAGCGCTGGGCGAAGGTGTCGCTGAACTGCTGCAAGCTGTCGCGAAAATCCTGCGCCAGCATTTCGTTGCTCTGCTGCTGCTGCGTGGTGGCTGCGTTCCAGGTGTCGGCGGCGGCGCGGGTGGTGGCCTGCAGGTTGCCGGCCAGGCCGTCGAGCTGCTGCTGCACGGCGCTGCTGACACTGGCCTGCATGGCGGCGGTTTCGCGGCCGAGCCCGGCCAGCGTGGCTTCCACCACCGGCTGCAAGGCGCTGCCGACAGTCTTGGCGCTTTCGGCCATGCCGGTGGTCAGCGACTGCTGCAGCGAGGTGGCCAGCTGCAGGTGGCTGGCTTCGGCGCGCTGGTGGAATTCCTGCTGGCTGCTGGCCAGCCGTTCGGCGGCGTTGTGGTTGTGCTGCTCCAGCGTGGTCATCATCGTCTGCAGGCGCTCGATCAGCGTCGGCATCAAGCCGGTCTGCTGCTGCAACAGGCGGAACGCTTCCTCGCGCTGGTGGGCGTGCGAGTACGGGCGCAGCGTGGAAGCCAGCTGCACGTCGAGCTGCTGCACCGCCTGCACGCGTTCGCGACGGCACAGTGCCGACAGCAGGCCGAGCATGGCCGAGCCGGCGACACCGGCAATCGAGGTGCCGAAGGCGAACGCCAGACCCTTGACCGGCGCACCGAGTGAGCCGCGGATGGCTTCCAGATCGGTCGCGCTTTCCAGCGCCAGACCGGTGCCACGCAAGGTCGCCATCATGCCCAGCAGCGTGCCGAGCATGCCCAGCAGCACCAGCAGGCCGACCAGATACGGCGTCATCGACGGTGCCGGCAATGCGACGCGCTCACCTTCCACGCGCAGCTGCACGGCATTGCGCAGGCTCGGGTGCAGGCGTGCCAGCCAGGCACCCAGATCGGACTGGGCCGGCGTGATATCGGCAAGAGCCAGGTCGAGCGTGGCGGTGGCTTGCCGGTAACGCTGCAATTCCCGTGCACCGGCGATGTAGCAGGCCGCGATCACCGCGGTGACGACCAGACCGAGCGGGTTGCTGGTGAGATAGCCCGCCCCGATCCAGCCGATGGCAACCAGACCGGCAAGGAACACGACGAGACGAAGCAGATTCTTGGACATGAGGGGCGGATTACCGGGTACGCAGCGCTGCAAGCAGGCCATCAACAGGGTGGAAACGGATATCCAGTTCGGCCAGCAGCGCAGTGCGCAGGTCCTGTTCGAACACGGCCAGCCACGGGCCGGAAGGCGCCGGTTCGGCATCTTCGGATATATCGGGAGGTTCGGGGGGGGCCGCACTCTGCCGGTGGGCCGCGTGCAGCCTGGAGAAGTGCGTGCCCAGCAGCGCCGGGACGGTGGACAGCAGGCTGTGTTCGCGCGGGCTCAGGCTGGCCTCCATCACCGCGTCCACTTCGGCCAGTCGCGCCTTGGCCGGCGACTGCCGGGCCAGCATCTCGCGCAGGCGTCCGCGCAGGTTGCCGGTGGTGGCCAGCATCGCGCGCTGCACGGCCAGATAGTGCTGGCGGTACGGAGCGTAGCCCGCATGGGCTTCACGTTCGGCGCTGCTGATGCGGCGGGGTGTGGTGGTGTCCACACCGGCGTGGATGCTGTCCAGCAGCGTGGCCCGCATCCGGGCGCATCCGGCGTCTTCGGCGCTGTCGAAATCAGCGCCGTCCAGCGCCTCTGAAAGGCGACCATCCAAGGCTCTGGAAAGCGTGATCGCCCGATTCCAGTCAAACCACTGGTTCAGCCGCTCGGACAGGGCCGGTGGCGGGCGGGAGACATCGGCGTCGGTGAAGCGGGCCAGCAGGCGAATGAACGCCGGGCCCAGAACGGGCGCCCGTTGAGGTGCTTTCGCCATGGCTGCTGACTAAAAGACCGGCATTTTACATGGCGCAGCCAGCGGCGCCCGCCGGGGGCCATTCATGGCGGTGAAGACCGGTCCGGGCTCAACGCGCATGGCGTTTGAGCAGTTCCAGCAGCACCGCCGCCTCGCGGCTGCGGTGGGCCGGGTCACTTTCGGCGACGATGTGGTCGTTCAGGTGGCCGGCCATCACTTCCAGCATCAGCCCGTGCATCGCGCCCTTGGCGGCGGCGATCTGCACCAGCACCGCATCGCAGTCATCGCCGGCTTCCAGCGCCTGTTCCAGTGCGGCGACCTGTCCGGCGATGCGGCGGACGCGGGCAAGCAGTTTTTTCCTGTCACGCTGGATGTGTGCCATGACCGCGATGCTATACCCTATGGGGGTATATGAGAAGGTCGCCGTGATGAATCTCGAAGTCCTTGCCCGGTCGCGCCAGCACAGCCATGCCTTCAGCGATGGCAACCCGATGGCCGAGAAGAGCACCCGTCGCGCGATGCTCTTGACCACCGTGATGATGGTGGTGGAGATCGTCGGTGGCTGGTGGTTCAACTCGATGGCGGTGCTTGCCGATGGCTGGCACATGAGTTCGCACGCGTTGGCGCTGGGGCTGGCCGCCTTTGCCTATGCCTGCGCGCGGCATTACCGCGACGATCCGCGCTTTGCCTTCGGCACCTGGAAGATCGAGATCCTGGCCGGCTACACCAGCGCAATCCTGCTGCTCGGCGTGGCCGCGATCATGGTGTTCGAATCCATCGTGCGGATGTTCAAGCCCAGCCCCATCCACTACCAGCAGGCCATCGTCATCGCGGTGATCGGCCTGGCCGTGAACCTGCTGTGCGCGTGGTGGCTGCGCGACCACCCCCACGAGCATGGCCACGGACACGCTCACGGACACCATGGCGACCATCACCACCATCATGATTTGAACCAGCGTTCGGCCTACCTGCATGTGATGGCCGACGCGGCCACGTCGGTGCTGGCGATCATCGCGCTGCTCGGCGGCCTGTATTTCAGCGCTTCATGGCTGGACCCGCTGATGGGCATCGTCGGTGCGGTGCTGGTGTCGGCATGGGCCTATGGCCTGATCCGCCAGACCGGGCGCGTGCTGCTGGATGCGCAGATGGACGCGCCGGTGGTGGCTGAAATCCGCGAAGCGGTGGAGCAGGGCGGGATACCGGCGCGGATCAGCGACCTGCATGTCTGGCAGGTGGGGCGCGGACGCTTCGCCTGTGCGATGGAAGTGGTGGCCGCGCCCGGCGTGGATGCCGAGGTGTTCCGCCGCGCGCTGTCGATCCATGAGGAGATCGTGCACGTCACCGTGGAAGTGGTCGAAGCGGGATAGGCCGCGAACGCGTCCTGATGAGCGGTGCATCACCGCAGCCGGTGGATACCCGCGCACATCCGTTGCATGTCCCGCATCGGCGGGTGTCGCAACTCAGACATCGCCGTCGCTGCTCCAGCCTTCGCCGCTGCCGTGCTGGAATACATGGTCGCCGTCCTGCACCTCGCCGGCGGGCAGGTGTTCGGCGGCGGCCAGGCGCGCGTAGATCGGGGTGAAGTCCGGGCCGGTGGCCGCCATCAGCTGCTCGAAACTGTCGATGACGAAATAGGTCTTCTGGAAGGTGTCGATGCGGTAGCGCGTGCGCATGATCCGCTCCAGATCGAAGCCGATGCGGTTGGGCGCGGCCGATTCCAGCGAGTACAGCGACTCACCCTTGGACGAGACGATCCCGGCGCCGTAGATGCGCAGGCCCTCGGCGGTGTTGATCAGGCCGAATTCCACCGTGTACCAGTACAGCCGGGTCAGGTTCTGCAGCGCCTCCGGGCCGATCGCATGCGCCTTGACCCCGCCACGGCCATAGGCGGCCATGTAGTCGGCGAACACCGGGTTCATCAGCAGCGGCACATGCCCGAACAGGTCGTGGAACAGGTCCGGCTCGGCGATGTAGTCGATCTGGTCCGGGCGGCGGATCCACCAGGTCACCGGGAAGCGGCGGTTGGCCAGATGGTCGAAGAAATCCAGTTCCGGCAGCAGCCCTTCCACCCCGACCAGGGTCCAGCCGGTGGCCGCGCCCAGCACTTCGTTGAGCTGGTCGAAGCGCGGAATCATGTGCTCGTTCATGCCCATCTCGTCCTGCGCCCGCAGGAACTCGTCGCAGGCGCGGCCGACCAGCAGCTCGCGCTGGCGCTGGTACAGCGTGCTCCAGGTGGCGTGGTCGTCACCGCTGTAGCTGTCCCAGGGCTGCTCGACCACGGCGGTGGTGTAGACCGGCACGTAACCCTTGTCGGTCTGCTGGCGTTCGACGCGGCGCGGGGTGTCTTCCATGGAGGGTATTTCCGGCAGGTTGGCCCCTTGATGGTAGAAGTGGCTTCGCGCAACAGGTGTGCGAAATTGTGGGAAAATCCACTCAATGCGCAATATTATTGCGTGATTTGCATGTTGCGGAGCAGCAAATATGGGGAAAGTCACGCTTGATCGAACGGACCTGCGGTTGTTGGCCGAAATCCAGCAGCACGGCCGCGCCACCAATGCCGAATTGGCCGCGCGGGTGAATCTGTCGCCCTCGGCCTGCCTGCGCCGGGTGCAGCGCCTGGAAAGCGAGGGCGTGATTGCCGGCTACGGCGCACGGCTGGAACCGCGCCAGATCGGCCTGGGCCTGCAGGCGTTCGTGCGGGTGCAGCTGTCCAAGCACGGGCAGGACGCGATCGACCATTTCGTCGCGTCGGTGCAGCTGTGGGACGAAGTGGTGGCCTGCCATGCGCTCACTGGCGACATGGATTACCTGCTGCACATCTACGTGCGCGACCTCGACCACTTCTCCGCATTCCTGCTGGACAAACTGCTCAATGCCGCCGGCGTGGCCGACGTCAATTCCAGCTTCGTGCTGCGCACGGTCAAGGAGTTCCGTGCGCTGCCGCTGTCGCAGCTGGAGCGGGGCTGAGGGCTCCCCGCCGGCAATCAGCCTTCGCAGTGTTCCTTGCGGCCCACCAGCTTGCCCATGCGGGAGGGTGCTTCGCATTTGGGCACCGGCCGCGGCGCCAGCGCGGCGTTGCGGGCGTTCTGCAACTGCTGGATCTTGGCGCGGATCTGCGGCATCGCCGCCATCGCCGCCTTTTCCCCTTCCAGGATGGCGCGGCCCCGCTGCTCGAAGTCGGTCGCGCCGATGTCCAGCACCTGCGGCCGGATGATGATGTCGGCGCGCGACAGCTCCTGCTCGCCCAGCCGCTGGCCCATGATCGTGATCGACTGGCCCACGGCCCCGAGCAGGCCGGTGGGGCGCTGGCCGCTGGCCTTGCTGGAGATATCCACCGCGATGACGAAGTCGGCGCCCAGCTGCCTGGCCGCGTCCACCGGCACCGGGCTGACCACGCCGCCGTCGACATAGGTCTTGCCGCCGATGCTCACCGGCTCGAACACGCCGGGAATCGAGCTGGAGGCGCGTACCGCCTGGCCGGCGTTGCCACGCACGAATACCGCGCGGTCACCGGTTTCCAGCTGGGTGGCCACCGCGGCGAACGGCTTCTTCAGCTTTTCGATGGCGCGGTTGCCCAGCTGCGCGTTGACGTAATCCTGCAGCTTCTGGCCCTGCACCAGTCCGCCGGAGAACAGCCGCACATCGCGGATGCTGGCCTGGTCCAGCGCCACCGCCTTCTGCTGCATTTCAAACGCATCCATGCCGCTGGCATAGAGCGCGCCGACCACGCTGCCGGCACTGGTACCGGAAATCACCACCGGTTCGAAACCGTTGGCTTCGAGCATCTTGATCACGCCGATATGGGCAAAACCCTTGGCCGCACCGCCGCCCAGCGCCACACCGATCTTCACGGGTTTGACCGGCGTGGCCGGGGTCACCGGGGTGGCCGCCACCGGCGCTGCGGGTTTGACGTTCTCGCCGCCGCAGGCGGCCAGCAGGCCGAACAGGGACAGGGACAGCAGCAGGCGGGTGTTGCGCGGCTTCATGATGAATGGGGGTGCTTGGAAAGGGCGCCAGCATAGCGCCTGCCGCCGGGACAGAGGGAAAGGCGGGTGCTGGGTTCAGCTGCGATTTCTTCGTTGCAACAGCCGGTGCCGGTGAGGCAGGGTGCCGCCTGCGACGCAGGACGTCGCTGCGCCGTGAAAGATGGGAGCCATCTCTCATGGACTCACCGGAAATGATCGGATTGAAGCAACGCTACCTCGGCTGCCTGCTTGGCCTGGCATGTGGTGATGCCGTCGGTGCACCTGTCGAATTCTATCGCCGGGGACGTTTCCTGCCGGTACAGGGGATGCAGGGAGGCGGCAAATTCAGGCTTCTTCCCGGCGAGTGGACGGACGACACCGCTATGGCGCTTTGCTTGGCCGACAGCCTCATTTCATGTGGTGGCTTCGACCCGCTGGATCAGATGCAGCGTTACTGGCGATGGGCCGACGAAGGCTATCTTTCAACCCGACAGCACGCCTTCGGCCTTGGCAAGACCGTGGCCCAGGCATTGATGCGTTTTCGCCGGACGGGTGATCCGTATGCAGGCTCCCCGGACCCGATGAAGGCCGGCAACGGCTCACTGATGCGACTGGCACCGGTTGTACTGTGGTTCCATCCGGACACTGACAACGCGGTGGTGTATGCAGTGCGCAGCTCCCTGACCACCCACGCCACGCGCGAAGCGGTGGATTGTTGCCGCTTGCTGGCGACGGTGATCGGCAATGCGTTGGCGGGAAAGTCCAAGGATGAACTGTTGGCCGGCAGCGCCGCTTTCCTCACCGAGCCCAAGGTGCGGGAACTGGCCGAAGGCCACTACCGGCACAAATCCCGCGAACAGATAAGCGGCACTGGCTATTGCGTACAGTCGCTGGAGGCGGCGCTGTGGTGTGTGCATGTGACCGGTGACTTTCCGCAGGCCATCCTGATGGCGGCCAATCTGGGTGACGACGCCGACACCACGGCCGCAATCACCGGACAGATTGCCGGTGCACTGTATGGCGTGGAGGCAATTCCCGGGCAATGGCTGGATACCCTGCATCGCGCCGAGCTGATCGCCGGTTTTGCACGACGCATCCATCAGCGCGTGGAACGCGTCTGCCCTGGTACCGTGCCATGAAGGAGGTGTTGATCGACCAGCTGCTTACCACGTGGCCACGCATTTTCGCCGCCAACAGTGACGGGCTGGACTGCCTGCCACCGGAGCAGCGCATCAGCTGTGGCGATGGCTGGTTTCCGATCATCGCCGCCTTGTGCGAAGGCTTGCAGTGGGAAACCGATCATGAAGGGGCGCCGCAGATTGTCGCCGGACAGGTCAAATCCAAAATGGGCTCGATGCGTTTTGGCGCATTCGGCCCGCGCTCGGAACGCCAGGCCGGCATGATCCAACTGGTAAACCTGCTTTCGGCCCGTATAGCTGAAGATCCTGTTTCAGCTTCCGATGAAGTGGCATCTACTGGCGAGCCGTCACATTGCGCTTGTACCTCTCCCCACAACAACCTGCCCGCGCACGCTGCCGACGTGGTTGTCAGGATTGCCCGTGCGGGTGGCGGCCCCATTGTCATCGGTGAAAACCTGGGCACCGATGCCGTCGTCCGCATCGTTGAAAGCACGCCCGCTCCGGTAACGGTCAAAGCACGGAATCGTACGGGCGATGCGCTGGTCCGCATCGCCAAGGCCGGTGGCAGCCGTGTCACCTTCGATTTCAGTTGACGCCTGGATGAAACCCAAGATGCAGCCAGACAAAGCAGTGATCTTCTCCGGTGCCGGTTTGAGCGCTGAAAGCGGCCTGCCCACCTTCCGCGACGCCGATGGCTTGTGGAACAACCACTCGTGGTTCGAACTGGCCAGCCCGCAAGCCTGGGCGAGCCAGCCGGAGGTGGTGCAGGCTTTCTACAACGAGCGCAGGCACAAGGCCTGGGAGGCACAGCCCAACGCCGCGCATCTGGCAATTGCCGCATTGGAAGCGACTTGCGAAGTCGTCGTCATTACCCAGAACGTCGATGCACTGCACGAGCGCGCGGGTTCCACGCAGGTGATCCATCTGCACGGCGAACTTGCCTGGGCGCGGGGCACTTCGGCTGAACCCAAGCGCTACCACCTTGGCGGTGAGTCGATCGCCATGGGTCAGTGCTGCGAGGACGGTACCCAGCTGCGCCCGGACGTGGTCTGGTTTGGTGAGCAAACGCGGAACATGGACGTGGCCCGCCGGCACCTGCGCAATGCCGGCAAGGTGCTGGTGGTCGGCACCTCGCTTACCGTGCATCCGGCGGCGTCATTGCTGGGGGCCGTCCACTACATGGCCCAGAAGGTGTTGATCGCAAAGGAACGACCGGAGGCCATGCCACCACGGTTTCACTTCGCCTGTGGCAACGCCGCCACGCTGGTGCCACGTTTGATCCAAAGGTGGAGCTCGGCTCTCAGTTGTATATGAAACCTTACCTGCGGACGATGCTGTTCAATTTAGGGCCATGGATTGCTGAGGGACTTGGGTCCGCGAAATAACATGCGGCCTAATTTTTTTCGCATGGATCAGGGTGATTAAGAAATCCCGATGCAGGTCGATAATTTTCACATCACTAATGTCATCTGGGAGTGGGTGTGATCAAAATTGCAATGCCGTTTGGTGGGTCTGCTGCAACACATGACAAATCGGGAAATTTGAACAATTTCATCGAGAATGTTCTGGTCGAAGTTGTTACCGAGAACTATAGGCAGTTAATGAGTGAGGCGATCATTCGCAGCGAAGGCGACGACGGAGCGATGCAGCTTGATCCTCCATTGAGAGCCAATGAACGCATACTTTCGGGCCTCTTCTCCAATGCCATATCGCGGGTGGCGCCTCGTTCCAGGCCAGAGGCCAGGATCGACAGAATCAGGCGCCCCGCCGATGATGAAAACAGCGATGACAATGACTCTCCAAGCAGCGCGGGGCGCGTTGACTACTTGGCATGGTATGGAAACAGAGTGGTTGCCGTTGAGTTGAAGGCAGGAAGGGTCAATGTAAAAAATCCAACTGTGACATCTAAGTTGCAAGAAAGATGGAACGGTGTAAACGATCAGGCGCAAACTGCACAAACGACTTTGCGTGCTCGGCAGAAGGAGGATAGGCGTGCATATCCTTCTCCAATATCAATGGCTCTTATGGTCGTGGTGGCTCAGAGTAAGGTGTCGTTGGAAGAGGCAGATCTTCTTGACAATGGCGTGGTAGGCCTGCGGGACGGCCTGGCGGGAGTCGTGGGTGGGCTAAACAAGAGGCCACAGTTCATTGCCACTTACACGTTTCCTCCTGAGTTCAGGAGATTTGCCTTGCGAGAGAGGGGCGTTGTGAAAAGGGAAGAGAACAAGTGCTCGTACATTCCATTTGTCTCATTCATGGGGCGCGTAGCGGTCAACAAGCGTTGATTGAAGCTCGTTGACTCGGTAGAAGGGAGCCTGTGGCTATTTAGCTGCAGGCTCTTGATGCACATTCGTCACCGCCTCCCCGAATCCTGCCAACCACCGCCGCAGCAACATGCTGTCCACCACGGTAGCTGTGACCTGCAGCCAGCCGTTCTCCAACTCCACCACTTTCTGGTCGGGTGACAGCGGGGTTTCCAGCAGTTGCATGCCGGCATTGCGGGTGATCTTGAAGCTGAGGGCGATGCGTTCGCCCGTGCCGAAGCCGAAGCGGCCGTCGTCGTCATAGCGCTTGAGGTCGAAGTCCTGCGGGCGTTGGAAAGCAAAGGCCGAGACGCTCGCCGAAAGGATGCGGTGCAGGGCGAGGTTGCGGTTGTCGTCGTAGTTGCGGAAGCGGCAGACCAGATACAGGCGCGGTCCCTGCTGGGCCAGGCCCAGCGGCATCACATCGGCCTGGCTGTGCTTGCCTCGCGAGTTTTTGTAATCCAGATGCAGCCAGTGGTTGTGGTACAGCGCGTCGCTGACCGCCTCCATCACACCGGCTTCGATCTTCGGCGGCAGCAGCGGCTGGCTGGTGGCGACCACACGCACCTTGCCGGGCCATTCGCGCTCCAGCCGGGCATCGCTGCCGGGGCCGAGGTTATGGCGGGCCTGGGTGAAGAAGCTGTCCATGGACTTCATCAGCCGGGAGGGCAGCAGGTTGCGCAGGTGTTCTTCGGCCAGCTGCAGCAGCAGTGATTCCTGCGCGCTCAGGTTGGGGACGAGCAAGGCCTTGGAATATGGCAGCCAGCGATAGCCGTAAGGCTTCTCGCGGCTGTCGCACTCGATGTCGAAGTGCTCGCAGAGCAGTTTGAGCTGCCGTTGCACGCTGCGCAGGTCGCGCTCGATACCAGCCTGTTGCAGCTGCTGGTGCAGTTCGCCAGCGGTGATCCTGTGGCTGCGCGGAATCCGGCGCAGCAGCTCGATGGCCAGAACTACGGTTTCAATGGTGTCGGGGCGCTTGGCCATTGTCGCTTTCCATTAGTGCCGGGCAGCAGCGTCCCCGGCGTCTGCCAATCCATGTGATGCAGGCGCTTATACAAAACCTATCGGCCTGCTGCCGTGTTCCTTTACAGCGCATTCGGCTTGCAGGGCCAATACCAGCAGGGCTGGTGTGGCCAGTGGCCGGAAGCGGTGCTGGCGCAGTACGGCGGCGAAGTCGCCGGGTGTCAGGCGGTCGAGCTTCTGCAGGCTGGCCTGCAGGGACGGGCTCGGCGCTGGCAGGGAAAGTTGCGCGCACTGCCGGTGCAGCAGCTCCCAGGCCTGCTCGTGACGCAGGAAATCGAATTTCACCTTGAGGTCGAAGCGGCGCAGCGCCGCCGGATCCAGTCCCTCCATCAGGTTGGTGGAGGCGACAAAAACGCCGGGAAAGCTCTCCAGGCAAGTCAGCATCTCGTTGACCATGCTGATCTCCCAGCTGCGCTGAGCCTTGCGGCGGTCCTGCAGGAAGCTGTCCATCTCGTCGATCAGCAGCAGCGCGCCGTCGCGCTCGGCGTCGCTGAAAGCGGCAGCCATGTTCTGCTCGCTTTCGCCGATATACGGTGAGATCAGATCCGAGACACGTTTGACCTGCAGTGGTATCTCCAGCTGCTGCGCCAGCCAGCGCGCATAGGCGGTCTTGCCGGTGCCGGGCGGGCCATACAGGCACAGCCGGCCGCTGCGCGAGTTGCAAAGGCCGGCGGCCACTTCGGCCAGGTCGACGTCGGCCTGGATGAACTGCGGGTCATACCCCTCGGGCAGGTGGTTGGCCGTCGCCCGTGACAATGTAGGCAACCGCTGCGCCTGCAGGCTGCTGTCGATCAGCAACCGCATCGCCCGGGCGCTGTTGTCGCGACCGATGTCATCGCGCACGGCGCGCACCACCTGGCTGGCCCGGGTGACGACGGCCGGTGCCAACTGGTCCAGCTCGGCGATCGCGGCGATCTGGCTATCGTCCAGCAGCCCCTTGCAGTGCGAGCGCAGGATCTTCGCGCGCTGCTGACGAGGTGGAATGGTCAGTTCGAACACCATGTCGAAGCGGCGGATGAAGGCAGGATCCATGCTGCGGATATCGTTGGACAGCCATACCGTCGGCACCGGATTGGTTTCGAGCATGTGGTTGATCCAGGCTTTGCGATGCCGGATCGGCTCGTTGCCGTGGTGATCGCAGAAAACATCTTCGATCTCATCAAAGACCAGCAGCGTCCGCCGCTTTGCCAGGAAGCATTGGGCCGCGCGGAAGGATTTCAGCCGTACGCCGCCATCAACGGGGTCGCCATCTTCATCCTCATGCGCCACCTCGAACAGGTCGGTGCGCAGGGCTTTGGCCAACGTCCGCACCAGCTGGCTCTTGCCGGTGCCGGGCCGGCCGTGGATGAGCAGGTTGACGCCATGGCTGCCATTGCCAAGTGCATGACGCAGGCAGGGCAGAGCGATATCCAGATGCGGTTGGATATGGGTGAAGTCCTGCAGTTTCAGATGGCCCTTGCCGGCCTTGGCGATCATGCCGCGCAACAGGTTGAGCGGGTTGCTCCGCGGGATCAGCATCGCGTCGGCGAAGTTGGACGACAGCAGGTCCAGCTTGTGGCGCAGCGTACTGGCGAAGCTGCTGCTGGTGACCAGACCCGAGCGGGCCAGAGCGCCCTGCGGATGCAACGCGTGACGCACCTCGGTTACCGGCAGTGAAAGGCAGCACGCCAGCAGCTTGGGAACCTTGGCCGATGACAGGTCGCCGAGCAGGTCGGTTGCCGTTTCCAGCAGGGGCTCGTTATGGACGCAGATGATGAACTCCAGGATGCGCGATTCACAGCCATCCAGGCCCGCCAGTTTTGACAGGCGCTTGAGGTTGCCATCCAGGTTGGCGGGCAGGCGCGAACGAGCGCTGCGTTGTTCGGCTTGCAGGTGTTGCCGGCGCAGTTCGGCCAGGATCTGTCGTGGGGCGAAATCGTCACTGTCGGCGTCGATCCAGCGGCCCAGCCCGAGGGTCAGGGCCAGTGAGTCGTCGCTGAAATCACGCTCGCGAATGAACAAACGGTGCCCGCCCAGTGTTACCAGGGTGCGCAGCACCCATAGCCGGACACGTGGATTGAGTTCAGCACCTGGCGCTATGGATGCCAAACGTGAGCTTGGGGGGCGGCGCAAAAGGAAATCCGGAATCGAGACCATGCTCCGGATGATCTGCATGCAAGCGACAAGATGCGTCGCAGCGAGGTGATGCCGGCGGGTTGCCGTCCACTCCGCGATTGCGCTGCCTGTTCGAGCTTCCCAAAGGCAGGGGGCGACTCTCGCCACGCTCCCGACGGGAGCGCGGCAAGGTCAGGTTCCCGCATCCTCAGAACTTGTTGTCGCCATCCAGCAACCGCCCCAGTCCGCCCAGCACCGAACCTTCGCCGCGGTTCTGGCCGCCGCCCTGCGGGGCGGCGGCGAACATGCGCCCGGCCAGGCGCGAGAACGGCAGCGACTGCAGCCAGACCTTGCCCGGGCCGGTGAGGGTGGCCAGGAACACGCCTTCGCCGCCGAAGATCATGCTTTTGACGCCGGCCACGCGGCGCACGTCCATGTCCACGCTGGCGTGGTAGGCGACCACGCAGCCGGTGTCCACATCCAGCCGTTCGCCAGCCGCCAGCTCGCGCTCGACCACGCAACCGCCGGCATGCACGAACACCCAGCCATCGCCCTCCAGCTTCTGCATGATGAAACCTTCGCCGCCGAACAGGCCGGTCATCACCTTGCGCTGGAAGTGCACCCCGATCCGCACCCCGCGCGCGCCGGCCAGGAAGCTGTCCTTCTGGCAGACCAACTTGCCGCCGTGCTCATCGAGTTTCATTGCCAGCACGGTGCCGGGGTAGGGCGCGGCGAAGGCGACTTTGGCCTTGCCGTGGCCGGTATGGGTGTAGAGCGTGGCAAACAGGCTTTCACCGGTCAGCACGCGCTTGCCGGCGCTCATCAGCTTGTCCATGAAGCCGCCGCCATCCTGGCCTTCATGGCGGCCATCGCCGAACACGGTGTCCATCTGCACCGAGGCGTCCTTGAACATCAGCGCGCCGGCTTCGGCGATCGCGCTTTCGCCCGGATCCAGCTCGATCTCCACGAACTGCATCTCGTGGCCGACGATGCGGAACTCGATGTCATCGGCGCGTGCCCGACTGCCACCGGGCAGCGGGGGCGGTGCGCCCGGCGACGGACCCGCGGCCAGTCGCAGCTCGGGAACATCGGCAATGGCCATCCAGCCATTCATGCCCTCGCACCAGACCAGCGCGCGCGGACTGCCCTGGGCCTGGCGGCGGGCCGCGTCGTCATCGAGCGGGCCGATGCGTTCGGCCTGGCCGGGAATATGGAAATACCACTGGGTCATGCCGGCATACCGTGACGGGAATGGAGGCCAAGTCTAAGGGGATGACCGGGTCCGCGTGGCGGCCACCGGTGATCGGCGCCGGCGCTGGGTCATGGCGGTTCTTCCGCCCTGCGCGTCTTCCGCAGCGGCGGCAATCCGCGGATCTGCCGCCGCAACACCGGGTCTTGGTTGCCGTGGTGGAAGGGGGGGGGGGGGCGGCCAGAGACGTGCAGCGATCCTTCCGGACCGCGGTTGCGTGGCGTCAGCGGGCTTGGGAAAGGCCGCTCGCCGGCGCGGTCGCAGGGCGCGTAACCGTGGCTTGCCGATCTCCCCCCGCGCCTGCGCCAGATCGCGGCGTAAACCGGGGATTGTCGTGTGCAACCGTGCCACGCTGGCCGCGCCGATCAGCCGGCTTTGCCGCACTTCGCGGTACCGGTGCGCGTCGGGGAGGTCCCCGCCGACGCTCGCGTCTGGACATGACCGGCGCACGCCGAGGGCCGCCGGGCGGATCCCCCACCGCCCGCGAGATTTTGCACTTCAGTCGGGGCGGACCAAAGCGGTGAGGCGGCCATCCTCCTCACGTAGCTCGATGGGACCGCCGAACACCTCGGACAACGGGCCCGAACGCAGCAGGTCGGCGCGCGTACCGTCGGCGTGGATGCGGCCGCCCCGCAGCAGCACCACCCGCTCGATTTCGGGAATCACCTCCTCGATGTGGTGGGTGACCAGTACCAGGGTGATGCCCTGCCGGGCGAGGTGGCGCAGGCTGTCGATCAGGTGCTGGCGCGAGACCAGGTCCAGCCCGGTCGAGGGTTCATCCAGCAGCAACGCGCGGGGCCGGTTGACCAGCGCGCGGGCGATCAGCACCCGTCGCGCTTCGCCGGCCGACAGCTGTGCATAGCGGCGTTCCAGCAACGGCAGCGCACGCGCCAGTTCCAACGCGTGGCGGGCACGTTCGCGCATTTCATCGGTGACATCGCGGTGCGCCGGCACCAGGTAACTGGCGAAAAAGCCGGACAGCACCGCATCCTCCACGCCCAGTCCCGGCATGTCGGCCAGGTGGCCACCGAGATCACCGGTGACGATGCCCAGCTGCGCGCGCAAGCGGTCCACCTGCCAGCGCGCCTGGCCCAGCACCTTGACCGGCACCTGGCCGTCGGCGCGGGCCAGTGGATACAGCTCGCGGGTGATCAGTTTGATGAGCGAGGACTTGCCGCAGCCATTGGGCCCCAGCAGGGCGGTGTGCTGGCCCTGTTCGATGCGCAGCTGCAGCCCGTGCAGCACCCGCACCTGGCCGCGGATGACGCAGGCATGGTCCAGCTCGATCAGTGGCACATCGGCAACGGCGGCGGCAGGCATGAATGGGCGGGTCCGGGCGGATCGGAAAAACCGGCTGAACAACGTACGCCGGCGACGGGTGAAGTTTGCCGGTACTGGCCCCATCATGTCTGCTCACCCTGTACCGTTTTTCGTGCGCGCCGACCGCGGCCTGGAGTCTTCAATGTTTGACACCCTCCTCGATTTCCTCACCGGCGGGCTGGTCGGCCTGGGCTGGTGGGGCATGCTGGCGGTGCTGCTGGTCTTCACCCAGCTGACGATCTTCGCCGTCACCCTGTACCTGCATCGCAGCCAAGCCCACCGCGGCGTGGATTTCCACCCGGTCGTGTCGCATGTGTTCCGCTTCTGGGTGTGGCTGACCACCTCGATGATCACCAGGGAGTGGGTGGCCATCCACCGCAAGCACCACGCCAA
Source organism: Stenotrophomonas sp. YIM B06876 (assembly GCF_030711595.1). Lineage (GTDB taxonomy): Bacteria > Pseudomonadota > Gammaproteobacteria > Xanthomonadales > Xanthomonadaceae > Stenotrophomonas. Next base: position 75,847 of record NZ_JAUJUJ010000006.1, read on the forward strand.
GGTGGAAACCGACGAAGACCCGCACAGCCCGGTGACCAAGGGCATCGGCCGCGTGTTCTGGCGCGGCGTGGAGCTGTACCGCGAGGCGCGCACGATGCGCGCGGACATCGAGCAGTACGGCCGCGGCGCGCCGGAGGACTGGATCGAGCGCCGCCTGTACACCCCGCACGCCAATCTCGGCCCGGTGGTGTTGCTGGTCATCAACAGCGTGCTGTTCGGCCTGCCCGGCGTGGCCTTGTGGGCGATCCAGATGGCGTGGATTCCGTTCTGGGCGGCCGGCGTGGTCAACGGCCTGGGCCACTGGTGGGGCTACCGCAACTTCGAATCAGCCGACACCTCGACCAACCTGACGCCGTGGGCGTTCTGGATCGGTGGCGAAGAGCTGCACAACAACCATCATGCGTTTCCAAGCTCGGCGCGGTTTTCGATGCGGCGTTGGGAATTCGATATCGGCTGGAGCGTGATCCGTGGCCTGCAGGCGTTGCGCCTGGCCAAGGTGCTGCGGGTGGCGCCGAGCATGGATGTGCGTCCCAATATCGCCGTGCCCGATGCCGACACGCTGAAGGCGCTGCTGTCGCACCGCTTCCAGGCCATGACCGACTACCAGCGCAATGTGTTCACCCCGGCGCTGAAGGAAGAGGCCGCCGCCGCCGGTGCCAAGCTGCGCAAGCTGTTGCCGCGGCGCCTGCGCAAAGGGCTGGTCAACGATGGCCGCTGGCTCCAGCCCGATTGCCGCGCGCAGCTCAACGACTGGGTGGAACAGCGCCCGCGTATCCAGGTGCTGGTCGAGCATCGCGCCCGCCTCGCGGCGCTGCTGGAGGCCCGCACCCATGACGCCTCCGAACGGCTGAAGCAGCTGCAGGCGTGGTGCCATGAGGCCGAGGCCAGCGGCATCCGCGCGCTGCAGGACTACGCGGCGCGTCTGAAAGGCTATTCGCTCAGCCCCGCATGAGCGACCCGGCGCGCTCCCGGCACGGACGCCGCCCGCTGCGGGGTTCGTGCGCTCTGCTGGCCCTGCTCGCCGCCGGCTCATGGGCTGGTGGGGGGCTGGCGCAGGTCAACAGTACCGGCGACTACCTGCAGCGCATGGACCAGGACGGCGATGGCCGGGTCAGTGTCGAGGAATACGTGCAGTGGATGCTGTATGCCTTCGATCGGATGGACCGCAACGGCGACGGCATCCTGGGCGCGGACGAATTGCCGGGAGGACGCGGCAAACCGGTCACCCGTGAACAACAGCGACAGACGCTGGTCGAGCGCTTCCACAAGCAGGATGCCAACGGCGACGGCTTTCTCAGCGCCAGAGAGTTGCTGGCGCCGCCGCGCTGACCGGTGCCCGCGCGCCTGGTTGCCGCCATGCCGCGTTTCGCCATCCCGGCACGCACCGGTGGCGGCTGGCGGTGGCGCGAGCCGTGCCGACGTCCGCACTGCCGGCGGCCTTACAATGCCGCCATGCCTGAGCTGCCCGAAGTTGAAACCACCCGCCGCGGTCTGGAGCCGCATCTGCTCGGGCACCGCATCCACGGCGTGATCCTGCGCCGGCCGGATCTGCGCTGGCCGATCCCGGCGGAAATCGGACAGCGGCTGCCGGGCCAGCGGATCGAAGCCATCCGCCGCCGCGCCAAGTACCTGTTGCTCGATACCGCCGTCGGCAGCGCGCTGCTGCATCTGGGCATGTCCGGCAGCCTGCGGGTGCTGCCGGGTGATACCCCGCTGCGCGCCCACGACCATGTCGACATCAGCCTGGACAACGGCCAGCTGCTGCGGTTCAACGACCCGCGCCGGTTCGGTTGCCTGCTGTGGCAGCCGGCCGGGGACACCCACGAACTGCTGCGCGATCTCGGCCCGGAGCCGCTGGGGGATGACTTCAACGGCGACTACCTGTTCGCCCGCAGCCGCGGCCGCAGCGCCGCAGTGAAGACCTTCCTGATGGACCAGCGCATCGTCGTCGGGGTGGGCAACATCTACGCCGCCGAAAGCCTGTTCATGGCCGGCATCAATCCGTTGCGCGAGGCCGGCAAGGTGTCGCGCGCGCGCTACCGGCGGCTGGGCGACGCGGTCAAACAGATCCTCGGCCATGCCATCACCCGCGGCGGCACCACCCTGCGCGACTTCATCAGCCCCGACGGCGCGCCGGGCTACTTTGAACAGGAGCTGCTGGTCTACGGCCGCGAAGGCGGGGCCTGCAAACAGTGCGGTCGGGTATTGCGCCACGCCAGCATCGGCCAGCGCGCCACGGTCTGGTGCGGCCATTGCCAGCGCTGAGCGTATTCACTCCGGTTTTGCCGCCGGCGCTATAGTCAGCGCCACGTTCCGTGGCTTTGGAGTGCGTGATGGAAGATGCACCCGATATCACCCTGCTGCTTGATGCCGCGCGCAATGACGACCGTCAGGCGCTGGACCGGGTGTTGGGGCTGCTGTACCAGGAACTGCATGCGATGGCGCGGCGCCAGCTTGCCGGCCAGCAGGGACGCACCCTGGATGCGACCTCGCTGGTGCATGAATCCTATTTGAAACTGCTCGGCGCGCAGGGCGCGGCGCGGTTCGAGGATCGTGCGCATTTCTTCGCCTATGCGGCCTCGGCGATGCGCAGCGTGGTGGTGGATTACGCGCGCACCCGGCTCACCCGCAAGCGCGGCGGCGACCTGATACGGGTGGCGGAAATCCCCGAAGACAGCCGCAGCAGCCTGCGCCTGGACGAGGACATGCTGGCGCTGGATGCGGCCCTGAAGCGGTTGCATGCGGTGGACCCGCATCTGACCCGGGTGGTGGAACTGCGTTACTTCGCCGGCCTCTCCGAGCTGGAGATCGCCGAATTGAGCGCACGCTCGGAGCGCAGCATCCGCCGCGACTGGCAGAAGGCGCGGATGTTCCTGCTGGCGTCGATGCGCGAGGACTGAGGGGTGCCGCAACGGTGACCGCGTCCGGCGGTCATCCTGGGGCGGAAGGCGGCGGCGCGCCGCACAGTGCAGCGGAGGGAGGCTGCCGATGGATGCCACACGCTGGAAAGTACTGTCGCAGCTGCTGGACCAGTTGCTGGAGATGGAACCGTCGCACCGGCAACAACGGCTGGATCACCTGGGCCGGGATGACCCTGCACTGGCGCTGGCACTGCACGAGCTGCTGGCCACCGAACACGAGGCGACCAGCTTCCTGGCCGAGCCGTGCTGGACCCCGCCCGATGAAAGCGCCCGCGCCGGAGCCCTGTTCGGCGCCTATCGCCTGCTGCGCCGGCTGGGCGAAGGCGGCATGGGCGAGGTGTGGCTGGCCGAGCGTGCAGACGGCCTCTACCAGCGTCGGGTGGCACTGAAGCTGCTGCGCGCCGGTTACGCCGACCCGGGGCTATACCAGCGCTTCAGCCAGGAGCGCCAGATCCTGGCCCGGCTCGAGCATCCGCATCTTGCACGGCTGCTGGATGCCGGCGTGGGCGAAGGGGGCCAGCCGTACTTGGCGCTGGCCTATGTCGAGGGCGAGCCGATCACCGACTACTGCCAGCGCCTGCGTCTGCCGGTCGAGGCGCGGCTGCGGTTGATCATGCAGGTCTGCGCGGCGGTCAGTCACGCGCATGCCAACCTGGTGGTACATCGCGACCTGAAGCCCTCCAACATCCTGGTCACCGCCGAAGGGGAGGTGTGCCTGCTGGATTTCGGCATCGCCAAGCTGCTCGATACCGAGGGCCCGGCAAATCCGCAGGCATTGCCCGAGGCGCGTGCGTTCACCCTGCACTACGCCGCCCCCGAGCAGGTGCGCGGCGAAGCCATCACCACCCTGACCGACGTGTATTCGCTGGGCGTGGTGCTGTACGAGGTGCTGACCGACCAGAAGCCCTACCGCCTGCGGCGGCACAGCGATGCCGAATGGGAGACCGCGATCCTTGGGGTGGAGCCGCCGCTGCCGTCGCTGGCGGTGGTGCGCACCGCCACCCAGGACACCCTGCCCCATGCCCGGCGTCTGGCCTGGCGGCTGCGCGGCGATCTGGACAGCATCCTGACCAAGGCGTTGCAGAAGGTGCCGGCCCGGCGTTACGCCTCCGCCGAGGCGCTCGGGCTGGACCTGCAGCGGCACCTGCAGGATCACCCGGTACAGGCCCGGCCGGCGCGGCCGCTGTATCGGCTGCACAAATACCTGCGCCGCTACCGGTGGGCGGCCGCGATGGCCAGCATCGCCGTGCTGGCATTGCTGGCGACGTCGGCCACCGCGCTGTGGCAGGCGCGCCAGGCCCGGGTCGAGATGGCCCGCGCGCAGACCTTGCAGAACTTCGTCGTCGGCCTGTTCGACGTGGCCGGAAACATCCCGCGCGGCGACTTCGACATCCACCGGCTGCTCGAGGCCGGTGAGCGCCGCGGCCAGGACGAGCTGGGGCAACAGCCGCTGGCGCAGGCCGAACTGGCCGGGGTGATCGCGCGCTTGCGCATCGGCCTGGGCGATTACCGGCAGGCGTTGGGATTGCTGGAGAAACAGCAGCGCCTGCTGGTCACCCAGTCGCAGGTCCCCAAAGGCCTGCGGCTGGAGGCGGTGACCCAGCACGGGCGCGCGCTGCGCATGCTCGGCCAGTCCAGCCAGTGCATCAAGCTGATGGCGCCGTTGACCGCCATGGCGATCGAACAGCAGGCGGCCTTGCCGCGGCATGCGGCCAACTTCTATTCGCAGCTGGGGCGTTGTGAGCGCATGGGCGGCAGCACCCTGCAGGCGCGCCGCTGGCTGCAGCGGTCGCTGGCGCTGCGCCGCGATGTGCTGGGCGATGCCATCGGCGCGATTGAGAACATGACCGATCTGGCCGGGCTGGAGGGCGATGCCGGGCACAGCGCGGCGGCCGTGGCCGGCTACCGCCAGGCGCTGGTGCTGTTGCGCCAGCAGGGCGGCGAACGCCACCCGGTGATGATCAACCTGCAGCGCAGCCTGGCCACGGCCTACCGCGAGCTGGGCGATACGGTCAGCGCCGAACAGCAGCTGCGCGCGGCCCGCGCCGACGCCGAACAGGTGCACGGGCCGCGCCATCCGGAAACGCTGGCGATCCGCCGGTTGCTGGCGGCGGTACTGATTGACCAGGGACAGTTGATCCAGGCCGAACGCGAGCTGCGCCAGGCGCATGCATTGACCGTGCAGACGCTGGGGCCGCAGCACCGCGAAACCGGGCTGAGCTGGGATGCACTTGGCAAGCTGGCGCTGGAGCAGGGCAGGCTCGACGAGGCGGTGGCCGACGCCGGCAAAAGTGTGCAGGTATGGCGGCAACCGGACAGCCTGCGCCTGCTGCCCTACGGCTTGGGCAACTATGGGCGGCTGCTGCTGCTGGCCGGTCGCCCGGCCGAGGCCTTGACGGCGTTGCGCGAAGCACGCCGGTTGCGGGTGGCGCAGCTCGGCCCCGACGATGGCGCAGTGGTCGATATCGATCTCCAGATTGCCGAGGTGCTGGCCGCGCAGGGACAGGCGCAGGATGCGGCCGGATTGCTGGACCGTGCCATCGCGCGGGCACAGCATCATTACGCCCCGGACCATCCGCGCATGCGCGCGATGCGGCTGGCGCAGGCGCGCCACATGGGGCGCATGGGCCATCGTGAAGAGGCCCTGCAGCAGCTGGAAACGCTGGCCAGCGGCGATGCCGGAGAACTCGGCAACCGCAAGCTGCGCTGGCTGGCCCGCAGCTATGCCGCCGAGCTGCGATGCCGGCAAGGCGCCGCTGCGGCGCTGCAGGAACTGCGCGGTGTGCAGCGCGAGGTGACGGCCGCGATGCCCGAGGGTGGCTCGCTCAGTCGCGAAATCGGCGCCCTGCAGGCCGGTTGCGAGGACAGCCGGCGCCTGGCGGCCCGCTGATCGGGGTCCGCCCGCGGCGTGGGTGGCCGGCGTTGTGCATCCCCGTCGCGCCGCGACAGGCCGGTGGCCGCGCAGCGTTAACCTGGGTCCGCCTATCATGCGCGCTCCTGATCGCCGGGTTTCCTGCATGCAACGACGCGACTTCCTGCGCACCGCCACCGTTGCGCTGGTGGCCCTTGGACTGCCCGCCCTGCCCGCCTGCGCGGCCGGCACTCCCCAGATCGGCCTGCGCCGCCTGGGCCAGCCGCAGCCGTTCGACTATGCGGCGCTGAAGGGACAGGCGCGTGCGCTGTCGCAGGCGCCCTACCACAGCCACAAACGCACCTTGCCGCCGGCGGTCGAAGCGCTGGACTGGGACCAGTACCAGTCGATCCGCTATCGCCAGGACCATGCGCTGTGGGCCGACCAGCCCGGCCGCTACCAGGCCAAATTCTTCCACTTGGGCCTGTATTTCCATTCGCCGGTGCGCATGTACGACGTGGTTGATGGCAAGGCCCAGGAGTTGGCCTACGATCCAGCCGCGTTCGACTACGGCAACAGTGGAGTGAAAGGCGCGGCGCTGCCGGTCAACCTCGGTTTTGCCGGCTTCCGCCTCACTACCCGCACCGATACCGACCGCGACTTTGCCGCGTTCCTCGGCGCCAGCTATTTCCGCGCCGTCGGCAAGGAAGGCCAGTACGGCCTGTCCGCGCGGGGCCTGGCAATCGACACCGGCATGGGGCGGCCGGAGGAATTTCCGGATTTCATTGCCTATTACCTGGAGCAGCCGGCGGCCGATTCGCGCACGGTGGTGGTGTATGCGCTGCTGGACTCGCCCAGTGTCGCCGGGGCCTACCGGTTCGCGATCACCAACGGCGATGTGCTGCTGATGGACGTGGACTGCGCGCTGTATCCGCGCACGGCGATCGAGCGGCTGGGCATCGCCCCGTGCACCAGCATGTACCAGACCGGCGAGAACGACCGCCGCATGGCCTGGGACTGGCGTCCGGAAATCCACGACAGCGATGGCCTGTCGCTGTGGACCGGGGCCGGCGAGTGGATCTGGCGGCCGCTGGGCAATCCGCCGCAGCTGCGCTTCAACATGTTCGTGGACGACAACCCGCGCGGTTTCGGCCTGCTGCAGCGCGACCGCAACTTCGACCACTACCAGGACGACGGCGTGTTCTACGAAAAACGCCCCAGCCTGTGGGTCGAACCCAAGGGCCAATGGGGCGCCGGGTCGGTGCAACTGGTGGAAATCCCGACGGTGGACGAGACCTTCGACAACATCGTCGCGTTCTGGAACCCGCAGGCCAAACCGCAGCCGGGCCAGGAGCTGCTGTTCGGCTACCGCCTGTACTGGGGCGCGCAGCCGCCGGCACAGACCCCGTTGGCCCGCTGCGTGGCCACGCATACCGGGCTGGGCGGCGTGATCGGCAAGAAGCGCGAGTACTTTTCCTGGCGTTTCGCGGTCGACTTCGAAGGCGGCGAGCTGGCCGCGCTGATCGACAAGGCCCAGGTCGAGGCGGTGGTGCAGGTGAGCCGTGGCCGCAGCGAGACCGTCTCGGCGCGACCGCTGCGCCAGATCCATGGCTACCGCGCGATGTTCGATGTGGTGCCGCCGGATGATTCGACCGCGCAGATCGACATCCGCCTGTTCCTGCACAGCGGCGGCAAGACCCTCACCGAAACCTGGCTGTACCAGTGGACGCCACCTCCGGCCGGGGCGCCGCAGCGGACGCTGTACTGATCAGGTGCCCGGTTGCCGCCACAGGGCAGGCGCCTGCGGTGCCGGCGCCGTTGGGCGCGCGCCGACCGCCCGGGGAGAGGATGAGCCGGGGCCCGCGGCTTGCGCCGCAGACGGCGGGGTAGATACGCCAATGCGTGGTTACAGCGGCAGCGGCGCCTGCATCGGGTCGATGCGGCCTTCGCCGCGGGTGATCTTCTTGAACTCGGCGCGCGATACCGACACGTAGCGCTCGTTGCCGCCGATCTCCACCTGCGGCCCGTCCTGCACCGCACGGCCGTGTTCGTCCACGCGCACGGTCATCGTCGCCTTCTTGCCGCTGTGGCAGATGGTCTTGATTTCCTGCATCTCGTCGGCCCAGGCCAGCAGGTACTGGCTGCCTTCGAACAGCTCGCCGCGGAAATCGGTGCGCAGGCCGTAGCACAGCACCGGAATGTGCAACTGGTCGACCACCTCGCTCAGCTGCCAGACCTGCGCGCGGCTGAGGAATTGCGCCTCGTCCACCAGCACGCAACCGATCTTCCCGTGTGCGGCGATATCACGCTGGATCAGCGTTTCCAGGTCGTTCTCACGGTCGAAGGCCACGGCCTCGGCCTGCAGCCCGATGCGTGAGGCGACCACGCCGGCCCCGGCGCGATGGTCCAGCCGCGGGGTCAGGATCGTCACCCGCATGCCGCGTTCGCGGTAGTTGTGCGCCGACTGCAGCAAGGTGGTGGTCTTTCCGGCGTTCATCGCCGAGTAGTAGAAATAGAGCTTGGCCATGCCGCGATTTTAGCGGCGCCGGCCGGGTTCGTCTGCGGCGGGGGCTTGCGCTGACGCGGGCTCTGCGGCCCGCCGCCTCACCGCGGCGTGGGTGGATCGGGTTTGACCGGCGCGGTTGCCGGCTGCGGCGCGGCCTCGCCCACTTCCACCCGGCCCTGCAGCGGGCGGGTCCAGACCTCGTCCTGCCAGGCCTGGTACTGCGCCGGGTCCCAATAGCGGTCGTCGAAGAACTGGTTGCCGTCGAGGGTGGTTTCGCCGAAGCCGCCGGGCGAGATGATCCGCAGTGGATTGCCGGTATAGCCGGTGCGCGAGCCGGTCATCTGCCCGCGGCTGCGGCGCAGCACGGCCGCCAGCCGGGGCCTGGCCACGCCATCGTGGTAGATCGCCTGCAGCGCGGGACCCTCGCGGCGGGCACGCGCGCGTTCGTCCTCGCCCAGCGCCTCCCAGTAGCGCTCGCGAATGGCGACCAGCGGCAGGTAGCCACGTTCGGCCGCCAGATCGATCCAGACATAGGCCAGCGGCCGGTCGACGGCGGTGCCGGTGCCGGTCCACAGCATTTCCGCGAGCATTGCCTGCGCGGCCTTGTCGGCAAAGCGCGCGGCCATCTGGAAGCTGCGCATCGCCCCGGCATAATCGCCGCGCTGGTACAGCTCCATGCCCCGCAGGCGGTGGCGCAGGTCGGGATGGCCGCTGAGGAAGCCGGCCTCCACCAGTTCGGCGTCGGGACCGGCGGCAGGGCGGGGTGCGGCCGCCAGCGCCGCGCCGGCGCCTGCCAGCAGCCACAGCAACAACAGGGATCTGCAGCCAGGGCGCATCGCGTCGTGCCGGTCGGAAAGGGGCCTGATCGTAACCCGGGCGCGCGGCGTGGCGAACGTGCCGTGCGGGCATCGCGCTTGCCGCACATCTGAACATCGGCGGCCGGCATCTGGCGACGTGGCCGCATAGACTATGCGCCCGCTCCCGATGCCGATCATGCTGGATTTCCTCAATCCTCCCCAACGCGCCGCGGTATTGCACTGCGAAGGTCCCTTGCTGGTGCTGGCCGGTGCCGGCAGCGGCAAGACGCGGGTGATCGTGGAGAAAATCGCGCACCTGATCGCCACCGGGCGTTACCCGGCCAGGCGCATTGCCGCGATCACCTTCACCAACAAGTCGGCCAAGGAAATGCGCGAGCGCGTGGCCAAGCGCCTGCACGGCAGTGACGCCGACGAGGTGACCATCTGCACGTTCCACGCACTGGGGCTGAAATTCCTGCAGATCGAGCACGCCGCGGCGGGGCTCAAGCGCGGCTTTTCGATTTTCGATGCCGACGACGCGCACGCGCAGATCAAGGATCTGCTGGGCGGCACGACGGCCAAGCCGGACGATATCGAGGACGTGAAGAACCTGATCTCGCGGGCCAAGAACGGTGGCTTGTCGCCCGAGCAGGCGGCGATGGCCGCGCGCAGCAGCCGCGAGAAGAACGCGGCCATGGTCTACGCGCTGTACCAGGCGCGCCTGACCGCGTTCAACGCGGTCGACTTCGATGACCTGATCCGGCTGCCGGTGCAGGTGCTGGAGGAACATCCGGACCTCGCCCTGGCCTGGCGCGAACGCATCGGCTATCTGCTGGTCGACGAGTGCCAGGACACCAACGATGCCCAGTACCGGCTGCTCAAGCAGCTGGCCGGGCCGCGTGGCAACTTCACCTGCGTGGGTGATGACGACCAGTCGATCTACGCCTGGCGCGGTGCCAATCCGGAAAACCTGCAGCAGATGGGGCGCGATTACCCGGCGCTGGAAATCATCAAGCTGGAGCAGAACTACCGCTGCTCCAACCGGGTGCTGCGCGCGGCCAATGCGCTGATCGCCAACAACCCGCACGAGCACCTGAAGACGCTGTGGTCCGATCAGGCCGATGGCGAGCGCATCCGCGTGTGGGAGTGCCGCAACAGCGAGCACGAGGCGGAGAAGGTGGCCGCGGAGATCCAGTTCATCGCCACCAGCCGGCGGGTGCCGTGGAGCGATTTCTGCATCCTGTTCCGCGGCAATTTCCAGTCGCGGCCGCTGGAGAAGGCGATGCAGCTGGTCGGCGTGCCGTATCACCTGTCCGGCGGCACGGTGTTCCTGGAGCGGCAGGAAGTGAAGGACACGCTGGCCTGGCTGCGGCTGCTGGTGAACCCGGATGACGACACCGCGTTCATGCGCGCGGTGCAGTCGCCCAAGCGCGAAGTCGGCGCCGGCACCCTGGCCAAGCTGGCCGAACTGGCCTCCAGCAAGGGCATGCCGATGGCGCAGGCGGCCGAGAGCCTGGGCGCGTTGTCGCAGCTGCCACCGCGCGCGGCCAACGGCCTGAGCCGCTTCACCGACATCGTGCGTGATCTGCGCATGCAGATGTCCGGCATTTCTTCCGGCGACCTGGTGCGCCGGCTGGCCAAGGACTCGGGGCTGCTTTCGGAGCTGCGCAACCAGAGCAAGGACGAGGCCGGCTATCAGCGTCGCGCCGGCAACCTGGAAGAGCTGGCGCAGTGGTTTGAAAAGGGACCGCGCGGGGCCACGGCCGCCGACATGGCCGGGCAGCTGGCGCTGCTGTCGCGCAACGACAAGGATGACGGTGGCAACCAGGTGCGGATGATGACCCTGCACGCCTCCAAGGGACTGGAATTTCCCTATGTGTTCATCGTCGGCTGCGAGGACGGCGTGTTGCCGCACCAGGTGAGCCTGGACGAAGGCATGGTGCAGGAGGAACGCCGGCTGCTGTACGTGGGCATCACCCGCGCCAAGGTGCAGCTGTGGATGAGCTACAGCAAGCTCACCCGCAAGTTCGGCGAACACATCCGCCTCAAGCCCAGCCGCTTTTTCGCCGAGATTCCGGCCCAGGAGATCCAGCGCGACGGCGCCGACCCGGTGGCCGATGCCGCGCACAAGAAGGAACGCGCGCAGGCCGGGCTGGCGGCGATCGAGGCGCTGTTCGACTGAGGGCGGATTGGCGCACGCGGCGGGGGCGCTTGTCAGCCGGCGGCGCTGGCTTCACCCTCGGCGGCATTCCGATGTCGAGGAGGTGGTCATGACGGTCGTGATTGAAACCGCGCGCCTGCGCCTGCGCCATCTGCGCGCCGACGCGTCCGATGCGGCGGCGATGCTGGAGCTGCTCAACGAACCCGCCTTCCACCGCCACATTGGCGACCGCGGCGTACGCACCGTGGAGCAGGCCTGCGACTACATCCGCAACGGCGCATTGGCCAGCTACGCGCAACACGGCTTCGGCATGTACGCGATCGAACGCCGCCACGACGGTGCCTGGCTGGGCAACGCCGGACTGGTGCGCCGCGCTGGGCTGCCCAGCGCGGACCTCGGCTATGCCCTGCTGCAACGTCATGCCGGCCAGGGCTATGCGCGGGAGGCCGCGCGGGCGGTGGTGGCTCACGCCCGGCACAGCCTGGGCCTGCACGCGCTGTGCGCGATCGTGGCACCGGGAAATCAGCGCTCGGTCGCGCTGCTGGAAACGCTCGCCTTCCAGGCCGCCGGCACGACCCGCCTGCCCGGCAAGGACGAACAGCTGCTGCTGTTCGTCAATGTGCCCGCAGCCGCCCTGTAGGCGCGACCTCAGCCACGAGCGTATTGCGGACGCAGGTCGCGACTCACCGCGCTCCTACAGTGCGCCTGCGGATGAAGGGGCCGGTGACCCGCCGTCCAGCTGCTGCTGCAGCCGGGCCAGTTGTTCCTGCAACGCGGCGACGCTGGTTTCCAGCTGTTGCACGCGCTCTTCCAATGCGCTGTTGCCTGCGCTTACCGGCGCGCGGTACTGCGCGGCCAGGGCCTCTCCATCCACCGGGCCGCATAGCAGATGCATGTAGCGGTCTTCGCGCTGGCCGCTGGCGCGCGGCAGCAGCACCGCCAGTTCGCGCTGGACCAGGCGCTCAAGGTGGTGGCGCACGTCTTCACCATCGGCGAATTTGACCAGCCGTTCGCTGCGCGTGAACAGTTCGGCCACGGTCTGCGGGCCGCGCAGCAACAGCAGGCCGAGCAGTGCGGTCTGCTGGCGGGTAAGGTCGAGCATCGCGCCGGTGCGGTGCTCGTAGCGTTCGGCGCGCGAAGAGTACTGCTGCCGCGCCAGGCCCAGTGTTTCCAGCTGACGCAGGGCGTGGTGCACATCACCGGTGGACAGCGCCATCACCGGCTCACGCGCGGTCTTCTGGTTGGCGGCCACCTGCGCGGCATTGACCGTGAGCGGATAGGTGTCCGGGGTGGTCGCCTCTTTTTCGATCAGGCAACCCAGAGTGCGCGCCTGCGCGGCAGTGAGGACGGGAAGGGCGGGGCTCTGGGGGGCTTCGGTCATGGTCGGATTCCGGTCGCGCAGGGGGCGCAAGGATAGCCGACCGGCAGCCGCGGCAAGATCGCCCCGGCGCGAGCCGGTAAACTGGCGCGAATCTGTAACCGGTGGTTGCCCATGTCCCGTATCCCGACCTTTTCCCTGCTGGCCTGCTCGCTGCTGGCGTTGACCGCCTGCGCCCCGGCCGGATCGTTGACCCGCGCCCCGGCCGCCGCCGCCGAGCCGGTGGCCGGGGTGGCCGCGCCGGCCAACGACAACCTCAACGCGGTGCTGTGGGTGCAGCGCTCGGACGAATACCGCGCGCTGTCGCTGCAGACCTGGCGCGCGGCGGCCCGGCTGCTGGACCAGGCGGTGGCCGATCCGCACTGGAATGCCTTGCTGCCCGAAGAAGGCGGCGCGCGCGACACCCGTGGGCTGAAGCCGGCGGTCGTGGTCGATGTCGATGAGACCGTGCTCGACAACTCGCCCTACCAGGCGCGGGTGGTGATCGAGGGCGGCAGCTACAACGATGCCAGCTGGGCCGAATGGGTGGCCGAGCGCAAGGCCAAAGCCGTCCCCGGCGCCGTGGAGTTCGCGCGGGCGGCCGCGGCCAAGGGCGTGACCATGATCTACCTCACCAACCGCACCGAGGCGATGAAGCAGGACACCCTGGCCAACCTGCGCCAGGCCGGCTTCCCGGTGGCCGACGACAGCGTGTACCTGGGGCTCGGTGTGAACGTGCCCGGCTGCGAGCAGCATGGCAGCGAGAAGGGCTGCCGGCGCCAGCTGGTGGCGCAGAAGTACCGCGTGCTGATGCAGTTCGGCGACCAGATCACCGATTTCGTGCAGATCACCGACAACCGCTACGCCACCCGCCGCACGCTGATGGAACAGCACGATGCCTGGATCGGCCAGCGCTGGTGGGTGATCCCGGGGCCGACCTACGGCGGCTGGGAGGCGGCGGCGTTCAACAACAGGTGGTCGCTGCCTGAAGACATCCGCCGCCAGGCCAAGCGGGATGCGCTGGAGCTGGAGACCACGCCGTGAGTCGCGCGCCCCTGTCGCTGGGTCCCCGCGAACGGCTGATCTTCGCGCTGGACGTGCCCGGCCGCGCGCAGGCGATCGAGTGGGTGGAGCGGCTCGGCGATGCGGTGTCGTTCTACAAGATCGGCATGGAGCTGCTGGCCTCGGGCGAGTATTTCGACGTGCTCGAGGAACTGGCGCGGCGCGACAAGCGCGTGTTCGTCGACCTCAAGTTCTTCGATATTCCCGCCACGGTCGCCGGGGTGATCCGGCGGCTGTCGCAGTGGCCGGTCAGCTACGCCACGATCCATGGCTGGCACCCGGCGATGATGGAGGCCGCGGCGACGGCCAACAGCTCGGACATGCGGCTGCTGGCCGTCACCGTGCTGACCTCGATGGGCCGCGCCGATCTGGCCCGGATGGGGCTGGACCGCGCGCCGGTGGACGTGGTGGTCGAGCGCGCGCTGGCCGCGCAGGCCGCCGGAATCGACGGGGTGATCGCCTCGGGCCAGGAAGCGGCGCCGATCCGCGCCGCCACCGGCGCCGGGTTCTCGATCGTCTGCCCCGGCATCCGCGCCGGTGGCCCGGTGGGCGATGACCAGCAGCGCACGGTGGGGGTGGCGCAGGCGTTTGCCGATGGCGCCGATGCCATCGTGGTCGGCCGGCCGATCCGGCTGGCGCCCGATCCGCGCGCGGCCGCGGAGGCGATCCAGAGTGAAATATCCAATGCGATAACAATTAAAATCAATGACTTGAGATTGATAAATTGAAGTGTTGAATTAACTTTTGGTGACCGGTAGGATTCGCGTTGTCCGGCCTTGCCGGCAGGTGTGCCACACCATGTTCTACCGGCGTCGTGCCGGCTTGAGGAGGTTTGCCATCGGCAACGGGGCGGCCTCTTTTTTTTATCGGGGCCGCCCAGGGGCGGGGCGTGACGGCGGTGCTTGCCGCTGTCAGGGTGCAGGCCGCAAGATGCGGGCCGCCCCGGGGAGGAGTTCGACGTCATGTCACGCCGTTCATCGAGCACGCATCGCTGCTGGTTGTTGCTGTCCTTATGTGCCGTGGCGCTGGCTGCCGGCTGCCGCCGCGAAAGCGCGGAATTGCCGGGTGCCGAGACCGGGCCGGCCTCGGCGGTGCGCCAGCTGGCGCACTACCTGAAGGACGACGATCTGGTCGGCTACGCCCGTGCAGCAGTACCGCCGGCGCAGTACACCCGGCTGGAAGCGGCCTGGAGCGCCGGCGACAGCCGCTGGCCGCTGAGCGAGCTGCCGTTGCACCAGAAACTTCCCGGCATCCTCGCCACCCTGTCGGCGGCCGATGCGGAAACCCGGCTGCAGCGCGCCTTCAAGACCCAGATCGCCGGCCAGGCGGCCGGAGTGCGGCAGGCGGCGCATTCGCTGGGCCTGTTCGGCGCGCAGTACCTGGGCAGCCAGGGCGACTACAGCGCCGAGCAGCGTGCCCATTATGTGCAGCTGGTCAGCGCGCTGAGCGAGTGGGCGATGGCCGCGCCGCTGTCCGATCCGAAGCTGGCGCAAAAGGCGATCGGCAACTTGACCGCGGTGGCCCGTGCGGCCGGATTGGACAGCGATGCCGCGTTCCAGCAGGCCGGTATGAGCGGCAGCCTGCAACGGCTGGGACCGGTGCTGCATGGCTTCAAGCAGGTGCTGGCCAGCTACGGATTGTCGCTGGATGACAGCCTGACGCAGCTGCGCGCCGGGCTGGTGGTCGAGCGCGGCGATCAGGCCACGGTGCGGGTGCAATATCCGCTGGCCGGCAAGGAACTGGACATCCAGGTGCCCCTGGTCCGCCGGGAGGGTCGCTGGTATCTGGCGCAGATCCTGACCGAGGTGGATACGGTGCTGGCCGCGGCGGCGGCCGCGGAAGCGGCACGGGGGGCTGCGCCGCCCACCGCAGACCCCGCCGGCGCGCCGGATGCGGCGGAAAAGCCCGCCATTTCATCGGCTAAGCCATAATGTTGCCGATGTCGAAACACAATTCCCCTGCCCCCCCGGGCGATATGCCCGCACCCCCGTCCACCGAGGCGATGCCCGCCGCTGCGGTCGCGCCGCATCTGCCCGGTGCCCAGCCGGTGCCTGCCCGGGGCGGCCGCCGCCCGTTGTGGGCGCGCCTGCTGGGCCGGCTGGTCGAGCCGTGGCTGACGCTGAAGATCGAGCCGGAACTGCCCGACCCTTACAACGATGGCCGGCCGCTGCTGTACGTGCTGGAGGACTACGGGCTGTCCAATGCGCTGATCCTGGACAAGGCCTGCCGTCAAGCCGGGTTGCCGTCGCCGCTGGTGCCGTTGACCGGCGATCCGACCGGCCGCCGCCGCGCCTATCTGGCGCTGTCACGCCGCTCCGGCAACAACCTGCTGATTCCCGAGCAGCGCGGCGCCAAGACCCATTCCGATTCGCTGGCCAAGGTGCTGCAGGCGCATCGGGCCAACGGCGGGCTGGATGTGCATCTGGTGCCGGTGTCGATTTTTGTCGGCCGTGCCCCGGACAAGCAGAGTGGCTGGTTCGCGGTGCTGTTCTCGGAAAACTGGGCGCTGGTAGGCCGTTTCCGCCGGTTGCTGGCGGTGCTGCTCAACGGCCGCAGCACCATCGTGCGTTTCGCCGCGCCCATTTCGCTGCGTCAGACCGTCGATGAAGGGCTGGAGCCGGAACGCACGGTGCGCAAGCTGCAGCGCGTGCTGCGCGCGCACTTCCGCCGCATCCGTGAGTCGGTGATCGGCCCGGACCTGTCCACCCGCCGGCTGCTGGTGGACAAGGTGCTGGAAGCCGATTCGGTGCGCGAAGCCATTGCGATCCAGGCCAAGCGCGACAATTCCAAACCGGCCGACGCCTGGCGGAAGGCCCATGGCTACGCCTGGGAGATCGCCGCCGACTACTCCGCGCCGGTGGTGCGTTCGGCCAGCTTCATGCTCAGCCATGTCTGGAACCGCATCTACGCCGGCGTGCTGGTGCATCACCTGGACAAGTTCAAGGCCGCCGCGCCCGGCCACGAAGTGGTCTATGTGCCCAGCCACCGCAGCCACATGGACTACCTGCTGCTGAGCTACCTGCTGTACGACCGCGGCATCGTGCCGCCGCACATCGTGGCCGGCATCAACCTCAACCTGCCGGTGGTCGGCACCCTGCTGCGCAAGGGTGGCGCGTTTTTCATCCGCCGCTCGATCCGCGGCAACGCGCTGTATTCGGCGGTGCTGAGCGAGTACGTGGCGCAGCTGGTGGGCGGTGGTTATTCGATCGAATACTTCGTCGAAGGCGGGCGCTCGCGCACCGGCCGGTTGCTGCAGCCCAAGGGCGGCATGATCTCGATGACGCTGCGCGCGTTCCTGCGCCAGCCACGCAAACCGGTGCTGTTCCAGCCGATCTACATCGGCTACGAAAAGCTGATGGAAGGCGGCAGCTACCTGGACGAGCTGTCCGGGCGGCCGAAGGAAAAGGAGTCGATCTGGTCGCTGCTGTGGGGCATCCCCAAGGTGCTCAAGCAGAACTACGGCCAGGTGGTGGTGAACTTCGGTGAGCCGATCGCGCTCAATGACGTGCTGGCCGAGCAGGCCCCGGAATGGGATGGCAGCCCGGTCGGCGAGGACGAAAAGCCGTCCTGGCTGTCGGGCACGGTGGATACGCTGGCCGAGCAGATCCAAGTCCGCATCAACGGCGCCGCCGACGTCAATCCGATCAACCTGCTGGCGCTGGCCCTGCTGTCCACCCCCAAGCACGCCATGGGCGAGGCCGACCTGATCGCGCAGATCCAGCTGTGCACGACCCTGCTGGTGGAACTGCCGTATTCGGAGCGGGTCACGGTGACGCCGCATTCGCCGGAACGGATCATCGCCCACGCCGAGGAAATCAACGTTCTCACCCGCATCAAGCATCCGCTGGGCGATGTGCTCAGTGTCAGTGGCGACAACGCGGTGCTGCTGAGCTACTTCCGCAACAACGTGGTGCACCTGTTCACCGCCTCCTCGTGGGTGGCCTGCTGTTTCCAGAACAACCGCCGCATGAGCCGCGGCGGGCTGCTGCGGCTGGGTCGCGGGTTGTACCCGTTCCTGCAGGCCGAGCTGTTCCTGCCGTGGAGCGAGGACCAGTTCGCCGCCCGCATCGACCAGACCATCGACGTGTTCATGCGCGAGGGGCTGTTGCAGCAGGTCAACGAGGACGACGGCGGCATGCTCACGCGCAACACCGGACAGACCGACGAGGTGTTCCGCCTGCGGGCCATCGGGCACTCGCTGCAGCAGGCGTTCGAGCGCTATTACATCGCCATCTCGGTGCTGGTGAAGAACGGCCCGGGCGTGCTCGGCGCCGGCGAGCTGGAAAGCCTGTGCCAGCAGGCGGCGCAACGGCTGAGCCTGCTGTACGCACCGGCCGCGCCGGAATTCTTCGACCGCACCCTGTTCCGGGGCTTCATCCAGAAGCTGCGCGAGCTGCGCCTGGTATGGCCGGACGAGAACAGCAAGCTGCTGTTCGATGACCGGCTCGATGCGTGGGCCAAGGACGCCCGCTACATCCTCGGCCGCGAGCTGCGCCACACCATCGAGCGGGTCAGCCCGGAAGCGGCCAAGCCGGAAGAGCCAGCGCCGCAGGACTGATCGCGGGACATCACCGCGGCGCTTGCCGCCGGGCGCGATCGGGTCCGCTGATTGCGTGGCCGCGCCGGGATCCGGCGCGTGGCGAGGCGTTCATCGGCGCGGCGCCCGGTTGCCCACCTGCAGCGTCACGCCGCGTTCGACCGCGCGGGGTGCCGTGATTGCCGCCGGTGCTTTGCGGCAGGGCTCGGCCATCGTCAACAGCGGGATGAGCGTGGCGATGGCGCCTGCGCGGCAGGTCGATCCGCGCCCGCTGCTGCCGGCCGAGGTCAGCGGGCGCGCGCTGCGCCTCTCACGCCGGCTCGTCGGGGGTCAGCAGGTCCTGCAGCCGGCCGATGCAGTCCTTCAACTGCAGCTTGCGCCGCTTCAGGCGCTTGGCTTCCAGTTCGTCGTCGGGGTTGGCCGGGATGCGCCGGATCTGTTCGTCGAGCGCGCGATGTTCGGCCTGCAGTTCGGCAAGGCGCTGGCGCAGCTGTTCGGGCGGCATGGTTTCCACGGACCTGGAGCATACACAGCTATGGGCTGGCCGGGTGGCGGGGGCCGTGCGGCGGAGTACGAGCCGGTAGAATGGCGTGGATGAGCGCCGTTATTCCCCTGCCCGATCCCGTCATGCGCGCCCGTGATCCGCACATGGATCCCAGTGCGCATGCGCGCCTCGGCAAGCGCCTGCGCCACCAGGTGGGCCAGGCGATCGCCGACTTCGGCATGATCGAGGCCGGCGACAGGGTGATGGTGTGCCTGTCCGGCGGCAAGGACAGCTACACCCTGCTGGACCTGCTGCTGCAGCTGCGGAAGAAGGCGCCGGTGCCGTTCGAACTGGTTGCGGTCAATCTGGACCAGAAACAGCCCGGTTTCCCCGAACACGTGCTGCCGGATTACCTGCAGGCGCTGGGCGTGCCGTTCCAGATCATCGAACAGGACACCTATTCGGTGGTCCGCCGGGTGATACCGCAGGGCAAGACCCTGTGTTCGCTGTGCTCGCGGCTGCGGCGCGGCGCGCTGTACCGGCATGCGCGCGAGCACGGCTTCAGCAAGATTGCGCTGGGCCACCATCGCGACGACATGGTGGCCACGTTCTTCATGAACCTGTTCCACCACGCCAAGCTCTCGGCCATGCCGCCGAAGCTGCGCAGTGACGATGGCGCGCATGTGGTGATCCGCCCGCTGGCCTACGTGCGCGAGGCCGATATCGTCGACTACGCGCGGGCGCGCCGGTTTCCGATCATTCCGTGCACGCTGTGCGGCAGCCAGCAGAACCTGCAGCGCCAGCAGGTGGCGCGGATGCTGGCGCAGTGGGAACACCAGTACCCCGGCCGGGTCGAGCAGATTGCCCGCGCGCTGGGCAGCGTCGAGCCTTCGCAACTGGCCGATCCGGCGCTGTTCGACTTCATCGGGCTGGGCCGGGACCCGGCTGCGTCGCGGCCGGCCGTAGCGCCGTGGCCGGCCGATGCGGATGCCGGCGCAGCGGCTGAGACGCCGATCGCCTAACCTCGGGGCGCAGTGGCGTCCCTTCTTTCGAACCTCTTGTTGGTAATCCATGTTCTTCAAAAATCTGACGTTTTTCCGTTTCCCCACCACGGTGGATTTTTCCGAAATCGACACGCTGTTGCCGAACGCGCTGCTCAAGCCGGTGGGCGCGCTGGAAATGAGCTCGCGCGGCTTCACCTCGCCGTTCGGCCGCGAGGAGAAGGAAGTGTTCTCGCACCGGATCGAGGAGGCGTTGTGGCTGACCGTCGGTGGCGAGGAGAAGATCCTGCCGGGCGCGGTGGTCAACGATCTGCTCGAGCGCCGGCTGGAAGAGATCGAGGAAAAGGAAGGCCGGCGTCCGGGCGGCCGCGAGCGCAAGCGCCTGAAGGACGACCTGCTGCATGAGCTGCTGCCGCGCGCGTTCGTGAAAACCTCGCGCATCGATGCCTTCTTCGACCTGGCGCACGGCTATGTGACGGTGAACGGCTCCAGCCAGAAGACCGCCGAGAACGTGATGAGCGATATCCGCGGCCTGCTCGGCAGCTTCCCGGCGATGCCGCTCAATGCCGAAGTCGCGCCGCGCTCGATCCTCACCAGCTGGATTGCCGGCGAGCCGCTGCCGACCGGGCTGAGCCTGGGCGAAGAATGCGAGATGAAGGATCCGGCCGAGGGCGGCGCGGTGGTCAAGTGCCAGCACCAGGAACTGCGGTGCGACGAGATCGACAAGCACCTGGATGCCGGCAAGCAGGTGACCAAGCTGGCGCTGGTGTTCGAAGACAACATGTCGTTCGTGCTGGGCGAGGATCTGATCGTGCGCAAGCTGAAGTTCCTCGATGGCGCGCTCGACCAGCTGGAGCATTCCGACGACGATGGCCGCCGCGCCGAACTGGACGCCCGCTTCGTGCTGCAGAGTGGCGAGATCCGTCGTCTGTTCCTGTTGCTGGAAACGGCATTCAAGCTCAGCAAGGCCGACAGCTGAGCATCGCCGCGCCTGCACAGGAGCCTGCGTGGCGAAGGGCTATGCTGTGAGCATGTCCAGCCTGTTCCGCCGTCTTGTGGTTCCCGCCGCTCCCGCAATCCAGCGTGACACGGTGCGGCTGCGACTGGAGGAATCCGAGATCGACGTGCTGCGCGTGCGCGATCCGCGTGCGCGCCGGCTCAAGCTCAGCGTCGATGAGCGCGGCGTGCGCCTGACCCTGCCGCCGCGCGCCAGCCTGGTGGCAGGCGAACGCTTCCTGCAGGCCAACCGGCAATGGCTGGTCCAACAGCTGGCGCATTACTGTCGCGACGAGCTGCCGGCACCGGTGCGGCTCAACCAGCCCGGCCTGCTGCCGCTGCGTGGGGCGTTGTTGCCGCTGCGCTGGCAGCCGGGCCGTTTCGCCCAGGTCGTGGTCGATACCGACGGCGCCTGCGTGCAGTTGCCGCCCCAGGCGGGCGAGCCGGCGTTGCGGCGCGCCCTGCGCGAGTTCTACGAAGCGCAGATGCGCGCCGACGTCGGTCGCTGGTTGCCGCGCTATCTGCCCGGACTGCCGCGCGCGCCCAGCCGGCTGCGGCTGAAGGTGATGTCCTCGCAATGGGGCTCGCTGGCCCCGGACGGTTCGATGGCGCTGGATCTGGCGCTGGTGCTGGGGCGGCCGTCGGCATTCGAATATGTGCTGGTGCATGAGCTGTGCCATCTGCTGCAAGCCAACCATTCCCCGGCGTTCTGGGCCGAAGTGGAAACACGCTTCCCGGACTGGCGCGCCGAGCGCGCGTATTTCCGCTCCCAGGGGCGCGGGCTCAAGTCGATGCTGCGCCAGGTGCTGCAGCCACCGTCGGTGGCCACGCGGTAAACCTCCTGCAATGACGCCCTCGCGGCGTTCACCGCGCTGGCGGATCGGTCGTGGCGGCGCGGTGCTTTCACGCGCCACTGCGTGCGATGCGGGTAGAACTTGACGCCTTGGCCGGCGCGTCTGCAATTGGTTCCCGCCGCGGCCGGCCCTGCTTCGTTGCCCTGCCCGAGCTGCAAAGGAAGGCGACTTTCCATGATCAGTTCCTTCCTTCTCGCGCGCCGGATCCGCCGGCTCAGAGTCGGGTTCCGTCCGGGTGCCAGCCGTAGCCGGCCACGGCAACAACTGCGCGAGCCGATCCTGCGTTCGGAGTTGTTCAGTGCCGAGCAGATGGATGTGTATGGCGCCGCATTGGCCAGCGCGCATCGGTCCGGGCCCTGTTCGCCGGGGAACTGGCTGTTGCAGCGGCTGGCGGCCAACGAGGCGTTGCTGGCCCGTTCCTGCGAGCTGCTGACCCGCGCCCATGGCGCGGATCGGGCCATCACCCCGGCCGCCGAATGGCTGCTCGACAACTACTACCTGATCGAAGAACAGATCCGCACCGCCCATCGGCATCTGCCCAAAGGCTACAGCCGCGAGCTGCCGCGGTTGCTCAACGGGGCAAACGCGCAACGGCCGCGGGTCTACGATATCGCCATCGAAACGATCAGCCATGGCGACGGCCGCATCGACCGCGAACGGCTGGGCCGCTTCGTGGCTTCCTACCAGCGCGTCACCGAGCTGACCCTGGGCGAGTTGTGGGCCATTCCGATCATGCTGCGGCTGGCGCTGATCGAGAATCTGCGCCGGATCGCGGCATCGGTGCTGGCCGACTGGGATGAACGCAATCTGGCCGGCCAGTGGGCCGAGCGGATGGTGGAAGTGGCCGAGCGCGATCCCAAAAATGTGGTGCTGACGCTGGCCGACATGGCCCGCTCCGCGCCGCCGATGGCCAGCTCGTTTGTCGCCGAACTGACCCGGCGGTTGCAGGGGCAGGGGCCGGCGCTGGCGCTGCCGTTGAACTGGGTTGAACAGCACCTGGCCGAGTCGGGGCTGGGCATCGAGCGCCTGGTGCAGCTGGAAGCCCAGCAGCAGGCCGCCGACCAGGTGTCGATCGGCAACAGCATCGCCAGCCTGCGCCTGCTGGCCACCGTGGACTGGCGCGAATTCGTGGAAAGTGCCAGCGCGGTCGAGCGCGTGTTGCGCGACGATCCGGCCGCGGTCTATGCGGAAATGGACTTCGCCACCCGCGACGACTATCGCCACGTGGTGGAACGGCTGGCGCGCAACAGCGCTCGCAGCGAGGTCGAGGTGGCGCAGAGCGCGCTGGCGCTGGCCCGCCAGCCCGCTGCGGGGGCGGCCGGCAGCCAGGGCCATGTCGGCTTCTACCTGGTCGGCCACGGGCTGCCGCTGCTGCAACGGCACCTCGGCGCGCGGCCCGGCTATCGCGATGCATGGCAGCAACGGCTGACGCGGTTCCCGCTGCGGTTCTATTTCGGCGCGATCACGCTGCTGACGCTGGGCATCTGCGGGCCGTTGCTGCACCGCCTGGCGCACACCGGCATCCCCACGCACTGGCGGCTGCTGCTCGCCGTGGCCGGGGTGATGGCCGCCGGCCAGCTGGCGATCAGCCTGGTGAACTGGCTGGCGTCGATCGTGCTGAAGCCGCAGATGCTGCCGCGCATGGATTATTCAAAAGGCGTGCCCGTCCACAAGCGCAGCCTGGTGGTGGTGCCGTGCATGTTTTCGCGGCTGCAGGATGTCGATGAACTGATCGAAGGGCTGGAGGTGCGCTTCCTCGCCAACCGTGACGAGTACCTGCATTTCGCACTGCTGACCGACTTCGGCGATGCCCCTGCCGAAGTGATGGCCGACGACGCGGCGATACTGGCGCGCGCGCAGCACGGCATCGAGCGGCTCAATGCGATCCATGGCGATGCACGCGGTGAGCGCTTCTTCCTGTTCCACCGGCCCCGGCGCTGGAATCCGCTCGAACGGGTATGGATGGGACACGAGCGCAAGCGCGGCAAGCTGGCCGACCTCAACGCGTTGCTGCTGGGCGGCCGGACCGATCGCTTCTGCCTGATCGTCGGCCGCCTCGACGTGCTGGAAGAGGTGAAATATGTCATCACCCTGGATGTGGATACGCAGCTGCCGCGGGGCAGCGCGCGGCAGTTCATCGGCGCCATGGCGCATCCGCTCAACCAGCCACGCTACGACCCGGAAAAAGGCCGGGTCGTGGCCGGGTACGCGATCCTGCAACCGCGCGTGGGAATCAGCCTGCCCAGCGCGGCGCGCTCGAGCTATGCGCGCCTGTTCGGCAGCGATGCCGGCATCGATCCGTATACACGCACGGTTTCGGACGTGTACCAGGACCTGTTTGGCGAAGGCTCGTTCATCGGCAAGGGCATCTACGACCTGCAGGCATTCGAGCGCGCCATTGATGACCGCTTTCCCGACAACCGCATCCTCAGCCATGACCTGATCGAGGGCTGCTATGCGCGCTCGGGGCTGATCAGCGATCTGCAGCTGTACGAGGAATACACCTCGCGCTACAGCGCCGACGTCACCCGCCGCCATCGCTGGATCCGCGGCGACTGGCAATTGTTGCCGTGGCTGTGGCCGCGGGTGCCGCGCAAGGACCGCACCGGACCCGTCCACCTGTCGCTGCTGTCGCGCTGGAAGATATTCGACAACCTGCGCCGCAGCCTGATGCCGGTGGTGCTGCAGGGGTTGCTGCTGACCGCGTGGCTGGTGCTCTCGCCGCTGCTGCCGTGGACGATGCTGGTGGTGGCGGTGCTGCTGCTGCCGGGACTGCTGGCCGCGGTGCTGACGCTGCTGCGCAAGCCGCGCGACCTGCCGTTCGGCCAGCACCTGCGGCTGTGCCTGCAGGCGACCGGGCAGCAGCTGCTACGGGTGGGGTTGACGCTGGCGTGGCTGCCGCACGAGGCGCTCTACAGCCTCGATGCGGTGATCCGCACCTTGTGGCGGATGGCGATCAGCCATCGTCACCGGTTGCAGTGGAACGCCTCGCGCGAGACGGAACGCACCAGCACGGCGAGCCTGGCCGGGCACTACCGGCTGATGTGGATCGCCCCGGGGCTTGCGCTGGCGCTGCTGCCCGCGTTGGCGCTGCAGCGGCCCGCGGCGCTGACGGTGGCCGCGCCGGTCCTGCTGTTGTGGCTGCTGGCCCCCGCGCTGGCGTGGTGGGTGGGGCGGCCGTCCGGACGCGCGGAGTTCGCCCCGTCCGCCATCGAGCTGCGCTTCCTGCGTGCGCTGGCCCGTAAAACCTGGGGCTTCTTCGAAGCCCATGTCGGCCCGCAGGACAACTGGTTGCCGCCGGACAACGTGCAGGAGCAGCCCGCGCGCATCGCCCATCGCACCTCGCCGACCAATATGGGGTTGGCACTGCTGGCCAATCTGGCCGCGTATGACTTCGGCTACCTGACGGCGCAGCGGTTGCTGCACCGCACCGCACCGGCGCTGCAGACCATGTTGCAGCTGCCGCGACACCGCGGCCATTTCTACAACTGGTACGACACGCTCACGCTGCAGCCGCTGCCCCCGCACTACATCTCCACCGTGGACAGCGGCAACCTGGCCGGGCACCTGCTGACGCTGCGCGCCGGCCTGCTGGCCCTGGTCGATGAGCCTGTGTTCGACCCGCGATTGCTGGACGGGCTGGACGACACCGTGCAGGTGCTGCGTACGGCCTGCGCGGCGCAGGCGATCGATACCGGCGGGCTGGCCGCGTTGCAGCGCGAGCTGGACCAGGCGCGCGCGGCGCCGCCGCTGACACCCGAGGCCGCGCAGGTGTGCCTGCCGCGATTGCAGCGGCTCAGCGCCGCCGTGGCCGCCGCCCATACCGGTGAGGCCGACGATGAGGCCGGTTTCTGGATAAGCGCACTGGCGGCGCAGTGCGACGATGCCCGCACCTATCTGGCCGGTTTCAGCGTCGCGTCCGCTGCCGGTGAGCCTGCGGTGGGAGGCTTTGCCACGCTGCGGCAGCTGGCCGCCCGCCCGCTGCAGCCGGTCGCCACCGCACTGGTGCAGGAGATCACTGGGCTGGCCGCGCAGCTGGCCGCGATGGCGGTCATGGAATACGGCTTCCTCTACGATCCGCTCGCCGAGCTGCTGACCATCGGCTACAACCTGGAAGAGCGCCGCCTCGACAACGGTCATTACGACCTGCTGGCCTCCGAAGCGCGCTTGGCCAGCTTTGTCGCCATCGCCCAGGAACAACTGCCGCAGGAAACCTGGTTCATGCTGCGGCGGTTGTTGACCACCACCGGCGGCGAGCCGGTGCTGCTGTCATGGACCGGCTCGATGTTCGAGTACCTGATGCCGTTGCTGGTCATGCCCGGCTACGAGGACAGCCTGCTCGACCAGACCTGCCACGCCGCGGTGGCCCGGCAGATCGAATACGGCAGTCAACGCGGGGTGCCGTGGGGCATCTCCGAGTCGATGTACAACATCATGGACATCCATCTGAACTACCAGTACCGCGCGTTCGGCGTGCCCGGGCTGGGGCTCAAACGGGGCCTGGAAGAAGAACTGGTGGTGGCGCCCTATGCCAGCGCGCTGGCGTTGATGGTGGCGCCCGGGCCGGCCTGCGCCAATCTGCAGCGGCTGGCCGCCGAGGGGCTGGAAGGGCGCTTCGGCCTGTACGAGGCGGTCGACTACACCCCGGCGCGCTTGCCGCGCGGGCAACGCGCGGTCGTGTTGCGGGCCTTCATGGCCCATCACCAGGGGATGAGTCTGCTGGCGCTGGATTATCTGTTGCGGCAGCAGCCGATGCAGCGCCGCTTCCAGACCGATCCGCACCTGCGGGCGACGTTGCTGTTGCTGCAGGAACGGATGCCCCGCACCGCGGTCAAGTACCTGCATGCGACCGGAAACCCGGCCGGGGCCACCGCCAACGCCGAGGCCACGCTGCGGATATTCACCGACCCGGACCGCTCGCGGCCGGCGGTGCAGCTGCTGTCCAACGGCCATTACCACGTGATGGTCAGCAGCGCTGGCGGCGGCTACAGCCGCTGCGGCGAGCTGGCGGTCACGCGCTGGCAGGAGGACCTCAGCCGGGATGACTGGGGCCTGTTCTGCTACCTGCGCGATGTCGCCAGCGGCCAGTGCTGGTCGGCCACGCATCAGCCGTTGCTGCAACCGGTGGAGCACTACGAGGCGGCGTTTTCCGATGCCCGCGCCGAGTTCCGCGTGCGTCACCAGGACTACGACGCGCATACCGAAATTGTGGTGTCGTCCGAGGACGACATCGAGCTGCGCCGGGTCCGCCTCACCAATCGCAGCCGGGTCGCGCGCACGATCGAGATCACCAGCTATGCCGAAGTGGTGCTGGCGCCGGCCATCGCCGATGCGCTGCACCCGGCTTTCAGCAAGCTGTTCGTGCAGACCGAGCTGATCCCGGAACTGCAGGCCATCGTCTGTACCCGGCGGCCGCGCTCGGGCGCCGATCCGGCGCCGTGGATGTGCCATCTGATGGCCGTGCACGAGGCCGATGTCCAGCAGATTTCCTACGAAACCGATCGCGCCCGCTTTATCGGCCGCGGCCGCAGCGTGGCCGACCCGGTGGTGCTGCAGGCCGGTGCCGGCGGTGAGGGCCGGCTCTCGGACAGCCACGGCGCGGTACTGGACCCGATTGTCGCCATCCGCTGCCGGATCACGCTGCAACCGGAGCAGTCGGCGCTGGTGGACATGGTCACCGGCGTGGCCGACAGCCGCCAGGCCTGCCTGCATCTGATCGCCAAATACCGCGACCGGCATCTGGCCGAGCGCGTGGTCGACCTGGCCTGGACCCACAGCCAGGTGATGCTGCGCCAGCTCAACGCCAGCCACGCCGACGCGCAACTGTACGAGCTGATGGCCGCCTCGATCCTGTATGCCAACGCCGCCGTCCGCGCCGACGCGGCGATCCTGCGCGCCAACCGCCGTGGCCAGTCGGCGCTGTGGGGACAGGCGATCTCCGGCGACCTGCCGATCGTGCTGCTGCACATCTCCACCCCGGCGCATGTGCCGCTGGCCCGGCAACTGGTGCAGGCCCACGCGTACTGGCGGCTCAAGGGCCTGGCGGTGGACCTGGTGGTGCTGATCGAAGACCACGCCGGCTATCGCCAGCAGCTGCAGGACATGGTCATGGGGCTGATCAGCTCGGGGGTGGAGGCGAGCCTGGTCAACCGGGCCGGGGGAATCTTCGTGGTCCCGGCGCAGCAGATCGCCAGCGAAGACCGCATCCTGGTGCAGACCGTGGCGCGGCTGGTGCTGACCGGCAATGGCGGCAGTCTTGCCGAGCAGGCGGCGCGCCGGCCGCTGCGGCTGTATCCGGCGCAGCTGGCGGTCAGCGGCACGCCCGAGCGGGAGCTGCCGCCACCGGCGCCGGCGCCATTGCCGCTGTTGCTGGAAGGGCCCTACGGCGGCTTCAGTGCCGATGGCAGCGAGTACATCATCACCTTGGCCGCCGGGCACGCCACGCCGGCGCCGTGGGCCAATGTGCTGGCCAATCCGCAGTTCGGCAGCGTCGTTTCCGAAAGCGGCAGCGCCTATACCTGGGGCGAGAATGCGCACGAATTCCGGCTCACGCCCTGGGCCAATGATCCGGTCACCGATGCCAGTGGCGAGGCGCTGTACCTGCGCGACGAGCACAGCGGCCGCTACTGGTCGCCAACCCCGTTGCCGTGTCGCGGCCAGGGCAGCTACCGGATCCGCCACGGCTTCGGCTACAGCGTGTTCGAGCACCAGCAGGATGGCGTCGGCAGCAGCGTGTGGATGTACGTGGCGCAGGATCTGCCGGTCAAGTTCATCGTGCTGAAGGTCCGCAACGACTCCGCGCGCCGGCGGCGGCTGTCGGCCACCGGGTATGTCGAGTGGGTGCTGGGCGATCTGCGCGCGCGCATGGGCATGTATGTGGTGACCGAGACCGATCCGCTCACCGGTGCGTTGCTGGCGCGCAATGCCTACAACACCGAATTTCCCGATCGGGTGGCGTTTTTCGATGTCGACGATCCGGGCCGCAGCCTCAGTGGCAACCGCACGGAATTTCTCGGCCGCAACGGCAGCACCCGGGCGCCGGCGGCGATGGCCAACGCGCGCCTGTCCGGACAGGTCGGGGCCGGGCTGGACCCGTGCGCGGCGCTCCAGGTGCCCTTCGAGCTGGAACCGGGCGAAGAACACGAGGTGGTGTTCCGCCTCGGGGTGGCCGCCGACGCCCGCGCGGCCGTGGAACTGCTGCAGCGCTGCCGCGGCCCCGGCACCGCGGCAGCGGCACTGGAGGCGGTACGGCTGCACTGGCAATGGGTGCTGGGCCGGGTGCAGGTGCATACGCCGGACCCGGCGGTGGATGTGCTGGTCAATGGCTGGCTGATGTACCAGACCATCGCCTGCCGCTTCCTGGCGCGCAGCGGCTATTACCAGTCCGGCGGGGCGATCGGTTTCCGCGACCAGTTGCAGGATGCGATGGCGATGGTGCATGCCGCGCCGTACCGGGTGCGGCAGCATCTGCTGCTGTGCGCCGAGCACCAGTTTCTGGAGGGTGACGTGCAGCACTGGTGGCATCCGCCGCTGGAGCGTGGCGTGCGCACCCGCTGCTCGGATGACTACCTGTGGCTGCCGCTGGCGGTCAGCCGGTATGTCACCACCAGTGGCGACCAGGCGGTGCTCGATGAACCGGCCGGTTATCTCGAAGGCCGGCCGCTCAATGCCGGCGAGGAGTCGTATTACGACCTGTCGGCCCGCACGGAGTTGCGCGAGCCGCTGTACCGGCACTGCGTGCGCGCCATCGAACATGCCGCGGCGCGCGGCGTGCATGGCCTGCCGCTGATCGGCAGCGGCGACTGGAACGATGGCATGAACCTGGTGGGTGAACACGGCCGGGGGGAAAGTGTCTGGCTCGGCTTCTTCCTGCGCCACGTGCTGCTGCAGTTCGCGCCGCTGGCGCGTCGCTACGGTGATGCCGGGTTTGCCGGCTACTGCGAAGCCGAGGCTGCAACGCTGAAGAAGAATCTGCAGCGGCATGGCTGGGATGGCCACTGGTACCGGCGCGCCTATTTTGACGATGGCACGCCGCTGGGATCGGCCGGCAACGCCGAATGCCGGATCGATTCGATCGCGCAGAGCTGGTCGGTGCTGTCAGACGCGGGCGATGACGGCCGCCAGCAGCAGGCGATGGCGGCGCTGCTGCAGCACCTGGTCGACGAGGACAGCGGGCTGGTGCGATTGCTGACGCCCCCGTTCGACCGTTCGCTGCCCGCTCCCGGCTATATCCAGGGCTATGTGCCGGGCGTGCGCGAGAACGGCGGCCAGTACACCCAGGCCGCGATCTGGGCCGCCATGGCCTTCGCTGCCCGCGGCGATGGCCCGCGCGCGTGGCAGCTGCTGCGCCTGCTCGAACCGACCCGGCACGGCCGCAGCGATGCCGCCGCCGGCATCTACCAGCTCGAACCGTACGTGGTCGCCGCCGATGTCTACGCGGCGGAGCGCCACGTGGGCCGCGGCGGCTGGAGCTGGTACACCGGTTCGGCCGGCTGGATGTACCGGCTGCTGCTGGAATCGCTGCTCGGCGTGCAGGTGCAGGGCGCGCAACTGCGGATCGCGCCGCTGCTGCCGCCGGAATGGCCATCCTTCACCGTGGACTACCGCTATGGCGGCACCGATTACCACATCACCGTCATCCGCGCCGATGCGCCCGCCGATGGCGTGCAGCCGCTGGATGCCGGGGCGCCGATCACCCTGGTCGACGACGGCAGGGACCACTCCCTGCAGGTGCGCTGCGCGCCGCCGTCCTAGCGCGGCAGGGCGGGCGTTGCGCGGTGTGAAAGCCGCTCCATGCCCGGCCTTAACGTGGCCGGGAGCACGGTGACGGTCCAGGCCATGCATTGGCGATGACAGCGAGCACCTTGCCGGCAGCGCGGCTGCCGGTGTTGCGGCCATGACCAGCCCCTGTTCAGACGCGTTTGTATTTTTCGGTGCGACCGGTGACCTGGCGTACAAGAAGATCTTCCCTGCGCTGCAGGCGATGATCCTCGCCGGCGAGCTGGAGATGCCGATCATCGGCATCGCCTACAGCGGCTGGAGCCAGCAACAGCTGCGCGACCGCGCGCGCGCCAGCATCGAAGAACACGCCACGCTCGACCCCGCTGCCTTCACCCGGCTGTGCGCGCAGCTGTACTATCTGGACGGCGATTACACCCAGGACGCGGTCTACCACGAGTTGCGGCAACGGCTGGGCCAGGCCAGACGCCCGCTGCATTACCTGGCCATTCCGCCAAGCATGTTCGCCACCGTGGTGCAGGGACTGGCCAAGGCCGGGTGTGCCGACAATGCGCGGATCGTGGTGGAAAAGCCGTTCGGTCGCAATCTGGCCTCGGCGCAGGCGCTGAACCGCACGCTGCAAACGGTGTTTCCCGAATCGGCGATCTTCCGCATCGACCATTACCTGGGCAAGGAGGCGGTGGAGAACCTGCTGTACTTCCGCTTCGCCAACAGTTTTCTGGAACCGCTGTGGAACCGCAGCTATATCCACAGTGTGGAGATCACCCTGGCCGAGAGCTTCGGCATCGAAGGCCGCGGCAGTTTCTACGAGGAAGCGGGCGCGCTGCGTGACGTGGTGCAGAACCACCTGCTGCAGGTGGTCACCCTGCTGGCGATGGAAGCGCCGGTCAGCACCGACCCGGCGGGGATGCGCGCCGAGAAGCTGCGGCTGCTGCGGGCGATGCGTCCGCTGGAACCGGGCAACGTGGTGCGCGGCCAGTTCGACGGCTATCGCCACGAGAAAGGCGTGGCGCCCGACTCGCAGGTTGAAACCTTCATCGCGCTGCGGCTGCACATCGACACGTGGCGCTGGGCCGGAGTGCCGTTCTACCTGCGCGCCGGCAAATGCCTGCCGATCACCACCACCGAAGTAAGGGTGGACCTCAACCCCCCGCCGTTGCCGGTGTTCGACGTCATCAGCCCGGCGCAATCGAACTTCTTCCGCTTCCGGCTCAGCCCCGAGGTGGTGATCGCCGCCGGGACCCGGGTCAAGCAGGCCGGATCGGGGATGCGCGGCGAAGGCGTGGAGCTGCTGGCGCGCAATCAGCCCGGCTACGACGCGCTGCCTTACCAGCGCCTGCTGGGCGATGCCCTGCGCGGTGACGGCACGCTGTTCACCAGTGATGCCTGCGTCGAACAGGCGTGGGCGGTGGTGCAGCCGGTGCTGGATGCCCCCGGACCGGTGCAGTCCTACCCGCGCGGCAGCTGGGGGCCACCCGCAGCGGCGGCGATCGTCGCCGACACCGAGGGCTGGCACGATCCGCAGCCGGAGGCGGGCGCGCCATGCTGAGCGCGCAGCGCCCGCTGTTCCTGCTCGATGTCGACAACACCCTGCTCGACAACGACCGCTTTGCCGCCGACCTTGGCGCGCAGCTGGACCGCAGCGTCGGAGCCGGACAGCGCGAGCGCTACTGGGCGCTGTATGCCGGGTTGAAGCGCACGCTCGGCTACGCCGACTATCTCGGCGCGCTGCAGCAGCTGCGGCTGGACAATGACGACGAGCCGGCCCTGCTGCAGCTGTCCGCGTTCCTGTTCGACTATCCCTTCGCCGAGCGCTTCTATCCGCAGGCGCGGCAGACGCTGCGGCACCTGGAAACGCTCGGCACCCCGGTGATTTTTTCCGATGGCGACATCGTGTTCCAGCCGCACAAGATCCGCCGCTGCGGCCTGTGGCAGGCGGTGGCCGGGCGGGTCCTGGTGTACGTGCACAAGCAGCAGCGGCTGGCCGCGATGCAACAGCGGTTTCCGGCCGGCCACTACGTGATGGTCGATGACAAGGCGCTGCTGCTGGCGGCGGTCAAGCGCGAGCTGGGCACGCGCGTCACCACCGTGTTCGTGCGCCAGGGCCATTACGCCGCCGCGGTGCAGACCGCCTCCGTGGACCCGGCACCGGACCTCAGCGTCGATCACATCGGCCAGCTGTGCCACTTCGCACTGGCGGACTTCGCCGCCGCGCGCCAGCCGTCCGCCCGCGCCAATGGGCCCGTCCCGCTGATCACATCCTCTCCGGAGTCGACATGAACCCTACCCGGCACCTGCACGCGCTCGGCCAGAGCCTGTGGCTGGACAACATCACCCGCCAGATCCTCGATGACGGCACGATGCGGCAGTACATCGACGAGTTCTCCATCACCGGGCTGACCTCCAATCCCAGCATCTTCGATGCGGCCATTGGCAGCGGCCACGCCTATGACGCCGGCATCGCCGAGAAAGTGGCGGCGGGCAAATCGGGCGAGGCGCTGTTCATCGAGCTGGCGCTGGAAGACCTGCGCCGCGCCGCCGCGCTGTTCCGGCCGGTGTTCGAGGCCAGTCACCACGGCGATGGCTGGGTGTCGATGGAGGTGTCGCCATTGCTGGCCCACGACAGCGCCGGCAGCACCGCCGCCGCACGCCAGATCCATGCCCAGGCCGCATGTCCCAATCTGCTGGTGAAGATCCCCGGCCTTCCGGCGGGGATTCCGGCGATCGAGGACGCGATCCATGCCGGCGTTCCGATCAACGTGACCCTGCTGTTCTCCTGCGCGCAATACCTGGCCAGCGCCGAGGCGTATATGCGCGGCATCGAGCGGCGCATCGCCGACGGGCTCGATCCGCGGGTGAGCTCGGTGGCCTCGCTGTTTGTCAGTCGCTGGGATGTGGCGGCCAACCCGCGGGTGGAGCCGGCGCTGCACAACCGGCTGGGCATCGCCATGGCCGGGCGCACCTATCGCGCCTACCGCGAGCTGCTGGCCTCGCCGCGCTGGCGCGCCCTCGCCGACGCCGGCGCGCTGCCGCAGCGGCTGCTGTGGGCCAGCACCGGCACCAAGGATCCACAGGCGCCAGACACGCTGTACATCCAGGCCCTGGCCGCCCCCGGCACCATCAACACGATGCCGCCGGCCACCCTGCGCGCGTTTGCCGACCACGGCGTGCTGGAAGGCCCGATGGCGGTGGACGGCGGCGATGCCGAGGCCGTGCTGGCGCGCTTTGCACAGGCCGGGATCGACCTGGACGCGCTGGCCCACCAGCTGCAGGAAGACGGTGCGGCGGCGTTCGTCAAATCCTGGCAGCAGCTGCTGCAGCGCATCGCCGACAAGGCGCCCGGGCGCGGGCCCGCCGCGCCGCCGGGGGGGCCATGAGCACCGCGATCAGTCCGCTGGCCGGCAAGCCGGCGCCGCCGTCGCTGCTGGTGGATGTGGCCCGGCTGCTGGCCGCCTATGCCGGGTTGCGCCCGGATCCGTCGGTGCCGGCGCAGCAGGTGGTGTTTGGCACGTCCGGCCATCGCGGCAGCTCGTTGCAGCGCAGTTTCAACGAATGGCACGTGCTGGCGATCAGCCAGGCGATCTGCGACTACCGCCAGCGCCAGCAGATCGACGGCCCGCTCTACATCGGCTTCGATACCCATGCGCTGTCGCAGCCGGCATTTGAAAGCGCGCTGGAAGTGCTGGCCGGCAACGGCGTGGACACGATGATCGCGCGCAACGGCGAGTTCACCCCGACCCCGGTGATCTCCCACGCCATCCTCGGCCACAACCACGGGCGGACCACGCGGCTGGCCGATGGCATCGTCATCACCCCCTCGCACAACCCGCCCGACAACGGCGGTTTCAAGTACAACCCGCCCAACGGTGGCCCGGCCGATGTCGATGTCACCGGCTGGATCGAGCAGCGCGCCAACGCGCTGCTGCGCGGCGGGCTGCGCGACGTGCGGCGGATGCCCTACCTGCGCGCGCGGCATGCGGCCAGCACCCACGCATTCGATTATCTGGAGCCGTATGTCGGCGATCTGGGCGCCATGATCGACTTCGAGCTGATCCGTGGCGCCGGCCTGCACCTGGCGGTGGATCCGCTGGGCGGCGCCGGGGTGCATTACTGGGCGCCGATCGCCGAGCGCTACCGGATCGATCTGAGCGTGATCAGCGAGGAGGTGGATCCGCAGTTCGGTTTCATGACCGTGGACTGGGACGGACGGATCCGCATGGACCCGTCCTCGCCCTATGCGATGCAGCGGCTGATCGGGCTGAAGGCGGCCTATGACGTGGCATTCGCCTGCGATACCGATCACGACCGCCATGGCATCGTCACCCGCGGCGGCGGGCTGATCCCGCCCAACCATTACCTGGCGGTGATGGTCGATTACCTGTTCCGGCATCGCCCGCAATGGAACCCGAAGGCGGGGATCGGCAAGACCGTGGTCAGCACCGGCCTGATCGACCGCATCGCCCGCCAGCTGGGGCGCCCGCTGTTCGAGGTGCCGGTCGGCTTCAAGTGGTTTGTCGAGGGCCTGCTGGGGGCTTCGCTCGGCTTTGGCGGCGAGGAAAGCGCCGGCGCCGCGTTCCTGCGCCGCAACGGCCAGGTGTGGACCACCGACAAGGACGGCATCGTACCGGCGCTGCTGGCGGCGGAAATCAGCGCCCGCGAACAGGTCGATCCGGGCCAGCGCTACCAGGCGCTGGCGCAGGCCCTGGGCACGCCCTTCGCCGACCGGGTGCAGGCGCCGGCCACCGCGCCGCAGCGGGCGCAACTGGCCCGGCTCTCGCCGCACCAGCTGCAGCTCACCCAGCTGGCCGGCGAGAAGGTCGACAGCGTGCTGGATCGCGCCCCCGGCAACGATGCGCCGATCGGCGGCATCAAGGTCAGCACCGCCAGCGGCTGGTTTGCCGCGCGCCCGTCCGGTACCGAGGACATCTACAAGATCTACGCCGAAAGTTTCAAGGATGACGCGCACCTGCAGGCGATCCTGCAGCAGGCCCAGCAGATCGTGGATACCGCCCTGCAGGGCGGCGATCCCGCCGGCCGCGCCGCCGCGCCCTCCGCCTCCTGATTACCTTGCAGGTAACCGCCATGTCCGCCGAACTCGACCAGCTGTGCATCAACACCCTGCGTTTCCTGTCCGTGGACATGGTGCAGAAGGCCGACAGTGGCCATCCCGGCCTGCCGCTGGGCGCCGCGCCGATGGCCTATGTGCTGTGGACCCGCTGGCTGCGGCACCATCCGCTGAATCCGGGCTGGGTCGACCGCGACCGCTTCGTGCTGTCGGCCGGACACGGCTCGGCGCTGCTCTACAGCCTGTTGCACATGACCGGCTACGACCTGTCGCTGGACGATCTCAAGCAGTTCCGGCAATGGGGCAGCAAGACCCCGGGCCATCCCGAGCGCGGGCACACGCCGGGGGTGGAAACCACCACCGGGCCGCTCGGCCAGGGCATGGCCAACGCCGTGGGCATGGCCATCGGCGAGGCGCAGCTGGCGGCGCGCTACAACCGTCCCGGGCACGCGCTGATCCACCATCACACCTATGCGATCGTCAGCGATGGCGACCTGATGGAAGGAGTGGCCTCGGAGGCCGCCTCGCTGGCCGGGCACCTGCAGCTGGGCAAGCTGGTGTGCCTGTACGACGACAACCTGGTGACCCTGTCGGCCGGCACCGACATGGCCTTTTCCGAAGATCGCGCCCGCCGCTTCCAGGCCTATGGCTGGCAGACGCTGCACGTGGCCGATGGCAACGATATCGAGGCCATCGATGCGGCCCTGCGCGCGGCGCATGAGGACGTTGCCCGGCCCTCGCTGGTCCTGGTGCGCACCCATCTGGGCTACGGCTCGCCCGAGCAGGACAGCTTCAAGGCGCACGGCTCGCCGCTGGGGGTGGAGGATGTGCGCCGGACCAAGCAGGCGCTGGGCTGGCCGACCGAACCGGACTTCCTGGTGCCGGAGCGTGCGCGCGCGCATTTCCGCGAGGCCCTGGTACGCGGCGGCGATCTGGAGACCGCGTACGAGCAGCGCCTGCAGGCCTATGCCGAGGCATTTCCAGCGGAGTACGGGGAACTGCGCCAGCGCCTGGACGGACAACTGCCGCCACAGTGGAATGCGGATATCCCGGTATTCCCCGCCGACGAAAAGGGCATGGCCAGCCGCGAGGCCTCGGGCAAGGTGATCAATGCGATCGCGCCGCGACTGCCGGCCTTGACCGGCGGCTCGGCCGACCTGGACCCCTCGACAAAAACCGCGCTCAAAGACCAGGGCGACTTCAATCCGCCCGCCACGCCGGGCGAGGACCTGCAGGGCTCGGACGCGGCCGGTTGGAGCGCGCAGGGCCGCAACCTGCATTTCGGCG
Organism: Stenotrophomonas sp. YIM B06876; assembly: GCF_030711595.1. Taxonomy (GTDB): domain Bacteria; phylum Pseudomonadota; class Gammaproteobacteria; order Xanthomonadales; family Xanthomonadaceae; genus Stenotrophomonas. The sequence goes on from NZ_JAUJUJ010000006.1 coordinate 112,465, forward strand.
TGCGCGAACACGCGATGGGCGCGATCGTGAACGGGTTGGCGGCCCATGGCGGCTTCATCCCGTTCGGCGCCACCTTCCTGATCTTCTCCGACTACATGCGCCCGCCGATCCGGCTGGCCGCGCTGATGGGGCTGCATGTGGTCCATGTGTTCACCCACGACAGCATCGCCCTGGGTGAGGACGGCCCGACCCACCAGCCGGTGGAGCAGCTGGCCAACCTGCGCGCGCTGCCGCACCTGATCACCCTGCGCCCGGGCGATGCCAATGAAACCGCCGTGGCCTGGCAGGTGGCGCTGGAAACCCGCGACGCGCCGGTGGCGCTGATCCTGAGCCGGCAGAGCCTGCCCACGCTGGATCGCCAGCACTACGCCAGTGCCGAGGGCCTGCGCCAAGGCGCCTACATCCTCAGCGACGCGGCGGCTGGCGCGCCGGAGCTGATCCTCATCGCCAGCGGCTCGGAAGTCAGCCTGATGCTGGCCGCGGCGCAACGCCTGCAGGCGCAGGGCATCGCCGTGCGCTGCGTGTCGATGCCGAGCTGGGAGTTGTTCGAGGCCCTGCCACAGGCCGAGCGTGAGCGCGTACTGCCGCCGGCGGTTACTGCGCGCCTGGCCATCGAGCTGGGGGTGTCGCAGGGCTGGGAGCGCTATGTCGGCGCGCACGGCGACATGCTCGGGATCGAACATTTCGGTGCGTCGGCGCCGGCGGCGGTGCTGTTGCGCGAATACGGCTTCACCGTCGAACACGTCTGCAGCCGCGCGCTGGCCGTGCTCGACCGCTGAAGGCCGCGGCGCGGCTTATTCGTGCGTGAGCGGATGCCCGCCGAACTGGTTGCGCATGGCCGCCAGCAGCTTGTCGGAGAACGAATCGGTATCGCGCGAGCGCAGCCGTTCAATCAGCGCCTGGGTGATCACCGGCGCCGGCACGTTCAGGTCGATGGCTTCATCCACGGTCCAGCGCCCCTCGCCCGAATCGGCGACATACGGGGCGATCCCGGCCATGCCCGGATGGGCTTCCAGTGCGGTGGCGGTCAGGTCCAGCAGCCACGAGCGCACCACGCTGCCGTAGCGCCATATCTGCGCCACCTGGTGCAGGTCCAGCGCGAAATCGTGCTTGTGTTGCAGGATCGAAAAGCCTTCGGCATAGGCCTGCATCATTCCGTACTCGATGCCGTTGTGGATCATCTTGGTGAAGTGGCCCGCACCCACCGGCCCGACCCGGCCCCAGCCCTGGTCCCTGCCCGGGGCGAGGGTTTCAAACAGCGGGCGCAGGCGCTCCACCGTGGCGCTGTCGCCACCGATCATCAGGCTGTAGCCCGCGGCCAGCCCCCACACGCCGCCACTGGTGCCGCAATCGACGTACTGGAGCTGCCGGCCAGCAAACGTGGCGGCGCGGCGCAGGGTGTCCTTGTAGTTGGAATTGCCGCCATCGACCACGGTGTCGCCGGCCGCCAGCAGCGGCAGCAGCTGGTCCAGGGTGGTATCGGTGATCGCCCCGGACGGCACCATCAGCCACAACACCCGCGGGGCCGGCAGCGCGGCGACCAGCGCGGCCAGCGAATCGGCCGAGCCGGCGCCTTCTTTTTCCAACGCCGCGCGTGCCTCGGTCCTGGGGTCGAACCCCACCGCCCGGTGCCCGCCGCGCAGCAGGCGCAGGGCCATGTTGGCGCCCATCCGGCCAAGGCCGATCATGCCGATTTCCATGGAAGCTCCCGGAGCGTGGTGAAGGTCGGTGCCGCAGCGGCGAGCCTCATTGTTCGCGCGTGGCCGGCAACGCGGTGTGACAGCGCGGCAGTAGTCAGCGCGCCAGCCAGCGCTGCACGCGCGCCTGCACCCGCGGGGTGAAACGGGTGTGGTAATAGGCCTGCGCCGCGCGCTGGATCGCCGCGGCCTGGGTGGGATAGGCATGGATCACCCTAGCCAGCGTGCGCAGCCCGATTCCGGACACCATCGCCAGGGTGATCTCGTTGATCATGTCGCCGGCATGGCGGGCGACAATCGTGGCGCCGAGGATCTTGTCGGTGCGGCCGCGGGTATGGATCTTCACAAAACCGCCCTGCTCGCTGTCCGTTACCGCGCGGTCGATCTGGTGCATCGGAATGGTGAAGGTCTTGACCGGGATGTCCAGCCGGTTGGCCTGGCGCACGTACAGGCCGACATGGGCGATTTCCGGATCGGTGAAGGTGCACCACGGCACCACCAGTTCGCTCATGCGCCCGCGCCCGGCGAACAGCGCGTTCTGCACCACCAGATGCGCCGCCGCCTCGGCGGTGTGGGTGTATTTGTGTTCCAGGCACACGTCGCCGGCGGCATAGATGTCCGGGTTGCTGCTGCGCAGGAAATCATCGACGCCGATGCCCTCGCTCAGGCTGTAGTCGACCCCGGCCGCTTCCAGCCCCAGGTGCTGGACGTGCGGCACATGACCGATGCCGGTCAGGATCGCATCCACCGTCACCGTGTTGCGGTAGTCGGCACTGACCAGATCGACCTGCTTTTCGCCGTTTTCCACCCGCACCGCCACCGGCACCGTGTTGAGCCGCACCTCGATGCCATCGCGTGCGAATGCATCGGACAGCAGCTGCGCGGCATCGCGTTCCTCGTTGCCGAGGAACAGCGGCATGTCCTGCACCAGCGTGGTTTTCGAGCCCAGCCGGCAGAACGCCTGGGCCAGTTCGCAGCCCAGCGGGCCACCGCCAATCACCATCAGCCGGCGCGGCAGTTCGGTCAGGTTGAACACGTTCTCGTTGGTCAGGTAGCCGGCCTCGGCCAGGCCGGGAATGGACAGCACCACCGGATGCGCGCCGGTGGCGACCAGGGCCTTCTTGAAGCGCAGCGTGTCGCCGTTGACGGTGAGCGCATTCGGCGCGCAGAAGCGGGCGCTGCCAAAGAACAGGTCGATGCCCTCCCCGGCCAGGCGCAGTGCCGAATCGTTTTTGCTGAGGTGGCTGCGGATCCGCCGCACCCGTTGCATCACCGCGGCAAAGTCGACCGTGATGTCGCTTGGCACGCGGGCACCGTACTGGCCGGCGTTGCGCATTTCGGCGTACAGCTGCGCGGTGCGGATCAGGCTCTTGGAGGGAATGCAGCCGCTGTTGAGGCAGTCGCCGCCGATCATGCCGTGCTCGACCAGCGCCACCTTCGCGCCCAGCGCCCGGGCTATGCTGGCGGCTGCCAGTCCGGCCGCGCCGGCGCCGATCACCACCAGCTGGTAGCAGGCCGACGGTTCGGGATTGCGCCAGTGCGGTGGTCGCAGATTGGCCACGCGCTCGCGCTCGAACGCATCCTGTGGTGCCGCGTTCACCGGGGCCGTCCAGTTGCCCATCAGGCCCGCTCCGGCGCGGGGTCGGGAGAATCGGGCAGCCAACCGCCGCGGAAGCCGGCACGCTGCAGGCCGCGAGCGAGCCACGGACAGTCGCGCATGCGCTGCCAGATCGAGCCGCTGCGGTAGTTCTCGATCATCATCAGCACGATTCCCTGATCCAGTCCGTAGTGTCCGGCCGACACCCAGGCCGGGCCGCTGGCCGCGGCCAGCGACGGGTTGAAGCTGCTCGCCAGCCGGCCCTGGGTCAGGACCTCGGGGTAGTGCTGCAGCAGGTAGCGGATCGAGTCCAGCACGGCGTCGGGCGCGAACGGCAGCGAGGCCAGCATCGAAGGGGCGGACAGGGTGCCGTCGTCCGGTCCATACGGCACCCCGCGCGCGGCATAGCCGAACCGGCGTCGCGGCACCTGCGGCCGCGACGGCTGCGCGTCACTGGGGCCATCGCATGCCGACAGTCCCCAGCAGTGCTGGTTGTAGCCGGCAAACTCGTACGGATTGCGGCGTGCGTACTCGCGCTGGATCTGCACGGCGTTGACCGAATTGTGGAAGTAGTCCGAGCGCACCTGGCGCATGAAGCGGTCGCGGATGCCGCGAAAATCGATCCACGCATGCGAGAACTGGTGGATGAACAACGGCCCGGCGTAGAGATAGTCGTACCCGTAGAGGTTTTCCCACTGGTAGGTGGCGGTCCAGCCCTTGTAGCAGCTGCCGGTGATCGGGTGCGTCGGCGAGCCCATCGCCAGCGCGTACAGCAGGATCGCCTCGCTGTAGCCTTCCCAGCCGTAATGCAGATAGCCGCTTTCCGGCTTCCAGCCCTGGCGGATGGTGTCGTCACCGCCCTGCGACCAGCACCAGTCCACGCGCGTGTACAGCGCCTCGGCCAGTGCGCGCAATTCGGTTTCCTCCACGCCGGGCGCGCTGAAATACATGCGCGCGGCCAGCACGCCGCCCATCAACAGCGCGGTATCGATCATCGACAGTTCCGACTGCCACATCCGCGTGCCGCTGTGCATGTCCAGGAAGTGGTAATAGAACCCCTTGTAGCCGGTGGCGGTGGCGCTTCCGCTCTGATCGCTGTCGTGGAAGAACCGCAACACCGCGACACTGCGCTGCACCGCATCGCGCCGCTCGATCCAGCCGCGCTCCACCGCCACCGGATAGGCGGAAAGTGCAAAGCCGACCACCGCAATACTGGCCGGTGAGCCCGGCCGCGAGGTGTCGGCCACCAATCCATTGAGCGGGTTGACGTTCAGCAGGAAATAGTCGAACGCCGCGTGTTGCAGGCGGTCAAGCATGGCGTCATTCGTGAGCGAGGTCAGCGGTGACATCAATTGCGTCCAGGGCAGACGGACCATGGTCACTGGCGTTGCAGCATTCCGGCCATGACGGGTCGAGCATGCGGCAACCGGCTGCATGGGCGGCGTGTAGGAATGCTGCGGCGGCGCGCGTGCGCGGGTTTCGCCACCGCCCGGCGCAGGCGGGCCATGGGGCGGGTTTCAGGCTTGCCCAATCGTCGCCCCGCACGCCGCGGCTTCACAACAGCGGCGCCGTGGTGGGGCGTATGCTCGGCCCCCGTTGACGCCGATTCGTTGCATCCCGCGCACAGCGCAGTGGTGGTGCCCCATGAGCCCTGGTTCGTCATTGCCGGTTGACCTCCCCCCGCAGGTAAAGCTGCTCGGCAACGGGCGCTATACGGTGATGGTGACCGCGGCCGGCGCCGGTTACAGCCAGTGGTGCGGACTGGCGGTGACCCGCTGGCGCGAAGATCCGGTCGGGGACGGCTGGGGCAGCCACCTGCTGCTGCGCGATGAGGACAGCGGCGAGGTCTGGCCTGCGGGGCTGCAGCCGGGCGACGGCGATAGCGATGCAGGTGAAGTGGCGTTTGGCGCAGGCCATGTGCGGCTGGACCGGCACCATGGAACGCTGCAAAGCCGGCTGGAGATTGCGGTTGCGGCCGATCGCGATCTTGAGTGGCGCCGCGTCACCATCCGCAACCACGGCGCGCAGCCACGGCGGCTGTCGCTGACCTCGTACGCCGAACTGGTGTTGGGGCCCGCTGCGGCCGATGCCGCGCATCCGGCATTTTCAAAAATGTTCGTGCAGACCGAATGGGTCATCCGCGGCGGCATCCTGCTGGCCACGCGCCGGCGCCGTGCCCCCGACGAACCGGAGGTCTGGGCCGCGCACCGGGCCACGCTGGAGCCCGCGACCGGCGACGATCCCGACGATGGATATGAAAGCGACCGGCTGCGTTTCCTCGGCCGCGGGCGCACGTTGCGGCAGGCGCAGGCGATGCAGCCCGGGGCCACGTTGTCGCGCACCCACGGCAGCGTGCTGGACCCGGTGTTCAGCCTGCGCCGGCGGCTGACCATCGCCCCC
>NZ_JAUJUJ010000056.1 GCF_030711595.1 Stenotrophomonas sp. YIM B06876
CCGGCAGCGCCCGCTGCCGCCAAGCCGGCCGCAGCGCGTGCCGACGACCGTGCCGGCGCTGCCAAGACGGCCAAGCCGCGTGGTTCGCATGCGATGAAGACCGAGGAGGAGGGGGGCAACCGCTTTGCCGGCCAGCTGCACCTGTCGGCCGCCGACCGTGCGCGTCGTGGCAACACCAGCAATACGCGTGGTCGTCCGGGTGCCCGTGTGCAGCACGGTCGCCGTGGCAACGAGCAGGCGCGCAGTGGCGGCGGCAGCCATGGGTTCGAGCGCCCGACCGCGCCGGTGGTGCGTGAAGTGGCAATCGGCGAGACCATCACCGTGGCCGATCTGGCGCAGAAGTTGGCGCTGAAGGGCGGCGATGTGGTCAAGTCGCTGTTCAAGATGGGCGTCATGGCGACCATCACCCAGAGCATCGATCACGACACCGCGGCGCTGGTGACCGAGGAACTCGGCCACAAGGTGGTTCGCGCCACCAACGACGACGCCGAAGACGCACTGCTGGCAATGGCCGGCGTGGATCTGGAAAAAGCCACGCCGCGTCCGCCGGTGGTCACCATCATGGGCCACGTCGATCACGGCAAGACCTCGCTGCTGGATTACATCCGCCGCACCAAGGTCGCCACCGGCGAGGCCGGCGGTATTACCCAGCACATCGGTGCCTACCACGTTGAAACCCCCAAGGGTGTCATCAGCTTCCTCGACACCCCGGGCCACGCCGCCTTCAGTTCGATGCGTGCCCGCGGCGCCAAACTGACCGACATCGTGGTGATCGTGGTCGCCGCCGATGACGGGGTGATGCCGCAGACCAGGGAAGCGGTCCAGCATGCGCGTGCCGGCAATACGCCGCTGATCATCGCCATCAACAAGATCGACAAGTCCTCGGCCGATCCGATGCGGGTCAAGAACGAGCTGCTCGCCGAACAGGTGGTGGCGGAAGATTTCGGTGGTGATGTCCAGATGGTGGAGATTTCCGCCAAGACCGGTCTGGGTATCGATGATCTGCTGGATGCGATCTCGCTGCAGGCCGAACTGCTTGAACTCAAGGCGGTGGCCGATGGCCGCGCCAGTGGCGTGGTGATCGAATCCTCGCTGGACAAGGGCCGTGGCCCCATGGCGACGGTGCTGGTGCAGCAGGGCAGCCTGAAGAAGGGCGACTACCTGGTGTGCGGTATCCAGTACGGCCGTGTGCGCGCCCTGTTTGACGAAGCCGGCAAGCAGCCGGACCAGGCCGGTCCGTCGATTCCGGTGCAGGTGCTGGGTCTGTCCGGCGTACCGGAAGCCGGTGACGACTTCGTGGTGGTGGACGATGAGCGTCTGGCCAAGGAAGTGGCGCAGGCGCGTGACACCAAGCGCCGCGAGTCGCGACTGGTCGCTTCGGCGGGCAGCCGCATGGAAGACATCATGGCGCAGATGGGCAAGGGCGAAGGCCAGCAGGTGTTGAACCTGGTGATCAAGGCCGACGTCCAGGGCTCGGTACAGGCGCTGTGCCAGGCGCTGACCGCGCTGTCCAACGACGACATCCGCATCGAAGTGATCCGTTCGGGTGTGGGCGGTATCACCGAGTCCGACGCCAGTGCCGCGGTGACCGCCAAGGCAACGGTGATCGGCTTCAACGTCCGCGCCGATGCCTCGGCGCGCCGGATCATTGAATCCAGCGGTGTGGACCTGCGTTACTTCTCGATCATCTATGACGTGATCGACCAGGTGAAGCAGGTGGCGTCCGGTCTGCTCGGGGTGGAAATCCGCGAAGAGATCATCGGTATCGCCCAGGTCCGCGACGTGTTCCGCAGCTCCAAGTTCGGCGCCGTGGCCGGTTGTATGGTCATCGAAGGCGTGGTGAAGCGGAACAAGCCGATCCGCGTGCTGCGCGACAGCGTGGTGGTGTTCGAGGGCGAGCTGGAATCGCTGCGTCGCTTCAAGGAGAACGTCGAAGAGGTTCGCAACGGTACCGAGTGCGGTATCGGCGTGAAGGCCTACAACGACGTCAAGGCCGGCGACCAGATCGAGTGCTTCGAGCGTATTGAAGTGCAGCGCACGCTGTAATCAGGCAACAGCGGGCCGGCGCGCGGAACAGTGCGACCGGCCCGGTTCCATCCCGTAACGAACTCCCAGAGACGAGCTACCCAAACGTGCCCAAGACCTTCCATCGCACCGACCGTGTATCGGCCCAGATCCGCCGTGACCTGGGGACGCTGGTGCACAACGCCGTGCGTGATCACGGATTGCCCTCGGTGAGCGTGTCCGATGTGGAAGTCACCCGCGACATGGCGCATGCCAAGGTGTTCGTCACCGCGCTGATGCCGGAACGTTCGGCCGAAGCGATGAAGGGGTTGAAAGAGCTGACCGGAGAGCTTCGCACCGCGCTGGCGCGGGCGATGAAGCTGCGCCACGTGCCCGAGCTGCACTTCCATTACGACGACTCGGTGGACCGCGGCGAGCGCATCGACAATATCCTGCGCGAGCTGCCCGACACCCTGGCGGCGCAATCCGGATCGGACCCCAAGCCCGACGAAGAGTAGAACCGAGACAGCCCGCAAGGGCTGTTCTGGTATGCGGCCGTTCGCTCGGCGTGTCCGGCACGCCGTCCAGCGGTCCGTTTTCATTGAATCCCCGTGCCGGTTGCGGCCGGTTTTGCCGCGCTGCCGGCTGCGAGTTGATCCCATGCGTCCAAGAATCCAATTCCGCCATCTGGATGGCATTGTCCTGCTCGATAAACCGGCAGGCATGAGTTCCAACACCGCCTTGCAGGTGGCCCGGCGCCTGTTCCGGGCGGACAAGGGCGGTCACACCGGCAGCCTGGACCCGCTCGCGACCGGCTTGTTGCCGCTGTGCTTTGGTGAAGCCACCAAGATCGCCGGGCTGTTGCTGGGCGCGGCCAAGGCCTACGACGCCGAGGTGAGGCTGGGCATGACCACCGATACCGACGACGCCGACGGCGCGCTGCTGCTGGAGCGTCCGGTGCCGGAGATCGACGCGGCGCGGCTGCAGCAGGCGCTGGCCGCGCTGACCGGCCATGTGCGCCAGCGCGCGCCGATCTATTCGGCGCTCAAGCAGGGCGGCGAGCCGTTGTACGTGAAGGCCCGCCGCGGCGAGGTGATCGAGGCGCCCGAGCGCGATGTGCATGTGCAGTCGATCGAGGTGCTGGCGCACGACGGGCCGCGTTTATCGCTGCGAGTGACCTGCGGCTCGGGCACCTATATCCGCAGTATCGCCCGCGACTTGGGAGAGGCGCTGGGCTGTGGCGGCCACGTCACCGCATTGCGGCGGCTGTGGGTCGAGCCGTTCCGGAACCCGCGCATGATCGGACTGGATGCGCTGCGGACCCTGGCCGAGCGCGGCGATGAGGCTGCGTTGCTGGAGTGGCTGTTGCCGCTGGCCGACGGGCTGGTGGACTTTCCCCCGGTGCTGCTGGAGCCCGAACATGCCCGCCGGTTCCGCATGGGGCAGCGCTTGCGTGATGCGGAATGGCCCGCCGGGACGGTGGCGGTATACGACCAGGAAAAGGTTCCGGTCGGCCTGGGGCAGGTCGATGCGTCCGGCCTGCTGGCGCCACAGCGGCTGTTCAACCTCTGAGACCCACGCGCGCTCCTTGTGAGCGCGGGCTGGGGCCGGTACAATTTTGCGGCCCTTTACCGGGCGGGTCCGCAGCCTGCGGGCCACCTTTCCGTCAACGGCGAGCTGGGCGGTGCGTCAATGCACGTTCCTGCCGGCTGCGCATCCCAGAGAAGAAATCATGTCGATCGACACCCAGAAGGTCATTGAAGAAAACAAGCGTGGCGCTGCCGATACCGGTTCGCCGGAAGTCCAGGTAGCCCTGCTGACCGCCCGCATCGAAATGCTGATGGGGCACTTCAAGACCCACAAGAAGGATCACCACAGCCGGCGTGGTCTGCTGCAGATGGTCAACCGTCGCCGCAGCCTGCTCGACTATCTGAAGAAGAAGGACGTGGCGCGCTATAAAGCGCTCATCGAGAAGCTCGGCCTGCGCCGCTAATCACCCGAGTCCCCCGCGGCGCAGCGATGCGCCGCGGTTTTGTTTTGGAAACCCGCAATTCGCAATACGTTCTTCCCTGGCCGGAGCCTCCCGGTCACCTGTTGGCGGCAAGGGTCGTCGGCAGTCCATCTGAAGAAAGCATCATCCAAGGACACCCCCCGTGGCAAAAATCACTAAAACTTTCCAGTACGGCAAACATACCGTCACGCTTGAAACGGGCGAAATCGCCCGCCAGGCCGGCGGTGCGGTCATCGTCAAGATGGACGACACCGTGCTGCTGGTCTCCGCCGTCGCCGCCAAGAGCGCACGCGAAGGCCAGGATTTCTTCCCGCTGACTGTCGACTACCAGGAAAAGTTCTACGCCGGTGGCCGCATTCCGGGTGGTTTCTTCAAGCGCGAAGGCCGCGCGAGCGAGAAAGAGACGCTGATCTCGCGCCTGATCGATCGCCCGCTGCGTCCGCTGTTCCCGGAAGAATTCCGCAACGAAGTGCAGGTCATCGCCACGGTGATGTCGCTGAACCCGGAAATCGACGGCGACATCCCGGCGCTGATCGGCGCCTCGGCGGCCGTGGCCCTGACCGGTGCGCCGTTCAACGGCCCGATCGGTGCTGCCAAGGTCGGTTACATCAACGGCGAATACGTGCTCAACCCGAGCACCACCGAACTGAAGGACTCCCAGCTCGAGCTGGTCGTCGCCGGTACCTCCAATGCCGTGCTGATGGTTGAATCCGAAGCCGCCGAGCTGTCCGAAGACGTGATGCTGGGCGCGGTGATGTTTGGCCACCGCGAAATGCAGAAGGTCATCAACATCATCAACGAACTGGTTGTCGAGGCTGGCACCAAGTCGTGGAACTGGACCCCGCCGGCCAAGAACGAAGCGTTGATTTCCGCGCTGAAGGAAGCCGTCGGTACCCAGCTTGAATCCGCTTTCCAGGTGCGCGACAAGCTGCAGCGCCGCGACGCCATCGTGGCGATCAAGAAGGACGTGATGCAGGCGCTGGCCGGCCGCGCCGAGGCGGACGGCTGGAGCAGCAGCGAGCTGTCGAAGGAATTCGGCGAGCTGGAATACCAGACCATGCGTGGTTCGGTGCTGGCCACCAAGATCCGCATTGACGGCCGTGCACTGGACACCGTGCGCCCGATCTCCTCGAAGGTCGGCATCCTGCCGCGTACCCATGGTTCGGCGCTGTTCACCCGCGGCGAGACCCAGGCCATTGTGGTCACCACGCTGGGCACCGCCCGCGACGGCCAGGTGATCGACGCGGTCAGCGGCGAGTACAAGGACAACTTCCTGTTCCATTACAACTTCCCCCCGTACTCGGTGGGTGAAGCGGGCCGCATGATGGGGCCGAAGCGCCGCGAAATCGGCCACGGCCGTCTGGCCAAGCGCGGCGTGCTGGCAGTGATGCCGTCGCTGGAAGCGTTCCCGTACACCATCCGCGTGGTGTCGGAAATCACCGAATCCAACGGCTCCTCGTCGATGGCCTCGGTCTGCGGCAGCTCGCTGTCGCTGATGGACGCCGGTGTGCCGATCAAGGCGCCGGTGGCCGGTATCGCCATGGGCCTGGTCAAGGAAGGCGGCGACTTCGTGGTGCTGTCGGACATCCTGGGTGATGAAGATCACCTGGGCGACATGGACTTCAAGGTGGCCGGTACTGCCGAAGGCGTGTCCGCGCTGCAGATGGACATCAAGATCGAAGGCATCACCGAAGAGATCATGAAGCAGGCATTGCAGCAGGCCAAGGCCGGCCGTCTGCACATCCTCGGCGAGATGGCTCACGCGCTGACCGCGCCGCGCCAGGAGCTGTCCGATTACGCGCCGCGTCTGCTGACCATCAAGATCCACCCGGACAAGATCCGCGAAGTGATCGGCAAGGGGGGTTCCACCATCCAGGCCATCACCAAGGAAACCGGCACCCAGATCGACATCCAGGACGACGGCACCATCGTCATCGCCTCGGTCAATGCGATCGCGGCGCAGGCGGCCAAGGCGCGCATCGAGCAGATCACCTCGGACGTCGAGCCGGGCCGCATCTACGAGGGCAAGGTCGCCAAGATCATGGACTTCGGTGCGTTCGTGACGATCCTGCCGGGCAAGGACGGTCTGGTTCACGTCTCGCAGATCTCCAGCGAGCGCGTGGAGAAGGTCTCCGACGTCCTCAAGGAAGGCGATCTGGTCAAGGTCAAGGTGCTGGAAGTCGACAAGCAGGGCCGTATCCGCCTGTCGATCAAGGCCGTGGAAGAAGGTGAAGGCGTGCCGGCCGAATAAGCCGTCGCCGTCTCACCGGGTGTTGAAAAGCGGGCTGCGGCCCGCTTTTCTTTTGCGTCGGGAAAAGTTTCTGCGCCCTCCGGTGGGTATGGCGGCGCTGTGGGGCGTTGATGCGGGTGGGGCGGCAGGCGCCACTTCCATCAGCGATGCGCAGAGGCGCCGACAGTGCGGTGGGCCGTTCCCCTACGCGCCAGTGCCGGGTTGTCCTATCAGGCGCAGGGGCGTGGCTGTCGACGATAGCGGCAACTCCCTGCGCGGTATGGATACGTGGGCTGGAAATCCGGGAATGCAGCTGCAAAAAGAAAGATGTATGGAAGACGGTTCGCCGGACTTTCGATTCCTGCGGGGTGCCGGAGGTATCCGGCCGGCATGCCAGCCGGATCGAAGGCCGGGTTGAGCGCGGGGCCCGGACGGGCGGTGAACGGCCGCGGCGAGGTTGCGGGTGCACCCTGACGCACCTGCGGAACGGGTGGAGACCCCACGCCTGGGCAAAGCGGTCGCGGCGGCGCTGGTGGCTGGCGTCAGCGCCGGGATATGGGCGCCGCAGCTGTTGCCGGACGGATTGCGCTGGTTGTTGCTGCTGACAGGAGCATGCCTGTGGTGGCGCAGCGGGCGGTGGCGCTGGATGGGCGCGTTGTTGCTGGGAATGGCCTGGGTGAATCTGCAGGCCGGCTGGGTACTGGCGCGGCAACTGCCGCCGGCCTGGGAGGGTCGGGAGGTGACAGTGACCGGCACCGTGGTGGAATTGCCGGAGGCCGAGGCGCGCCGCACCCGCTTCCGCTTGCGTGTGGATAGCGGGCCCGCACAACCGGCGCCGCTGCGCGGACGGCTGCTGCAGTTGGCCTGGTATGACGAGTTCAATGCCGTCGCGCCCGGGCCACGCACCGCGTTGCATGCCGGGGCGCGCTGGCGGATGACGCTGCGGCTGCGGGCACCGCGTGGCTTGAGCAATCCCGGTGGATTCGATGCCGAGCGGCATGCGCTGGCGCAGCGCATTGTCGCCACCGGCTATGTCCGCGCCGCCGATCAGGCCCATATGCTGGCACCGCCGCGCGGAATAGACGCCTGGCGTGAGCGCATGGCCAGGCGCATTGCGCAGACCACTCCGGCCAGCTCGTCGCGCTATGTGCAGGCGCTGGCATTGGGCGACACCCGCGCCCTGGACGATGGGGACTGGCACACGCTGCGGGCGACGGGGCTGACCCATCTCATCGCGATTTCCGGATTCCATGTCGGCCTGGTGGCCGGGTTCTTCGCCTTGCTCGGCAACGGGCTGTGGCGGTTGCTGCCGGGCCTGGCACGGCGTTGGCCGCGCCCCCAGGCCGCCGCGCT
>NZ_JAUJUJ010000223.1 GCF_030711595.1 Stenotrophomonas sp. YIM B06876
CATGCCCAAGTTGGCAGTACGACTGTGTTCGTGCATTTGGTATGCTCAGCTTCTGGTCATGCTGCCGGTGCTGCGGGTGTGGCGCCTCTTTTCTCACGTTGCAGGACGGTTGTTAAGGGAGGTCGTCATGGCTCGCCATACCCCTATAGAACGCTATCGCAACATCGGCATTTCCGCGCACATTGATGCCGGCAAGACCACCACGACCGAGCGCATCCTGTTCTATACCGGGGTGAACCACAAGCTCGGCGAAGTGCATGACGGCGCTGCCACCATGGACTGGATGGAGCAGGAGCAGGAGCGCGGCATCACGATCACCTCGGCCGCCACCACGGCCTTCTGGTCTGGCATGGAACACAACTTCCCTGCGCACCGCATCAACATCATCGACACGCCGGGTCACGTGGACTTCACCATCGAGGTCGAGCGCTCCATGCGCGTGCTCGACGGAGCGGTCATGGTGTATGACGCCGTGGGCGGCGTGCAGCCCCAGTCCGAGACCGTCTGGCGCCAGGCCAACAAGTACAAGGTGCCGCGCCTTGCGTTCGTGAACAAGATGGACCGCGTGGGTGCCGATTTCTTTCGCGTGCGCCAGATGATGATCGACCGCCTCAACGCGCACCCGGTGCCCATCGTGATCCCCATCAGTGCCGAGGCCGACTTTCACGGCGTGATTGATCTCATCAAGATGAAAGCCATCGTCTGGGACGATGCATCGCAGGGCGTGAAGTTCGAGTACCGGGACATTCCTGAGCGGCTCCAGGCCAGCGCCAACGAGTGGCGCCAGAAGATGGTCGAAGAGGCCGCCGAGGCCAACGAGGCGCTCACCGACAAGTACCTGGAAACGGGTGACCTCAGCGCTGCCGACATCGTCACCGGCCTGCGCCTGCGCACCATTGCGACCGAGATCCAGCCCATGCTGTGTGGCTCGGCGTTCAAGAACCGGGGCGTGCAGCGGCTGCTGGACGCCATTGTCGAGCTCATGCCCTCGCCGCTGGATGTGCCGCCCGTGACGGGGCACAGCGAAGACGACGATGAAAGCGCCGTGCTGGTGCGGCATGCGGACGACAACGAGAAGTTTGCCGCACTGGCCTTCAAACTCATGACCGACCCGTTTGTGGGGCAACTGACCTTTGTGCGCGTGTACTCGGGCGTGCTGTCCAGGGGCGATCTCGTCTACAACCCGATCCGTGGCAAGAAGGAGCGCATCGGCCGCATCGTGCAAATGCATGCGAATGCCCGCCTGGAAATCGACGAGATCCGCGCTGGCGACATC
>NZ_JAUJUJ010000224.1 GCF_030711595.1 Stenotrophomonas sp. YIM B06876
ACAAGCGCTGGCAGCTATCAAAATTAAAGTAAGCAATGAAAATCGCAGTTCTGCCGGGTGACGGCATCGGCACCGAAATCGTCGCCGAGGCCGTCAAGGTCCTCGGTGCGCTCGACCTGAAGTTCGAGATGGAATCCGCCCTGGTCGGCGGCGCGGCCTACGAAGCGCACGGCCACCCGCTGCCCGAGGCCACGCTCCAGCTCGCCAAGGAGTCCGACGCCATCCTGTTCGGCGCCGTCGGCGACTGGAAGTACGACAAGTTAGAGCGCCCGCTGCGCCCCGAGCAGGCCATCCTGGGCCTGCGCAAGAACCTGGGCCTGTTCGCCAACTTCCGCCCCGCCATCTGCTACGAGCAGCTGGTGGACGCATCGAGCCTCAAGCCCGAGCTCATCGCGGGCCTGGACATCCTCATCATCCGCGAGCTCACGGGCGACATCTACTTCGGCCAGCCGCGCGGCCGCCGCGTGGCCACCGACGGGCACTTTCCCGGCGCCGAGGAAGCCTTCGACACCATGCGCTACTCGCGCCCCGAGATCGAGCGCATCGCCCATGTCGCCTTCCAGGCGGCGCGCAAGCGCAGCAAGCGCGTGACCAGCGTGGACAAGGCCAACGTGCTCGAAACCTTCCAGCTCTGGAAGGACGTGATGACCGAAGTGGGCCTGCAATACCCCGACGTGGCGCTGGACCACATGTACGTCGACAACGCCGCCATGCAGCTGGTCAGGGCGCCGAAGAAGTTCGACGTGGTCGNACCGAAGTGGGCCTGCAATACCCCGACGTGGCGCTGGACCACATGTACGTCGACAACGCCGCCATGCAGCTGGTCAGGGCGCCGAAGAAGTTCGACGTGGTCGTCACCGGCAACATGTTCGGCGACATCCTGAGCGACGCCGCCGCCATGCTCACCGGCTCGATCGGCATGCTGCCTTCGGCCTCGCTCAATGCGAGCAACCAGGGCCTGTACGAGCCCAGCCATGGCAGCGCCCCGGATATTGCCGGTCAGGGCATTGCCAACCCTCTGGCTACAATATTGTCTGCTGCCATGATGCTCCGTTTCTCACTCAACCAGCCCGAAGCCGCCGACCGCATTGAGACTGCGGTGAAGTCGGTGCTCGCGTCCGGTTTGCGCACGACAGACATCTGGTCGCAAGGCACGACCAAGGTCGGCACCCAGCAAATGGGCGACGCCGTGGTAGCGGCCATTACCAAGACGACCAAAGGCTGATCAAGCCCCGGTTCGTCGCGCCCTCCCCCGGCAGACGAGCCGGGGGGCAA
>NZ_JAUJUJ010000225.1 GCF_030711595.1 Stenotrophomonas sp. YIM B06876
ATCAACGTCAACGACTCGGTGACCAAGAGCAAGTTCGACAACCTGTACGGCTGCCGCGAATCGCTGGTCGACGGCATCAAGCGCGCCACCGACGTGATGATCGCCGGCAAGGTGGCCTGCGTGGCCGGTTACGGCGATGTCGGCAAGGGCTCGGCGCAGGCGCTGCGTGCCCTGTCGGCCCAGGTCTGGGTGACCGAGATCGATCCGATCAACGCGCTGCAGGCCGCGATGGAGGGCTATCGTGTAGTGACCATGGAATACGCCGCCGACAAGGCCGACATCTTCGTCACCACCACCGGCAACAAGGACGTGATCCGCCACGAGCACATGCTGGCCATGAAGGACCAGGCGATCGTCTGCAATATCGGCCATTTCGACAACGAGATCGACGTCGCCTCGATCGAGAAGTACGAGTGGGAAGAGATCAAGCCCCAGGTCGACCACATCACCTTCCCCGACGGCAAGAAGATCATCCTGCTGGCCAAGGGCCGCCTGGTGAACCTGGGCTGCGGCACGGGCCACCCGAGCTTCGTCNCGAGTGGGAAGAGATCAAGCCCCAGGTCGACCACATCACCTTCCCCGACGGCAAGAAGATCATCCTGCTGGCCAAGGGCCGCCTGGTGAACCTGGGCTGCGGCACGGGCCACCCGAGCTTCGTCATGAGCGCCTCGTTCGCCAACCAGACCATCGCGCAGATCGAGCTGTTCACCAAGCAGGGCGACTACCAGGTCGGCAAGGTCTATGTGCTGCCCAAGTCGCTCGATGAAAAAGTGGCGCGCCTGCACCTGAAGAAGGTCGGCGCCATGCTGACCGAGCTGACCGACGCCCAGGCTGCCTACATCGGCGTGAGCAAGAGCGGCCCGTACAAGGCCGAGACCTACAGGTATTGATCCCCCTGCGGCGCTGCGCGCCTTCCCCCAGGGGGACGCCACCAGCGGCCCGGCAAAGCCGGTTCCGCGCTGGCACTGGCTTTCAGAGGCGTGCCCGTTGCATGTGCAGTGAAGCAATGTTTGATTTGCTCATTAAATGATAGCTATCAGCGCTTGCTGTTCGGGCGTTAAATGCCTTTTTTACTCATAAAGGATGGGCGCATGCGCGCAGATGTTTTTTTGGTGGATTCTGGCCACGCGGCCACGCGCTCGCAGGCGCAGCGGCTGATTGCCGCGGGTGTGGAATGGCGCTTGTCGCCCGCCGCGCCGTGGCAGAAGGTGGCCAAGAACGGTGACGACATTCCGGCCATCGCCGAGCTGCGGCTGCTCGACGGCGCCGAGGC
>NZ_JAUJUJ010000226.1 GCF_030711595.1 Stenotrophomonas sp. YIM B06876
GTAAGGCAGTCTTTTTTCATACGGTTTCCTCGCATGGTGCATGCAGGGGTTGCGCCAGAGTATCCCCTAAACGCCGGGGCACTCCAATGCGCGGGCGCAGCCCCCTGCAACTGCTGCGTAGGATGCCCGACCGCCACGCAGGTTCCCGGGCCAGCGCCCATGAAAAAAGGCGGTTCGCACCGCCTTTTGTACCGTGCGGGGCCCGCAGGCCCGGCATTACAGTGAATAGTACATGTCGTATTCGACCGGGTGCACGGCCTGGCGGAAGCGCGAGACTTCGCCCATCTTCAGCTCGATGTAGGCATCGAGCATATTGTCCGAGAACACGCCGCCCTTGGTCAGGAAGGCTCGGTCGGCATCCAGTGCGTCGAGGGCCTGGTCCAGGCTGTGGCATACGGTGGGCACCAGCTTGTCTTCTTCGGGCGGCAGATGGTAGAGGTCCTTGGCGGCGGCTTCGCCGGGGTGGATCTTGTTTTCCACGCCATCGAGGCCCGCCATCAGCAGCGCGGCAAAGCCCAGGTAGGGGTTCATCAGCGGATCGGGGAAGCGCGCTTCGACGCGGCGGCCCTTGGGGTTGGACACATAGGGAATGCGGATCGACGCCGAGCGGTTCTTGGCCGAGTAGGCCAGCTTGACCGGGGCTTCGAAGTGCGGCACCAGGCGCTTGTAGCTGTTGGTGCCGGGGTTGGTGATGGCGTTGAGCGCGCGGGCATGCTTGATGATGCCGCCGATGTAGTACAGCGCGTAGTCCGAGAGGCCGGCATAGCCGTCGCCGGCAAACAGGTTCTTGCCGTCCTTCCAGACCGACTGGTGCACGTGCATGCCCGAGCCGTTATCGCCAGCATAGGGCTTGGGCATAAAGGTGGCGGTCTTGCCGTAGGCGTTGGCCACGTTGTGGATCACGTACTTTTGCAGCATGGTCCAGTCGGCGCGCTGCACCAGGGTGCTGAAACGCGTGCCAATTTCGTTCTGGCCGGCGCCCGCCACTTCGTGGTGGAACACTTCGACCGGAATACCCAGGGATTCGAGGATCAGCGCCATCTCGGCGCGCAGGTTGTGCGTGCTGTCGACCGGGGGCACGGGAAAGTAGCCGCCCTTGACCGTGGGACGGTGGCCGCGATTGCCGCCTTCGAGGTTTTTGCCCGAGTTCCAGGGCGCTTCGTATTCTTCGATCTCGTACATCACCTTGCCGGGCTCGTTGCTCCAGCGCACGCCATCGAAGATGAAGAATTCAGGCTCGGGCCCGAAAAAGGCCGTGTCGCCCAGGCCCGAG
>NZ_JAUJUJ010000227.1 GCF_030711595.1 Stenotrophomonas sp. YIM B06876
CCTCGGCCGAGAAGCTGGAGAAGGTGGTGAGCGCGCCGAGAAAGCCGGTGATCAGCGCGAGGCGCCAGACCGGGTCGAGCTGGGGCAGGGCCTGGAACACGGCGACGCATACGCCGATGAGGTAGCCACCGATCAGGTTGGCCGCCAGCGTGCCCCAGGGCAGCCCGTGGCCCACGCTGAGCCACAGGCCCAGGCGCCAGCGGGCCAGTGCGCCCAGGCTGGCGCCCAGGCAGATGGCGGCGACGTTGAGCATCGGCAGCCCCTGTTTAACGCGATGACATCTGCTGCGGCAGCCAGGTGACGATGCCCGGGAAGACGTAGATCAGCGCCACGGCCGCGCACATCAGCAGGAACATGGGCAGGGCGACCTTGGCGATCCAGGGCAGCTGGCGCCCCGTCATGCCCTGCAGCACGAACAGGTTGAAGCCTACGGGCGGCGTGATCTGCGCCATCTCGACGACCAGCACGATGAAGATGCCGAACCAGATCGGGTCGATGCCGGCCGCTTGCACCGTGGGCATGAGCACGCCCATGGTGAGCACCACCATCGAGATGCCGTCGAGGAAGCAGCCGAGGATGATGAAGAACACGGCCAGCGCGGCGATCAGCTGTGCCTGGTTCAGGCCGAGCGAGGCGATCCATTCGGCCAGGTGGCGCGGCAGGCCGATGTAGCCCATGGCCAGCGTGAGAAACGCCGCCCCGGCCAGGATCAGCGCGATCATGCAGTACAGACGCGTGGCGCCCATGAGGGCGCCGCGAAAGCTCTGCCAGTTCAGCGAGCCCTGGATGGCCGAGAGGATCAGCGAGCCGAGCACGCCGACGGCGGCGGCCTCGGTGGCGGTGGCGAAGCCGGTGTAGATGGAGCCGAGCACGGCGGCGATCAGCAGCACCACGGGGATCAGGCTTCTGGAGGCGCTGAACTTTTGCGCCAGCGTCAGGCTCTCGTCGGCGGCCGGCACCTGCTCGGGGTGGCGCAGCGCCCACAGCATGATGTAGCCCGAGAACAGCGCCGCCAGAAGCACGCCCGGCAGCACGCCGGCGATGAACAGCTTGGAGATCGACACCTCGGCCGTGACGCCGTAGACGATCATGATGATGGACGGCGGAATCAGCAGGCCCAGCGTGCTGGCGCCGGCCAGCGTGCCCACCACCATGTGCTCGGGGTAGCCGCGGCGCGTGAGTTCGGGCAGGGTCATCTTGCCGATGGTGGCGCAGGTGGCGGCGCTCGAGCCCGACACCGCCGCGAAGATGGTGCAGCCGACCACATTG
>NZ_JAUJUJ010000228.1 GCF_030711595.1 Stenotrophomonas sp. YIM B06876
GTCGAGGCCTTCCGCAGCGAATACCCAGACGTTTCCTTCGAGCCCGAGGTGGATTTGAGCACCGTGCTGTGCGAGAAGCTGGCGGCCGGCGCCATCGACTTCGCCATCGTGCCGCCGGTGTTCAGTGGCCCCGGCACCATGGCCATACCGCTGCAGAAGATGGAGCTGGCCTGGATGTGCCGCCCCGGCATGGTGCCGCGCACCAAGGCGCTGTCCCTGACGCAACTGGCCGGCTTTCCGATCCTGGCGCAGACCGGCAAGTCGGGGGTTGACACGGTGTACGACCAGTGGTTCCAGGAGCAGCGGATGTCGGTGAAAAAAACCTATGCCGGCAACAGTCTGGTGGCGCTGGCCGCCCTCACCGCCTCGGGTTTCGGCATCAGCTACCTGCCGGCGCTGTACTTTCGCGACCATGTCGCGCGCGGGCTGCTGCAGCAGATCCGGGTGGTGCCGCCGAGCCCCGCCATTCTGTATCACGCCATCTACCGCGAGAGCGACGAGATCGCCGGCTTCAGCGCGCGTTTCGCACAGCTGTGCGTGCGCATGTGCGACTTTGCCAAGCCGGCGGAAGATCCGCTGCCCGTGAAGCGCAGAAAAACATGAATTTTATTCACGATTTTCCACGATATTAAATCGCTTTTAATTTGCACCAGGTGCTTCGATACTGAGCCCATGCACGGAAAGACGATTGCCGAAAAAATCCTGTCCCGCGCCGCCGGCAAGGCGGTGCGGGCCGGCGAGATCGCCATCTGCACGCCCGACCTGGCCATGGGCACAGACGGCTCCATCCCCATGGCGCTGGACTACCTGGAGGCCATCTGCCCCAGTGCCGCGCCATGTGCGCCGCAGCGCTTGGTGTTCGCGCTCGACCACTACGGCCCGGCCTCCGGCGCCAAGGCGCAGGCGCTGCAGCAACGTGCCCGGGTCTACGCCCTGGCCCATGGCATCGCCACCATCGAGGCGGGTGCCGGTATCGGGCACCAGTGCATCCTGGAGTCGGGTGGGGCGCGACCGGGCCGGCTGCTGGTGGGGGCCGACTCGCACAGTACCTCGTACGGCGCGGCCAATGCCTTTGCCACCGGCATCGGCTCGTCGGATCTGGCCGGTGTCATGCTGTGCGGCAAGGTCTGGCTCAAGGTGCCTGAGACCATGCGCGTCACCCTAACCGGCTGCCTGGCACCGGGTGTGTCGGCCAAGGACGTGGCGCTGACCCTGGCGCGCCTGCGCGGCGCCGACGGCGCCAACTACCGGGCCATGGAATTCCA
>NZ_JAUJUJ010000229.1 GCF_030711595.1 Stenotrophomonas sp. YIM B06876
AGCGCAGATTTTTGTCCACAAACAAGGTGTTCAGCGTGGGCGCATCAAAGCCGGTGAGGAACATGCCCACCACAATCAGCAGGTCGATTTCCTTGGCCTTCACTTGCTTGGCCAGATCACGGTAATAGTTCTGGAAACCGTTGCTATCCACGCTGAAATTGGTTTTGAACAGCGCGTTGTAGTCCGCTATGGCTGCATTCAAAAACTCTTTGGCGCTGCTGTTCATGGCCGACACGTCAAAACTTTCGTCCTGAATGTCGCCCACCGCATCCTGCTCCTCATTGGCCGCAAACGAGAAGATTGTGGCCACCCTCAGTGGCTTGTCGCTGCTCTTCTGCAACTCCCTGAACGACTCGTAATACAACTTGGCGGCATCCACACTGCTCACCGCAAACATGGCGTTAAAACCTTTAGCCCCAGCCTGCAGGCGATGGGTTTTCTGCCGGAAGTTGTTCAGGATGTACTGGGTGATCTCGCGAATGCGGTCAGGGTGCAAAAGGGCCTGTCTGTTTTCCGCCGCACTGAGCTTTTTCTCGTCTTGCTCGGTCTCAAGCGCTTTGAACTGCGGGCGCACATCGTTGTAGTCCACCTTGAACTTCAGCACCTTCTNCGCCGCACTGAGCTTTTTCTCGTCTTGCTCGGTCTCAAGCGCTTTGAACTGCGGGCGCACATCGTTGTAGTCCACCTTGAACTTCAGCACCTTCTCATCGCGAATCGCGTCCGTAATCACATACGAATGCAATTCACGGCCAAACACGCTGGCGGTGGTTTCCGCACCCAGTGCGTTCTGCGGAAAAATGGGCGTGCCCGTAAAGCCAAACTGATAGAACTTCTTGAACTTCTTTTGCAGATTCTTCTGTGCTTCACCAAAATGGCTGCGGTGGCACTCATCAAAAATGAAGACCACGTGCTTGCCGTAGATGGGCAGGTCGGGCTCGCTCTTCATCAGGTTGTTGAGCTTCTGGATGGTCGTGACGATGATCTTGTTGTCATCCTTGTCCAGGTTGCGCTTGAGGCCCGCAGTGCTGTCTGAGCCATTCACGCTGTCTGGCGAAAAGCGCTGGTATTCCTTCATGGTCTGGTAGTCCAGATCCTTGCGGTCCACCACAAAGAACACCTTGTCGATGAACTCCAGTTCGGTGGCCAGGCGCGCTGCCTTGAAGCTGGTGAGTGTTTTTCCGGAGCCAGTGGTGTGCCAGATAAAGCCACCGCCTTCCAGCGTGCTCCAGCTCTTGGCCTGATAAGCGCAGTTGATCTTCCACAG
>NZ_JAUJUJ010000230.1 GCF_030711595.1 Stenotrophomonas sp. YIM B06876
CGTGACGGTGATGGTCGACATGCCCTACGACGACCCGGAGCCGGTCGCCTCGCGGCCGCAACTCGACGCCAAGATCGCCGAGGTCGAGCGCGAATGCCATGTCGACGTGGCACTGTTCGGCACGCTGAACGAAACACATGGCCTGCAGGCCGCTGCCGGCCTGATCGAGGGCGGTGTCTGCGCCTTCAAGTTCTCGACCTTCGAGGCCACGCCAGGGCGCTTTCCGCGCGTCGAAGAAGACGTGCTCGAAGAGGCTTTCCGCCTGATCGCGCCCTCGGGCCTGGCCTGCGGCGTGCACAACCAGATGCAGGAACTCACGCGCAAGAACATCCAGCGCCTGGTCGAAGCCGGCGACACCGGATGGGACGCCTTCATGCGCGCGCANCGCCTGATCGCGCCCTCGGGCCTGGCCTGCGGCGTGCACAACCAGATGCAGGAACTCACGCGCAAGAACATCCAGCGCCTGGTCGAAGCCGGCGACACCGGATGGGACGCCTTCATGCGCGCGCACCCGCCGCTGATCGAGAACCTCGCCACCGCGCTGATCTATGAGATCGGCGCCGCGACCGGCGCCCGCGCCCATGCGGTCCACGTGTCGACCTCGCGCGGCTTCGAGATCTGCAACATGTACCGCCGCGCCGGCCACCGCGCCAGCATCGAGACCTGCATCCAGTACCTCATGCTGAACCACGAAGAGCACACCAAGCGCTTCGGCGCCAAGACCAAGCACTACCCGCCGATCCGTCCCAAGGCCGAGATGGAGCTGCTGTGGACGCACATCGCCAACGGCGAGTGCACCTTCGTCTCGTCCGACCACGTGAGCTGGGGCCTGGAGCGCAAGGGCAACCCGAACGTGTTCAAGAACGCGTCGGGCGGCCCGGGCTTGGAGACGCTGCTGCCCGCCTTCTGGACCGGCTGCGAGGAGCACGGCATCTCGCCGACCATGGTGGTCAAGCAGCTGTGCGCCAATCCGGCGCGCCACTTTCTGCTGGACGACCGCAAGGGCTCGCTCGATGTCGGCATGGACGCCGACATCGTCATCGTCCAGCCCGAGCGCTACGCCTTCGACCCGTCGAACAGCCTGTCGGCCGTGCAGTGGAGCTCCTTCGAAGGCCGCACCTTCAACGTGCGCGTGGCGGCCACCTATTGCCGCGGCGTGCTGGCCTTCGACGGCCGCCAAGCGACCAGCCCCAAGGGCTTCGGGCAGTTCCTGCGGCCCAAATCGTCGACGGCGGCACACTGAGCCTTGCCTTCCCCCTGCC
>NZ_JAUJUJ010000057.1 GCF_030711595.1 Stenotrophomonas sp. YIM B06876
GGCATGGCGGCCAGCAGGGCCTCGGTGTAGGGGTGCTGGGGCGCGGCAAACAGCGCGGCCACGGCGCTTTGCTCCACCACCTGGCCGGCGTACATCACGGCCACGCGCTGTGCCATCTCCTGCACCACGCCCATGTTGTGCGTGATCAGCACCAGCGCCATGCCGCGCTCTTTTTGCAGGTTGCGCAGCAGGTCGAGGATTTGCGCCTGGATGGTCACGTCCAGCGCCGTGGTCGGCTCGTCGGCGATCAGCAGGCGCGGGTTGCAGGCAATGGCCATGGCGATCATCACGCGCTGGTTCATGCCGCCCGACATCTGGTGCGGGTAGTCGCTCAGGCGCGCGCTGGCCGAAGGAATGCCGACCTGCTCGAGCAGTTCGGTGGCGCGCCTGCGGGCCGCTGCCCGGTCCATCTTCAGGTGCAGGCGCAGCACCTCCATGAGCTGGAAGCCGACGGTGAAGCAGGGGTTCAGGCTGGTGGTCGGGTCCTGGAAGATCATCGCCACGTCCTTGCCGACCAGGCTGCGGCGCTGCCGGTCGGACAGGCCGAGCAGGTCGTGGCCGGCAAAACGCAGCTGCTCGGCGCGCACGCGGCCCGGGAAGCCGATCAGGCCCATCAGCGCCATCATGGTGACGCTCTTGCCCGAACCCGATTCGCCCACGATGCCCAGCACCTCGCCCTCTTCCAGGCGCAGGCTGACGCCGTCCACGGCGTGCATCACGGCGCCCTGGGTGGGGAACGCTACGTGCAGGTTGTCTATTTCAAGCAATGCCATCGCGTTCACCGTTTGAGCTTGGGGTCGAGCGCATCGCGCAAGCCGTCGCCGAGCAAGTTGAAAGCCAGCACCGCGATCACGATCATCAGCCCCGGCAGGGTCACGACCCACCAGGCGCGCATGACGAACTCGCGCGCATCGGCCAGCATGGTGCCCCACTCGGGCGAGGGCGGCTGCGCACCCAGGCCCAGAAAGCCCAGCGCGGCCGCGTCCAGAATGGCCGTGGACACGCCCAGCGAAGCCTGCACGATGAGCGGCGCCGCGCAGTTGGGCAGCACCTCGCTGAACATCAGGCGCAGCGTGCCGGCGCCGCTGATGCGCGCGGCCGTCACATAGTCCTTGGACACCTCGCTGATGACGGCGGCGCGCGTGATGCGCACATAGTGCGGCAGCACCACCACGGCCACGGCCAGCATGGCGTTGATCAGGCCGGGGCCGAGAATGGCCACGATCACGATGGCCAGCAGCAGGCTGGGCAGCGTCAGGATGATGTCCATGAGGCGCATGATCGCCACCTCCAGGATGCCGCGGTAGAAGCCCGCCACCAGCCCCAGGCTCACGCCCAGGGCGAGCGCGATCAGCACCACCGCCGCGCCGATGGACAGCGACAGCCGCGAGCCATGGATCAGGCGCGAAAGAATGTCGCGCCCGATGGCGTCGGTACCCAGCAGGTAAGTGCTGGAGCCGCCGGCCTGCCAGAACGGCGGCTTCAGAAAAGCCGCGCTGTTCGTCTGGTCGGGAGCGTGCGGCGCGATCAGCGGCGCAAACAGCGCCATCAGCAGCAAGGCGCACACCACCACGAGGCCGAACACCGCGCCCTTGTTGGCAGAGAAGGCACGCCAGAATTCGCGCAGCGGGCCGGGTGGCACGGGGGGCGCTGCTGCGCCCCGAGCAAGAGTCGTCAAAGCCATGGGGTCAGCACCTTCAGCGGCTGGCGCGGATGCGCGGATTGATGATGCCGTAGGTCACATCGACCAGCAGGTTGACCAGCATCACCACGCTGCCCAGCAACAGCATGCCGCCCTGCAGCACCGGATAGTCGCGCCGGTTGATGGCCTCGATCAGCCACTTGCCGACACCGGGCCAGGAGAAGATGGTTTCGGTCAGGATGGCGCCGGTGAACAGCACGCCGACCTGCAGCCCGATCACGGTGACCACCGGGATCAGCGCGTTGCGCAGCGCATGCAGGGCCACCACGCGAAAGCCCGACAGGCCCTTGGCGCGCGCGGTGCGGATGTAGTCCTCGCCCAGCACTTCGAGCATGGCCGAGCGCGTCATGCGCGCCACCACCGCCAGCGGGTTGGTGCCCAGCACGATGGCCGGCAGGACCAGGTGCTTGAGCGCCGAGAAGAACGCCTCGGTTTCGCCCGCCATCAGCGCATCGAGCAGCAGGAAGCCCGTGACCGGCTCGATGTAGTGCATCACGTCCATCCGGCCCGACACCGGCGTGAGCCCGAGCTGCACCGAAAAAAACATGATGAGCAGCAGGCCCCACCAGAAAATCGGCATCGAATAGCCAGTCAGCGAGACCGTCATCACGCCATGGTCGAACCACGAATTGCGCTTCACGGCGGCGATGATGCCCGCCGGTATGCCCAGCAGCAGCGCGAACAGAATGGCGCAGACAGCCAGCTCGATGGTGGCCGGAAACAGCGTCAGGAACTCGTCGAGCACCGGCACCTGGGTGATGATGGATTTGCCCAGGTCGCCCTGCAGCACGCGGCCAATATAGATGCCGTACTGCGTGAGCACGGGCTTGTCGAGCCCGTACTCGACCAGCAGGGCGGCATGGCGCGCGGCATCGATGCCGCGCTCGCCCGCCATGGTTTCTATGGGGTCGCCGGGAACCAGACGGATCAAAAAAAACGCCAGCAAGGTCATGCCGAAAAAGGTCGGAATGAGCAGGCTGACGCGCGTGAACAAAAAGCGCAGCATCGATGGATGATGCCCGAGAATCGGGCTCCTTCCGCCTAGGGGTTTTCGCCAAAAGAGCCCTCGCGGCAAGCCCTTTTGACCCCTCTCAAGGCAGCGGCTATTTTTTGTCGCGCAGTTCGCGGCGCAGGATTTTCCCGACCGGAGTCTTGGGCAGTTCGGTGCGGAATTCGATCACCTTGGGCTGCTTGTAGCCCGTGAGGTTGGTGCGGCAGAACTCGCGCACCTGGGCCTCGGTCAGGTCGTCGGATTTCTTGACGATGACGAGCTTGACGGCCTCGCCCGTCTTCTCGTCGGGAACACCGACCACCGCGCATTCGAGCACGCCCGGGCAGCCGGCCACCACGTCTTCGACCTCATTCGGATAGACGTTGAAGCCGCTGACCAGCACCATGTCCTTCTTGCGGTCCACGATCTTGAAGTAGCCGCGCTCGTCCACCACGCCGATGTCGCCGGACTTGAAGTAGCCGTCTTCGGTCATGGCCTTGGCGGTTTCGTCGGGGCGCTGCCAGTAGCCGGCCATGACCTGCGGGCCCTTGATGGCGATTTCGCCCGGCTGGCCCGGCGTGGTCACCTCGCGGCCCTCATCGTCGAGCAGCTTCATGTAGGTGCTGGGCAGGGGCACGCCGATGGTGCCGGTGAATTCCTTGGCGGTCACCGGGTTGCAGCTGGCCGAGGGGCTGGTCTCCGACAGGCCGTAGCCCTCGCAGATGGGGCAGCCGGTCTTCTCCAGCCACAGCTTGGCGACGGCGCCCCGCACCGCCATGCCGCCGCCCACGGAAACCTTGAGGTTCTTCCAGTTGACGGTGTTGAAGTCGGGGTGGTTGGCCAGGCCATTGAACAGCGTGTTCACCGCCGGGAAGCTGTGGAACCTGTGCTTGGACAGCTCCTTGAGCACCGCCGACAAGTCGCGCGGATTGGGGATCAGGATGCTCTTGCCCCCGGTGCGCATGCTCAGCATCATGTTCACCGTGAAGGCGAAGATGTGGTACAGCGGCAGGGCGCAGATGCTGGTGGGCTGCTCGCCCTCGGGCACCTTGCCCATCGCAGGCTGGTTCCACGCCTCGGACTGCAGCACATTGGCGATCACGTTGCGGTGCAGCAGCACCGCGCCCTTGCTCACCCCGGTGGTGCCGCCGGTGTACTGCAGCAGTGCGATGTCGTCAGGCTTGATGTCGGGCTGCTTGAGCGTGCCGCGCCTGCCCTGCGCAATGGCGTCATTGAAGCGCACGGCGCCCGGCAGGTTGTAGGCCGGCACCATCTTCTTGACGTTGCGCACCACGTAGTTGACCAGCGCCCCCTTGAGCAGGCCCAGCTGGTCGCCCATGGCGCACAGCACCACATGCTTGACGGCCGTTTGTGCAATGCACTGCTGCAGGGTGCTGGCGAAGTTTTCGATGATGACGATGGCCTTGGCGCCAGAATCCTTGAGCTGGTGCTCCAGTTCGCGCGGCGTGTAGAGCGGGTTGACGTTGACCACCACAAAGCCCGCGCGCAGCACCGCCGCCACCGTGACCGGATACTGCGGCACATTGGGCATCATGAGGGCCACGCGATCGCCCTTGACCAGGCCCAGCCCCTGCAGATACGCCGCCATGGCGCGACTCAGCGCATCGGTTTGCGCAAACGTCACCTCCTTGCCCATGAAGCTGTAGGCAACGCGCGCGGCATGGCGGCGAAACGCTTCGTCCATCAAGGCCACCAGGGACGGGTATTGCGCAGGGTCGATATCGGCAGGCACGCCCTGCGGATAGGCGGCCAGCCAGGGGCGATCGATCATTCTTGTCTCTCCATACTTCTTGTTGCAATCGAACCGGCGATTGTCGAGGCAGGCACCAGTCCAGTATGTTTGTAGTTTCCCTAGGGCTGCGTGCTTCCAGCGAGTCCGGCTATTCAATGGCCTTGACCATCTCCTCGACCACCTTCTTGGCATCGCCGAACACCATCATGGTCTTGTCCATGTAGAACAGCTCGTTGTCCAGGCCCGCATAGCCCGAAGCCATCGAGCGCTTGTTGACGATCACGGTCTTGGCCTTGTAGGCCTCCAGGATCGGCATGCCGTAGATCGGACTGCCCTTGGTGTGCGCGGCCGGGTTCACCACGTCGTTGGCGCCGAGGATGATGGCTACGTCGACCTGGCCGAATTCGCCGTTGATGTCTTCCATCTCGAACACCTGGTCGTAGGGCACCTCGGCCTCGGCCAGCAGCACGTTCATGTGGCCCGGCATGCGGCCCGCGACGGGGTGGATGGCGTATTTGACGGTAATGCCCTTGTCGGTGAGCTTCTGCGCCAGTTCCTTGACTGCGTGCTGCGCACGCGCCACCGCCAGGCCGTAGCCCGGCACGATGACCACGGTCTCGGCGTTGCCGAGCACGAAGGCGGCGTCATCGGCACTGCCACTCTTGACGGGCCGCTGCGCCTGCGCGCCGCCCGCCGCAGCGGTGCTGGCCTCGCCACCGAAGCCACCCAGGATCACATTGAAGAACGAGCGGTTCATGGCCTTGCACATGATGTAGCTCAGGATCGCGCCCGAGCTGCCCACCAGCGAGCCGGCGATGATCAGCATGCTGTTGTTGAGGCTGAAGCCAATGCCGGCTGCCGCCCAGCCCGAATAGCTGTTGAGCATCGACACCACCACCGGCATGTCGGCGCCGCCGATGGGGATGATGATGAGCACGCCGAGCACGAAGGCCAGCGCCAGCATGGCGAAGAAGGCCGTCCAGTTCTCGGTGGCCATGAACACCAGCCCCAGGCCCACCGTGGCCAGGCCCAGCACCAGGTTGAGCAGGTGCTGGCCGGAGAACTGCACCGGCGCACCCTGGAACAGGCGGAACTTGTAGGTGCCCGAGAGCTTGCCGAAGGCAATCACCGAGCCACTGAAGGTGATGGCGCCGATGGCCGCGCCGAGGAACAGCTCCAGCCGGTTGCCGGCGGGAATCGGGCTGCCCTTGGCCGCAATGCCAAAAGCGTAGGGCTCGACCACGGCCGCCACGGCGATGAACACCGCAGCCAGACCGATCATGCTGTGGAAGAAGGCGACCAGCTCGGGCATCTTGGTCATCTCGACCGTCTTGGCGCGCCAGGCGCCATAGCCCCCGCCGACCACCAGGCCGAGCAGCACCCAGGCCAGCCCCCCGACCTTGCCACCCGAAATTTCGACGATCAGCGCCGCCGTGGTCAGCGCGGCGATGGCCATGCCAAGCATGCCGAACAGGTTGCCGCGGATCGAGCTGGTGGGGTGAGACAGGCCCTTGAGCGCCTGGATGAAGCAGACGGAAGCCACCAGATACAGCAGCGTGACGAGATTCATGCTCATTTGGCGGCTCCTGCATCGGCGGCCGCAGCAGCGGGCACTTTTTTCTCTTTTTTCCGGAACATCTCCAGCATCCGGCGTGTCACCAGAAAACCGCCGAAGATGTTGACGGCGGCGAGCGCCACCGCCAGCACGCCCATGGTCTTGCCCAGGGGCGTGTCTGTCAGCGCGGCTGCCAGCATGGCGCCCACGATGACGATGGCCGAGATCGCGTTGGTCACCGCCATGAGCGGCGTGTGCAGCGCGGGCGTGACGGTCCAGACCACGTGGTAGCCGACATAGATGGCCAGCACGAAGATGATGAGATTGATGATGGTGGGGGAAACCATGTCCATGGCTGCTCCTTAGTTTGGCCAATGATCGGGGAGGGAGGCGTGTCGCGCGTGCCGCCAAGCCTGGCAATCGGCGGCGGAAAGCTTGCGCCACCGAGCGGCGCCAGATCCACCCTGGGGCGGCCGGCTGCCGGAAACACTTTGGATGGCTGCAACGATCCTCATGCGCGCCTCACCGTTCCCTGGTGCGTGACCAGACACGCCGCCACGATGTCGTCATTCAGATCCACCTGCAGCGNATCGGCGGCGGAAAGCTTGCGCCACCGAGCGGCGCCAGATCCACCCTGGGGCGGCCGGCTGCCGGAAACACTGTGGATGGCTGCAACGATCCTCATGCGCGCCTCACCGTTCCCTGGTGCGTGACCAGACACGCCGCCACGATGTCGTCATTCAGATCCACCTGCAGCGCGCCGTCCTTGTCGATCACCAGCTTCAGGAAGTCGAGCACGTTGCGCGCATACAGGGCCGAGGCATCGGCCGCCACCAGCGCAGGCAGGTTGGTTTCACCGACCAGGGTGACGCCGTGCTTGGTCACCACGGCATTGGCTTCTGTCAACGGACAGTTGCCGCCCTGGATGGCGGCCAGATCGACGATGATCGAGCCGGGCTTCATGGCCTTGACCATGTCTTCGGTGACGAGCACCGGCGCCGCGCGGCCCGGAATCAGTGCGGTGGTGATGACGATGTCAGCCGCCGCCACGCGCTTGGCCACCTCGGTTTTCTGGCGGTCCAGCCAGCTTTGCGGCATCGGCCGGGCGTAGCCACCCACGCCTTCGGCGGCTTCTTTTTCCTCCTGGGTTTCGTAGGGCACGTCGATGAACTTGGCGCCCAACGACTCGACCTGCTCCTTGACGCTGGGGCGCACATCGGAAGCCTCGATCACCGCACCCAGGCGCTTGGCCGTGGCGATGGCCTGCAGGCCGGCCACCCCTACCCCCAGGATCACCACGCGCGCGGCCTTGACGGTACCGGCAGCGGTCATCAGCATGGGGAAGATGCGCTGGTATTTGTCGGCGGCCATCATCACCGCCTTGTAGCCGGCGATGTTGGCCTGCGAGCTCAGCACGTCCATGCTCTGCGCGCGCGAGGTGCGCGGCGCGGCCTCCAGCGCATAGGCGCTCAGGCCGGCCTGC
>NZ_JAUJUJ010000231.1 GCF_030711595.1 Stenotrophomonas sp. YIM B06876
CCCTCGGGCAGGTCTTTGAGTTCAGCGCCGCACATCAGCCGGCCCTCTTGTTCAGGATGGCCGTGGCGGCGCGCGAGTTCGGCTTGCGGCCCAGAAAATCGCTGATGTAGGCGCCCGCGTCGACGAGCTTGTCGAGGTCGACGCCGGTCTCTATGCCCATGCCGTGCAGCAGGTAGACCAGGTCTTCGGTCGCCACATTGCCGGTGGCGCCCTTGGCGTAGGGGCAGCCGCCCAGGCCGGCGACGGAGGACTGGAAGTTCCAGACCCCCAGCTCTAGCGCCGCCAGCGTGTTCGCCAGCGCCTGGCCGTAGGTGTCGTGGAAATGGCCCGACACCTCGTCGATGGCGAAATGCTGCAGCGCGGCCTCGATGGCGCGCTGCACTTTGCGCGGCGTGCCCACGCCTATGGTGTCCGCCACGTCCACACGCTGCACGCCTATGCCCTTCATCAAGCCGGCCAGGTAGGCCACGCGCTCGGGCGCGATCTCGCCCTCGTAGGGGCAACCCACGGTGCACGACATGGCGCCGCGCACATTAATGCCGGCGGCGCGCGCCGCCGCCACCACGGGCGCAAAGCGCTCGATGCTCTCGGCGATGCTGCAGTTGATGTTCTTCTGGCTGAAGGCCTCGCTGGCCGCGCCGAACACCACGATCTCGTCGGGCCGGGAAGCCACGGCGGCCTCGTAGCCCTGCAGGTTGGGCGTGAGCACCGAGTAGCGCACGCCGGCCTTGCGCTGGATGCCGGCCATGACCTGCGCGTTGTCGGCCATCTGCGGCACCCACTTGGGGCTGACGAAGCTGGTGACTTCGATCTCTGCCAGGCCGGCGTCCTGCAGGCGCTGCACCAGGCCGATCTTGACCTCGGTGGGCACGGGCGATTTTTCGTTCTGCAGGCCGTCGCGCGGGCCGACGTCGACCAGTTTGACGCGGGAGGGAATGCTCATGGGGGTGTCCTCAAATCAATAACAGCCGGCTTGTCAGTAGCCGCGCCCGGGGTCCACGATACCGGCCACGGCCTCGCCGCGCTCCAGGGCGGCGATCTTGCCCGCGATCTGCGCAATGCTTTCGCTGCGCAGCGTGCGCGCCGAGGTGTGCGGCGTGGCGGTGATTCTCGGGTGCGTCCAGAACGGGTGGCCGGCGGGCAGCGGCTCGGTGTGGAACACGTCGAGCGTGGCGCCGGCGAGGTGGCCGCTGCCCAGCAGCGCGATCAGGTCGTCGTCCACCAGGTGCGCGCCGCGCGCCACGTTGATGACGTAGCCG
>NZ_JAUJUJ010000232.1 GCF_030711595.1 Stenotrophomonas sp. YIM B06876
CGATAGATATCAAAAAAAGAGCTGCCAGCGCATGTCAGCCATGCGCTGGCAGCTCTTTTGATGGGTGGTGGTGCTGTTACAGCACTTCGCTCGCGAAATCCGCCAGGCGCGAGCGCTCGCCGCGCGCCAGCGTGATATGGCCGCTGTGCGGCCAGCCCTTGAAGCGGTCCACCGCGAAGGTCAGGCCCGACGAGCCCTCGGTCAGGTAGGGCGTGTCGATCTGCGCCAGGTTGCCCATGCAGATGATCTTGGTGCCCGGGCCGGCGCGCGTGATCAAGGTCTTCATCTGCTTGGGCGTCAGGTTCTGCGCCTCGTCGATGATCACGTACTTGTTCAGGAAGGTGCGCCCGCGCATGAAGTTCATGCTCNGGCGTGTCGATCTGCGCCAGGTTGCCCATGCAGATGATCTTGGTGCCCGGGCCGGCGCGCGTGATCAAGGTCTTCATCTGCTTGGGCGTCAGGTTCTGCGCCTCGTCGATGATCACGTACTTGTTCAGGAAGGTGCGCCCGCGCATGAAGTTCATGCTCTTGATCTTGATGCGGCTGCGAATTAGCTCGTTGGTCGCCGCGCGCCCCCATTCGCCGGCGTTGCCGCCGTCGCCCTTGGCCAAAAATTCGAGGTTGTCGTCGAGCGCGCCCATCCACGGGCCCATCTTCTCTTCCTCGGTGCCGGGCAGGAAGCCGATGTCCTCGCCCACGCTCACCGTGGCGCGGGTCATGATGATCTCGGTGTAGCGGCGCTCGTCGAGCACCTGCGTCAGGCCCGTGGCCAGCGCCATCAGCGTCTTGCCGGTGCCGGCCGTGCCGGTGAGGGTGACGAAGTCGACCTCCGGGTCCATCAGCAGGTTGACGGCGAAGTTCTGCTCGCGGTTGCGCGTGGTCACGCCCCAGACGGCGTTCTTGGCGTGGCCGTAGTCCTTGAGCGTCTTGAGCACGGCGGTCTTGTCGCGGATCTCGCTGACGCGGGCGTACAGGCTGGGCTCGCCGGGCGCCTCGAAGTAGACGAACTGGTTGATCATCAGCTGCGGCACGATGGGGCCGCTGATGCGGTAGTAGGTGTGCGCGCCGCTCTGCCAGCTCTCCACGGCCTGGCCGTTGCGGTTCCAGAAGTCGGCCGGCAGCGCCAGCACGCCCGAATACAGCAGGTCGTCGTCGTCGAGCGCCTTGTCGTTCTGGTAGTCCTCGGCCGGCAGGCCCAGGGCGCGCGCCTTGACGCGCATGTTGATGTCCTTGGACACCAGCACCACCTCGCGCGG
>NZ_JAUJUJ010000233.1 GCF_030711595.1 Stenotrophomonas sp. YIM B06876
TCGCCCACCAGCCGGTCGGCCGGCACCGCGACGTTGTCGAAATAGGTGGCGGCCGTGAAGTTACCCACGGTCTGGATCAGCGTGTGCGAAAAGCCCGGCGCAGCGGTGTCCACGATCAGGATCGAGATGCCCTTGTGGCGCGCCAGGTCGGGGCTGGTGCGCGCCGCCAGCCAGACATGGTCGGCCGACTCGATGCCCGAGGTCCACAGCTTGGCGCCGTTGACCACGAAATGNGATCAGCGTGTGCGAAAAGCCCGGCGCAGCGGTGTCCACGATCAGGATCGAGATGCCCTTGTGGCGCGCCAGGTCGGGGCTGGTGCGCGCCGCCAGCCAGACATGGTCGGCCGACTCGATGCCCGAGGTCCACAGCTTGGCGCCGTTGACCACGAAATGGCCGGTCTGCAGGTCGCCTTCGAGGCGCGCTTGCGTCTTGAGCGTGGCCAGGTCGGAGCCGGCCTGCTGCTCGGAGTAGCCGATGGCAAAGATCGTCTCGCCGGAAGCAATGCCGGGCAGGAAGCGCTCCTTCTGCGCCTGCGTGCCGTGCTCCATCAGCGCCGGGCCCACGGTGCTGATGGTCACGAAGGGCAGCGGCGCGCCGGCAATGTTGGCTTCTTCAAAGAAGATCAGCTGCTCGGTCGCGCTCAGGCCCTGGCCGCCGTGCTCCCTGGGCCAGCCCACGGCGAGCCAGCCGTCACGGCCCATCTGGCGGATGGTGTTGCGGTAAGTGTCGCCGCCCTCGGCACCGCGCAGCTCAAGGCGCAGCTCGGGTGTCATGAGGTCGTTGAAATAGTCGCGCACCTTCAGGCGCAGGGCGTGCTGGTCGGGGGTGAGGTCAATGAACATGGTGTCTTGCTCCTTGGCCGGGTTCAGGCTTCGCCCAGGATCAGGCCGCTGGTGGGCACGCCGGTGCCGGCCGTGACCAGCACGTTGTGCACATCGGCGACTTGGTTGACCGAGCTGCCGCGCACCTGGCGCACGCCCTCGGCAATGCCGTTCATGCCGTGGATGTAGGCCTCGCCGAGCTGGCCGCCGTGGGTGTTGATCGGCAGAGAGCCGCCACGCGCATGCTGGCCGGCGCGGATGAAGTCCTTGGCCTCGCCGCGCTTGGCGAAACCGAATTCTTCGAGCTGCGGCAGCACGAAGGGCGTGAAGTGGTCGTAGATCACTGCCGTCTGGATGTCCTGCGGCGTGAGGCGGCTTTGCTGCCACAGCTGCTGGGCGACCAGGCCCATCTCGGGCAGGCCGGTGATG
>NZ_JAUJUJ010000058.1 GCF_030711595.1 Stenotrophomonas sp. YIM B06876
GCGCTGCCCTTGCCGGCCGCGCTGCCCGCAGCCGATCCGTTGACGCTGCTGCCGGGTCAACCGCAGGCCCAGGTGGCGCAGCCGATGGAGCGCGCGCTGGACCTGATCGCCGGGCGCGAGACCAGCCAGATGCACGAGGCGATCGGCCGCACCGATCCCTACCGTATGCAGGCCGCCCTGCCCGATCCGACCCGCGAAAACTGGGCACTGGCCAACGACCGCTGGCACTACGTGCACGGCAACCAGCCGGGCACCAGTGTGGATACCGGCATCGCCAGTGCCGCAGCGGAAAAGCTGGGCACCCACACCCCGGAAGGTTTTGTCGCCAGCATCTGGCCGCATGCCGAGCGCGCCGCGCGCGAGCTGGGCGTCAATCCACGCGCGCTCGTTGCCCAGGCCGCGCTGGAAACCGGCTGGGGGCGCAAGCCGATCCGTCGCGACGATGGCGGCAGCGCGCACAACCTGTTCGGCATCAAGGCCAATGGCTGGAAGGGCGAACGCGCCACCACCGGCACCCATGAATATGTCGATGGCGTGCGCCGTAATGAAACCGCCAGTTTCCGCGCCTACGCCTCGGCCGCGGACAGCTTTTCCGATTACGTGCACCTGCTCAAGAACAGCCCGCGTTACCAGTCGGCATTGAAGGCCGGCGGCGATGTCCGCAGCTTCGCCCAGGGCCTGCAGAAAGCGGGTTATGCCACCGATCCGTCCTATGCGGCCAAGATCGCCGCGATCGCCGCCGGTCCCACCATCGATCGTGCGGTGACCGCCATTGGTGATGCCGGAACCCGGTTGGCCCGCAGTTTCGCCAGCAACGTCAGCCTGCCCGGGCTTGGCGTGACCCGTCGTTGAGATAACACCCCATGTCTAGCGTTCTTTCCACCGGCACCAGCGCCCTGCTCGCCTTCCAGCGGGCGCTGGCCACCACCAGCCACAACGTGGCCAACATCAACACGCCCGGTTTCAGCCGGCAGAAGGTGGATTTCGCCACGCGCAATTCCACCAGTTTCAGCTTCGGTGATATCGGCAACGGCACGAAGATTGTCGATATCCGCCGCGTGGCCGACCAGTTGGCGATCTCGCGCCTGCTCGACAGCAGTGGTGAGCTGGCACGCCTGCAGCAGCTGTCGTCGATGGCCGACCGCGTCGATGCGCTGTTCTCCGACACTGCCACCAACATTGCCGGGGTGTGGTCCAACTTCTTCGATTCGGTCAGCGGCCTGTCGTCCAACGCCTCGGCAACAGCCGACCGGCAGAATCTGCTGGACAGCGGCAAGACGTTGGCAGGCCGCTTCGAACAGCTCAACACCCAGCTCAACAATCTCAATGGCGAGGTCAACAATGGCCTGATCGCCGGCGCCACCGAGATCAACCGGCTGGCGCGGGAAATCGCCCAGATCAATGGGGCAATCGGCGGCGACGTAAGCAAGGCCTCGCCGGACCTGCTTGACCGGCGCGACCAGCTGATCGCCAACCTCATCGGTTACACCGGAGGCACCGCGATCATCCAGGACGGCGGAGCCATGAACGTCTTTACCGCCGGCGGCCAGGCGCTGGTGGTAGGCACCAACGCATCCAAGGTGACCACGATCACCGACCCCTACCAGCCCGAGCGCCTGCAACTGGCGCTGCAGACCCAGGGCATGAGTGTGATGCTGGAATCGCGCAATCTCGGCGGCCAGATTGGCGGCATGCTTGAATTCCGCGAAACCGTGCTTACTCCGGCCCAGGCTGAGCTGGGCAAACTGGCCATTGGACTGGCCAGCAATTTCAACGACGTGCACCGCCAGGGCGCGGACCTGTATGGCAACCCCGGTACCGATTTTTTCAATATCGGCGCACCGCGGGTTGGCACCCACAGCGGCAACACCGGTACCGCCACGATGACCGCCAGCTTCGGCGACCTGTCCAAGCTGGACGGTCAGAACGTGGTGCTCAAATTCGATGGCACCCAGTGGCAGGCCAGCCGCGCCGATACGGGGGCCTCTATCCCGATGACCGGTAGCGGCAGCGCCGCTGACCCTTTGGTACTCAATGGCGTGGAGCTGGTGGTGTCCGGCACCCCTGGCACTAATGACCGCCTGCTGCTGCAGCCCACTGCGGGCGTAGCGGGCAGCCTGGCGGTGGCGATCACCGATGCGTCGCGGATTGCCGCCGCTGCGCCGGTCAAGGGCGCGGCCAGTCTGGCCAACACCGGCACTGGCAAGCTCAGCAGTGTCAAGGTCACCGATTCCACCCACCCCAACCTGCGCGACGCTGCTGTGATCGAATTCACCAGCGCCACCACCTACACCATCGATGGCACCGGACCCTTCACCTACACCGCCGGGGAAACCATCAGTGCCAATGGTTGGAGCTTCGTGCTCGATGGCGCCCCCCGCACCGGCGACAGTTTCAACATCGACCCGACCCCCTCCGGCTCGTCGGACAACAACAATGCCCTGCTGCTCTCGAAAGTCGAGCAAGCCAAGGCATTCAACGGCGGCACAGTGACCTTGAACGGCGCCCTTGGCGGCCTGACCGCCCAGGTCGGTGCTGCGGCGCGGGCGGCGGACTATTCGCTCCAGGCGCAGCAGGTGATCACCGCACAGGCACAAGCCGCCCGCGAAGCGATCTCCGGGGTCAATCTGGACGAGGAAGCGGCTGACATGCTCCGGCTGCAACAGGCCTACCAGGCCGCTTCGCAGCTCATCTCCACCGCTGACACCATGTTCCAGACCATTCTGGGAGCCGTCTCACGATGAACAACCGCATTTCCACCGGGACGATGTTCAGCCAATCCGTCGCCTTGATGATGGCCAAGCAGGCCAAGATGAATCATCTCGAGCAGCAGATCTCCACCGGCCGGCGGCTGGTTACCGCCAAGGATGATCCGGTCGCCTCCGGCGCCGCCGTAGGACTCGACCGCAGTCTGGCTTCGCTGGAGCGCATGCAGCTCAACGCCGGCAATGTACAAAACCGCCTGGGCCTGCAGGAAAACACGCTCGCCCAGGTTGGCGACATGATGGGACGCATCACCGAGCTGACCATCTACGCCAACAATCCGGCGCTGGCCTCGGCGGACAAGCAATCGATGGTCACGGAGATCGAAGCCATTCGCGGCAATCTGCTTGCGTTGGCCAACGCCACCGACGGTACCGGCCGCTATCTGTTCGGTGGGACGGCCGATGCCAGTCCGCCCTTCAGCCAGGTCAATGGCCGTGTGGTCTACAGCGGAGACCAGACCCAGCGCCAGATCGAAGTCGGCCCGGACACCTACGTACGGGACTCGCTACCCGGCAGCGAAATCTTCCTGCGCATTGCCACCGGCGATGGTCATGTCGATGGCGTTGCGGCGACTGCGAATACCGGCACCGGAGTGCTGACCAATATCACCCGCGACGGCGACGGCAACTGGAATGGCCAGCCCTTCAGCGTGCGCTTCACTGCTGCCGACCAGTACGAGCTGCGTGATGCCGGTGGCGCCGTGCTGGCCACCGGCAACATGAAGGCTGGGGATGACCTGGTGCTCAACGGCGTGCGTCT
Organism: Stenotrophomonas sp. YIM B06876; assembly: GCF_030711595.1. Lineage (GTDB taxonomy): Bacteria > Pseudomonadota > Gammaproteobacteria > Xanthomonadales > Xanthomonadaceae > Stenotrophomonas. Next base: position 3,526 of record NZ_JAUJUJ010000058.1, read on the forward strand.
GCATATCGATGGCAAGCCGGCTGCAGGTGACAGTTTCGAAGTGGGTTCCTCGACCAGTCGTGACATCTTCAGCACCTTGGATAACCTGATCGGATCGCTTTCGATGGATATCGGCACCCCGGCCCAGGCCGCGGCGCAGCAAAACCAGTTGCAGAGTGGATTGCGCGATGTGGCGCGTGCCGCGGAGCGGATGATCGACTCGCGTGCCGCTGGCGGTGCCCAGCTCAAGGCGCTGGACAACGCAGCGGACATGCGCGAATCCAACGTCGTCACGCTGAAAGGCACGCTGTCGCAAATGCGCGACCTGGACTATGCCGACGCACTGAGCCAATACCAGTTGGAAAAAACCGCGCTGCAAGCTGCGCAGACGCTGTTCTCGCAGATGCAGTCGATGTCGCTGTTCAATATGATCCGCTGACGCGCCACCATCACCTCGCCGGTCCCAAGGCCGCGATGCTCCGAGCATCGCGGCCTTTTTATTGTCTGTTGATCGCCCCTGCGCTGAGTGCCCGGCATGACACGGAGCTGCCAGCACCCTTCCCTGCCTGATATGGCTTGGCACTGCGCGGACGGTCGGCGCCACCCTCACTGCTGGCTGCCTACCGCCAGCACCGCGGACTGCCCGGCGCCGGGGCTGCATGCACTGCAACGAAGCCGCCCCGTAGCTTTCCCGGCAGCCGTGGAGGGTGACTCTCTGCGGCTCAGGGCATGGTTTTGTCCCTGCCGGCCATTTCGTTGAAAAACCGGGCTAAAGGTTGTTGACAAAGCGCCGTTATTGATTTGGCAACAGCGAAGCACACACAGCCAAACAAAAAAATCGGCGGCGCTTCGTTCCATTCACCACCGGGATTCCAATAAGGGAGACGACCCATGGCACAGGTAATCAACACCAATACGATGTCGCTCAACGCTCAGCGCAACCTGAGCACCAGCGGCGCCTCGCTCGCAACCACCATCCAGCGCCTGTCGTCGGGCCTGCGCATCAACAGCGCAAAAGACGACGCCGCCGGTCTGGCGATCTCCGAGCGTTTCGGCACCCAGATCCGCGGTACCGACGTGGCCATCCGCAACGCCAACGACGGCATCTCGCTGGCCCAGGTCGCCGAAGGCTCGCTGAGCGAGATCGGCAACAACCTGCAGCGCATCCGCGAACTGGCCGTGCAAGCCTCCAACGCCACCAACTCCGTCAGCGACCGCAAGGCGCTGCAGGCCGAGGTGACCCAGCTGGTCAGCGAAATCGACCGCGTCGCCAAGCAGTCCGACTTCAACGGCACCAAACTGTTGGACGGCAGCTTCACCAGCCAGCTGTTCCAGGTGGGTGCAAATGCCGGCCAAGCGATCGCCATCAACAACGTGGTCAACGCCAAGGCCGACTCGTTGGGCGCCGCCACCTTCGCCAACGTTTTCACTGGCACCACCCTGGGCGCCGCCGACAAAGCCACCGCCGACAGCGTGTACTCCCAGCTGCAGGTCACTGTGACCCCGCCGGGCGGCACCGCCACCACGGTCAACATCGGCGATATCACGGTCAAGTCCGGCGAATCGATCTCCGCCGCCACTGCTGCCGCCATCAACAATAAGCTCGGCGAAACCGGTGTACTGGCCAACGTCGACAACGGCGTGCTGAGCCTGACCTCGATCAAGTCCGAACAGACCTTCGCCCTCGGCGTGGCCGGCCCCGCCTCCACTGCTCCGGGGGCCATCGTCACCGACCTGGCCAACATCGGTCTGACCCAGAACGGCACCAACGGCGGCACGTTGACCGGCGCCACCAACAGCTTCGTCAAGGACCTCAGCGTGACCACCGCCGAAGGCGCACAGCAGGCCCTGTCGATCGTCGACAAGGCACTGGAATCGGTCAACAGCGTCCGCGCCGACCTCGGCGCGATCCAGAACCGTTTCACCTCGGTAGTGGCCAATCTGCAGACCTCCTCGGAGAACCTGTCGGCCTCGCGCAGCCGCATCCGCGACACCGATTTCGCCAAGGAAACCGCCGAGCTGACCCGCACCCAGATCCTGCAGCAGGCCGGCACCGCCATGCTGGCCCAGGCCAACCAGGTTCCCCAGAACGTGCTCAGCCTGCTGCAGCGCTGACATGAGGCACTCCTGAAGCACGTCAGGAGCGTCTGACCCAACTCACGTGCAACTGCTCAAGGACCCTTCCTCATGGCACAAGTCATCAACACCAACACGATGTCGTTGAATGCTCAGCGCAACCTGAGCACCAGCGGCAGCTCCCTGGCCACCACGATCCAGCGCCTGTCGTCGGGTTCGCGCATCAACAGCGCCAAGGACGACGCCGCTGGTCTGGCGATCTCCGAACGTTTCGGCACCCAGATCCGCGGTACCGATGTGGCCATCCGCAATGCCAACGATGGCATCTCGCTGGCACAGGTCGCCGAAGGCTCGCTGAGTGAAATCGGCAACAACCTGCAGCGCATCCGTGAGCTGTCGGTGCAGTCGTCCAATGCCACCAACTCCAACAGCGACCGCAAGGCGCTGCAGGCCGAAGTGACCCAGCTGGTCAGCGAAATCGACCGCGTCGCCAAGCAGTCGGATTTCAACGGCACCAAACTGCTGGACGGTTCGTTCTCCAGCCAGCTGTTCCAGGTGGGCGCCAATGCTGGCCAGGCCATTGCCATCGACAAGGTTGTGGACGCCAAGGCCAATGCCCTGGGTGGCGCGCAGTTTGCGACGGCCGCCGTGGTCAAGAACGCCAGCGCTGCCGATAACGCCGCGACCACCATTGCTGCATTCAGCATTACTGACAGCAAAGGCACCGAAGTCAAGTTTGACAAGCTGGTAGTGCCGAGCGCGGGCCTGACCGCCGCGAACGAAATAGCTTCCGGCAAGGCACTGGCTGCGCACATCAACGCCAAGATCGGTGAAACCGGCGTCTACGCCGAAGCCGATGCCGCCGGCGCGCTGACCCTGACTTCGGTCAAGGACAGCGTCAACGCCGCAGGCGCCGCTACGGTGTTCACCACCGATCTGGTCGGCGCTGCTACTGCTGTACAGGGCACCAATCAGTTCGCCGACAAGATCGATGTTTCCACCGTCAAGGGTGCCCAACAGGCGCTGGAAATCGTCGACAAGGCCCTGGGCGCAATCAACAGCACCCGCGCCGATCTGGGTGCGATCCAGAACCGCTTCACCTCGGTGGTGGCGAACCTGCAGACCTCGACCGAAAACCTGTCCGCGTCGCGCAGCCGCATCAAGGACACG
>NZ_JAUJUJ010000234.1 GCF_030711595.1 Stenotrophomonas sp. YIM B06876
GCGGCCAGAGCGGCTGAGCTACTGAGGCGGCGGCGCTTGGGGAGGGGCACAGGCTGACGAGTGGCGAGTTGCGCGAAAACGCGCGCTGCGAACGTGCGGCACCCCATGTAAATCCGATAAATTTTAGGTAAAAATCGGCCTCAGGCCTTACCCATTATGCGCAATAAGCTATCAATAGATGAGCCTTTTTACAGCCTCTGCGACTGCTCCTGAAGGGGCGTCATTCCAAAATCTGGTGGTGCCGGGGACTTGTCCGTCTATCGGCTATGGGGCGGCTTCTGCCCCAAAGCGGCTGTACGAGCGCAGCCTCATACCCGATGCGTCAACGGTCGGGCAGTTGGGCTTGCTGCTCCGCTGGTTTACCTGCCACTGACTGTACTGCTGCATCCCAGAGAGCTTCTGCAGCGCGCCCCAATTGCGAATGTGCTCGATAGACCCGGATTTCAAGATCGATATTCCACGCTTCAGTGGCCGCCGCAACCAACTTGCCCGCTGCAAGGTCATCGCCGACGAGACTTTGAGGCAGCCAAGCTATTCCTCGACCTTCGAGCGCCATCGTCCGTAGTACGGATGCCAGGTGGGCGGTGAAGACCGTTTGCGTTTGAAGNTCCACGCTTCAGTGGCCGCCGCAACCAACTTGCCCGCTGCAAGGTCATCGCCGACGAGACTTTGAGGCAGCCAAGCTATTCCTCGACCTTCGAGCGCCATCGTCCGTAGTACGGATGCCAGGTGGGCGGTGAAGACCGTTTGCGTTTGAAGCGCCCCTAACGCACGGTCGATGGTTTTATGAAGGATGCTGCCCAGCCCGGATTCCGCGCTGTAGGCCAGAAGAGGGGCTGTCGTCCCGGGGCGCTCCAATGGGTGAAGGGCTTGGCCCTCTGGCCCCATGGCAGAAACGGGGCGCAGAACATCGATGCCCACGCAGATGGACGGGTAGCCTTGCACCTGCAGTTGACTGGGCGCTTGAGCGTGGGCGTGGCACAAGACGAACTGCACCTTGCTCTGAGCCAGGAGAGCCTCACACCGATGAAGCATGTCGGACTCCAATTGAAGAGTCCCCGCCATCGTATGCGCTTCAAAGCGGCGCAACCAACCAGGCACGAAGGTCAGCGACAACGCATGTGTCGCGGCGAATCGCAAGCTTTTTGAGTTCGCTTCGGCTACCGCACGTGCAGCTCCTGGCAGCCGCGCGATCTCTGCCAGCAATTCCGGCGCGACACCCTGAAACCACTGCCCGG
>NZ_JAUJUJ010000235.1 GCF_030711595.1 Stenotrophomonas sp. YIM B06876
CCAGGGTCTCGAAGAAGCGCTCTTCCTCGGTCTTGAGCACGTCGGTGATGCGCTGCTCCTGCTCGCGCAGCTTGGGGTAGGCGTCGCCCATGACCTTGACCAGGTCGGCCACCAGCTTGTGGAAGAACGGCGTCTTCTGGCCCAGCTTGTAGCCGTGGCGGATGGCGCGGCGCACGATGCGGCGCTGCACGTAGCCACGGCCTTCGTTGCTCGGGATTACGCCGTCGCTCACCAGGAAGGCGGTGGCGCGGATGTGGTCGGCGATCACGCGCAGGCTCTTGTTGTCCAGGTCCGTGCAGCCGGTCTCGCGCGCAGCGGCCTTGATGAGCGCATCGAACAGGTCGATCTCGTAGTTGCTGTGCACATGCTGCAGGATGGCGGCCAGACGCTCCAGGCCCATGCCGGTGTCCACGCAGGGCGCGGGCAAGGGCTTGACCGAGCCGTCATCCTGCATGTCGAACTGCATGAACACGTTGTTCCAGATTTCGATGAAACGGTCGCCGTCTTCATCGGGGCTGCCCGGTGGGCCGCCGGGGATGTGGTCGCCGTGGTCGTAGAAGATTTCCGAGCACGGACCGCAGGGGCCGGTGTCGGCCATCATCCAGAAGTTGTCGCTCTTGTAGCGCCCGCCCTTGTTGTCGCCGATGCGGATCACGCGCTCGGGCGGCAGGCCGATCTCTTTCGTCCAGATGTCGTAGGCCTCGTCGTCTTCTTCGTAGACGGTGGCCAGCAGGCGCTCGGCCGGCAGCTTGTAGACCTCGGTCAGCAGTTCCCAGGCCCACTTCAGCGACTCGCGCTTGAAGTAGTCGCCAAAGCTCCAGTTGCCGAGCATTTCAAAGAAGGTGTGGTGGCGCGCGGTGTAGCCGACGTTTTCCAGGTCGTTGTGCTTGCCGCCGGCGCGCAGGCAGGCCTGCACCGAGGTGGCGCGGTTGTACGGGCGCTTGTCGCTGCCCAGGAACACGTCCTTGAACTGCACCATGCCCGAGTTGGTGAACATCAGCGTCGGGTCGTTGCCCGGCACCAGCGAGCTCGACGGCACGATGGTGTGGCCCTTGGAAGCAAAGAAGTCCAGAAAGGTCTTGCGGATGTCGGCGACGGTGAATGTGGGGTGGCTCATGGTGTGTAGATATGGTGTGCGCGGGGCCGGCAGGCCCGGGGGCAACCGCAGATTATAGGTTTGGCCCTGTCGCCCAGGCTGCTGTGCGCCGGGCCCTGAAAAGCTATCCTTCAGCCT
>NZ_JAUJUJ010000236.1 GCF_030711595.1 Stenotrophomonas sp. YIM B06876
GGAAACCGCAGAGCTGACCCGCACCCAGATCCTGCAGCAGGCCGGCACCGCAATGCTGGCCCAGGCCAACCAGGTACCGCAGAACGTGCTCAGCCTGCTGCGCTGATCCAAGCCCGACCGGCGGCGCCGGCCTGATCGGCGCCGTCTCCACCGTCTTACGCCTAACCCAAGCCTGAAGGAACTTCCATGGCACAAGTCATCAACACCAACACGATGTCGTTGAATGCCCAGCGCAACCTGAGCACCAGCGGCAGCTCCCTCGCCACCACCATCCAGCGCCTGTCGTCCGGTTCGCGCATCAACAGCGCCAAGGACGACGCGGCCGGCCTGGCCATCTCCGAGCGCTTTGGCACCCAGATCCGCGGCACCGACGTGGCCATCCGCAATGCCAACGACGGCATCTCGCTGGCCCAGGTCGCCGAAGGTTCGCTGGCCGAGATCGGCAACAACCTGCAGCGCGTCCGTGAACTGGCGGTGCAGTCCTCCAACGCCACCAACTCCGCCAGCGACCGCAAGGCCCTGCAGGCCGAAGTGACCCAGCTGGTCGCCGAAATCGACCGCGTCGCCAAGCAGTCCGACTTCAACGGCACCAAGCTGCTGGACGGCAGCTTCTCCAGCCAGCTGTTCCAGGTCGGAGCCAATGCAGGTCAGGCAATCGCCATTGACAAGGTGGTCGATGCCACGACCGCCAAGCTGGGTGGTTCGAGCTTCTCAACTGGCAAGCTGGCCGATGCCACTGCCCTGGCTGCTGATGGCACCCTGACCGGCACCATCAAGGTCGGCACTGCCACCATCAATCTCGACAAAATCGAACTGAAGGCCGGCACCAGCGTCACCGATCAGAACAAAGCTGCGGTCACCGCGATCAACTCGAAGCTGGGCGAGACCGGCGTGCTGGCCGAGCTTGACGCGACCAACAAGATCGTGGTCACCCAGGTCAAGGATGGTGTGGCCATGGCTGACGCCGACATCAGCCTGACCATTGGCGGTGCCGCTGCGTTCGCGCACACCGCAGATGCGGCCACCACCAAGGCCAACGTCAAGGACATCGACGTCTCCACCGTGACCGGTGCACAGAAGGCGCTGTCGCTGGTCGACAACGCGCTTGGCTCCATCAACAGCACCCGTGCAGACCTCGGCGCCATCCAGAACCGCTTCACCTCGGTGGTGGCCAACCTGCAGACTTCGACCGAAAACCTGTCCGCGTCGCGCAGCCGCATCAAGGACACG
>NZ_JAUJUJ010000237.1 GCF_030711595.1 Stenotrophomonas sp. YIM B06876
CGGCCGGCGGCCAGCAGCAGGGCGCGCACGGGCGCGGCGGGTGGGTTGGGGGAGGGCGAAGCGGGCTGTCCATGCATCGCCCGCACTGTAGTGCATGGCCCCCGCGCGGCAGCGTTTTTGGCCGCGCCGTTAAAATCCCGGGTTTTCCCTCCTCCATAGACCGGACCCGCCCCGATGGCCAACTCTCAACAAATGGCGAATGCGATCCGCGCACTCGCAATGGATGCCGTGCAACAAGCCAACTCCGGCCACCCGGGGGCTCCCATGGGCATGGCCGATATGGCCGTGGCGCTGTGGGGCCGGCACCTCAAGCACAACCCGGCCAACCCGCAGTGGTTCGACCGCGACCGTTTCGTGCTCTCCAACGGCCACAGCTCGATGCTGCTGTACGCGGTACTGCATCTCACGGGCTACGACCTGTCGGTGCAGGAGCTGAAGAACTTCCGCCAGCTCGGCTCCAAGACGCCCGGCCATCCCGAAGTGGCCGTGACGCCCGGCGTGGAAACCACCACCGGCCCGCTGGGCCAGGGCCTGACCAATGCCGTCGGCTTCGCGCTGGCCGAGAAGCTGCTGGCCGCCGAGTTCAACCGCGACCAGCACCGCGTGGTCGACCACCACACCTACGTCTTCCTGGGCGACGGCTGCCTCATGGAAGGCATCAGCCACGAGGCCGTGGCGCTGGCCGGCGCCTGGAAGCTGAACAAGCTGGTGGCGCTGTACGACGACAACGGCATCAGCATCGACGGCCAGGTCGCACCCTGGTTCATAGACCACACGCCGCAGCGCTTCAAGGCCTGCGGCTGGAACGTGATCGACGCCGTGGACGGCCATGACGCCGACGCCGTGAGCGCCGCCATTGCCAAGGCCAAGGCCAGCAGCGACAAGCCCACGCTGATCTGCTGCAAGACCGCCATCGGCCAGGGCAGCCCGAACCGTGCCAACACCGCCAAGGCGCACGGCGAGCCGCTCGGCGCCGNGATCGACGCCGTGGACGGCCATGACGCCGACGCCGTGAGCGCCGCCATTGCCAAGGCCAAGGCCAGCAGCGACAAGCCCACGCTGATCTGCTGCAAGACCGCCATCGGCCAGGGCAGCCCGAACCGTGCCAACACCGCCAAGGCGCACGGCGAGCCGCTCGGCGCCGAAGAAATCAACCTGACCCGCGCAGCGCTGGGCTGGTCGCACGAGCCCTTCGTGGTGCCCGCATCGGTCCATGCCGACTGGGAT
>NZ_JAUJUJ010000238.1 GCF_030711595.1 Stenotrophomonas sp. YIM B06876
CAGGTAGTCGCTCACGCGCTCGACGCGCTCGTGGGCAATCTGGCTGATGTGCAGCAGGCCGTCCTTGCCGGGCAGCAGGTTGATCAGCGCGCCGAAGTCGAGGATCTTGGTCACCGGGCCTTCGTAGACCTTGCCGATTTCCACTTCGGCGGTGATCTGCGCGATGCGGCGCTTGGCTTCGTCGGCCTTGGCGGTGTCGGTCGAGGCGATGGTGATGGTGCCGTCTTCGTCGATATTGATCTGGCAGCCGGTCTCTTCGGTCAGCGCACGGATCACCGAGCCGCCCTTGCCGATCACGTCGCGGATCTTCTCGGGATTGATCTTCATCGTGTAGAGCTTGGGCGCGAAGTCCGACACCTCGGTCTTGGCCTCGCCCATGGCTTCCTGCATCTTGCCCAGAATGTGCATGCGCGCTTCCTTGGCCTGGGCCAATGCCACCTGCATGATTTCCTTGGTGATGCCCTGGATCTTGATGTCCATCTGCAGCGCGGTGATGCCGGCGGTCGTGCCGGCCACCTTGAAGTCCATGTCACCCAGGTGATCTTCGTCGCCCAGGATGTCGGTCAGCACGGCAAAGCGGTTGTCTTCCTTGATCAGGCCCATGGCGATGCCGGCCACATGCGCCTTCATGGGCACGCCGGCGTCCATCATCGACAGGCAGCCGCCGCAGACCGAAGCCATCGACGAGGAGCCGTTCGACTCGGTGATTTCGGACACCACGCGCATGGTGTAGGGGAACTCTTCCTTGCTCGGCAGCACGGCGATCAGCGCGCGCTTGGCCAGGCGGCCGTGGCCGATTTCGCGGCGCTTGGTCGAACCCATGCGGCCCACTTCGCCGGTGGCAAAGGGAGGCATGTTGTAGTGCATCATGAAGCGGTCTTCGTACTCGCNGGGGAACTCTTCCTTGCTCGGCAGCACGGCGATCAGCGCGCGCTTGGCCAGGCGGCCGTGGCCGATTTCGCGGCGCTTGGTCGAACCCATGCGGCCCACTTCGCCGGTGGCAAAGGGAGGCATGTTGTAGTGCATCATGAAGCGGTCTTCGTACTCGCCGGCCAGCGCGTCGATGCGCTGCGCGTCGCGCTCGGTGCCCAGCGTGGTCACCACCAGCGCCTGGGTTTCGCCGCGCGTGAACAGCGACGAACCATGGGTGCGCGGCAGCACGCTGTTGCGGATCTCGATAGCACGCACGGTGCGCGTGTCGCGGCCGTCGATGCGCGGCTCGCCA
>NZ_JAUJUJ010000239.1 GCF_030711595.1 Stenotrophomonas sp. YIM B06876
GGCTGGGCGTCGGCCCAGCTCATCTGCGTCGGGTTGGCGCCGAGCGCGGTGAAGGTGTCGAGGAACAGCGGCGAGCCGACGACGCGGATCTTCAGGCCCTTGAGGTCGGCCGGGGTCTTGATGGCGTGCTTGGAGTTGGAGATCTCGCGGTAGCCGTTCTCGCCCCAGGCGAGCGGCACCACGCCGGCCTTGTCCAGCGTCTGGAACAGGCTCTTGCCGACCTCGCCCTGCGTCAGCGCGTCGGCGGCGGCGTAGTCGGGCATCAGGAAGGGCAGCGAGAACAGGTTGAGCTGCTTGACCTGGGGCGACCAGTTGATGGTCGAGCCAATCGCCATGTCGATCACGCCCTGGCGCAGTGCGGAAAATTCGCGCGTCTGGTCGCCCTGGATCAGCGACACGCCGGGGTAGAGCTTGATGTTGATGCGGCCCTGGGTGCGCTCGCGCACCTTGTTGGCCCAGAGCTCGCCGCCCTTGCCCCAGGGGAAGGCCGTGCCCAGCACCAGCGACATGCGGTATTCGCTCTTGTAGGTTTGCGCCAGGGCGGGCGTGGCGAAGGCCAGCGCCGCTGCGGCAGCGACGGCAGAGGTCAGAAAGGTACGCAGTTTCATTCTTCAGTCTCCTTGGGTTAACAACAGTCGGATTCAATAGCCCAGCCGGGTCGGCAGCCACAGCGCCAGCTGCGGCCACACGATCACCAGCAGCATGGCAAAGCACATGGCGGCCACCAGCCACAGTACCCAGCGCGTGGTCTCTTCCATGCGCACATTGGCGATGCGGCTCGACACCATCAGGTTCACGGCCATCGGCGGCGTGAACTGGCCAATGGCGACGTTGAGCGTCAGCACCACGCCAAACCACACCGGGCTCCAGTGGTAGTGGTCCATGATGGGCATGAGCAGCGGCACGAAGATCAGGAAGATCGAGATGCCGTCGAGGAACATGNAACTGGCCAATGGCGACGTTGAGCGTCAGCACCACGCCAAACCACACCGGGCTCCAGTGGTAGTGGTCCATGATGGGCATGAGCAGCGGCACGAAGATCAGGAAGATCGAGATGCCGTCGAGGAACATGCCGAGCACGATCAGCAGTGCGATCAAGAGCGCCAGCACGCCGTGCTCGCCCAGGCCGGAGTCGACGATGGCGCGCGTGATCGGGTCGATCACGCCCAGCGTGGACAGCGAGAACGCGAAGATGCCGGCCAGCGATACCACCAGCAGGATCACC
>NZ_JAUJUJ010000240.1 GCF_030711595.1 Stenotrophomonas sp. YIM B06876
CGGCGTACGCGCCCATGCCCACGAAAGCGAGGCATTCGCGCGCCTGCTCGCGCGCCTGTGCCAGGCTGGCACGCTTGGCGGCATGGCCAAACAGCGCGCCGATGGCCACGTTGTCGAGCACCGACAGGCCCGGAAACGGCCGCATGATCTGGAACGTGCGGCCTATGCCCAGGCGCGCGCGCTGGTAGGCCGGCAGGCGATTGATGCGCTCGCCCTGGAACAGCACCTCGCCCTCGCTGGCGGCCAGCGTGCCGCTGATGAGGCTGATCAGCGTGGTCTTGCCCGCGCCGTTGGGTCCGATCAGGCCGAGGATCTCGCCGGGCGCGAGCGTGAAGCTGACATCGCTCACGGCCACCAGCCCGGCGAAGCGCCGCGTGGCGTGGCGGACTTCGAGCAGCGCGCTCATAGCCGGTGCGCCTTGATGTTGTCGATGAAGTAGCGCCAGCCGGTCTTGCGCAGGTGGCGCAGCAGGTCGGCCAGGCCGCGCGGCATCAGCACCACGGCGACCACGATGACGATGCCGAAGAACAGCCCCGCGATGCTGGTGACGGCGCTGGCCAGGTATTCCGAGATCGCCGACAGCGTGAAGGCGCCGACGATGGGGCCGAACACCGTGCCGGGGCCACCGAACACGGCCATGATGATCATCTTGACGTTGAGGCCGATGTCGAACGCGCTCTCGGGGTCGAGGAAGGTGATCCAGTAGGCGTGGATGCCGCCGGCCAGCGCGCTGAACACGCCCGAGAGCGCGAACGCGAGCACCTTGTACAGCGTGGTGTTCACGCCCATGACGGCGGCGGCCTCTTCGTTCTCGCGGATGGCGATCAGCCCGAAGCCGAAGCGGCTGCGCGTCAGCCAGAAGATGGTCAGCGTGGCCACCACCAGCAGCGCGAGCGCGAGCTCGTAGAACAGCCGGTCGTTGTTCAGCGGCGGCAGCACCAGGCCGATGTTGCGGCCGGCCAGCTCGACGTTCGAGACGATGGCCGTCATGACCTGCGACAGCGCCAGCGTGGCAATGGCGAAATAGTGCCCCCTGAGCCGCAGCACCGGCAGGCCGAGCACGAAGGCGAAGACCACCGCCAGCGCGACGCCGAAGGCCAGGCCCACGCCGAACGGCAGCCCCCACTGCACCATGGCTATGGCCACGCCATAGCTGCCCAGGCCATAGAAGACGGAATTGCCGAAGGAGGCATAGCCGGCGTAGCCGCCGATGATGTTCCAGC
>NZ_JAUJUJ010000241.1 GCF_030711595.1 Stenotrophomonas sp. YIM B06876
CAGATCACGCTGTCTGAACAATTCGGCGTGCAGGGCCGGGGCGCCTTCTATGAAAGCGCCGGTTGCCTGCGCGATGTAGTGCAAAACCATTTGCTCCAGATCGTTGCGCTGCTCGCCATGGAGCCACCCGGCAGCCGGCACTTTGCCGCCGTGGACGCCGAAAAGCTCAAGATTTTCAACGCCATGCGGCCGCTGCGGGCGAGCGACCTGGTGCGCGGGCAGTACGAAGGCTACCGCGATGAGCCACAGGTGGATGAGCACTCGAACGTAGAAACCTACTGTGCGCTGCGGCTGCACATCGACTCCTGGCGCTGGGAGGGCGTGCCCTGGTACCTGCGTTCAGGCAAGTGCCTGCCGACGACGGCCTGTGAAGTGCTGGTGCGCCTGGAGCCCCCACCGGTGCGCTTNTGTGCGCTGCGGCTGCACATCGACTCCTGGCGCTGGGAGGGCGTGCCCTGGTACCTGCGTTCAGGCAAGTGCCTGCCGACGACGGCCTGTGAAGTGCTGGTGCGCCTGGAGCCCCCACCGGTGCGCTTGTTCGAAGATGCGGTCGCCACGGGCACGCAGGCCAACTACCTGCGCTTTCACCTGTCACCGCATTCGATGATTGCGCTGGCCGCCCGCGTCAAACAAGCCGGCAAGGCCTTCGTGGGCGAACAGCATGAACTCGTGCTGGTGGAGGAAGAAGCCGGCGAACAGACTCCCTACGAACGCCTGCTCGCCGATGCGATGGCCGGCGACCCCGCGCTGTTCGCGCGTGAAGACGCCGTGGAGGCGGCCTGGAGCGTGGTGGACCCCGTGCTCACCGCGCATTCGCGCGCCCTCCCGTACCCGCAAGGCAGTTGGGGCCCGCAGGCAGCCGATGCGCTGATCGCCGCGCAGGGCGGCTGGCACAGCCCCGTGGACTGACCCGGTTCAGCGCCCCATTCCGCCACAGGAGCCATCATGAATGCAACGCAGACACTGCACGATCTCGGCCAAAGCCTCTGGCTCGACAACATCACGCGCACCCTGCTCGACAGCGGCACGCTGGCCCGCTATATCCGCGACTTCGCGATCACGGGGCTGACCTCGAACCCGACGATCTTCGAGCACGCGATCGGCCACTCCGAGGCCTATGACGAGGCGATCCGCCGCGAGACGCATGCAGGCAAGTCGGGCGAAGCCTTGTTCTTCGAGCTCGCGCTCGACGACCTGACCCGCGCGGCCGACCT
>NZ_JAUJUJ010000242.1 GCF_030711595.1 Stenotrophomonas sp. YIM B06876
GCAAGATGGCATGGCCGTCGACGCCTTTGAGCAGCGGAATGTCGGCCAGGTGGGTGTTGGTACTGTTGGGATCGTCCGTGCGGTCCGTGGTCACAGGGGCAATGGTGGTGATGGTCGAGCCATCGGCTGCCGTGCTGGTGCTGACCTGGGCGCCGTCGATGGTGTGCGAAGGGGAGGGTGTGCTCGGAACCACAGGGTTGGTGTTGACGGCATAGTTGTTGGAGATGGCGATACCCGATCCGGCATTGCCCGCCCCGTCGCTGACCAGGCTGGTGTCGAGCACGACCAGGTTGGTGGGGCCGGTAACAGAGGCCGTTGGCGTCAGGGTGGCGGTCCAGGTCTTGCCGCCGTCGATGCTGATCAGATCTGACAGCGTACCGTTGGCAACGCTCAGCTTCGACAAGTTGAAGCCGCTGACCGCTTCGCTGAAGGCAATGGTCACGGTGGTGGTCTGGCCGATGCCCAGGTTGTTGTCGGCCACCGAGATGGTCGCGGTCGGGCGCTGGGTGTCGATGCTGTAGTTGTTGGAATCGGTGGTGCCGCTGCCAACGTTGCCCGATGCATTCTGTACACCACTGTTGTCCAGGCTGATGACGTTGCTGGAGTCGGTGACATTGCTGCTCGGCGTGAACGTCGCGGTCCAGGTGATACCGCCGTCGCTGGAACTGACAGTGCTCAGGGTGCCGTTGGAAATCGTCAGGTCGGCATTGGCAAAACCGGTCACCGCCTCGCTGAAGGTGATGGTCACCAGGGAATTCGCGCCGGCATTCAGCGTCGGGTTCGCCACCACGATGGTAGCGGTCGGCTGCACCGTATCGATGGTGAAGTTGGCCGAGGTGGTCACACCCGTGCCGGCATTGCCNCAGGTCGGCATTGGCAAAACCGGTCACCGCCTCGCTGAAGGTGATGGTCACCAGGGAATTCGCGCCGGCATTCAGCGTCGGGTTCGCCACCACGATGGTAGCGGTCGGCTGCACCGTATCGATGGTGAAGTTGGCCGAGGTGGTCACACCCGTGCCGGCATTGCCCGCCAGGTCCGTATAACCGGTGTTGTTCAGGATGATCAGGTTGGTAGTGTCGTGAACGTTGCTGGTCGGGGTGAAGGTCGCAGTCCAGGTGGTGCCGCCATCGCTGCTGCTCACCGTGCTCAGGGTGCCGTTGGGTACGCTCAGGTCGCTGTTGTCGAAACCGAGCACCGCCTCGCTGAAGGTA
>NZ_JAUJUJ010000059.1 GCF_030711595.1 Stenotrophomonas sp. YIM B06876
CCCTCATCAGGCGGCGGCAGGCGGACCACGCCGCCGTCCGGGGCCGGAGCCTGTAAATCGCGCCGCGGCGCCGTTCCGGACGGCCACCGGTGGCCAGCATGCGGAACCCACAACCGCAGCGCCGCAACCCAGACCCGGGTCGCTGGCCGGCCAGTGTCCCGCTGTCCGGCGCACACCGCCGTCTATCGCATCAGCCTGCGTTGCCGTCGAGATAGTCCAGCGACACCTGCAACAGCGCGCGCAGGCCCACGTCCAGCGCCTGCTCGTCGAGCAGGAACTGCGGCGAATGGTTGCTGGGCGCGGTGGCCGGGTCGATGCCGGCGCCGGTGGCGCCGACGAAGAAGAACATCGATGGCACCTGCTGCGCGTACAGCGAGAAGTCCTCCGAGCCCATCTGCAGCGGCGGCTCGTAGACGTTGGCCTTGCCGACCACCGCCTGCAGGCTGGGCAGCATGCGCGCAGTCAGGGCCGGATCGTTGACCGTGGCCGGATTGCCGTCGTCTTCGTAGATTTCGGTGCTGGCGCGGGCACCGTGCGCGGCGGCGCTGTGCGCGGCGACGTTGCGCAGGTCGGCGAAGATCTGCATGCGCATGGCTGGATCAAAGGTGCGGATGGTGCCGACCATCTCCACCGAGTCGGGAATGATGTTGTAGCGGATGCCGCCCTTGATCGCACCGAAGGTGACCACCGCCGGCAGTTTGGCGATGTTGGTGCGGCGGCTGACGATGGTCTGCGCGGTGCCGATCAGATCGGCGGCGGCCACGATCGGATCGATCCCGTTCCACGGCGCCGAGCCGTGGGTCTGGCGGCCGCTGACGGTGATGCCGAAGCGGTCGGAGGCGGCCATCAGCGGTCCGCCGCGCACCGCGATCTGGCCCGCCTGCACGCTGGAGAACACATGCAGCCCGAACACCGCTTCGGGCTTGAAGTCGCGGAACAGCCCTTCCTTCAGCATCAGCGCGGCACCACCCTCTTCCGGTGGCGGCGCTCCCTCTTCGGCCGGCTGGAAGATCAGCATCACCTCGCCGGGCAGGCGCTCACGCATCGCCACCAGCGCGTCGGCCACGCCCAGCAGCATGGCGGTATGCGCATCGTGGCCGCAGGCGTGCATCACCCCGACGGTTTCACCGCGGTAGGTGCTGGTCGCCCGGGAAGCGAACGGCAGCCCGGTCTGTTCGGTCACCGGCAATGCATCCATGTCCGCACGCAGGGCGATCTTCGGCCCCGGCCTGCCGCCCTTGATGATGGCGACCACGCCATGCCGGGCAACGCCGGTGCGCGGGGCCAGGCCCAGTGCGCGCAGGTGCGCGGCGACCTTGTCCGAGGTGCGCTGCTCGCGGTTGGACAGCTCCGGGTGCTGGTGGAAGTCGCGGCGCCAATCCACCACCCTGGCCTGCAGGCGCGCAGCGGCGGCGGCCACTTCAGGGCGCTGGGCGGGGTCGGCGGCGCTCGCCAGCGGCGACAGGGCGCACAGCAGCGCGGACAGCAGCACGGTCTTGCGGGCCATCGGAACTCCATCGGTCTATGCCAGGCCCCCGAATGTAGGGCATACGCCCTCGGGAAGTCCGGTCCGCTGCCGGCGGCCACCCGGAACCCGCAGCACTGCGGGCGGTCTGCGCGCCATCTGCCATCCGTCATGGGTAAATGGGCGCAGCCGGCGAGTATGCTCTGCGGCTGCGCCTGCCGGCGCCCCGTATCTCCCCCCTCAGGAGTTGTTGCATGTCGCGTTTCTGGAAGATTGCGTTGGTTGTGGTCGCGGCAATCGTCGTGGTCGGCATCGGCTTGCGGGTCATGGGGGGCGGCAAGCCGGCAGGGAGGACCGCCGCGGCGGCCAGTGCCGGCGCCGGCGAGGCGGACAAGGATCCGGTGCCGGTCACCGTGGTGGCCGCCAGCCGGCAGGACGTGCCGGTGTATGCCAGCGCGCTGGGCACGGTGGCGGCGATGAACACCGTCACCGTCAGTCCGCAGGTCGGCGGCCAGCTGTTGAGCATCGATTTCCGCGAAGGCCAGGAAGTGAGGAAGGGCGACCTGCTGGCGCAGATCGACCCGCGCACGCTGCAGGCCAGCTATGACCAGGCGGCCGCCGCCAAGCGCCAGAACCAGGCGCTGCTGGACACCGCGCGTTCCAACTACCAACGCTCCAACTCGCCGCAGTACCGCCAGTACGTGTCCAAGACCGATCTGGATACCCAGCGCAACCAGGTGGCGCAGTACGAAAGCGCGGTGGCGGCCAACGAGGCCAACATGCGCGCCGCCCAGGTGCAGCTGCAGTACACCCGCATCACCGCGCCGATCAGCGGCATCGCCGGCATCCGCGCGGTGGATGCCGGCAATATCGTCAGCGCCGGCACCGTGCTGGTGACGTTGACCCAGATCCACCCGATCCATGTGCTGTTCAACCTGCCCGAACGCGACCTGCCGGCCGTGCGCGAGGCACAGTCCGCCGGCACCCCGGAAGTGGTGGCGCTGGACCGCGGCGACGCGCATGTGCTCGCCGGCAACGGCACGCTGGACGTCATCGACAACCAGATCAGCGCCGATACCGGCACCTTCCGTGCCCGCGCCCTGTTCGACAACGCCGACAACGCGCTGTGGCCGGGCCAGTTCGTCAATGTGCGGATGAAGCTGCGCACCATCGGCCAGGGCGTGGTGGTGCCGGCGCAGGCGGTGCAGCGCGGCCCGGACGGCGATTACGTGTATGTGGTGCAGGACGACCGCACGGTGAAGATGCAGGCGGTCACCCAGGGCGTGGAAGTGGATGACAGCCATGTGCAGATCACCGCGGGGCTGAAGGCCGGTGAGCGGGTGGTGACCGAAGGCCAGTTCCGGCTCAAGCCCGGCAGCAAGGTCAACGCCCTGGCGCCCGGGCAGACCCCCGCGCCACCGACCGACGCCGAACTCAAGGCCGCGCAGCAGAAGAAGGGTCGCGGCGGCCGCCGTCCGGGTGGCGGGCCGCGCTGAGCGCGCGCCCACGCACTCCTCCTGATGCCGGCGGCCACCGCCGGCACTGAGCTCCGCTTCCAGCAAGGATCCGCCCGTGGGTTTTTCAACGATCTTCATCCGCCGTCCCATCGCCACGTCGCTGCTGATGGCCGGCCTGTTGCTGCTGGGCATCCTCGGCTACCGCCAGCTGCCGGTGTCGGCGCTGCCCGAGATCGACGCCCCCAGCCTGGTGGTGACCACCCAGTATCCGGGCGCCAATGCGGTGACCATGGCCGCGCTGGTGACCACCCCGCTGGAGCGCCAGTTCGGACAGATCTCCGGGCTGGAACTGATGACCTCCGACTCGTCGGCCGGGCTGTCCACGATCATCCTGCAGTTCTCGATGGACCGCGACATCAACACCGCCGCGCAGGACGTGCAGGCGGCGATCCGCCAGGCCACGCTGCCCTCCTCGCTGCCTTACCAGCCGGTCTACAACCGGGTCAATCCGGCCGACGCGGCGATCCTGACGCTCAAGCTCACCTCCGATTCGCTGCCGCTGCGTGACGTCAACAACTACGCCGACTCGATCCTGGCCCAGCGCCTGTCGCAGGTGCAGGGCGTGGGCCTGGTGTCGATCGCCGGCAACGTGCGCCCTGCGGTGCGCATCCAGGTCAACCCGGCGCAGCTGTCGAACATGGGCATGACCCTGGAGGCGCTGCGCAGCGCGCTGACCCAGGCCAACGTCAATGCGCCGAAGGGCTCGCTCAACGGCAAGACCCAGTCCTACAGCATCGGCACCAACGACCAGCTGACCAGCGCGGCCGAATACCGCAACACCATCGTCAGCTACCGGAACGGCGCCCCGGTGCGGCTGGCCGACGTGGCCACGGTGCTCGACGGGGTCGAGAACGACCAGCTGGCGGCGTGGGCCGACGGCAAGCCGGCGGTGCTGCTGGAAGTGCGGCGCCAGCCCGGCGCCAACATCGTGCAGACGGTGGAGGCGATCCGCACGATCCTGCCGCAGCTGCAGTCGGTATTGCCGGCCGACGTGCACCTGGAAGTGTTCTCCGACCGCACCGAAACCATCCGCGCCTCGGTGCACGAAGTGCAGATGACCCTGATCCTGACCATCGGCCTGGTGGTGGCGGTGATCTTCGTGTTCCTGCGCCGGTTGTGGGCCACGATCATTCCCTCCATCGCGGTGCCGCTGTCGCTGGCCGGCACCTTCGCGGTGATGGCGTTCACCGGCATGTCGCTGGACAACCTGTCGCTGATGGCGCTGGTGGTGGCCACCGGGTTCGTGGTCGACGACGCGATCGTGATGATCGAGAACATCGTGCGCTATATCGAACAGGGCAAGAGCGGCAAGGAGGCGGCCGAGATCGGCGCGCGCCAGATCGGCTTCACCGTGCTGTCGCTGACCATCTCGCTGGTGGCGGTGTTCCTGCCGCTGCTGCTGATGCCCGGGGTCACCGGCCGCCTGTTCCACGAGTTCGCCTGGGTGCTGAGCATCGCGGTGACGATCTCGATGCTGGTGTCGCTGACGCTGACGCCGATGATGTGCGCCTACCTGCTCAAGCCCGATGCGCTGCCCGAAGGCGAGGACGCCCACGAGAAGGCCCAGGCCAGCGGCAGGGAAAACCTGTGGTCGCGCATGGTCGGCCTGTACGAGCGCACCCTGGACCAGGTGCTGCTGCACCAGCGCACCACCCTGATCGTGGCCGCCGCGGCGGTGGTGCTGACCGTGCTGCTGTACATCGTGATTCCCAAGGGGCTGCTGCCCGAGCAGGACACCGGGCTGATCACCGGCGTGGTCCAGGCCGACCAGAACATCGCCTTCCCGCAGATGGAACAGCGCACCCGGGCCGTGGCCGAAGCGCTGCGCCGCGATGAAGCGGTGACCGGCGTGGCCGCCTTCATCGGCGCCGGCTCGATGAATCCGACCCTCAACCAGGGCCAGCTGTCGATCGTGCTGAAGACGCGCGGCGACCGCGATGGACTCGACAAGATCCTGCCGCGGCTGCAGGCCGCGGTGAAGGACATTCCCGGGGTGGCGCTGTATCTCAAGCCGGTGCAGGACGTGACCCTGGATACCCGGGTGGCGGCGACCGAATACCAGTACTCGCTGTCCGACGTGGACAGCGCCGAACTGGCGACCCAGGCCACGCGCATGACCGAGGCGCTGCGGCAACTGCCGGAGCTGGCCGACGTCGACAACAACCTGGCCAACCAGGGCCGGGCGCTGGAACTGGACATCGACCGCGACAAGGCCAGCGTGCTGGGCGTGCCGATGCAGAGCATCGACGATACCCTGTACGACGCCTTCGGCCAGCGCCAGATCTCGACCATCTTCACCGAGCTCAACCAGTACCGCGTGGTGCTGGAAGTGGCCCCCGAGTTCCGCACCTCCACCGCGCTGATGCAGCAGCTGGCGGTGGCCAGCAATGGCGGCGGCGCACTGACCGGCACCAATGCCACCAGCTTCGGCCAGGTGTCCTCCAGCAACTCGTCCACCGCCACCGGCATCGGCAGCGCCAACACCGGCATCACCGTGGGCAGTGGCGGCAACATCCCGCTGGCGGCCCTGGCCGAGGCCCGGGTCACCACCACGCCGTTGGTGGTCAGCCACCAGCAGCAGCTGCCGGCGGTGACGATCTCCTTCAACGTCGCCCCGGGCTATTCGCTGTCGCAGGCGGTGAGCGCGATCGAGCGCACCCGCGACCAGCTGCAACTGCCATCGCAGCTGGGTGCGCAATTCATCGGCAAGGCCGCCGAGTTCACCGGCAGCCAGATGGATGTGATCTGGCTGCTGCTGGCCTCGCTGGTGGTGATCTACATCGTGCTCGGGGTGCTGTACGAAAGCTGGATCCACCCGATCACTATCATCTCCACGCTGCCGCCGGCCGGGGTCGGGGCGTTGCTGGCATTGATGCTGTGCGGGCTGAGCCTGTCGGTGGACGGCATCGTCGGCATCGTGCTGCTGATCGGCATCGTCAAGAAGAACGGCATCATGATGGTGGACTTCGCGATCGAGGCGCGCCGCGCCGGGGCCAATGCGCATGATGCGATCCGTCGCGCCTGCCTGCTGCGCTTCCGCCCGATCATGATGACCACCGCGGCGGCCATGCTCGGTGCGCTGCCGCTGGCGCTGGGCAGCGGCATCGGTTCGGAACTGCGGCGGCCGCTGGGCATCGCCATCGTCGGCGGTCTGCTGCTGTCGCAGCTGGTCACGCTGTACACCACGCCGGTGATCTACCTGTACATGGAGCGTTTTTCCGGGTGGCTGAAGCAGCGGCACGGGCCGCGGGTGGACGCTGCGGCAGCGGAACACGGCGCATGAACCACCGTTCCTGCCGCTGCCGTGCGCCGCGCCGCGAACCCCGCCACGCGCCCCTGC
>NZ_JAUJUJ010000243.1:0-534 GCF_030711595.1 Stenotrophomonas sp. YIM B06876
CGCGGCACCCGCAGCCGAGTCAGCAGCCCTACCTGCGCGCCAGCGTGGACTCTCAAAACAATAGCTTGTAGCGCTCGTGTCTATTGATTTTCAGGCATAAAACCATCTGAAACATAGATATGAAAAGCGCAAACAGCTCACTTTTTTGATAGCACCGCCTTGCACACGCGTGGGGTTACAGGCCCATGGCAGACTCGCAGGCTTTCCTCTGCAAACCCTGCCCCGCCCCCATGCTTACCGGTGAATTGAGAAACAAAGTCGACCAAGTCTGGAACGCATTCTGGTCTGGCGGCATCGCCAACCCGCTCGAAGTCATCGAGCAAATCACCTACCTGCTCTTCTTGCGCGGCCTCGACAGCGACCAGACGCGCGAAGAAAACAAGGCCCTGCGCCTCAAGACGCAGCCCGTGCGCATCTACCCCGCAGGCAGCGACAGCAAAGGCCGCAGCTTTGACGACCTGCGCTGGTCGCGCTTCAAGAACTACGCCGCGCCCGAGATGTACACCGTGCTCAGCGAGCATGTCTTCCCCTTTC
>NZ_JAUJUJ010000243.1:710-1207 GCF_030711595.1 Stenotrophomonas sp. YIM B06876
TCGGGCGGCGAAGCCGCCAGCACCGCCTTTGCGCACCACATGAAGGACGCGCGCTTCACCATCCCCACGCCCGCACTGCTGCAAAAAGTGGTCGATCTGCTCGACACCATCCCGCTCGACGAGCGCGACACCAAGGGCGACCTGTACGAATACATGCTCGGCAAAATCGCCGCCGCCGGGCAAAACGGGCAATTTCGCACACCGCGCCACATCATCGAACTCATGGTGGCCCTCACCGCCCCCGTGCCGCAAGACACCATCTGCGACCCCGCATCGGGCACCTGCGGCTTTCTGGTCGCCGCCGGCGAATACCTGCGCGCCACCTACCCCGACATGCTGCGCGTGAAAGCACAAAACGAGCACTTTCACCACGGCATGTTCCACGGCTACGACTTCGACAACACCATGCTGCGCATCGGCAGCATGAACATGCTGCTGCACGGCGTCGAGCACCCTGCCATCGTCTACCGCGACTCACTGGCCCAAAGCCATGCCGA
>NZ_JAUJUJ010000244.1 GCF_030711595.1 Stenotrophomonas sp. YIM B06876
CTCCAGCTGGCGTATCGCCACGCTCAGCGGCGGCTGCGAGATCGCCAGCCGGCGCGCGGCGCGGCCGAAATGCAGTTCCTCGGCGAGCACGACGAAATAGCGCAGGTGCCGCAGCTCCATGGCAGGCCGCCTTTCACAATAGTTAAATCAAATTGATCGAAAGCAATTTGATATTAGACAGGAATCGTTGCGGCTCGAACAATGGGGCCCAAAGGAGACCAGCCATGTCCAGTACCGCTGCGCCTGCCGGCGCCCCCGCCGACCATCCCGTGCCCGACCGCCACGGGCAAAACCTTTTCACCACCGACAGCGAACTGCACCAGCTGCTGGCGCTGTACCTGCCGCCCGATCTGCTGCGCCACATGCAGCCGCATTTCGAGCGCCTGGGCGCGCTGGCCGGCGGCCCGCTCGACGATCTGGCGCACACCGCCGACGTCAACCCGCCGACGCTCTCGCTGCGCACGCGCACCGGCATCGACGAGCAGCGCATCCACAAGCACCCGGCCTACGTCGAGATGGAGCGCCTGGCGCTCGCCGAATTCGGCCTGGCCGCGATGTCGCACCGCGACGAGACGCTGGGCTGGAAGGGCAAGATGCCGCCGCTGGTCAAGTACGTGCTGACCTACCTGTTCGTGCAGGCCGAGTTCGGCCTGTGCTGCCCGGTCTCGATGACCGACTCGCTGGCGCGCACGCTGAAAAAANTTCGGCCTGGCCGCGATGTCGCACCGCGACGAGACGCTGGGCTGGAAGGGCAAGATGCCGCCGCTGGTCAAGTACGTGCTGACCTACCTGTTCGTGCAGGCCGAGTTCGGCCTGTGCTGCCCGGTCTCGATGACCGACTCGCTGGCGCGCACGCTGAAAAAATTCGGCAGTCCAGAGCTGGTGGCGCGCTTCCTGCCGCGCTTCCAGTCGGTCGACTTCGACACCCTGGCGCAGGGCGCCATGTTCATGACCGAGCAGGCCGCCGGCTCCGACATCGCCGCCACGCTCACCTCGGCCGCGCAGGACGCAGCTGGCCAATGGCGATTGTCTGGCGACAAGTGGTTCTGCTCGAATCCCGACGCCGACTTCGCCATGGTGCTGGCGCGCGCCGAGGGCGCGCCCGCGGGCATGAAGGGCGTCTCGCTGTTCCTGCTGCCGCGCGACCTGGACGACGGCACGCACAACCACTACCGCATCATCCGGCTCAAGGACAAGATGGGCAC
>NZ_JAUJUJ010000245.1 GCF_030711595.1 Stenotrophomonas sp. YIM B06876
GCATCCTCGGGTGAATTCGGTGGCCTCGCTGTTCGTCAGCCGCTGGGACGTGGCGGCCAACAAGACGCTGCCCGAGCCACTGCACAACCAGCTCGGCATCGCCGTGGCAACGCAGACCTACCAGGCCTACCGGCAACTGCTAGCTTCCCCGCGCTGGCAGGGCCTGGCCGCAGCCGGCGCCCGTGTGCAACGCCTGCTGTGGGCGAGCACCGGCACCAAGGACCCGCAGGCCTCCGACACGCTCTACATCGAGGCACTGGCCGCGCCCAACACGGTCAACACCATGCCGGAGAAGACATTGTTCGCCTTCGCCGACCATGGCCAGGTCAAGCCGACCCTGGCGAGCTCAGGCAGCGGCGCCGATGCCGTGGTCGCCGCATGCCGCCAGGCAGGCATCGACACGGATGCACTCGCCGAACGCTTGCAGCGCGAAGGCGCCGACGCGTTCTCTGCCTCATGGAGCGCCTTACTCGACCACATCGCGGCCAAAACGCTCGCGCTCACNGCCGCCAGGCAGGCATCGACACGGATGCACTCGCCGAACGCTTGCAGCGCGAAGGCGCCGACGCGTTCTCTGCCTCATGGAGCGCCTTACTCGACCACATCGCGGCCAAAACGCTCGCGCTCACGCAGGCAGGTGCGCGATGAGCCGCACCTTTGTCCGGGTGGGTGCCAACCCACCGCCCCTGACCAGCCGGGCCGCCTGGAAGGCGCTGGTCGAACACCACCGCGTCATCGGCAAGCTGCACCTGCGCCAGCTCTTTGCCGAGGATGCCAGGCGCGGCGAACGCCTGAATGCCGAGGCGGCTGGCTGGTACCTCGACTATTCGAAGCAGCGCATCAATGACCAGACCCTGCGCCTCTTGCTCGGCCTGGCCGAGAGCAGCGGCCTGCGCGAACGCATGGACGCGATGTTCCGCGGCGACCCGATCAACGCTACCGAAAAACGCGCCTCCCTGCACACCGCTCTGCGCATGCCGGCGGGCACGCATCTGCAGGTAGCGGGCGTCGACGTGATCCCCGAGGTGCATGCCGTGCTGGACCGCATGGCCGCCTTCGCCGAGGCGCTGCGCAGCGGCCAGTGGCTGGGCCACACCGGCAAGCGCATCCGCAACATCGTCAACATCGGCATCGGCGGCTCGGATCTGGGCCCCGTGATGGCCTACGAGGCGCTGCGCCACTACAGCCAGCGCGACCTGTGCTG
>NZ_JAUJUJ010000246.1 GCF_030711595.1 Stenotrophomonas sp. YIM B06876
GAACTTGGCACGCTCGGCGAACGAGCCCACGATCAGCGCCACGGTGATGGCCGCGAACGTCGACTGGAAGGCCACGAACACGTATTCGGGAATGGTGGGCAGCGCGCCGGACAAGGTGTCCTGCGCAATGCCCTTGAGAAAGACCTTGTCCAAGCCGGCGAAGAACAGGCCCTCGCCGCCGAACGCCAGGCTGTAGCCATAAATGGCCCACAGCACGGTGACGAGCGCGAAGATCACGAACACCTGCACCAGCACCGACAGCATGTTCTTGGCGCGTCCCAGGCCGCCGTAGAACAGCGCCAGGCCGGGGATGACCATCAGGATCACCAGCAGGGTGGACGTCAGCATCCAGGCGGTGTCGCCCGAGTCGAGCTTGGGCGTGGGGGCCTGGGCCCAGGCCAGCGGGCCGGCGGCCAGCAGGCCCAGCCCCAGAGCGAAGCAGGCAAGTCGTTTGTTCATGGCAATCTCTCGCGTTCGGTGAAGGGGTTTACAGGGCGTCCTGGCCGGTTTCGCCGGTGCGTATGCGCACCACCTGCTCCAGGTGGGTCACGAAAATCTTGCCGTCGCCGATCTTGCCGGTGCGCGCGGTGGCCTCGATGGCCTCGACGGCGCGCTCGACCAGGTCGTCGGCAATGGCCGCTTCGATCTTCACCTTGGGCAGGAAGTCGACCACGTACTCGGCGCCGCGGTACAGCTCGGTGTGGCCCTTTTGCCGGCCAAAGCCCTTGACCTCGGTCACCGTGATGCCTTGCACGCCGATGTCGGACAGTGCTTCCCTCACCTCGTCGAGCTTGAAGGGCTTGATGATGGCAGTCACCATTTTCATGTTCGGATCCTCCGTGAAGGGGCGCCCCGGGCGCCCGCTGGGGTTACAGGGTTGGGGTGAGCGAGACGATCGGACGCGCCTGGTGGCCGTCCTGCTCCAGGCCCAGGGTCTTGATGGCTGCGCGGGTCATGGTTTCTCCACGTGGNTGATGATGGCAGTCACCATTTTCATGTTCGGATCCTCCGTGAAGGGGCGCCCCGGGCGCCCGCTGGGGTTACAGGGTTGGGGTGAGCGAGACGATCGGACGCGCCTGGTGGCCGTCCTGCTCCAGGCCCAGGGTCTTGATGGCTGCGCGGGTCATGGTTTCTCCACGTGGGCAAATTAGCGATGACTGGCTCTATGCATAGACCGTGCCAGTGTCCGCAGTGCAGCGGAC
>NZ_JAUJUJ010000247.1 GCF_030711595.1 Stenotrophomonas sp. YIM B06876
TCTCGAAAAGATCAACCCTCTGCACATCATCGTGGTGGGGCTGCTCGCCATCTTCCTGCTGGTGGTTTCGCTCATCGTGGTCGTGAAGTGGGTCGTCTGAAGTGCCAAGGCACGCCAAACCAAATACAAAGATATTGAGAGTCAGGAGCTGAAATGAGTGCATCAACAACCCGCGGCGCAACCCCGTATTACTTTGTACCCGCAGAGTCACACCATCCCATCATGGCGGCGGCCGGGCTGTTCTTCGTCATCCTGGGCGCCAGCCAATGGATCAATGGCCACGACTGGGGCAAGTACGCGCNAACCCCGTATTACTTTGTACCCGCAGAGTCACACCATCCCATCATGGCGGCGGCCGGGCTGTTCTTCGTCATCCTGGGCGCCAGCCAATGGATCAATGGCCACGACTGGGGCAAGTACGCGCTGTTCTTCGGACTGGCGTGGTGGCTGATCGTGCTCTATCAATGGTTCCGCGACGCGGCCCAGGAGAGCGAAGGCGGTCTGTACGGCCACAAGATCGACCTGTCCTACCGCTGGAGCATGAGCTGGTTCATCTTCTCCGAAGTCATGTTCTTCGGCGCGTTCTTTACCGCGCTGTGGTGGGGGCGTGCGCACTCCGTGCCGGCCCTGGGCGATCTTGAGAACGCCCTGCTCTGGCCAGACTTCAAGGCCGTATGGCCCAGCATGGCCGTCGGCGCGACCGCTTCGCCCGCCGGTATCGTCGAGCCGTTCCAGACCGTGGGGCCGTTCTGGCTGCCCACCATCAACACGGCGCTGCTGCTGAGCTCGGGCGTGACCCTGACCATCGCCCACCACGCGCTGCGTGAAAACCACCGCGGCAAGACCATCGCCTTCATGTGGATCACGGTGCTGCTCGGCATTGCCTTCCTGTGCGTGCAGGGCTATGAGTACTACCACCTGTACACCGACCTGAACCTGAAGTTGAACTCCGGCATCTTCGGCTCGACGTTCTTCATGCTCACCGGCTTCCACGGCTTCCACGTGTTCCTGGGCATGCTGATGCTGCTGTCGATCACGCTGCGCCTGCAAAAGGGCCACTTCACCGCCGACAAGCACTTCGGCTTCGAAGGCGCCGCCTGGTACTGGCACTTCGTGGACGTGGTCTGGCTGGGCCTGTATATGCTGGTCTATTGGATGTAAGCCAGCCATGCACCCAACAAAAAGGCGCCGCAAGGCGCC
>NZ_JAUJUJ010000060.1 GCF_030711595.1 Stenotrophomonas sp. YIM B06876
CCGCGCGAGCACGCGCAGGCTTTTGCTGGCGTGGCGGGTGTGGTTGAACAGTGCCATGCTTACACCTCCATCTTGATGGGAATGGTGCGCTTCTTGCTGCCACCAAACAGGCTGACCTCGCTGCTGCCTTCGGAGCAGCCGTTGCCAAACGTGAAGCCGCAGCCGCCGCGCACGTCAAAGGCGTTCTCGGCGTATTCGCGGTGCGTCGTCGGGATGACAAAGCGGTCTTCGTAGTTGGCAATGGCCATGATGTGGTACATGTCCTCGACCTCGGCCATGCTCAAGCCCACCTGTGCCAGCACCGCCAGGTTCTGCTCGTTGTCGACATGCTTGCTGCGCTGGTAGGCGCGCATCGCCAGCATGCGCTGCAGCGCGCGCATTACCGGCGCGGTGTCGCCCGCGGTGAGCATGTTGGCCAGGTACTGCACGGGGATGCGCATCTGGGAAATGTCGGGCAGCTCGCCGTTGACGCCGATCTTGCCGGCGTTGGCCGCCGAGGTGATGGGCGAGAGCGGCGGCACGTACCAGACCATCGGCAGCGTGCGGTATTCGGGGTGCAGTGGCAGCGCCACTTTCCAGTCCACCGCCATCTTGTAGACCGGGCTCTTGCGCGCGCCTTCCAGCCAGGCCTCGGGAATGCCGTCCTTGCGCGCCTGCGCGATCACCGCCGGGTCGTGCGGGTTGAGGAAGATGTCGAGCTGGGCCTGGTACAGATCCTTGTCGTCGGGCACGCTGGCCGCTTCCTGGATGCGGTCGGCGTCGTACAGCACCACGCCCAGATAGCGGATGCGGCCGACGCAGGTCTCGCTGCACACCGTCGGCTGGCCGGCCTCGATGCGCGGGTAGCAGAAGGTGCACTTCTCGGCCTTGCCGCTCTTCCAGTTGTAGTAGATCTTCTTGTACGGGCAGCCCGAGACGCACATGCGCCAGCCGCGGCACTTGTCCTGGTCGATCAGCACGATGCCGTCTTCCTCGCGCTTGTAGATCGCGCCGGACGGACACGCCGACACGCACGCCGGATTCAGGCAGTGCTCGCACAGGCGCGGCAGATACATCATGAAGGTCTTCTCGAACTCGCCGTAGATCTCCTTCTGCACGTTGTCGAAGTTGCGGTCCTTGGACCNAGCCCGACGGGCACGAGGCCACGCAGGCGGGGTTGAGGCAGTGCTCGCACAGGCGCGGCAGGTACATCATGAAGGTGTTCTCGAACTGCCCCACCATGTCCTTTTGCACCTGCTCGAAGCTGTCCAGGTTGGCGTCCTTGCTGCGCTTGGCGAATTCGCCGCCCAGAATCTCTTCCCAGTTCGGGCCCCACTCGATCTTCTCCATGCGCTTGCCGGTGATCAGGCTGCGCGGGCGTGCCGTGGGCGTGGCCTTCATCTCGGGCGCCGACTGCAGGTGGTCGTAGTCGAAGGTGAACGGCTCGTAGTAGTCGTCAATCTGCGGCATGTTCGGGTTGGCGAACAGGCGCATCAGCATCTTCCACTTGCCGCCCTGGCGTGGCTCGATGGAGCCGTCGCTCTTGCGCACCCAGCCGCCATTCCACTTGTCCTGGTTTTCCCATTCCTTGGGGTAGCCGATGCCGGGCTTGGTCTCGACGTTGTTGAACCAGGCGTATTCCATGCCTGGACGGCTGGTCCAGACGTTCTTGCAGGTGACCGAACAGGTGTGGCAGCCAATGCACTTGTCCAGGTTCAGCACCATGCCGATTTGCGCGCGTACTCTCATGCCGACTCTCCCTGTTGTTGCACCGCGAAGGCGCGGTCGTCTCCCCGTGGCGTATCCAGCCAGTCCACCTTGTCCATCTTGCGCACCACGACGAATTCGTCGCGGTTGGTGCCGATGGTTCCGTAGTAGTTGAAGCCGTAGGACAGCTGCGCGTAGCCGCCAATCATGTGCGTGGGCTTGAGCACGATGCGCGTCACCGAGTTGTGGATGCCGCCGCGCTGGCCGGTGATCTCCGAGCCCGGCGTGTTGACGATTTTTTCCTGCGCGTGGTACATCATCACCATGCCGGGCTTGACACGCTGGCTGACCACGGCGCGCGCGGAAATCGCGCCGTTGACGTTGTACAGCTCGACCCAGTCGTTGTCCGCCACGCCAATCCGCTTGGCGTCGTCCTCGCTGATCCAGATGATCGGGCCGCCCCGGCTGAGCGTGAGCATCAGCAGGTTGTCGGTATAGGTCGAGTGGATGCCCCATTTCTGGTGCGGCGTGATGAAGTTCAGCAGGATTTCGCTGTTGCCGTTCGAGCGGATGCCGTGCACCCCCGCCGTGGCCTTCAGGTTCACTGGCGGCCGGTAGCTGGCCAGGCCTTCGCCAAAGGCCCGCATCCAGGGGTGGTCCTGGTAGAACTGCTGGCGGCCGGTCAGCGTGCGCCACGGGATGTACTCGTGCACGTTGGTGTAGCCGGCGTTGTAGGACACGGTTTCGGACTCGATGCCGCTCCAGGTCGGCGAGCTGATGATCTTGCGCGGCTGCGCCTGGATGTCGCGGAAACGGATTTTTTCGTCCTCGCGGTGCAGTGCCAGGTGCGTGTGGTCGCGCCCGGTCTGTTGGCTCAGCGCGGCCCAGGCCTTCACGGCCACATGGCCGTTGGTCTCGGGCGCCAGCTGCAGCACCATTTCGCAGGCGTCGATATCGCTCAGGATGCGCGGCATGCCCTGCGTCACGCCAGGCTCGGTGACCACGCCGCTGAGCTGCCCGAGTTGCGTCACCTCCAGCTTCGTGTCCCAGGCAATGCCCTTGCCGCCATTGCCGATCTTGTTCAGCAGCGGGCCAACGGCCGTGAAGCGCTTGTAGACGTTCGGGTAGTCGCGCTCGACCACCTGCATCTGGGGTGCCGTCTTGCCCGGAACCAGCTCGCACTCGCCACGCTTCCAGTCCTTCACATCAAACGGCTGGGCCAGCTCGCCGGGCGAGTCGTGCTGCATGGGCGTGAGCACCATTTCCTTCTCGACGCCCAGGTGGCCCGCGCACAGTTCGCTGAACTTCCTGGCAAAGCCCTTGTAGATTTCCCAGTCGCTCCTGGACTGCCACACCGGGTCCACGGCGGTGGACAGCGGGTGGATGAAGGGGTGCATGTCGCTGGTGTTGAGGTCGTTCTTCTCGTACCAGGTGGCCGTCGGCAGCACGATGTCGGAATACAGGCAGGTCGTGCTCATGCGGAAGTCGAGCGTGACCAGCAGGTCGAGCTTGCCTTCAGGCGCCTTGTCGTGCCAGACCACCTCTTCGGGTTTTCCGTCTTCCGCCCCCAGGTCCTTGCCCTGCACGCCGTTGCTGGTGCCCAGCAGGTGCTGGAGGACGTATTCATTTCCCTTGCCCGACGAGCCGATGATGTTGGAGCGCCAGACAAACATGTTGCGCGGCCAGTTGGCCGGGTGGTCGGGGTCTTCGCAGCTCAGCTTGAGCGAGCCGTCCTTGAGCGACTGCACCACATAGTCCTTGGGATCGAGCCCGGCGGCCTGCGCGTCCTTGACGACCTGCATCGGGTGCGTCTGCAGCTGCGGCGCGCTCGGCAGCCAGCCCATGCGCTCGGCGCGCACGTTGTAGTCGATCATGCTGCCGCCGTAGAGCTTCTTGTCGGCCAGCGGCGAGAGCACTTCGTCCACGCCCAGCTTTTCATAGCGCCACTGGTTGGTGTGGGCGTAGAAAAAGCTCGTGCTGTTCATCTGGCGCGGCGGGC
This sequence comes from Stenotrophomonas sp. YIM B06876, assembly GCF_030711595.1. Classification (GTDB taxonomy): domain Bacteria; phylum Pseudomonadota; class Gammaproteobacteria; order Xanthomonadales; family Xanthomonadaceae; genus Stenotrophomonas. Next base: position 3,686 of record NZ_JAUJUJ010000060.1, read on the forward strand.
GGATCCAGTCCAGGGCAAAGGCCAGCGGCGTCCAGCCGGTCTGCGGGCGCAGCTTTTCCTGGCCCACGTAGTGCGCCCAGCCGCCGCCGCTCTTGCCGATGCAGCCGCACATCATCAGCATGTTGATGACGCTGCGGTAGTTCATGTCACTGTGGTACCAGTGGTTCATGCCGGCGCCAATGATGACCATGGAGCGGCCTTCGGTCTTGTGCGCGTTGTCGGCAAACTGGTGCGCCACGGCAATGATCTGGTCGCGCGGCACGCCGGTGATCTGCTCCTGCCAGGCCGGGGTGTAGGGCGTGTTGTCGTCGAAGTCGGCCGCCGCCATTTCGCCCGGCAGGCCGCGGGCAATGCCGTACTGCGCCACCTGCAGGTCAAACACGGTGGCCACCAGCGCCTCGCCGCTGCCGACGGCAATGCGCTGCACCGGCACGGTGCGCACCAGCACATCGCCCTGCTCGTTGTTCGGAAAGTGATCGTGGTGCACGCCGCCAAAATACGGAAAACCCACCTTGGCGCTGTCGGTCGCGGTGTTTTCCACGCCGCCCTCGCCTTCCATCACCGACAGCTTGAGCGAGACCTCGTTGCCATTGCGTGCCTCCTTGGCTTCCAGGTTCCACTGCCCCATGTCGGCGCGGCCGTCCGGGCCCCAGCGGAAACCGATCGCGCCCTGCGGCACAACCACCTGGCCGCCCGCATCCAGGGCGACCGTCTTCCAGTCGGGGTTGTTGTCCTGGCCAAGCTGATCGGCAAAGTCGCTGGCGCGCACATAGCGGTCGGGCACCAGGCAGGTGCTGCCGTTTTCCAACTGGTGTTCCTTCAACATCACCAGCATCGGCAGGTCGGTGTAGCGGCGCGCGTAATCGTCAAAGTAGGCCGAACGCGGCTGGCCGTTGCCGCCAAAGTAGAAGTCTTTCAGGATCACATGGCCCATCGCCATGGCGACGGCGGCGTCGGTGCCCTGCTTGGGGTGCAGCCACAGGTCGGAGAGCTTGGCGACTTCGGAATAGTCGGGCGTGATGGCCACCGTCTTGGTGCCCTTGTAGCGCACCTCGGTGAAGAAATGCGCGTCGGGCGTGCGCGTCTGCGGCACGTTCGAGCCCCAGGCGATGATGAAGCTGGAGTTGAACCAGTCAGCCGATTCGGGCACGTCGGTCTGTTCGCCCCAGATCTGCGGGCTGCTGGGCGGCAGGTCGCAGTACCAGTCGTAAAAGCTCATGCACACGCCGCCAATCAGCGACATGTAGCGCGAGCCCGAGGCGTAGCTGACCATCGACATGGCCGGAATCGGCGAGAAGCCGATGATGCGGTCGGCGCCGTGCTGCTTGATGGTGTAGACGTTGGACGCGGCAACGATCTCATTGACCTCGTTCCAGGTCGAACGCACCATGCCGCCCAGGCCGCGCACGCTCTGGTAGTCGCGCCGTTTTGCGTCGTCCTGCACCACCGCGGCCCAGGCCTCGACCGGTTCCAGCGTCAGGCGGGCCTCGCGCCAGTGCTTGAGCAGGCGGGCACGCACCATCGGGTATTTGACGCGGTTGGCGCTGTAGAGATACCAGCTGTAGCTGGCACCGCGCGAGCAGCCGCGCGGCTCGTGGTTGGGCATGTCCCAGCGGGTGCGCGGGTAGTCGGTCTGCTGGGTTTCCCAGGTGACGATGCCGCCCTTGACATAGATCTTCCACGAGCACGAGCCGGTGCAGTTCACACCGTGCGTGCTGCGCACGATCTTGTCGTGCGCCCAGCGGTTGCGGTAGGCGTCCTCCCAGGTGCGGTCTTCGGCGGTGATGACGCCGTGGCCGCCGGAAAACGACTCTCTGGGTTGGGAGAAGTGGCTAAGACGGTCGAGAAAATGGCTCATCGAGGGCTCCTTTTTTGTGACTGCAGGCAGAGAATCAGCACGGCATTTCGGCGTGCTTGCGCGCGTAGTACCACCAGGTCACCACGATGCACAGGACATAGAAAACAGCGAAGGTCCAGAGCGCGAACTCGGGCCCGCCGGTGAGGGCAATCGAGCTGCCGTAGCTTTTGGGAATGAAGAAGCCGCCGTAGGCCGCAATGGCCGCCGTGAAGCCCAGGGTGGCCGCGCCCAGGGTGTTGCCTTCCTTTTGCGCCTGCGCCAGGGCGCCGGGCTCGTTGGCGTCGATACCGCGCATCGCCTCGGTCAAAAAGATGATCGGAATCATGCTGAAGGTGGAGCCATTGCCAATCCCCGTGGTCAGGAACAGCGCCAGGAAGCAGACGAAGAAGCCGGCAAAGCTGCCGCCGACACCACCGTGCGGCAGGAACTGGATCACGCCCACCACGGCAATGGCCATGACGACGAAGTTCCACAGCGTCACGCGCGCGCCGCCCAGCTTGTCGGCCAGCCAGCCGCCAAAGGGACGCACCACGGCGCCGACCAGCGGGCCCAGCCACGCATAGGCGAGC
>NZ_JAUJUJ010000248.1 GCF_030711595.1 Stenotrophomonas sp. YIM B06876
CCTCGTGGAGGTGGCGCCAAGCGATTTCGCGCAGGCGCGCGCGACCAGCGAAGCGCTGGTCTCCGATTGCGTGGCCGAGCTGCTGGACAACGGCGAATCCGTCATCCGCCTGCTGTCCGAGGGCGTGGGCGAGCGCAGTGCCCTGCATCCGGTCAATGTGATGGTGCTCAGCCTGTTGCTGGGCAAGGCGCAGGGTATGGGGGCAGGCGAGTTGCATGAACTGGGCCTGGCGGCGCTGCTGCACGACACGGGCAAGATGCAGCTGCCTTTGCATCTGGCCCAGCCGATCGAGGCCTTGTCCGCCGCCGATGTGGCGCGTTTTCAGGGCCATGTGGGTGAGTCGGTGGCGCTGGCGCAGCGCATGGGGTTGCCAAGTGCCGTGCTGACGGCGATCGCCCAGCACCACGAAATGGCCGACGGCAGCGGGTTTCCCCTGCGGTTGCTGGGCGAAGACCTGAGTAAGGCAGGACGCATCCTGGCCTTGGTCAACCGGTACGATGGCCTGTGCAACCCGGTGCGCGCAAGCGAGGCGCTGACGCCGCACGAGGCGCTGTCGGTGCTGTTTGCGCAGTACAAGGCGCACTTCGACCTGGCGGCACTGGAGGCCTTCATCCGCATGATGGGGGTCTACCCGCCGGGCTCCATCGTGCAGCTGGTCAACGACCGCTACGCGATGGTGGTGTCGGTCAACTCTTCGCGTCCGCTGCGGCCCCGGGTGGTCGTGCACGACCCTGCCGTGCCCAAGGCCGAGGCGCCAGTGCTCGACCTGGAAACCGTGCCCGAGCTGGGCATACGGCGCAGCCTCAAGCCGGCCCAGCTGCCGCGCGAGGCACTCGACTACCTGTCGCCGCGGCAGCGCATCTGCTATTTTTTCGAACGTGCCGTGGACCCCGGCCCGCAGGAGACCGGCCTGNGCGCCAGTGCTCGACCTGGAAACCGTGCCCGAGCTGGGCATACGGCGCAGCCTCAAGCCGGCCCAGCTGCCGCGCGAGGCACTCGACTACCTGTCGCCGCGGCAGCGCATCTGCTATTTTTTCGAACGTGCCGTGGACCCCGGCCCGCAGGAGACCGGCCTGTGATGGTGCCCGAGCACGAAGCCCTGTGGCGGGCTGCGTTCGACGGGCTGCAGGAGGCCGTCTGGGTGGTCGATACCAGCTCGCGCAACATTCTTTTCGCCAACCTGGGCGCGGCGCGCCT
>NZ_JAUJUJ010000061.1 GCF_030711595.1 Stenotrophomonas sp. YIM B06876
CACCGGCTACTGCGTCACGGTCTACCAGGCACACGGCGGCCCCCGCTTGCACATAGCGAGCGGCGATCGCCACCCCAATGCCGCCGCACGCACCCGTGATCAGCACAGTCCGACCGGTATGGGCCGGTGTGCTGTGGTTTACGTCCATCATGGTCAGAACTTGATGTTTGCCTGCTTGACGAGGGCGGGCCAGCGCTCGCGCTCCTGCTCGATCAGAGTCTTGAGTTCAGCCCCGCCGGTCAGCTCCGGCGTGGCGCCCAGCTTGCGGATCGACTCCTTGAACGCCTCGTTCGACGACAGGCCGGCGATCGCCTTGTCAATCTTCTCGCGCGCGCCCTTGTCCAGGCCAGCGGGAGCCACCAGCGCGAACCAGGCATCGACCACGAAGTCCTTCAGCCCCATTTCCTGAAGCGTGGGCACATCGGCCAGCACCGGCACCCGGGCTGCACTGGTCACCGCAATGGCCCGGACCTTGCCACTTTGAATGAAGGGCAGCACGGACGGCAGGTTGTCGAACAGCATGTCGACCTCACCACTAAGCACGGCGGTGATGGCCGGTCCGGCACCCTGGTAGGGCACATGGGATAGATTCAGGCCGGTGCGCGCCTTGAACAGCTCACCGGTCAGATGCGGCCCATTGCCCGTCCCTGTGGAGGCAAAGAAGCTCCCCTCTTTCTCTTTTTGCTTGAGGTAGGCGATCAGCTCGGCATAGTTCTTCGCAGGCGTTTTACTGTTGACTACCAGCACATTGGGCATGGTCGCCAGCAGGCTCAAGGCGGTGAAGTCCTTGCGTGAGTCGTAAGAAATCTTGGCGTACGAGGCGTAGTTGAGCGCCAGGTTGCCTGCGGTCCCCAGACCCAGCGTGTAGCCATCCGGCTGCGCCTTGGTGACCGCGTCGGCGCCAATGCCGCCACCCGCGCCGGGCTTGTTCTCTATGACGAAGGGCTGCTTCAATCTGTCCTGCAACTGCACGCCCACGAGCCGTGCCAGCAAATCAGTCGTTCCACCGGGCGGGTAGCCCACGATGATCTTCACCGGTTTGGTCGGGTAGTCTGCCGCTTGGGCCGCAGACAGCGGCAACGCACAGGTGAGCACGGCCAGCCCGGCGATCATAAAGTTTCGCTTGATCATGATGCTTGTCTCCTTCTAGGGTTTCGTTTTTTCACTGTTGCTTGAATACCGTCCACAGCTTGCCGACGCCGTCATCGGACGGACCTTCGCCCACCTCGACAATCATTCGCTGCAGCGTTGCGTTGAAACGAAACGGTGGTTTGAACGCCTCGCTGATCGGCACACCGGCCAGGCCGCAGGTCAGGCCAGCGGTAGTGCTGTAGGTCCACCAGGTCTTGGGCAGGTCGAGCGCCGCCTTCTGCTGACCATCGACGCGCAGCACCATCTGTCCGGCATTGCTGCCCGTGCGCTTGAAGTCCAGCTCCACCACGGCCGAACCCGTGGGCATCGACGTGCTCATGCGGTAGCCCTGCACCTCGGAGTAGAGATACTCGTAGACCAACTCGCCGGCCTGGCAGTACAGGGTAAAGCCGGCAAATCGGCTGCCCCACGAGAAAATGACGCCTTCCGTGCCACGCTCCAGCCCGGACAGCTCCGCGCGGATCGTGTAGTCGCGATCGCTGATTTCCGGGACCATGAAGCGGTCGATGCGCGCCATGTCCGGCTGGAACTCGTAGCGCGACCGTTTGGCCGCCATCAGGAAGTCGCGCGCGCGCTCCGCCTCGCGATCGTCCAGCGGCAGCACGCCGAAGCGCTCCGCCTGCTGCCACCAGATGTCGACCAGCGACTTGAGCTTATCGGGATGCTGCCCGGCCAGGTCTTTCGCCTCGGTGAAGTCTTCGTTGAGCTTGTACAGCTCCCAGCGGTCATCCACCGCGTAGTCGGCGCCCTTGGCATGCTTGACGACCGCCTTCCATCCCTCGTGCCACACGGCGCGATCACCCAGCAACTCGAAGTACTGCGTGGTCTTGACCGTCGGTGCGGACGGGTCGGCGAACGTGTAGCGCATGCTTTGGCCGTGCATGGCCAGTTGGTCGACGCCCCTGTAGACGCGCGGCGCCTCGACGCCGATGCAGTCAAGCACGGTGGGCATGACGTCGGTGACGTGGTGGAACTGCGTGCGCACTTCTCCGCGGCTCGCGATGCCGGCGGGCCAGTGCATGATCAGCGGCGCACGGATGCCACCACCGTGCGTATCCTTTTTGTACCATTTCAGGGGCGTGTTCGAGACCTGCGCCCAGCCCATGGGGTAGTGGCTGAAGGAATACTCGCCGCCGATGGTGTCGATGCGCGGCAGCATGGCCTCGACCGTCTCCTGCTCATGCGTCATGTGCTTGCGCATGTTGATGGCGCCCAAGGCCCCGCCTTCGGGACTTGCGCCGTTGTCCGAGATCAGAACGATCATCGTGTTGTCCAGTTGACCGGTCGAGCGCAGATGGTCGACCAGCCGGCCGATCTCGGCGTCGGTGTGCTCCAGGAAGGCCGCGAAGGTTTCCTGCAGGCGGCAGCCCAGGCGCCTGGCATCCTCGGGCACGTCCTCCCAGGCGACCACGCCCGGGTTGCGCGGTGCCATTTCGGCATTCGCCGGCACCATGCCCAGCTCCTTTTGCCGCGCAAAGCGTTCCTCGCGAATTTGGTCCCAGCCCCGGTCGTAGCGCCCACGGTACTTGCTGATGTAGCTGTCCGGCACCTGATGCGGCCAGTGGCAGGCGCCAAAGGCCAGATAGCTGAAGAACGGCCTGTCGTGCGTGGACGTGACGTGGTCGCGGATCTGTCCTATCGTGCGATCCACCAGATCGGTGGACAGGTGGTAGTCCTTGCGGGGCTCGAAGTGGAAGGGATGGTTATCCTCGTACAGCTCTGGGTTCCATTGGTCTATCAGCGCGCCATGGAAGCCATACCAGCGCGAGAAGCCCCGGCCCAGCGGCCAGTCGTTGTGGGGGCCGGCGGCGCCGTAGTCGGCCAGGTTGGTCAGATGCCACTTGCCACTGGCATAGCACCCATAGGCATGTTCTCCCAGAACCTCGGCCAGCGTCGCCGCCTTGGGAGTGATGCGCCCCTGGTAGGCCGGAAAGCCATTGGCCCATTCGGAAATGATGCCGACACCGACCGAGTGGGCATTGCGCCCGGTCAGCAAACAGGCCCGCGTGGGCGAGCACATGGCCGTGACGTTGAAATTGCTGTAGCGCAGGCCACCGCCGGCCAGTGCGTCGATGTTGGGCGTGTGGATCTCGGACCCGTAGCATCCGAGGTCGGAAAACCCCACGTCATCCAGCACGATGAACACCACGTTCGGCGCATCCAAGGGCGCCTTCGGCTGTACGGGCCAGTGCGGCACCGAGTCCTTGTAGGTCTGACCAATCTTGCCCTCGAACTGCTCGTTCAGGCTTTGCTGCTGAGGCGTTTCCATACGTTATCTCCTGAGTCCTTCGACGTTGCTGTGAGTCTACTGATCCGTACCACCAATGTAGTGGTACAGTTATCTAGAACAGTCGAAGCCCCAAAAAAGCATGAGCAACCACGTTCCGCTGGCCGAACGCATCGCCACCGACATCAAGCGCCAGATCGCGCTGGGCCAGTTGTCGCCCGGTAGCGGCCTTGCGTCGCTTCGCGATCAAGCCCAGGCCTGCGGTGCGGCCAAGAACACCGTGGTCAAGGCCTATGAGATGCTGGTGGCCGAAGGGTTTATCGAACCGCGCCGGGGCTCCGGCTTCTATGTGGCGGGCCGGAATCCTCACTTGCGCGTGATGGATGGATGGGCGCCGGCACTCGATCTGGCGCTGAGCGCTGTTGGCATTGGCCGGCACGAGACGAACGCCGTCCAAGGAGCGCCGTCCTTGGGCGAAGGTCTGCCACCCTCGGCCTGGCTTGAGGGATGCCGACTCGACCGCTATATGCAAAAAATCGGCCGCAGCGGCCTGGGCACGGTATTTCGCTACGGCGACCCCGCGGGCTACCTGCCGCTGCGCAAGAACATCGCCGCCCGTCTGCAGGGCTTCGGCATGGCCGTGGATACCGCGCAGATCGTCCTCACCCAGGGCGCCTATCAGGCTGTTGACCTGGTCATCCGGCATCTGGTCCGCCCTGGCGACCATGTCCTGGTTGACGACCCGGGCTTCTATCCGACTTTCAACAAGCTACGACTGCAAGGGGCGCAGATCCACGGCGTGCCCCGCACACCGGCGGGCCCTGACATCGGCGTGCTCTCTCAACTGCTGCAGCGGCACAAGCCGCACCTGTTCTTTACGCAATCCTGCGGACACAATCCGACGGGCAGCGACATGACGGGCTCGATGGTGCAGGAACTGACCGAACTGGCGCAGCGGTACAGCCTTGTGATGGTGGACGACGATGCGCTGGGCGACTTTGCCCCCTTGCGCGCGCCGCGCATTGGAGGGGGTGACCAGCTTGCACAGTCCATCTATGTCGGCAGCTTCTCCAAGTCGCTGTCGAGCGTGGTGCGGGTCGGCTTCCTGGCATGCAGAGCCGATCTTGCACGTGAACTGACGCAGGTCAAAACCATTGTCAGCCTCAACAGTTCCCTGTACGCCGAGCGCACGGTCGACGCGGTGATCACCGAAGGGCGCTTTCGCAAGCACGCCCTGGCCCTGCGCGCCAAGACACGCAATGCCACGCGTGCCGCACTGTCGCTGTTCGACGAACACGGTGTCGAAGTCTTCGCCCGGCCGGAGCAAAGCTTGTACCTGTGGGCACGCCTGCCTGGTGTGGAGGATTCACTGTCATTCGCCCGCCAAATGTTCACGCGCGGCATTGCGATGGCCCCGGGCGCCATCTTCAGCCCCGACGCGACGTCACGCTCATCCTGGTTTCGCTTCAATGTCGGATTTTTAGGGCCAGAGTCGGCTATCAGTGAGGTCCTCGCCTTGACTCGACCGCGTTGCCTTGACGCGCTCAGGCCAAGGCCATGATTTCATCAACGTAGCGACCGTTGCGCAACAAGGTGACCATGGTCTTCATCGCAGGATCAACGTGGGTGAAGAAAGCTTTGTAGCCGGCACACAGATAATTCAGACCGGGCTCGCCATCCGGGGTCTCAATGAACCGGTTGCGCGGACACTCGCCGTAGCAGGCGAAGAGCATCGGACACTGCTTGCAGTACTTCGGAAGCGTGTCGAACTTCGCATTGCCGAAGCGGCGTTGTTTTTCAGAGGCCACCAGCGTACCCAGCGGTGTGGTCTTGATGTTGCCCAGTCGGTGTTGCGGCTCTACGAAATGGTCGCAGGAATACACATCGCCATTGTGTTCGAGCGCCAGGGAGGCGCCGCAAGTCGGCGCAACAACGCAACTGTTGTGCTGGCCAAGCCAACTTCCCAGCGCCACGTCGAACGTCGTCACGTACACCTTTCCCACGTCGCGCTTCACCCACTCATCGAAAATGGCGATCAGGAAACTGCCGAACTGCTCGGCCGACACCGACCTGGCGGTCACGCGTGTGCCCTCCTGCCGGTACAGCGGTCTATCCTTGCCTTTCAGACCACCCCAGCCTTGGTTGGCGAGCACGATCGTCTGCTCGGTCGCGCGCTCCACGATCGGTATGAGCTGGATGTACTGCGCCTTGAGTTCATCGCGGAAAAACCGATAGACTTCAAGCGGGTGCTCCGCGTTGCCGGCGTGCACCGTACACAGGACATTGGTTTCTACCCCGTGCCGCTGCAGGCAATTCCACCCCTGCAGCACCTGGTCGAACGTGCCCCGCCCTTTCCGGTCGACGCGATAGATGTCGTGCATGGCAGGCGGGCCGTCCACGCTGACTCCGACCAGATAGTTGTTCTGCCGGAAGAAGCGCGCCCATTCGTCGTCCACCAGCGTCGCATTGGTCTGCATGGTGTGCTGGATCTCCTGGTCAGCCCGACGATACTTCTCGGCCAATTCTACCGCCCGTCGGTAAAAGTCGAGCCCGCGCAGCATGGGTTCACCGCCCTGCCACGCGATTTCGACCTGCGGTCCTAGCGAAGACTCCAGCAATTGCCGGATATAGGTCTCCAGCGTCGCCTCATCCATGAAGTAGCTTTCATCGGGGTACAGGTTC
>NZ_JAUJUJ010000249.1 GCF_030711595.1 Stenotrophomonas sp. YIM B06876
CACATCACGCAGGGCAAGGCGCGCGCGCCCAACCGCTCCATGTACTACGCCATGGGCTACGAGGAAGCCGACTTCGTCAAGCCCATGGTCGGCGTGGCCAACGGCCACAGCACCATCACGCCGTGCAACTCGGGCCTGCAAAAGCTCGCCGACGCGGCCATCGAGGGCATCGAGGAAGCCGGCGGCAACGCCCAGGTGTTCGGCACGCCGACCATCTCGGACGGCATGGCCATGGGCACCGAGGGCATGAAGTATTCGCTGGTCAGCCGCGAAGTGATTTCGGACTGCATCGAGACCGCGGTGCAGGGCCAGTGGATGGACGGCGTGCTGGTCGTCGGCGGCTGCGACAAGAACATGCCCGGCGGCCTGATGGGCATGCTGCGCGCCAACGTGCCCTCGATCTACGTCTACGGCGGCACCATCCTGCCCGGCCACTACCAGGGCAAGGACCTGAACATCGTCAGCGTGTTCGAGGCCGTGGGCGAGAACGCCGCCGGCAAGCTCAGCGACTTCGACCTGCACGAGATCGAAAAGCGCGCCATTCCCGGCACCGGCAGCTGCGGCGGCATGTACACCGCCAACACCATGAGCTCGGCCTTCGAGGCGCTGGGCATCAGCCTGCCCTACTCGTCCACCATGGCGAACCCGCACGACGAAAAGCAGAACTCGGCCAAGGAATCGGCCAAGGTGCTGATCGAGGCGATCCGCAAGGACATCAAGCCGCGCGACATCGTGACGCGCAAGAGCATCGAAAACGCCGTCGCCGTGATCATGGCCACGGGCGGCTCGACCAACGCCGTGCTGCATTTCCTGGCCATCGCCCACGCGGCCGACGTCGAGTGGACCATCGACGACTTCGAGCGCGTGCGCCAGAAGACGCCCGTACTGTGCGACTTGAAGCCCAGCGGCCAGTACCTGGCGGTGGACCTGCACCGGGCCGGCGGCATTCCGCAGGTCATGAAGCTGCTGCTCAACGCCGGCCTGCTGCACGGCGACTGCCTGACCATCGAAGGCAAGACCATCGCCGAAGTGCTCAAGGACGTGCCCGACCAGCCGCGCGCCGACCAGAACGTGATCCGCCCGATCACCAACCCGATGTACGCGCAAGGCCACCTGGCCATCCTCAAGGGCAACCTGAGCCCCGAGGGCGCGGTTGCCAAGATCACCGGCCTCAAGAACCCGG
>NZ_JAUJUJ010000250.1 GCF_030711595.1 Stenotrophomonas sp. YIM B06876
CCGCCTGCTGCAGATCATGCAGGGCATCCACGCCGCCTGCCTGCAGTACGGCCGCCGCGCCGACGGCAGCGTGAGCTACATCGACGGCGCCAACGTGGCCGGCTTCGTCAAGGTGGCCGACGCCATGCTGGCGCAAGGCGTGGTCTGAGTCAGGCGCACTGCGCAATCGCCCCCAAAAAAGGAGCTTCGGCTCCTTTTTTTGTGTGCGCTGCCAAGATTTGAGACAGGCTAAGGCCCGGCTAAGACTTGCATTTGACAATCGAGTCCATTCCCACAAAGGAACAAGGCAGTCACCGCCATGCCTCTCGACGCCCTGCTCCGCAACGAGGCCGCAACACAATGAACACCACCGCCAAAACCATGGACAGGGCACTTGCCAAGGTGCCGCAAGTCACGCTGCTTTTCTGGATTATCAAGATTGCCGCCACCACGCTGGGCGAAACCGGTGGCGATGCAGTGTCCATGTCCATGCAGCTGGGCTACCTCACCGCCACCGCCATCTTTGCGGCGGTCTTTCTGGTAGCCGTCACGGCGCAGATCAAGGCCCGGGCCTTTCACCCCTTGCTGTACTGGGCCACGATCATCGCCACCACCACCGTGGGCACCACGCTGGCCGATTTTGCCGACCGGTCTCTGGGCATCGGCTACGCGGGAGGATCAACGCTGCTGCTGGCCCTGCTGCTGGGGTCGCTGTGGGTCTGGAAGCGCACGCTGGGTTCGGTGTCGGTAGACTCGGTCAGTTCGCCCCGGGTCGAGATGTTTTACTGGGTGACGATCATGTTCTCGCAAACCCTGGGCACGGCGCTGGGCGACTGGACCGCCGGCACGGCCAATCTGGGCTACACCGGCGCAGCAGCGGTGTTCGCCGCGTTGCTGGCGCTGGTGGTGGCGGCGTATTTCTGGACACGGGTATCGCGCACGGNGCACGGCGCTGGGCGACTGGACCGCCGGCACGGCCAATCTGGGCTACACCGGCGCAGCAGCGGTGTTCGCCGCGTTGCTGGCGCTGGTGGTGGCGGCGTATTTCTGGACACGGGTATCGCGCACGGCGCTGTTCTGGCTCGCTTTCATCCTCACACGCCCGCTGGGCGCCGTGGTGGGCGACTTTCTGGACAAGCCCATCAGCGCCGGCGGTCTGGCCCTGAGCCGCTACTCGGCTTCGATGGCGCTGTTTGCCTTTATC
>NZ_JAUJUJ010000251.1 GCF_030711595.1 Stenotrophomonas sp. YIM B06876
GCGCCATGTGTTCACGCACGGCGTGGACAAAGCCGACCGCACCGGCACGGGCACCAAGAGCGTGTTCGGCCACCAGATGCGCTTTGACCTGAGCGAAGGCTTTCCGCTGGTCACCACCAAGAAGGTGCACCTGCGTTCCATCATCCAGGAGCTGCTGTGGTTCCTGACCGGCTCCAGCAACAACAACTGGCTCAAGGACCGCGGCGTCACGATCTGGGACGAATGGGCGCGCGCAGACGGCGACCTGGGCCCGGTCTATGGCGTGCAGTGGCGCAGCTGGCCCACGCCAGATGGCGGCCGCATCGACCAGATCGCGCAGGTCATTCAGACGCTCAAGACCAACCCCGACTCGCGCCGCATCATCGTCAGCGCCTGGAACGTGGCCGAGCTCGACCAGATGGCGCTGATGCCCTGCCACGCCTTCTTCCAGTTCTACGTGGCGCCGCCGCAGGCNGCATCATCGTCAGCGCCTGGAACGTGGCCGAGCTCGACCAGATGGCGCTGATGCCCTGCCACGCCTTCTTCCAGTTCTACGTGGCGCCGCCGCAGGCACCGGGCGAGCGCGGCAAGCTCAGCTGCCAGCTCTACCAGCGCAGCGCCGACATCTTTTTGGGCGTGCCGTTCAACATCGCCAGCTACGCGCTGCTCACGCACATGGTGGCGCAGCAATGCGACCTCGATGTGGGCGATTTCATCTGGACCGGCGGCGACTGCCACATCTACAGCAACCACACCGAGCAGGTGCAAACCCAGCTGGCGCGCACGCCCTATGCCTACCCCACCCTGAATATCAAGCGCCGGCCGGCGTCGATCTTCGATTACGAGTACGAGGATTTCGAGGTGCTGGGGTATGAATGCCACCCCGCCATCAAGGCGCCGGTGGCGGTGTGAAAGCCTTGTGCCACAGCCGATCGCCCGCAGCGGCGGCTGAACTTATTCGTTGGCACGCCATGGAGAGAATTTCGTGGACTTGACGCAAAAATCAGATGCAGAAATCTTGGCCGTGGTTGATCCCATCATGGACAACCTGATGGACGCCTCCACGGCCATTCCAGTCGTCCGTCAACCTGCTACGCGGCTTGCCGTCGGCTGAATTCGTTATCCCACGCTTTTCCAAACGGCATTTCCAATCCCAGCCACTTTTGAGCTGGCGGTTTTTCATGAGTCCCCACAGTAGACAT
>NZ_JAUJUJ010000062.1 GCF_030711595.1 Stenotrophomonas sp. YIM B06876
TTTATACCCAAAACCCCGCAGAAAACACTGCGGGGTTTTGCTTTTGTCCGGAATAAAGCGCCGGTAAACCCTGGCGCTCCAGCTGCGTCATCACTGTGTTTAATAAAAAGCCCGGCATTGGCCGGGCTTTGTGCGTTGTGGCGTTGTAGCGGGTGGATCAGCAGCGCTGATCACGCAACCCCGCCGCCGCTGCCCAGCGGGCAGCGACATTCGGCGAGGTGATGCATACGGCGGTGTCGGTCACGGTGGTGACAGCACGCTCCAGCAACTGGATATCGGCTTCGTGCTGGCGGGCCACGTGCGGGTCTTCGAAGAAGATCGCGCGATGGCAACGGCCGTCCAGGACACGGTCGGCAATCTGTGCATCCCCGCCCAGCGGTCCGCTCTGGAAGCGCTGGATCCATGGCTGGTCACGGGGCCAGCCGCGACTCCATGCCATTTCGTTCAAGTGCTGACCGGTGGTGCCGGTGCCGATGCGTTCGCCAAAACGTGACAGCAGCTCGAAGTGCTCGGCGGCGAAGGCCAGCATCTGCGGCTTGCGTGCATCGTGGGCGATCAGGGCCAAGGTTTGTGCCCGGAATGCGAACAAGCCATCAGCGCCGGGATCAGGAGCGAGGCCGGCATGCAGGCGTTCGATTTCGATCCAGTCGCGAGCCGAAGCTACGGTGGAGATAAAGGGTTTGCCATGAATCACGCACTGGCGCTTGAGCGCGCTGGCTTCGGGGAAGATCGAGGACGGATCGACCGGGTCGATCAGATAGATCGCGCCATCGAGTGTGCGCTCGCCGCTGTCCATGCCGACGACTTCGGCCACCAGTTTCATCAGCCCGCCTTCGCGGCCGTAGGGATAGCGCTTGAGCGGGGCGTAGTCGTTGAGCTGGGCGCTGGCCGCGATGGCATCAAAGGTGCGCCCGACGACATGCAGTTCCACTTCTAATTGGCGGATGCCCTGCTCACTGGCGCGCAGCCAGCGGAACAGCGCGGCATCGGGATCCTGATGATGCAGACGATTGGCGGCCAGACCTATGCGCATTGTTTTCCTTTTCTCCGCTTGGGTTATCCGAGTGTAGACCGTGGGTATTGCGCGTGTTGATGCGTTGATCGATGTGAGCGGCTAATACGCTGCTGGCAGCAGTAAAGAAGCTTCCCTCATCCGCCCTTCGGGCACCTTCTCCGAAAGGGAGAAGGGAGGTTGGCACGGCATAAACAAAGCTTCCCTCATCCGCCCTTCGGGCACCTTCTCCGGCAGGGAGAGGGAAGGTTGGATGGCATACCTTGCTTTGTTCGCGGCGAGCAGGCGGAGCGGATGCCCCAGCGGCCAGCGCGACAGTGTGGTGATGGTGGCATCCACCGGACGCTGCGAGGGCTGGTCGTCGAGCCTGGCGACCCTGCCGAAACCGCAGGCGGCGCGCTCGTCTTGCGGAGTTCGGACGACCATCGGTGTCAGGTGAGCGGCGACACTCGTCCGCGCGCACTCCCTGGAACGCTCGTCAAGGCCGGTGGAGGGTTCGGATAAAACACGGATGTTGCGGCGCCGCAACGCGTGGTCGCATGGGCAACCGGCGCATTGCGGCACAAGGCGCTACGCGCCTCTATTCAGCCGCAGCGGACGTCACTGATCAGCCCTTTTTCGTCGACTTCGATGTTCAGCCGCTCGCCGATGAATTCCATCGTGACCGGTTGGCCGGGCTTGAGCACGCGCACCTCGTGGGCATCGGCGTCCTGTTTGGCCTGATCCAGCAGGCCATCGTTGAACGGTTGGCCGACCAGTCCCTGCACCTGGCTGGCGTCACAGCTGCCCACCGGCGGGGCGGCCACCGCCGATTCCGCGGCAGGCGCAGCGGCCGCCGCTGCGGCCTGTTTGGATTGGACGAGCGCCTCGTCCTGTTCTTCCGGCGTCGGGCCGCTGCAGGCGCTCAGCGCCAGCATGGAAGAGACAGCGGCTGCCAGCAAAGCCATGCGCGGCAAGGGGGCAAACGTCGACGGGAATCGCATGCAAGCTCCAGAAAAATAGGAAGACCGGGCAAGCATATCGTCTGCCCACCGCGCTTGCCGCAGCGTTGACAGGATGCCGCATCGCCAGTGTTCACAATCCCGGCAACGTCCATTTCGGGGGGGCACGCGTGGTCAACGGATCGGTTTCCCGCAGCGATGATCCCTCACGTGCCGCGCGCCAGGCCGGATTGCGCTATGTAAGCGACGCCCAGCCCGGAATCCAGCGCCGACGTGCCGGCCGCGGCTTCCGCTATCTGGACGCCGATGGCCAACCGGTCCGCGATCCCGCCACCCTGGCCCGGATCCGTGCGCTGGCGATCCCGCCGGCCTATGCCAGCGTATGGATCTGCGCCGATGCCGACGGTCATCTGCAGGCCACCGGCCGCGACGCGCGTGGCCGCAAACAGTACCGCTACCACGCCCACTGGTCGCAGCTGCGCAATACCGGCAAGTTCGATCGCATCATCGCCTTTGGCGCGGCGCTGCCGCAGTTGCGTCGCAAGGTGCGCGCGGATCTGGCGCTGAGCGGCTTGCCGCGTGACAAGGTGCTGGCGATGGTGGTGGCGCTGCTGGGCAATACGCTGCTGCGCGTGGGCAATGACGCCTATGTCCGCAGCAACCGCTCCTATGGTCTGACCACGTTGCGCGCACGCCATCTTGAATGGCTGAAGGATGGCCGGGCGCAGGTGAAATTCCGGGGCAAATCCGGAAAAGAGCAGAGCGCGGTGATTGACGACCGGCGACTGGTGAAACTGGTGCGGCGCTGCCAGCAATTACCCGGGCAGCTGCTGTTCCAGTATCGCGATGCCGCCGATGCGGTGCAGCCGGTGGACTCCGGTGCGGTGAACGACTATCTGCGCCAGGCGATGGGTAATACCTTCAGCGCCAAGGATTTCCGCACCTGGGGCGCGACGCTGGTGGCGCTGCGCGAAATGGCGCAGCTGCCGCTTCCGCCTGGCGGCAGCGAGTACGAGATGGCGTCATTGCAGAACCAGGTGATTGCCGCGGTGGCCGCCATGCTCGGTAACACGCCGGCGGTGTGTCGCAAATCCTATATCGACCCGTGCGCTTTTTCCGCCTGGCGCGAGGGGCGGCTGACGGCATTTGAACAGCCGCGTGGGCCACGCCAATGGGAGCGGGCGACCCTGCAGCTGCTGCGCGCCTGCCACCGCCGCGGCGCGCAGGCTCAGCCGCAATAGAGCGCGGTGATGTTGTTGGTGGGGCCGATCTCGATGGTCAGGTGCGGCCCACCATCGGCCGGCGCGCCCTGGGTGGCATCGACGATGCCGCTGGAAGTGGCGCCGCTTTCGGGTTGCCTCCCGCGCACCACATTCACCTGCAGGCTGTCGCTGTCCACCCGCGCCCGCTCGACCGTGCCCGGCGACGCGGCCAGGCCCACGGCGCCGCGCACCTTGTCGACATGGCACTGGCCCGAAATCACGCCATCAATCGGTTGCACGTCGGCAACGCGCGCGGTGCTGCACGCAGACATGCCCAGAACAGCGGCGACAAGAGCAAGCTGGCGGTACATGGGCCTCTCCGGGAGTAGGGATATGTCAGGCCGTCAGCCTGCCGCGGCGGCTGTATGTGGCGGATGAAAAGCACGCCGGTGGCAGAGTGATTTGTTCCGGCCGGGTTGCAGTTGCCCCGGCCGCAAGTGAGCCGCTCGATCCCGAGCCTGGTGAATGACCATTCTTCGCGATCGGTGCATCAAAGTGTGCGCTGCGGGCAAAGCAGGGGTTGGCAGCTTTGGGCAAAATCGAATCCTCATACGTGCCAAGGAGGACCGATGAAGCCGATTTGTCTGACCGTCGCGGCACTTCTCCTGGCCAGTTCCGGCACTGCCTGTGGAGCCCGTTCGATGTCCGACCCGATCGCATCCAATCCCTACGCGGATGTAAAGCACCGGGCGCCACCGCAGCCCGAACTCAAGCGCAACCCCCATCCCACCGCGTACGAACTCACGGTGAAACTGAAGGATGCGCCCGGCCCGTTCGCATCGATCAAAGGCTTCATGCAGTACGAGACCCGTTTGGCCGATCCCTGCCTGCCGGATCTCGGTGGCATGGCCGGCACGCGCATGCGGCTCAAGGAAAACGTACCGTTCGAACTGCAGCAGGTCGATGCCAGTACCTGGCGCGGCGTGATCTACACCGACCTGTTCGAGGACCATGATTACTTCGGTCTGGGGAACTGCCATGTGGGACTTGTGGCGGCACGGGTCGAGTTGAGGCCAACAGGAGCGGCTACCGAAAGTGCATTTGTCGAATACCTGTCGCTGGATCAAATCCAGAAGCAGGCTCCCACGCACTCGGGATTCCTGAAGCGCCAGTATCCCGCAGGGACTTACGGCGGCGCGTCTGTTCCTTCATTCCGCGAGGGCACGCCGATGCGCGCCAGAGTGGATGAAAAAGATCTCTTCGGTATCGAGCTGATTGCCCAGAAGCGGGATTGACCGGACATGGACACGACCATCAATGCCGGGTTGGCCGTAGATGTGTATGAGGCTGAGAGGCCGCGCCAAGAAAACGAATGGTTCGCGCTCGATGGACAGAAGATCAAGGTTGTCACGCGCTTTTGATGATGAGTCCGGCTATCAGGGAATTCTGTATCAAAGCCTGGACAACGGTGAGTTGATCCTGGCCCATCGCGGTACCGAGTTCGACAAGCAGTTGTTCAAGGATGGTTTTGGCGCTGACGGTGGAATGGTTTTTTTCGGGGGGGAATAGCCAGGTCAACGCAGCGATGAAGGCAACGGAGTTCGCGTTGGAATATGCAAAGGAAAACGCGGAAGCCTGTGGGCCACTGTCACTTTCAGTGGTTGGCCACTCCCTCGGTGGAACGCTGGCACAGATCACCGCATATCGCTTCCATGCAGGCATGCAGCGTGTGGATGCCAGCCTTGGGCGGGTGCCGGACGAGGCGACGGATCGCGCCAGTGCCCGCCTGTTTGCCGAGGCGAAAACGGGCGGAATCATCCGTGCCGACCATGGGCTGATGAGCACGGGTGCTGCAACCAATGCCCGTGGCTCCAACCTGTTCATAGTGCAGGGCGCGTTGAATGATCCGGCGCATCTGCGCGTGCAGGTGCCGTCTGCAGAGGCGATCACCACGCCGGTGGAGCAGTCATTCGAACGCGCTGCGGCCCACGGCCACGCGCAAGCCCGGCAGGAAGAGCAGCAGCACGTGCGGCAACAGGAGCCGCACGGCCCGCGTTACTCGATGTAAGCGTCCGCGGCTGGCCTGCGCCGCAGGGGGCAGGAGCCTGCGACCGGCCGCCCCGTCCGGGTCTCATGCGGTTTCGTGCGATGGAACCAGCGCTTCCAGTTCCAATCGCAGCTCGTCGTTGCGTTGTTCCGCCACCAGCCGCTGGAACAGCTGGGCCAGCGTCACCACGTCCTGGTGGTTGTGCTCGGCCACGCGGCGCAGGTTGCGCGCGCTGCCGCCACGCAGGTAATCCAGCCAGGCCGCCGGGGCTTCCGAGCCGGGCAGGTCGTCTTCGCGCACGATCTGCAGCAGCTGGCGTTCGATCGTCGCCAGGCGGCAGTTTTCCCATACCCCGCGATAACGACGGCGGGTCGGAAACAGCAGATCGACATGGTCCAGTGCGGACAACGGATCGCGGCGGCGGGCCAGGCGGTAGCGGGTCTTCAACAGTGGCGCGTCGTAGCAGCGGCCGTTGTAGCTGGACAGCACCGTGGCCGGCGACAGCCAACCGCTGAACACCTCCAGCATCGCGCTCTCGGCCGCCAGGGTGGTGATCAGCAGCTGGCGGATGCGCAGGCCATCACCGCGATCGCGGTGCGTATGCCAGTCGGCGGCGCCGATCATGAAGGCGCGGGTGCCGGTGCCACCGGCCAGGCCGGTGGTTTCGGTATCGAAGAACAGCAGGTCGCGCGGCGCCACCGTTTCCAGTGGACGCTTGCTGAAGGCCAGCGACAGCGGCGCGGCGGGAATGGGCTGCGGCAGGAACGCTTCGATCAGGAACAGTCCCGGCGCCAGTTCTTCGCCGGGCACGTGGCGGTCCTGCGCAGCCACCCGCGCCAGCGCGACGCTGCCGCCCGCG
>NZ_JAUJUJ010000252.1 GCF_030711595.1 Stenotrophomonas sp. YIM B06876
AGTTTTGAAGAAAGTCGGTAAAAACCCGGTCTATAATTCAAGGCTTCGCTGGAAGGAAGTGCTGCTAGGCGGCGCGACGGAAAGCGAGATTCGAAGAGTTCTTAATAGCCCTTCGAATTGACAGGAAATAAAAAATCCTGTTAGAATTCAAGGCTCAGCTGATCGCAGCTAAGTCGGTAGAAAAGAAAGACCTCGGTCTGACTCTTGTGCCAGGAACCTTAAAAATATACAGCCGATAAGCGTGGGCGTTTGAAGGCGATTGCCAAGTTCTTTGGAACTAAGTCGCAAGACTTTAAACGCTCATGAGAGTAAAGAAGTGAAGTTCACTTCAATTCTTGATTTTAATGAGTGGCCTCGAAAGGGGCAAAAAACACAAGATCGAACTGTAGAGTTTGATCCTGGCTCAGATTGAACGCTGGCGGCATGCCTTACACATGCAAGTCGAACGGTAACAGGTCTTCGGATGCTGACGAGTGGCGAACGGGTGAGTAATACATCGGAACGTGCCCGATCGTGGGGGATAACGCAGCGAAAGCTGTGCTAATACCGCATACGATCTACGGATGAAAGCAGGGGACCGCAAGGCCTTGCGCGGACGGAGCGGCCGATGGCAGATTAGGTAGTTGGTGGGATAAAAGCTTACCAAGCCGACGATCTGTAGCTGGTCTGAGAGGACGACCAGCCACACTGGGACTGAGACACGGCCCAGACTCCTACGGGAGGCAGCAGTGGGGAATTTTGGACAATGGGCGAAAGCCTGATCCAGCCATGCCGCGTGCAGGATGAAGGCCTTCGGGTTGTAAACTGCTTTTGTACGGAACGAAAAGGTCTTCTCTAATAAAGAGGGCCCATGACGGTACCGTAAGAATAAGCACCGGCTAACTACGTGCCAGCAGCCGCGGTAATACGTAGGGTGCAAGCGTTAATCGGAATTACTGGGCGTAAAGCGTGCGCAGGCGGTTATATAAGACAGATGTGAAATCCCCGGGCTCAACCTGGGAACTGCATTAGTGACTGTATAGCTGGAGTGCGGCAGAGGGGGATGGAATTCCGCGTGTAGCAGTGA
Source organism: Stenotrophomonas sp. YIM B06876 (assembly GCF_030711595.1). Taxonomy (GTDB): domain Bacteria; phylum Pseudomonadota; class Gammaproteobacteria; order Xanthomonadales; family Xanthomonadaceae; genus Stenotrophomonas. The sequence continues at coordinate 1,067 of NZ_JAUJUJ010000252.1, forward strand.
AATGCGTAGATATGCGGAGGAACACCGATGGCGAAGGCAATCCCCTGGGCCTGCACTGACGCTCATGCACGAAAGCGTGGGGAGCAAACAGGATTAGATACCCTGGTAGTC
>NZ_JAUJUJ010000253.1 GCF_030711595.1 Stenotrophomonas sp. YIM B06876
TAGGGAAGGTCTGAACAACTGCCTCTGGAACTGCCACACTGGTGTCCACGATTTGAGGGCCTGATTTCCCATGCAATTGACCTTCGGTGACGCCGAGCAGCAAGGCCGGCGCAAGCGCACCCGGCGCGAGATGTTCCTGTCCGAGATGGAGCAGGTGGTGCCGTGGAAGGGGCTGCTGGCGTTGGTCGCGCCGCACTACCCGAAGTCGGGCGGCCCGGGTCGGCAGCCGTACCGGCTTGAGACCATGCTGCGCATCCACCTGCTGCAGCAGTGGTATGCGTTGAGCGATCCGGCGATGGAGGAAGCGCTGTGCGATACGCCGCTGATGCGCCAGTTCGCACGCCTTGGCGGGCTGGAAGAGATTCCGGATGAGACGACCATCCTCAACTTCCGTCGTCTCCTCGAGAAGCAGCAATTGGCGGCGGCCTTGTTCAATCAGGTCAACACGCACCTTGCCCGTAAAGGCTTGAGCCTGCGCGCCGGCACCATCGTCGATGCGACGATCATCAATGCACCGTCGTCGACGAAGAATGGCGACGGCAAGCGTGATCCGGAAATGCATCAGACGAAAAAGGGAAATCAGTGGTACTTCGGGATGAAGGCGCATATCGGTGTGGATGAGCATTCCGGCCTAGTCCATCACGTGCATTGCACCGCGGCCAACGTCGGCGATGTGACCCAGCTGCAGCACCTGCTGCATGGCCACGAAAAAGAGGTCTACGGCGACAGCGGTTACACCGGCGCGGAGAATCGCGAAGAACTGCAGGACACCAGAGCGACGTTCTTCATTGCCGAGAAGCCCTCCAGGCTGCGCGCAATCAAGAGCAAGCGCGACCAGAAGCACGCACGACGTTGGGAGAAATTCAAAGCCGGTGTCCGTGCCAAGGTCGAACACCCGTTCCGGGTGGTGAAACGCCAGTTTGGTTACACCAAGGTGCGCTATCGCGGTCTGGCCAAGAACGCGGCGCAGATGCTGACGCTGTTCGCGCTGTCCAACCTGTGGATGGCGCGGCGGCAATTGCTGCCGCAGGCAGGGTAATAGTGTCTGCAGGACGGCGCATGCCGTCCTGCAGCGCAAAGAGGGACCGGGAAGTTACTGCTTTTCGAGCGTGCGGTTTGTGAGATCAACTCAAACGCGGAAATCCATGCGCCTGAGCTGATTGTTCAGAGCTTCC
>NZ_JAUJUJ010000254.1 GCF_030711595.1 Stenotrophomonas sp. YIM B06876
TCGATCGGCTCGACCATCGCCACCGGCCTGGTGCCGCGCGACAAGGCCGCCAGCGCCATTGCGGTCATGTTCACCGGCCTCACCGTGGCGCTGGTGACCGGCGTGCCGCTGGGCACCTTCATCGGCCAGCACTTGGGCTGGCGCGAGACCTTCCTGGCCGTGTCGGCACTGGGCGTGCTGGCCTTCATCGGCAGCGCGGTCTTCGTGCCGCGCCACATCGCCCACCAGGCCCCCGCCTCGCTGCTGCAGCAGGCCAGGGTGCTGGCCGAGCCGCGCCTGCTGCTGGTCTACGCCAAGACGGCGATCGGCTACGGCGGCACCTTCATTCCGTTCACCTTTCTCGCGCCGCTGCTCACCGAGGTGTCGGGCTTGCGCGCCGGCGCCGTGGGCTGGGTGATGCTGGTATACGGCTTGTCGGTGGCCGTGGGCAACATCTGGGGCGGCAAGCTGGCCGACCGCCTGGGCCCCATTCCGGCGCTGAAAATCATTTTTGCGCTGCTCGCCGCCGTGCTCTTGCTGCTGCAGTTCACGGCGCCCTACCCCTGGCTGGCTTTGGCGACGGTGCTGCTGTGGGGCGCGGTGGCGTTCGGCAACGTGCCCGGCCTGCAGGTCTATGTGGTCAAGCAGGCCGAGCGCTTTGCGCCGCAGGCGGTGGACGTGGCCTCGGGCCTGAACATCGCGGCCTTCAACCTCGGCATCGCCGGCGCGGCCTGGGCCGGTGGCCTGATCGTGGCGCACCTGGGCCTCATGCACACGCCGTGGATAGGCGCCGTGGTGGTGCTGGTGGCGCTGGCGCTGACGCACTGGAGCGGCCGGCTCGACCGCCAAAGCGGCCTTCCCACAAGCGGCAACGNGCCGGCGCGGCCTGGGCCGGTGGCCTGATCGTGGCGCACCTGGGCCTCATGCACACGCCGTGGATAGGCGCCGTGGTGGTGCTGGTGGCGCTGGCGCTGACGCACTGGAGCGGCCGGCTCGACCGCCAAAGCGGCCTTCCCACAAGCGGCAACGCTCCGCTGCCCGCCTTCCGCTGAACTTTTTCACCCCTCCACCAGGACGCCAGCATGCATTCGACCTCCCCCATTCCCGCCTTCGGCCTCGGCACCTTTCGCCTGCAGGGCCAGACCGTGATCGACTCGGTGCAAAACGCCCTCGACGTGGGCTACCGCGTGATCGA
>NZ_JAUJUJ010000255.1 GCF_030711595.1 Stenotrophomonas sp. YIM B06876
CATGCTGGCGGTGTTCATCGCCGGGCTGATGATTGGCCGCACGCCCGAGTACCTGGGCAAGAAGATCGAAAGCTACGAGATGAAGATGACGTCCATCGCCATCCTTATCACCCCGATCACGGTGCTGGTGGGCGTGGCCGTTGCCGTGCTGGCCGAAGCCGGGCGCGCGGGCGTGGCCAATCCGGGCGCGCACGGCTTCTCTGAAATCCTGTACGCGCTGACCTCGGCCGCCAACAACAACGGCAGCGCCTTCGCCGGCCTGTCGGCCAACACGCCGTTCTACAACACGCTGCTGGGCATCGCCATGTGGCTGGGGCGCTTCGGCGTGATCGTGCCGGTGCTGGCCATGGCCGGCAGCCTGGCCGCGAAAAAACGCATTCCCACGGGCGCCGGCACCCTGCCCACGCACGGGCCGCTGTTCATCGCGCTGCTGATCGGCACGGTGCTGCTGGTGGGCCTGCTCAACCATGTGCCCAGCCTGGCCCTGGGGCCCATCGTCGAGCACCTGGTGCTTTGGAAAGCCTAAGGGAGTCCATCACATGACTGCGTATAACAACAAACTTTCGTTTCTCGACCCGGCGCTGATCAAGCCCTCGCTGGCGCAGGCCTTCGCCAAGCTCGACCCGCGCGTGCAGTGGCGCAACCCGGTGATGTTCGTGGTCTATGTCGGCAGCATTCTGACCAGCGTGCTGTGGGCGATGAGCCTGGGCAACGCGGCCGTGGCCGGCGCCGAGGGGCCGGGCTTCATCCTGGCGATTGCGCTGTGGCTGTGGTTCACGGTGCTGTTCGCCAATTTTGCCGAGGCGCTGGCCGAGGGGCGCTCCAAGGCCCAGGCGGCGTCGCTGCGCGGCCTCAAGAGCCATACCTGGGCGAAGAAGCTGCACGAGCCGCACCACGGCGCGCAATGGCACCCGCTGCAGTCGAGCGACCTGCGCAAGGGCGACGTGGTGCTGGTCGAGGTCGGCGACATGGGCACCATTCCGCTCGACGGCGAGGTCATAGAAGGCGTGGCCTCGGTGGACGAGAGCGCCATCACGGGCGAGTCGGCCCCGGTGATCCGCGAGTCGGGCGGCGACTTCTCGTCGGTCACCGGCGGCACGCGCGTGCTGTCGGACTGGCTGGTGGTGCGCATCACGGTCAACCCGGGCGAGTCCTTCCTCGACCGCATGATC
>NZ_JAUJUJ010000256.1 GCF_030711595.1 Stenotrophomonas sp. YIM B06876
ACTGAGTAACCGTCTTTGAAGTCAAGCGCCGTGAAGCGATTTGTCCCAGGGTTTGTTGGTTCTGACCATGGCGTTGAGCGTGGTCAGGAGCTTGCGCATGCAGGCCACCAGTGCGACCTTGGGCAACTTGCCCGCGGCCAGCAGCCGGTCGTAGAAGGCCTTGATGGCGGGGTTGTGGCGTGCGGCGGTGAGCGTGGCCATGTAGAGCACGCGGCGTATCTCGAAACGCCCGCCCTGCACGCGCCGTCGTCCCTTGGAGTTGCCGGAGTCGTTGGCCATGGGGGCCACGCCCACCAGGGCTGCGATCTCGCGGCGGTTGAGCCTGCCGAGTTCGGGCAACTCGGCGATCAAGGTGGCACTGGCCACCGGGCCAATGCCGGCGGCCGAGCGCAGCAACTTGTTCAACTCGGCGTAGTGCGCTTGGACGTGACCCACCATCTGGGCCTCCACGTCGTCGAGCTGCTGGCCGATCGCCTCGATCATGGCCTCGATGCTCGGACGCACGATGGCAATGGCCAACTGCAATCGTTGTCGCTCCGAGAGCATCATCGTCACGAGCTGGCGCCTGCGCGTGACCATCGCGGCCAGCGCCTGCTGCTGCGCATCGGCCAGAGGACGGATGAAGCTGGCCAGATCGTCGCGACGCACGAGCACGCCGGCGAACTCGGCCAACATGCGCGCGTCGATGCGGTCGGTCTTGGCCAGGCGCCCCATGGACTTGGCGAAGTCGCGCGCCTGGCGCGGGTTGACCACCGCCACGGGCAGGCCCGCAGCCTGCAGCGCGCAGGCCAGCGCCGCCTCGTAGCCACCGGTGGCTTCCATCACCACCAGCGCCACATCCAGCGGCTTCAATGCTGCCGCCAGCGCCGAGTGCGCCTCGGCCTCGTTGTCAAAACGCTGAGCAATCGAGCTCGGGCAGCCCAGCACCGAGACATCCACGTGTGCCTTGGCCACGTCGATGCCCACCACCACTGAGGTAACAGACATGGTCTTCAGATCCCTTGCTTGTGAATGCGCTCTCGGACAAGCCGGCGCGCGTAACCGTTCGGGCTTCAGGAAGACCAGCACGGCTACCGTGCGCGATGTACTCAGTGACGGGCTTCTATGCCCCAGCCGTTACCAGGCTGCACGGACCGGTCTGGCCGCTTCAACAGCGGTCAAACTCTACCGC
>NZ_JAUJUJ010000257.1 GCF_030711595.1 Stenotrophomonas sp. YIM B06876
GAACAGGCCCTGCGCGAAGCCGCGCTCGAATACCACCGCAGCCCCAACAAGGGCAAGATTTCGGTCACGCCGACCAAGCCGCTGTCGAACCAGCGCGACCTGTCGCTGGCCTACTCGCCCGGCGTGGCCTACCCCTGCCTGGACATCGAGGCCAACCCGGCGCTGGCCCATGAATACACGGCGCGCGGCAACCTGGTCGGCGTGGTCACCAACGGCACGGCCGTGCTCGGCCTGGGCAACATCGGCCCGCTGGCAGCCAAGCCGGTGATGGAGGGCAAGGGCTGCCTGTTCAAGAAGTTCGCCGGCGTCGACGTGTTCGACATCGAGCTGGCCGAGAACGACCCCGACAAGCTGATCGAGATCATCGCCGCGCTCGAGCCGACGCTGGGCGGCATCAACCTCGAAGACATCAAGGCGCCCGAGTGCTTCTACATCGAGCAGGAGCTCTCCAAGCGCATGAACATCCCGGTGTTCCATGACGACCAGCACGGCACCGCCATCATCTCGTCGGCCGCCCTGCTCAACGGGCTCGAACTGGTCGGCAAGCAGATCGGCGACGTGAAGGTCGCCGTGTCGGGCGCCGGCGCGGCCGCCATCGCCTGCGTGGGCGTGATGGTGGGCCTGGGCGTCAAGCGCGAGCACATCTTCATGTGCGACTCCAAGGGCGTGGTCTACGAAGGCCGCCCCGGCGGCTACGACGCGTCCAAGGCGCTCTACGCGCAAAACACCGCAGCGCGCACGCTGGCCGACGCGGTGCGTGGTGCCGACGTGTTCCTCGGCTGCTCGGCGCCCGGCGTGCTGACGGTGGACATGGTCAAGACCATGGCCGACAAGCCCATCATCCTGGCGCTGGCCAACCCCGAGCCCGAGATCCGCCCCGAGCTGGCCAAGGCGGCGCGCCCCGACTGCATCATCGCCACCGGCCGCTCCGACTACCCCAACCAGGTCAACAACGTCCTGTGCTTCCCGTACATCTTCCGCGGCGCGCTCGACTGCGGCGCCAGCAAGATCACCGAGGCCATGAAGCTGGCCTGCGTGCGCCAGATCGCCGACCTGGCCAAGGCCGAGCCGAGCGACGAGGTGGCCGCCGCCTACGCCGGCAAGGACCTGAGCTTCGGCCCCGACTACCTGATCCCGACGCCGTTTGACGCGCGCCTGATCCTGCGCA
>NZ_JAUJUJ010000063.1:0-4858 GCF_030711595.1 Stenotrophomonas sp. YIM B06876
CGTGTGCGCCGGATTTGCTGGCGTCGCACACCGTGCGCACGCCGGCCCAACTGCTGGACCTGCCGCTGATCGGCATCGACTGGGAACGCGTGCACCGGCCCCCGCCCAACTGGGCCGACTGGGCGCGCAGCGCAGGCATGGACGGCGGCGGTGCGGTCGACAGCTCCCTGACCTTTTCCCTCTCCAGCGCCGCCATCGATGCCGCGCTGGCCGGCCGCGGCCTGGTGCTGGCACCAATCGCGATGATCACCGGCGACCTCGCGGAACGGCGCCTGGTCCTGCCGTTCGACCACCGCCTGCAACTGCCCCAGCCCTACTTCCTGGCCTGGGACCGGGCTGCGCTGAACAAGCCCTTTGGCCGCGAGTTCCAGCAATGGGTGATGGCCGCTGGTCGGCGGCAGGCCGGACTTTCCTGCGGGGATATTCCGCTGAGCCGGCTCCAGGCCGGTCCTATGCATCGCCTCACCAGCGAATAGAGCCTTCCGCCGGCAAGGCGCAATGCCACACCTGCCTTTCAGCTCCGGATGCGGTTACACGGCGCTGCCGCCGCCGCTACCCGCCTTGCCCTCCTTGGTGGGCGAGAAGTGTGCGACCAGTTCGTGCTCTTCGCCCGGATAGGCCAGCCGCACATACGTCACCGGATTCTCTCCCGTCCACGTGCGGCGCTGGATGATCAGGCACGGCGAGCAGGGCGCCACCTGGAGCAGCGCCGCCATGTCGGCGTCGGAAGCGCCGGCGCGGATGCGGTGCTCCGCCGAGGTCCAGGGCACATGGCTGACCAGCCAAGCACCCGGTGGCTCGTCCTTGAAGGATTCGCCGGCGGCCTGCGGGACGGCAGCCAGGTTGATCAGCCGGTATTCGAGGCAGAACGGCTGGTTGCCTGCGTAGTGCAGACTGCGCAGCTCCAGCACTGGACCGGCCTTGTCCAGTTCCAGCGCATCCATGTCGGCCCGCAGGCTGCGCCGCCTTTTCAGGTCCAGCAGCCCGTAGCGGTAAGGCTGGCCCAGCGCCAGCACTTCGGCACGGATGTCGTGGATTTCGAGCACTGCCGAGCGCGAATGCGAGCGCATCACAAAGCTTCCCGCCTTGCGCCGCCGCTCGACCATGCTGGCGCGCGCCAGCTGCGTCAGCACCTTGTTGACGGTCATGCGCGAACACTGGTAGATGTCGGTCAGCTCGTGCTCGGACGGAATACGGTGCCCGGGCGGCCATTCGCCGCTCAGGATGCGCTGCTCAATGTCGTTGAGAATGCGCTGGTGCAGCGACCCGCCGACCAACCCTGCTGCCGGCGCTTCGGCCAGCACCGCCGCCTTGGCTGAAGTCTGGACCCGGGCTTTGGCCGCTTTGGGCGGCATCTTGAGAGACGCGTCAGAGGTCGCGTCGTGTCGGGAGGGCTTGGCGTTCAGGGTCATCCAACAAGCATAGCTGCTCCGCGGTCCAGGTAGGTGTCGAGGAACTGGTCCAGGCGCGGGTGGCGCGGCTTGCCAAACACCTGCTGCGGACTGCCTTCGAGCAGCAGCCGGCCCTGGTCGAGAAAGGCGATCTTGGCGCCGACCGACGCGGCAAAGCCGATCTCGTGCGAGACCACCACCATGGTCATGCCATCTTCGGCCAGCGCCCGCATCACATTGAGCACCTCGCCGGTGAGTTCGGGGTCGAGCGACGACGTGGGCTCGTCGAACAGCATGATCTGGGGTTCAAGCGCCAGAGCCCGCGCAATCGCCACGCGCTGCTGCTGCCCGCCCGAGAGCTGCGATGGGTAGTGGTCGGCCCGGGCTTCGAGGCCGACCTTTTTCAGCTGCGCCATGGCGCGCTCCTCGGCCTCGGCGCGGGCCATGCCGCGCACGGTCTTGAGCGCTTCGCTGACGTTGCCCAGCGCCGTCATGTGCGGCCACAGATTGAACTGCTGAAAGCACATGCCGATGGTGGAGCGCACTTCGCGGATGCGCTCGGGGCTCAGGCGCACGCGCTGGCCATCGGCAGCTTGCTCGAAGCCCAGCGGCTGGCCATTGATCAGAATGGACCCGGCCGTGGTCTCTTCGAGAAAGGCCATGCAGCGCAGCAGCGTGCTCTTGCCCGAGCCCGAGGGACCGATCAGGCAGGTCACCTGGCCGGCCTCGATGTCCAGGTCGATGTTGTGCAGCACTTCCACGGGACCAAAGCTTTTGCTCACGCCCCTGACTGAAATGGCATGCGTGGTCATGGCGGTCCTCCGGTGGGCATCAGCGGCGTGTGAACTCTGGGCGCCTGGCGTCACGACAGGAAAGGCGGAGCGGTGGGTGAGGGTATTGGTCATGGGTTGGTAAATCCGAATCGGGAAAGGCGGGTTTCGGCCATGCGGCCCAGACTGCCGCACACTTCGACCAGTGCCCAATAAAAGCAGGCCAGCAGAAACATCGCTTCAACAAAAGCGTATTTCTCCGAACCCAGGGAACCCACCTGGAAGGTCAGCTCCGGCACGGTGATGATGGACAGCACGGCGGTTTCCTTCAGCAGCACGATCACCATGTTGACCGCCGGCGGCAGCACCAGCATGGTCATCTCCGGCAGCAGGATGCGCTTGACGATCTGCACGCGGCTCAGCCCCAGGCACTCGGCCGCCTCGATGTGGCCGCGTGGCACGGCCTCGAAGCCGGCGCGGAAGATCTCGCTGAAATACGCCGCGCCATACACCGCCAGGCCCAGCAGGCCCGCAGGCACGGGGTCCATAGCCAGGCCGATGAAGGGGCCGCCGTAGTACAGCAAGAACAGCTGGATCAGAAACGGTGTGCCGCGGATCAGGTCGACATAGACGCGCAGCGCCGCGTCCAGCGCGGGAGGCCCATAGCGTCGCCCGATGGCCACGGCAAAGCCGAGCACAATGGCCGCCAGAGCGCCGCCCAGCCAGATCAGGAAGGTCACGCCGCCCGCATGCAGCAACTCGGGGCCGAGCGAAGCGATCAGGCCAATATCGAAATTCATGCCTTGACTCCCCAACGAAACGAGCCTTCAAGGCGGCGGGCAGCCAAGGCCACCGCACTGTTGATGACCAGGTAGAGCAGCGCCGCCGCAGCAAACAGCGGCAGCGGCTTGAAGGTGCTGGCAGACAGGTCCTGCGCCATGCGCGTGAGCTCGATCACGCCGACCACCGAGACCAGCGACGAGGCCTTCAAGATCATGATGGCCTCGTTGGTCAGGGCCGGCAGCGTCATGCGCAGCGCAATCGGCGCTCGGATGCGCCAGAACTGCTGAAAAGGCGTCATTCCCAGCATGTCGGCCGCCTCCAGCAGGCCGCGCGGCACGCTGGCAAAGCCGCCGCGCAGGTTTTCCGCCTGGTAGGCCGCCGTGCACAGCGACAGCCCCACGATGGCGGCCACCATGCTGGGCACGTTCAGCCCCAGCATGGGCAGCAGGTTGTAGATCAGCAGCAGCTGCACCAAGAGAGGCGCGCCGCGGAAAAAGCTGACAAAGGTGCGCCCCGCCAGCGACAGCGCACGGTGGCTGGATTGCATGGTGGCCGACACCACGGTGCCCAGCGCCAGCCCCAGCACGATGGAAATGGAACTGATCACGATGGTCCAGCCGCAGGCCTGCACCAGCAACAGGAACAATTTGAAAGACATGGGTCAGGCCTCTGTTCTCAAAAAATCGACGGAGACGGCGGAAAGGCCCCGGCGCAGCGCGCCGGGCCCATGTCCGCCCAGCAATGCAAGCACTCAGAAGCTGGGCGCTGGCGCCTGGTCGGGCGTATCAAAGCTCTCGCCAAACCACTTCTTCTGCAGGCTGGCCAGGCGGCCGTCGCGCTTCATCTTCAGGAGAGCCTCGTCGACCGCATCGGCCAGCTTGGCCGCATCGGCGTCCTTGCGGCTGATATAGCCAAAATAGCTCTTGGCACCAAACGGTGGCTGCACCACCTCGAACGTGTCGGGCCGCTGCTTGGCCACATAGGCGATGTTGGGCAGGGAATTGGACACTGCGGAGATGCGTCCCGCGGCCAGATCGGCATAGGCCTCGTTGTTGCCGGGGTAGTCGCGCGTCTGGATCTTGCCGGGCAAGGTGTCGCCAAACGTCTTCGCCTGTATCAGTTGGGCAGAGCTCTTGGCACCGCCCACGGTCTTGCCCCCCAGATCGGCCGGCTTCGTGACCGAGGCATCGCCCTTGCGCTTGAGGAACGCCACCGTGGCCTCGGCCACGGGCACCGAGAAGCGGTAGCGCTCCAGCCGCGCCTTGGTAATGGTGGCAGGGCCGGCGACCATGTCGAACTTGCTCGTCTCCAGCCCAGGCAACACGCCCTCCCACGGCAACAGCACCCACTCCAGCTTGACGCCCATCTCCTTGGCGATTTCGTTGAACAGATCCACGTTCAGCCCGGCGTGGGCACCATCCTTGATGAAGTCGAACGGCGCAAATGCGGTTTCGGTGCCTACTTTGAGCACACCGGCCTGCTTGACGCGGGCCAGCGAATCCTGGGCGTGCGCACCGGCGCAGGCCAGCACCAGTGCTGCGCTGGCCAGGGTCTTGAGAAAAGGACGTTTGGTCATGGGGTCTCCAGAGCGTGTTGCAGATCCGGCATGCCTACAAGCGGCATCACCGTAGGCACCGGAAACAGCTCAAAGCGGCTGCACCTCTTATTTGCCTATACATATTAAAGCACTGGCTTTTTTGCTATGTCATGCGCGTTTACCCCAGTGCCTGGCTCTTTTGCTGTGCGCGCAAAGCGGCTACAGCAAGCGCACCGAGGCTTTGGAAACTGCGCCCACTCTCTGTCGCGCGCCCTTTCACCGCGCGCCGCCGACCCCTGCCCGAGGCCGGGGCGCGGCTGCTTACTAGGGATTCCTCTCATCCCCGACGACATGCAAACCACTTGTCAATTCCCCAT
>NZ_JAUJUJ010000063.1:5084-5790 GCF_030711595.1 Stenotrophomonas sp. YIM B06876
ACCCTTTTCTGCACAGGCTGCTTATGTCCACCTCCGTTTTGCTGAACCCTGATGCTGCCCCCGTCTCGGCGGCCGCGCCCTTGCCCCACGCTGAGGCCCATACCGGCGCGCACCCCACCGAACTGGTGCTCACCCCCGGCCAGGTGGACTTGGCCCTGCTGCGCCGCATCCAGGCCGGCGGTGTGCGCCTGGCGCTCGACCCTTCGGTGCGCAACGCCATGGCCCGTTCGCAGGCCGTTGTGCAGCGCATCCTGGACAACGACGAAGTGGTCTACGGCATCAACACCGGCTTTGGCAAGCTCGCCAGCACGCGCATCGCTGCCAACCACCTGGCCGACCTGCAGCGCAACCTGGTGCTCTCGCACAGCGTGGGCACCGGCGAGCCACTGGCGGCGCCCGTGGTGCGCCTGGTGCTGGCCACCAAGGCGGTGAGCTTGGCGCGCGGCCATTCGGGCGTGCGTCCCGAACTGGTCGATGCGCTGCTGNCGCTGCCAACCACCTGGCCGACCTGCAGCGCAACCTGGTGCTCTCGCACAGCGTGGGCACCGGCGAGCCACTGGCGGCGCCCGTGGTGCGCCTGGTGCTGGCCACCAAGGCGGTGAGCTTGGCGCGCGGCCATTCGGGCGTGCGTCCCGAACTGGTCGATGCGCTGCTGGCGCTCTTTAACGCCGGCGTGATGCCGCGCATTCCGGCCAAGGGCTCGGTC
>NZ_JAUJUJ010000258.1 GCF_030711595.1 Stenotrophomonas sp. YIM B06876
GACCGAGTGGCAGCTCGGCACGGGCTACGGCACGCTGAGCGCGCCCCAATTCCATGTCGTGGCCTACGACTTCGGCGTCAAGTTCAACATCCTGCGCATGCTGGCCGAGCGCGGCTGCAAAGTCACCGTGGTGCCGGCGCAAACGCCGGCGGCCGAGGTGCTGGCCCTGCAGCCCGACGGTGTGTTCCTGTCGAACGGCCCGGGCGACCCCGAGCCCTGCGACTACGCGATCGCAGCGGTGCGCAGCATCGTGGACAGCGGCATGCCCACCTTCGGCATCTGCCTGGGCCACCAGATCATGGCGCTGGCCTCGGGCGCCAAGACCTTCAAGATGGCCAACAGCCACCACGGCGCCAACCACCCGGTGAAAGAGCTGGCCACCGGCCGCGTCAGCATCACCAGCCAGAACCACGGCTTCGCGGTCGAGCTCGACTCGCTGCCGGCCCATCTGCGCGCCACGCACATCAGCCTGTTCGACGGCACGCTGCAGGGCTTCGAGTACACCGACCGCCCGGCGTTCTGCTTCCAGGGCCACCCCGAGGCTTCGCCCGGCCCGCTGGACATCGCCTACCTGTTCGACCGCTTCACGGCCCTGATGGAGAAAAGCAAAAATGCCTAAGCGCACAGACATCAAAAGCGTCCTGATCATCGGCGCCGGCCCCATCATCATCGGCCAGGCCTGCGAGTTCGACTACTCCGGCGTGCAGGCCTGCAAGGCGTTGCGCGAAGAGGGCTACAAGGTCATCCTGATCAACAGCAACCCCGCCACGATCATGACCGACCCGGCCACGGCCGACGTCACCTACATCGAGCCCATCACCTGGCAGACGGTCGAGAAGATCATCGCCAAGGAGCGGCCCGACGCCATCCTGCCGACCATGGGCGGCCAGACCGCGCTGAACTGCGCGCTCGACCTGTGGCACAACGGCGTGCTCGACAAATACCAGGTCGAGCTGATTGGCGCCAAGCCCGAGGCCATCGACAAGGCCGAGGACCGCCTGAAGTTCAAGGACGCCATGACCAAGATCGGTCTGGGCTCCGCGCGCTCGGGCATCGCCCACAGCATGGACGAGGCCTGGGCGGTGCAAAAGGAAATGGGCTTCCCGACGGTGATCCGCCCCAGCTTCACGCTCGGCGGCACGGGCGGCGGCATTGCCTACAACCCTG
>NZ_JAUJUJ010000259.1 GCF_030711595.1 Stenotrophomonas sp. YIM B06876
AACTGCCAGCTCTTGAGCTGGTTCGAGCCGAGTGCGGCCATGAGGCCCGAGAGAGGATCCAGCCAGGCGATCTTGACGGTTTCGCCTTTTTGGGCAAACGCCCCGCCGGCGCTCGCCAGGATGATGGATGCCGCTACTGCCTTGATAGCAAATTTCATCTTTTGTCTCCTTATGAATCAACAGGTGCAGGGTAGCTTGCCGCCCCCCATGCAGCGCTCAGGGATTGCCCCTAACCCTATCGCCTAGGCGACTCTGCGGCAGCGCTCCCCCGAGCGCCGCCGCGGCCCGGCTTACAAGCCGGGAAGCCTGTAATCCTTGAGCTGCTCGCGCAGCTTGACCTTGAGCATCTTGCCCGTGGCCCCGAGCGGGATGGCATCGACGAACACCACATCGTCCGGGATCTGCCACTTGGCCGTCTTGCCTTCGTAGAACTGGAGCAGTTGCTCGCGCGTGACCTGCGCGCCCGGCTTCTTCGTCACCGCGACGATGGGGCGCTCGTCCCATTTGGGATGCGGCATGCCGATGCAGGCGGCCATGGCGATGGCCGGGTGGCCCATGGCGATGTTCTCGATGTCGATCGAGCTGATCCACTCGCCGCCGGACTTGATCACGTCCTTGCTGCGGTCGGTGATCTGCATGAAACCGTCGGCGTCGATGGTGGCCACGTCGCCGGTCGGAAACCATTGGCGCCCCTGCGCGTCGGCCACCAGCGGGCTGGCGCCCTTGTAGTAGGTATCGAGAATCCACGGCCCGCGGACCAGCAGGTCGCCATAGGTCTTGCCGTCCCAGGGCAATTCCTTGCCGTCGCCGTCGACGATCTTCATGTCGACGCCATAGATGGCGCGCCCCTGCTTTTGCAGGATCTTCATCTGCTGGTCCTTGGGCAGGGCCAGGTGCTTGTTCTTGAGCGTGCACAGCGTGCCCAGCGGGCTCATCTCGGTCATGCCCCAGGCGTGCAGCACCTCCACGCCATAGTCGTCCTGGAAGGCCGTGATCATGGCCGGCGGGCAGGCCGAGCCGCCGATCACCGTGCGCTTGAGCGTCGAGAACTTCAGGCCCGCGGGCTTGAGGTGGGAGAGCAGCATCTGCCACACGGTGGGCACGCCGGCGGCATAGGTCACGCCCTCGGCCTCCATCAGCTCGTAAATCGACTTGCCGTCCATGG
>NZ_JAUJUJ010000260.1 GCF_030711595.1 Stenotrophomonas sp. YIM B06876
CGCTGCTCCAGGTGCGCCGCGTGAGCAGCAGGCAGGGCTGGGTCTCGTCCATGTCGAGCAGGCGGGCCTGCTCGGTGCTGGGCAGCACGGCGTCGACCACATGCTCCACCTGGTCGAACGGCACGGTGCGCACCAGAAATTCGGAGGGCTGCTGCACGCTGAAATCCTGCTGCGCAAAATTGGGCACGACGCGCGGGTTCACGAAGCGGTCTTCGAGCTGCACCGGCACGCCGTCTTCGAGGTGCACGCAGACCGCGTGGAACACCGACTCGCCGGTGCGCAGCTCCAGCGCCGCGGCCGTTTCCAGCGTGGCCGAGATGCGCTCCACCGTGAGCACCTGGCAGCGGTAGTCGTGCCCGCGCTGGCGGATCTCGCTGGCCAGGTTGGCGATCTGCAGCAGCGTGGACTGGGGCTTGGTTTCGGCGACGAAGCTGCCGACCCCGGCCACGCGCACGATGCGGCCCTGCTCCATCAGCTCGCGCAGCGCGCGGTTCACCGTCATGCGCGACATGCCGAACTGCGTCACCAGCTCGTGCTCCGACGGCAGGCGGTCGCCCGCGCGCCAGGAGCCGTCCTGGATCTTGCGCGCAATGAAGTCCTTGACCTGCTGGTACAGCGCCACGGTGGGCGCAGGCATGGTGCTGCGTTGGCGGGTTGCGGTGGCGGAATGCATGGCGCGGCGGGACATCAGTGCAGATCGGCCGCCGCCAGGGACTCGGCGCGGATTTNAGCGCCACGGTGGGCGCAGGCATGGTGCTGCGTTGGCGGGTTGCGGTGGCGGAATGCATGGCGCGGCGGGACATCAGTGCAGATCGGCCGCCGCCAGGGACTCGGCGCGGATTTCCTCGGTGAGCCGGGCCTTGAGGTCCATGAACTCGGGCGAGGTCTTGAGGGTGTAGTGGCGCGGGTGCGGCAGGTCCACCGCCAGCTCGGTCTTGATGCGACCGGGCCGGGCGCTGAACACAGCCACGCGGTTGGCCATGAAGATGGCCTCGTCGATGTCGTGGGTGACAAACAGCACGGTCTTGCGCTCGGACTCCCAGATTCCCAGCAGCAGCTCTTGCATGAGCACGCGGGTCTGGTTGTCGAGCGCGCCGAAGGGCTCGTCCATCAGCAGGATCTTCGGGTCGTTGGCCAGCGCGCGCGCGATCGCCGTGCGCTG
>NZ_JAUJUJ010000261.1 GCF_030711595.1 Stenotrophomonas sp. YIM B06876
TGGGCGCGGCCGAACGCGCAAGGCCGATGGGAGATCCTCGGCGACCCGGCGCACAAGATCACCAGCGCGCAGCTGTACCGCGTGGACGAGGCGCTGGCCCTCTACGGCGCCATCAGCGCGCCAACGCTGGCCGTCGAAGCCGACAGCGACAGCCTGGGCCAGTGGTGGAAGGGCAAGTATTCGCTGGCCGAGTACCACGAGCGCCTGCAATCCGTGCCCGACTGCCGCACCGCCGTAGTGCACGACGCCGGCCACATGCTGCACCACGACCAGCCCCAGGCCGTGGCTGCGCTGATCGAGGGCTTTCTCCGTTGAATCTGGGTCAAATCGGCCCCTAACGCTTGTTCAGCTTGCGCAAGCAGCTATCAAACTTGATTTTTTCAGCGCGGCGGCAGGCCTGCGGGGCATTACCGGGCGCTTTGGCCGCTCCATGAGAAAATCGCTGCTTATTCCACCGAACACACAGGACAGCACCATGGACGCAGAACACATCAACCAGATCGGCAACACCCTCATCGACCTGTCCGAGCGCACGCAAGAGTTACGGGGGTATCTTTGACTACGATGCCAAATTTGAACGCCTGCGCACGGTAAACGCCTCGCTCGAAGACCCCGCGGTCTGGAACGACCCGAAGAAGGCCCAGGAGCTGGGCAAGGAAAAGAAAGCGCTCGACGGCGTGGTGCTCACGCTCGAGCGCCTGACGCGCGAGCTGGCCGACAACACCGAGCTGTTCGAGATGAGCGCGGAAGAAGGCAACGACGCCGATCTGATGGCCATCGCCCAGGAAGCCGCCAAGCTGCAGCCCGNCACGCTCGAGCGCCTGACGCGCGAGCTGGCCGACAACACCGAGCTGTTCGAGATGAGCGCGGAAGAAGGCAACGACGCCGATCTGATGGCCATCGCCCAGGAAGCCGCCAAGCTGCAGCCCGAGATCGAGGAGCTGGAGTTTCGCCGCATGTTCCGCAACGAGGCCGACCCGCTCAGCTGCTACCTCGACATCCAGGCCGGCGCCGGTGGCACCGAGGCCTGCGACTGGGCCGGCATGCTGCTGCGCCAGTACCTGCGCTACGCCGAGCGCAAGGGCTTCAAGACCACGGTGGACGACGAGACCCCGGGCGACGTCGCCGGCATCAAGGGCGCGACCATCCACATCGAG
>NZ_JAUJUJ010000007.1 GCF_030711595.1 Stenotrophomonas sp. YIM B06876
GCCTTGGAAGAACATGGCGGCCATCGGCGGCGCCGTCAGAATCAACGTAGTAAGAATCAACCCCATACCACCCTGCTGCATCGCCTGACTGGTCATGCCATCGCTTGAGACGCCTGCCAGTAGATATTCATTTACCAGAGCAGTGGTCCAGAACGAGGCGGATACGCGTATGACCATGTCCAACGCGATAGAAATAATCGCTGCCAGCACCGCCATCGAGAACATGGTGCCGATGCCATAGAATAGCCATCGCTGGAATAGTTGTTTCGTCTGGTCAAACAGAAGACACAGAATGAATAATGGGCCAAGGCCGATGAACAACGCCATCGCCACTTCATAGAGCAGCAGCATCGAGCCGGCGGTTACTGCCGGGCCACCTGTACCCAGGCCAATGAACCAGAGTGCACGGGTCTTGTCCGCCTGAAGACCGGAGTCGTCAAGTACCTTGATACCGTCAATACTCGAGAGCGCCACCTGCATCCACGCCAAGCTCCTGTCGATCTGGTCCTCGGGGTTCTCGTCCTTGCCGGTCACCACATGGGTGATCAGGCCCTTCATATCGTCGTTGAGGAGCTTCTGCAGGCCACTGCCGAACATCGCCATACTGGTGGCGACACTCACAATCAGCGCCGCACGCGCCATGTTGGTAACCAGCACCATCATCGAGTCGCGGCTACGCCCGGTAACAATGCGATAACCCTGGATCAAAACCCACAGGGTCATGAGAACCAAGGCCATGGCACCGACCCAGGTCATCATGCGCCCCATCAGATCGATCCCGAAGTCACTGATCCGATCACGCAGATAATCCAGAATAATTCTGAAGAAGACGAAGTCACCGATGGACTGGATACGCGCCACATGACCCAGCAGATCCTGCAACCCGCCCGGGAAATCAAAGTTGGCAATCGACCTGATCATTTCCACAATCCCTTGTTAATTCCGTTCCTGCCGGAAGCGCCGCATTGCTTGGCAGCGGCCGAACCCCGCCATACTGGAAAAAGCTCAATCAATGCTGAGCGCCATTTTAAGCGCCACAGTCTTGACCAGGTCGCTGGCTAGCGACGATCTGCCTTTCAGTGCATTCTGCGCAACTATCTTTTGGTTGGCCTGCATGACCTCGATATAGGCGTCATAGGATTTGATGCGAGTCTCGAAATTCTTGGCAACTGCATTCATCTCGTTGGCGGTGCGCAGCGAATCGCTTGCAACAGCGTCCATGTTGCCGCGTCTATTGCTCGAAAACCGCAGGTTGGCAATCCGATCAAGACTGTCGAGGAACGACGGTGCGGTGGTGAGCATGAAATCAACGGACTCGTTGTATTTGCGGTTCTGCATCATGCGAATGTTCACGCAGATCTGGGTCTGCTGGCTCTTCCAGTCACCCTCGGGATTGAACACGACGTAACTCAGCAAGCCCTTCATATCTGCGCCGGCGCCACAGGTTTCAGCCACCAGGTAGTTTGGAGTGACCGGCGTCAGCGACGCAGCATCTGGCAACCCGAACGAATTGATGACTCCCTGCACCGTCACCAGCGCCTCCTGGTACTCCTTGAGCGTCTGTGCCCAATCGGTGGCCCATTGGGTATTGTCTTTCAGGTATTGCGCAGCTTGCTGGATCTGGGCACGGTAGGTATTCAACTGGTTGATGAAATGCTGTGCGAGCGCAGGTCCTGTTTCCTGCACCGGACCAACCGCGCCGGCATTGGCGACCGATAGCGCCAAGGCAACGCCCAGCACCTTTGCCAACGGATTGAGAATTTTGCGGGCGCTGGCCCGCCGCACGACGGTATCCATGGTTTGCTCCTGTGGTACTGATTGACGCCCCAACCTCGCTATTCTTTTCATTCGCTCACCACCACCCGTGTGGCGCCCCGCTCGGCTCGCTTGCCCGATCCTTTGCGGCGTTCGTAGAACTGCGACAACCAGACCTCTGGAGCAAGGTCGGCCGGGCTTATACCCTCGCGCAGGGCGGCTTCCTGCAGCACCCGATGCATCACTTCGATGTTGTCGGTGGAAGCGGAGATAACCGAGAGGACGTCGTCCATGCCGCGCAGGTTGAGCTGGCACACGCTGGCGGCGTGGCCCTGCTTGACCAGAAAGCAGCGCGAGCGCTCATCCAGCGCGGTGACCACCTTGAACTCGGCTTCGGTCAGCTTCAGGCCGTCGATATAGTCCGAACGACTGGCGTTGGGATTGGGCAGCAGGATCAGCGTGGCGGTCTGCTCGATCAGGGCGGCGGCGATGTCGCTTTTGAGCGCGTCTTCCGGGCTCTGGGTGGCGAAGATGCCCAGCCCGTTCTGCTTGCGGATGGTCTTCTGCTTGTTCTTGGCGAACTCCTTCAGCCCGCCCTCGCCGTCCAGGATCTTCCAGAACTCATCCATCACGTAGATCAGCGGGCGCCCGTCGATCAGCGATTCCAGGCGGTGCAGCAGGTAGTTGATCACCGGCACCCGCACTTCAGGGTTGTCGATGATATCGGTGTAGTCGAAGCCGATGATGTTGGCCCGGCTCAGGTCGACAGTGTCGACCGGGTTGTCGAATACCCAGCCCAGCGAGTTGCCGGAGGTCCAGCGGCGCAGGCGCGCATACAGGCCATCATCGCCCATGTTGGGCAGGCTCTTCTGGAAGTTGGTCATGCTGCGCAGGTGCATCGGTGTATCGAGCATGTTCTCGACGCCGCGGAAGATGTCCTCTTCCTCGCGGGCGCTGTATTCGCGCTTGCCGGCCAGCACCTTGACCAGGTCGGCCAGGAACTGGACATTGCTCTCGTTGTTCTCGCATTGGAACGGGTTGAAACCGGTGGCCTCGCCGTTGGCCAGCGCCAGGTAGTTGCCGCCACATGCGCGCACGAAAATCTCCGCGCCGCGGTCCTTGTCGAAAAAGAAGATGGTGGGCGACGGCTCGTACTTCTGCACCTGGCTGAGCAGGAAGTTGATCAGCGCGGTCTTACCGGTACCGGACTTGCCGATCACCATGGTGTTGGCAATGGCTTTTTCGCCCAGTGAATTTTCCGAAGGGTGCGTGGCATGGAAATTGAAGTAGTACGGCTGCCCGTTGGTGGTCTGCAGCGTGGTCACGCAATCGCCCCACGGGTTGTTGTGCTGCTTGCCGGTGGCAAAATTGTGCAGTGGCGACAGACCAAGAAAGTTCAACGAGCTGACGTTGGCCAGGCGGGTGCGGTAGCGCCAGTTGGCCGGTAACTGCGAATAGAACGCCGAGGTGACCGCCAGGTCTTCCTTGGTCGATACAAAGCCGGCGTTGGACAGCTCGGCGCGGGTCGCGGCGATGTTGTGTGACAGCTTTTCCTGGCTGTCGGCGTAGATGGCGATGATGAAGTGGTACTCGCCCAGCACGAAATTGCCCGAAGACAACTGGTCCATCGCCTGGTCCAGCTCGATGATCTGGCTGACCGCCTTGTCACCGGAGGAGATCATCATGCCCTTGGTGCGGTCCAGCACCTTGAGCGCATCCTGGCGCCCCATCGGGCTGAAGGAATGGCTGATGACGTACTCGAAGTCCAGGTACTTCAGCCCGTTGAGCACGCCCGGATAGGTTCCGTCGGCATACTCCTTGATATTGAGGATCGCGCCGAAGTGGTTGATGCCGTTGGGCGTACCGATCACAAAGTCGCCGGTCTTGGCCGAGAACATGTGCCGGCTGACCGGCAGGTAATCCTTGACCGGGGCCGACAGTACCGGCACCGGCTCATCGATGCGGTTGAGCAGGTAACCGAAGAACTCCAGGGTCTCGGAGAACACCTGACCGTTCTTGGCCTCATACATGCCCATGCGGTAAGGCGCATAGTCGCGGATCACCGCCTCGACGTTGCCCGCCATTTCCAGCAGCGTGGCAACCGCCTGATCCTGTTCGGCCTGCAGCTTGGTCACGTTGGAGGATCTGTCCATCAACCGCTTTCCCGCCACCACCGGCCGGTACAGCATGGTCAGGTACAACTCGTTCTGCATGATCCGCTGTGCCGACAGCATGCCCATGTACTGGTCGGACACGTCCTGGTTGAAACGCTGGCCGAACTGGCTGCGCGCGGTGAGCTGGCGCCGCCGGCGGATGTCATGCACCCAGAACGCCACGTTGACGAAATCGGGGGCACGCAGTGTCTGCAACAACCGGTTGAAAGTGTTGTGCCGGTGCTCCAGCTCCCAATCCTCCCGGCCGACGAATGGCAAGCCCTCCAGATGCCAGGTCAGCAGAAAATCGCCCCCGGTGGTCTTTACGACCGTCGGCGCCACATGGGACGACAAGGGGATGAATTCACTGATGCAGGTATCGGGGGTGAACATGACCGGCTTCCGTTGGGAGGTACTGCGAAGATCACGCATCTGTTGCACCGTGCAGGCGACCAGTGGATCGCCTGCACGGCTTTTTGCCTTCTGCCTCAACGCGACGGCGGCGGTTTTTCGCGATAGTGGTTGGGTGAAAACACCCACATCCCGTCGTGCTGCTGCAGGTTGCGCGCCTTCAACTTGAACTGCAGGCGCAGACCGATCAGCCGGAAAATCATTTCATCGCGCCTGGCCATCTGCCGCATGAGGAAAATGGCGATCGGAATGGACAGCAACAGCCACATGTTGAAATACATGCTCAACAGCAGCAGGCCGCCTGCCACCAGAAAGAACGGGACATACGGCACGCCCAGGAACATGGGCGGGCGGGTACAACCCCGGAACAGCACATTCCTATGCACGGTGGTACCGGACGGCATCGAACAACGCGGTGGTGGCGGCGCAGGTGCTGTTGTTGTCGCCCAGCAGCATGCTGGCGATCTGGCCGGCGGCACCGATCAGCAGGCCACCGATCAGGATCGGGGCCACATCGGCGATGCGTTTGTGGGCGAAGGCGATCTGATAACCGGCGAAGATCACCGCAATGGTCACCACGGCGATGGAGGCGATGCTGAGCAGGCCGTTGATGTTGCTGAAGAAGCCACAGACCTTCTGATCGGTGCCTCCGAAATTGGTTGCCTGGGCGAACACTTCCGGCACGAAAGCTGCACCGGCGATGGCAACGGCCATCAGCAGGGCTTTCAGCGTGCGCTGCGCGTTGGCGGGATCGAGACGGGTACGCTTCATCGGTGATTTCCTTGTTGAGTGTCCAACACAACTGAATCGGCCATACCGGATGGATGGCCGTGCCAAGACTTCGTCAGAAAACGAAGGCTGAATCCCCAGCGGGAATGTTCGTTACGGGCATCGCCGGTGCGGAATTGGCCTGCGTCGGCAATGCCTGCGGTAAATTGCGCTCGCTCCAAGGGCGCAACACCACCGGAGCGCCCGGCCGCTGCGACATTGCCACTGGAGCAGCAACAGGCGGTGCACCCGGCAGCGGGTGTGGCACTGCACGGTCCTCGGCGCTCATCAACCCACGTGACAGCGCCGCATCTGCGGTGCGAACCAGCCCGCCCCGTACCCTTGCGCCAATGGACGGATACACCTCATAGACACGGGCGGGATCCACCGCGACAACGGTTTGCGCATATCCCGGTGTCGCGACCAGCGGTCCAGCCTCGATGCGCGCGCTCAGCACGTCGTTCGGCCGCGCAACGCGCTGCGGATGATGGGCGACATCGACCACCCGACGCTGCGACTGCCGGCTGACCACAGCGATGGGCGCCGCTGCGCCTACATCGCCACCACGGTTGCTGCGCTCGCCGGCGATCGAAGCAAACACCTTCTGCACGTAGCCGTGGCGGAAACCGGTGGTGAAATTCCCCGAGTAGTAACAGCTGAACGACTTTCCCCAATCGTTGCCCGAGCGTCCGTAGCATTCGGCCAGGATGCGCGATCCCGCTTGCAGGTTGGGGCACTGCTGGAAGGCTTTTTCATAGGAATCCAGACCGTACCTGGCCAGGTTGTAGCGGTTCACCTGGGCCAGTCCGATCGAGAAGTTGTAACCTTTTTCTTCCAGCATCCGCACCGTGGCAAGCGCTTCGTCCAGCTGCCGTGGCTGGCGCGCCAACGTCCCACCCACTACGCCAATGGCATAGGGATTGCGCGATGACTCGACGTTGACCACGTGCCGCATGACATCCATCGACACGGCCATTTCCGGACAGGCCAGCATTTCGATACCGGGCAACATCAGTGTCTCCCTCCGCTGGCAGGGCGCTGCCCACGCATCGCGGCCCGACGCAATGGCGCGGCCGCGCTGGACTCAGGGGCGATCGTTGGATGCATCTCGATGGACTTCATGCCGGGGTCCTCACTCCGCCTGCGCAAACGCGCGTTCGGGATTGAAATCGATGCCGGTGATGTAGCGGCTGCCGGCATGGGCCTTGATGTGCACAACCACGTCGATGGTCATCATCAGCAGGCGTTTGATCACCGGGAACTCCAGCCCGGAGCCCTCGGCCGATGCCTTGACCATCAATGCCAGCTGGTCCCACGTCTGCTCCGGGCTGCCGGCGTGGCAGCTGGTGATCGAACCCGGGTGGCCCGATGCGCAATTGCGGATGAAATAGAACGCTTCGTCGCCCCGCAACTCCGCAAGGATGATGCGCTCGGGCTTCATGCGCAGGCAGGCTTCCATGCAGCTCTTGGCGGTGACGTTGCTGGCGCTCTGCCCACCCTTGGAATACAGCAGATGGACGACGTTGGGCTGGGTGATGAACAGCTCGCGCGCGTCCTCGATCGTCACCAGCCGCTCGCTGGCGGGAATGTGGTTGACCAGCGACTTCATGAACGTGGTCTTGCCACTGCCGGTCGCGCCGGACACCACGATATTCTTGCGATACAGCACGGCACGACGGAAAAATTCGGCATAGTTGCGCGCGTGGCGCAACTCGATCAGCTCGCGGTCCTGCTCGCCCAGTGCCGCGCCCTGCTCCAGGATCTGGTCGAAAAATCCATCCTGCTGGTACTGCTCCAATGTCTTGGTGTGCTTGGATGGCAGGCGGATGGTGATCGACACCTTGCCGGCATCGCAGGCCGGCGGAATCACGAACTGGGCCCGCTGCCCCGTCGGGAAGGTCAACGACACCACCGGGTCGGCATCGGTGATGCGCTGCCCGGTGTTGCTTTCGTTGACCACGGCCGTGCAGAACTGACGCGCACGCTCGAAGGTCAGCGTGGGAACTTCCACGCGCTGCCAGCCTTCACGGGTCTCCAGATAGACCTCGCCCGGACGGTTGATGCAGATTTCCGTCACATCGGGCGACGCCATGTACCGGTGGATTCCCAAGACCTCGTACTGGTATCTCAGGAACTCACTGGAGACATCTGCGATCGGGGCCACTTCGGCGTCCATGCCTGATCCGTACCGTCAGCGGCGCTGCGGCAGCACGTCGCTGAAATCGACGTCCTTGGCCACGTAAACACTGACCACTGCACCCTGGTTGATGGTGACGGTGGGCAGGCGACGCTCGCTCAGCGCCTCGTTGGCCAACCGCTCCATCGAGCGCGCGGTAGCGCTTTCATAGGGCGACTGGATGGCCATGCCGCTGTTGGTAATCGTGGTGGATTCGGGACCGTTTTCGGCAGCGGCATATTTGAAGGCGTCGGCAAGCAGGCTGATCATCAGCGCCGAGGTGATGCGGCTGCCCCAATGTGCGCTGTACTGGCCCGGGTGACCGGCACCGCCCAGCGGGTCGATGCCCGGACTGGACATGGCCACGTCGATGCCGTTCGGAGTGGTGATGCGGTCCCACACCACCGCCACGCGCTCCCCGGTCGGCCCGCCGCCATAACTGCCGTATATCTTCGAACCGCGGGGCAACAGCAGGCTGCGGCCGTTGATCGAATACACCGGCTCGGTGAGCAGGCACGAAGTGAAACCGGGCACGTCGGTGATGATGCGGGTTTCCAGCACACACCGCAGATAGGTGCCGCGCACCAGCAGCGCATCCGGGCTGCGGATGAAACTGGCGCTGGAGACATCCTCCACATCCGGACCGCGGCGCTGCCTGGTCGCTGCCGGCTGCTGATTGCTCGGCAACTGCGCCAGCATCGCGCGGGTGTACTCGTCCATACTGCCGGGGGCACTGTCGGCATTGCTCTGGCCATCGCCGCCGCCCACGCCTGCAGCCCCCATGCGCCGGTCCATCAGGGTCGGACCACGGTTGAAGTCCTGTATCGCAGAGGGATCCTCGTATACGGTTGCCGTGCGTGGCAGCTCCTGCGGCGGCAACGGCGGCAGCATCGGAATCGGCGCCGCATGCACCTGCTGCTCCAGGGGCCGTGCGGTGGGTAGCTCGGGAGTGGTCACCCGCGCGGTTTCGTTGACCTTGGGCGGAGCTTGCTGATCATCCCTGGACTTGCCCAGCAGCAGGAAGCCCATGGCGATCAGCAGTATCACGATGCCGCCCAGAAACAGCAGCGCCTTGCGGTTCAGCCGCTGCTCTTCCGCCGAGCGCAACTGCGGCGCGGCGGCATCCAGATCGGGGGCCTGTTCGGCCTGGGCTTGGGCGTAATAGGGATTGCTCGAGGTCTCACTGCCGCCGCTGTGTGCGCTGTAGCCGCCTTCGTCACGTCCGTTGGCCGGCTCATTGCCGGGACTGTTGTGCTGGCTCATTTTTTCACGTTCCTTCGCAGGCCGACGACGCTGTCACCGTGGCGGATGACCAGGTAGGGATAGGTTCCGTGCACGATCAGCGAGTTCCCTTCGACCGTGGTGTTGACCACAAAATCATCGCCAGACTCGGTCTCGCGACCAAACACCGCCGGAAAAATCCCGGTCTTGTATTCCGGTGATGCCGGCAGCTTCAGATAGGTGAAACGACCATCGTCGTAGGCATTGACTGGAATCAGCCAGCCCATCTTCTTGGCGCGACGGGTGGAGTAGGCGTAATCGAAGTAGTAACGGCGGTCCTTGGCCAGCTCCGAACTCAACAGCGGCTTGAGTTCTTCTTCAACCGCCTGCTGGGCGGTGCCGAACTCGGTGTCGCTGGGATAGCTGAAGGCGATCTTGTACTGCACGCCTGCACGCCGCGCCTGTTCGAGCTGGCGCCAATCGGTAGCCACCACTTTCAACTCGAAAATGTAGGAATGGGTTTCGGTGCGCACCATCATGTTGGTGTCGACATCGATATTTTTCGGTTTCAGATAGAACACGTTCTCGCGCCGCGTCAGTTCCCAGCCATTGCTGAATCCGGTGCTGTAATCGATGATCTTCTCGTTGGGACTGAGCTCGATCTGGGTTGTAAGACCCAACCCGGTGCGCACCGGATAGATGCGGTCTTTCTCGTACTCGTACTGGTGCACCGCCTGCGCTGCCGCAGGCGCGCTGAACCCCGACAGCACCGGCAACAGGACCCACGTCGCCCGGAAAATTTTGCGACTATTCATCGGTTGTTTGCTCCCTCAGCAGTTGAGGTGGAAACACTCTGCCCCGGCATCTGCGCCGGTTGCCGCGGCGCGACTTGTCCTGGTTGCACCTGGCGAGGTGCAACCAGCCCTGCCCCACCCCGTTGCAGGGATTGGTCTGGCACGGGCTGTCCCGGCATAGCCATTGGCGGAGCCATCGGCGCCGGCAAGACAACAGGCTGGCCGGTGACCGGGTCGATCATCGTGGCGGCGGCAGGATTGTTCGGATCGTAGGTGGCCTGCACCGCCTGCGCGGCCATTACAGCCTGATCGGCCTGGGCCGACTGGCTGGCCATCGCGGCGTCATCGGGCACCGGCACGCCGCGCGCATAATCGTTGTCCACCCGGTATTCGGTCACCTGGAAGGCAAGCGGATTCAAGACGCGGTCCTGCTCGGACAACGCCAGGTCATTGCGGTATTCAAACCGCATCGTCACCAGCTGATTGTCCAGGAATTGCGGCACGCCCGTGCGCTTGTCCAGCAGGCTGCGCTGGATACGTACCGACGCGCCGCGGAAGCTGCCATTGGGATCGGTACCCAGCGGGGTGATGCTCAGGATCTTGATCCGGATCGCCTTGCTGGCGCCATACACATACACCGGGTTCTGCGGGTTGTTGTTCGCATAGCGCTGGCGCTGGGTGGCAGCGACCGGCTCGGATGACATGGTGAACACCAGGTCCCAGTCGCGTAGGCCCATCACCGCCGAATCAAACGACTCGCGCGCCAATACATACTGGGCCACGTTGCTGCGATTGACCGCTTCGTTGGCGGTGATGGTTTCGCCGCGGAATGTGCCATTCAAACGGGCGACGGTGGCATTGCCGGTGTAGGCGTCGGCCATCACCAGGAACGGCACCTTCTCCTTCAGCGGCAACATGTAGTAATAACCACCGGCCAGTGCCAGTGACATCAACAACGAGGCACCCGCCACCCACCAGGCACGACGCTCGCTGCGACGCGCCAGGTCGGCAACGGTCAACTCGTAGCTGACGGCTTTCGCCACTGCCTGGTCGACCTTCTGACTGCTGGCTGTTTGCTTTTTGCCGAACATGGATCCATCCGTACCGAGTGGACATCAAGGGGCAATGCACGCCAGCGCCACGCGCGGGGAGCATCACGTTCACCGGCTGCCGCGCTATGTCAGCTGCCGCCCTGGTGCGGCGCACTGGCTGACGATGCCGTAGGTGCGGCGACGGATGACGCGGCCTGCACCACGATGCTGTTGCCGACAATCGACACGGACACGCCCTGCATCGCGTAGGCCGCAGTGACGTCGGTCATGGCCTCCTGCGGATTGGTGGTGCCGATCCGCGAGACCGCGCCATAGAGCGTGTAATCGGAGCTGAGCCGGTAATCTAGGGTCATTCCCGCATCCTTGGCCCAGCGTTCGAGCATGGTCTTGAGGGTGCCGTCCATCGGCGTGGCCTGATAGACGTAGTTCGTATACAGCGGTATTTCCATGGTGCTGTTCGCAAAGCGGTTCACCGGCTTCCAGCGGCCACCGAAATCGGGGGCGGGCGTGGTCGCACAGCCCGCCAGCATCATCGCAACTACCGCAGCAACACCCACCTTCGACAATAGCGCTTGCTTCATACGACCTTCCTTTTGACGTACTGGATCGCGACGCTGCAAGGATCCGGCAGCACAACGCTGCAGAGTTGAGCCAAGGCAAAGCCACGGCGCGGGCGCGCGGATCGTGGATTCCGGCGCCGCACACTCAAAAGCGATGTGGTTGGTTTCCAGCACCCCTGGGCTGCCGGTGAACCGGACCAGGGCGACGAATGCACTCCCCGTGCAGACCCCGCGCAACGTCGTCCTTAATGAAGCCATCCCGCCCTCCTGGCAGTGACAAATTGCGGCAGATGATGCCGCTTGAGGGCCATTCATGCCCTCATCTGCGGGCCACAATGCCACAGCCGGGCGTCAATTCAATGGCTGTTACCCTGATCTATCGATGCCAAATGTCAAATATCTGACGAAGGTCACACGCTCTGACACGCCTGTTCACAAATTGATTGCGGGGACAGAAGTCTTGGGAAGCAGGCGCGAGGTGAAATAGCGATCCTGGTAGTAGCGAATCTTGTCGCACTTCACTGGATGCGGAATGCCCTCATAGAGGAACACTTCATGGTCTGCACCCATGGCCTTGAGCTCCTGCGGCAACATCAACGCCCGTCGCTCCTCGCTGAAGCTTTGGGTTTTTTCCCGCCCGCGAGTGACATTCTTCTTGCGGACAGTGGTGTAACCGAGCATTTCCGAATAGTCGTTGGCGTCCTGCTGCTCACGCGGTGCGTAGAGGATCTGCAGCGCATGGTTGGTGATGATCGTGCGCGAGACGTCCTTGCCATAGGTTGCATCCAGCTGCGCCATGGACTGGATGATCGGCAGCAAACGCACGTTGTAGCCGGCCATGTAGGACACCGCCGAGGCGATGATGTCGACCCGGCCGATGGCGGTGAACTCGTCCATCAACAACAGGCACTGGCACTTCAGGTCCGGGTTGGACCCGGGCAGTTCCTTGGTATTGAGGTTGATGATCTGGCTGAAGAAAAGATTGATGATCAAGCGGCTCTCGGCCAGTTTGCTGGGCTGGATGCCGATGTAGATCGTCATCTTCTTCTTGCGCAGGTCGGTCAACAGGAAGTCGTTGGCGCTGGTGGCCTTGTCCAGCACCGGATTGATCCAGGCGTTGAGCGGCTCCTTGAACGTGCCCATGATCGAGGCAAAGGTTTCATCGGCCTGGGAGAGCAGGTTGGCGAATGCCGAGCGCGCGTTGCCACTGAGGAAACGCTTTTCGGCCAATGTCTTCAGGTACTTCCTGAGATCACCGCCATCCCCGGTGGACAGCCGGTACACCGCACCGAGCGTGGGCGTGCCCTGCCCGCCTGGAAAACCCATCTTGCGCTCGTCGTCCCAGTTCTCGAACAGATACAGGGTGAATGCCATGAACGCATTGCGCGCCTGGCTGACCCAGAATTTCTGCTCGTCCGAACCATCGGGATAGAGCATCGCGGCGATGCTCATCAACTCCGAGACGCGGAATGCCGGATCATCGCCGACATAGCTGAGCGGGTTCCAGCGATGGGTTCGACGATCTTCGGCAAACGGATTGAACAGGAATACTTCCTGGCCCTGGCTGGCGCGCCAGCCACTGGTCAGGTCGAAATTCTCCTGCTTGATATCCAGCACCACCACCGACTCGCCGTATTCGAGCAGGTTCGGAATCACCACGCCGACCCCCTTGCCGGAGCGGGTCGGGGCCGCCAGCATCACGAACTGCTGGCCGCTCAGGCGCACCAGTTTGCCGTTGAAGCTGCCAACCACGATGCCGTTGCCGGACTTCTTGAACAGCCCGTGCCTGGACAGATCCGACGCATCGGCAAAGCGCGCATCGCCGTGCAGGGAGCGCTTCTTCGGCCGCAGCGCGATGAATCCCAGTACGGCCAGGACCACCAGCGCCGGCAGCCCGAACCCCACATACCCGGCCACTTTGATCCTGCCCACGAACGGCGCCACCTGGGGCTGGTCGATCGCCCGGTAATACTGGTGATAGGTGCTCCACTCGAACAACCCGGTATCCAGGCGCAGGAACAGCAGCGTGAGATATCCGGCAAGCACGAACCCGGCCGCCGCGGTCAACAGGATGACGCCGGTGGCGATAACGATCTTCTGAGTGGACAAACCCCGATCCTCCATGACGCGCCCGCAGGCGCTGCAATTGGCGTCGACGTGGCGCCGTACGCGTTTCAACGAGATCGCCCTTCCCCCAAGAGTCGATATCGGGCTGCAGCAGTGATTCCATCCAGCTGTATGCAGCTCCGGCGGCGCCAGGCCGACGGGCTTTGTCGCGGCGTTCGCGCTCCCACACCACCGATATTGAAAGCGTCGGCAATGCAGACCTGTCCAGGTGCCCGAAGCTGGCGCCGATGCTAATGCAAGCCCCATCCACTGCCAACGGGCATCGGATTGCAGAACACGAATGGATGACCCAGCGCACACTCGTGCGCCGCGATGCCCGGCATTCGCGCTGTCGCAGGCAGCGGTTCAGCGATCAGGACGCGTCACTGCACACTGCGCATATGTTTCGCAGCGAGGAGTTGATGTGCGTGGACCGCAGCAACGAAGTCATTTTGGCCGCCACACCCCAAGGCGCAGTGCAATCACCGCTGCTACAGACCGCCGCAAAGGACGCACGCAGGCTACGCAACGCGCGCCGCGCACAATGAGCCGACCATCAGAGGATTGAGCACCGACACCGGCAGCTCACAGAGGGAATGCGGCCCGGCAACTATTGCCAGATGGCGGAGAGAGTGGGATTCGAACCCACGGAAGGTTTGACCCTTCGCCGGTTTTCAAGACCGGTGCCTTAAACCGCTCGGCCATCTCTCCGTATTTCCAGGCAGCCAGGGAGGCCGCCGTCCGTCAGAGGACTCCGGGAAATGCACTGCGCCCGGGCGCGCATTCTCGCATGCCCGGGGCGGTTTTGTTCAACCCGCATCCACCGCGAGTGCGCCGGCGACAGAGGCGCGGATCTTTTCCTTGGCCCGTTCGCAGGCACCGCCGCAGTCCAGCCGCGAGGCTTCCAGTTCTGGTGGCAGGTGTTCGGCAAGGAAGTCGATGAACGCGCGCACCGAGGGCAGCAGGCCGCGACGCGAGGCAAACACCGCGTGACAGATGCCCTGCGGCAGCGACCAGTCGGGCAGCACCACTTCCAGCTCGCCGTTGCGCACCGCTTCGGCGCAGACGGTTTCCGGCAGCATGGTGATGCCGAACCCGTCCTTGACCATCGATTGCAGCAACGGGAAGTCGAAACCGGCGACGCGCGGCTGCAGATCCACGCGGCGCACCGCACCTTCCGGGCCATGCAGCTCCCAGCGCTGGCGCGCTTCGTCTTCACTGATGCTCAGGGTGACATGGCTGGAAAGCTCGTCGGGGTCCTGCGGACGCCCGGCGCGATCCAGATAACGCGGACTGGCCACCAGCAGTTCCTGCACCTGGCCGAAGCTGCGCATCACCAGGCTGCCGTCGTCATCCAGCCGCGACCTTACCCGCAGGGCGACGTCGTAGCCTTCATTGATGATGTCCACCCGACGGTTGCTGATATTGAGCTGCAGCCGCACCTTGGGATACTGCTCCAGGAATTTCGGCAGCAATTTGGGCAGCTGCATCTGCGCCAGTGACACCGGCACGCTGGCCCGTACCAGCCCGCGCGGCTCCGCGCTCAGGCGGTCCACCACTTCGCGCGCGGCCTGTGCCTCGGCCAGCATGGTCTGGGCGTGGCGATGCACGCTCATGCCGACATCGGTGACGGCAAAACGCCGGGTGGAGCGCTGCAGCAGGCGCACACCCATGTCACTTTCCAACTGGCTGATGCGCCGGCTCAGGCGCGATTTCGGGATGCCCAGCGCCCGCTCCGCGGCGGCAAAGCCACCGTGGTCCACCACCATTGCGAAGTAGTAGAGGTCATTCAGGTCTTGCATGGCGGTAGTTCCATATTCAGAACGATTGGTGACATTCAATCACCTTTATCCCAAATTGGCAACGATGTACTTTTCTCTCCCTCGCGGCGATCCCTGCCGCTTATGAGCGGGAATTCCCCATGAAAGTGCTGCATATCGACTCCAGCGTACTGGCCGACAACTCGGTGACGCGTGAACTCTCCGCCGCGGTGGTCAACGGCCTGCGGGCGCAGCTGCCGGGGGTGGAAGTGACGTATCGCGACCTTGATGCCGTGCCGGTTCCACACCTGAGTGGCAAGTCGCTGGCCAAGGTGGACGAGCTGGACGCCGCCGCCGGCGAACGCGTGCTGCAACAGTTCCTGGACGCCGATGTCGTGGTGATCGGCGCGCCAATGTACAACTTCAGCGTGCCGTCGACGCTGAAAGCCTGGATCGACCGTATCGCGGTGGCAGGACGCACCTTCCGCTATACCGAAGCCGGTCCGGTCGGCCTGGCCGGTGGCAAGCGGGTGATCATCGCCAGCGGCCGCGGCGGCATCCATACCGGCAGCAACGTCGATTTCCAGGAGCCGTTCCTGCGCCAGGTGTTCGCCTTCCTTGGCATCGACACCGTCGAATTCGTGCGGGCCGAAGGGGTGGCCTATTCGCCGCAGCATCGGGTCGATGCACTGGCTGGCGCGCTGGCCTCGATTCCGCAGCTGTTGGCCGAAGCCGCCTGAGCCATTCGAGCCGGCCTCCGTCCCAGCGATGAGGTCGGCAGGCGCCCGCTGCTGGTCGCCCTCCTCCCCCGGCGACCAACCGCCCGACGGCTCCGCAACGGAACGTCACTTTTTGGGCACTGCCCTGTCCGATACGACGGGGCCCGCAATCGCGGGCCCCGGTGTACATCCCCAACGGGCGTGATCGCCGCGCTCAGCCGATGCGTTCCAGCGCACCCATATAAGGCCGCAGCACGTCGGGAACAGTGATCGAGCCATCGGCGTTCTGGTAGTTTTCCATCACCGCGATCATCGCCCGACCTACGGCCACACCGGAACCATTGAGCGTGTGCAGCAGCTCCGGTTTGGCGGTGGCCGGATTGCGCCAGCGCGCCTGCATGCGCCGGGCCTGGAAATCACCACAGTTCGAGCACGAGGAGATCTCGCGATAGGTGTCCTGCGAGGGCAGCCACACTTCCAGATCGTAGGTTTTGATGGCCGAAAAACCCATGTCGCCGGTGCACAGCAGCACCTTGCGATACGGCAGCCCCAGTTTTTCCAGCACCACTTCGGCACACCGGGTCATGCGCTGGTGCTCGGCCTCGCTGTCTTCCGGCTTGCACGCCGTCACCAGTTCCACCTTCTCGAACTGGTGCTGGCGGATCATGCCGCGCACATCGCGGCCACCGCTGCCGGCTTCGGCGCGGAAGCACATCGAATGGGCGGTCATGCGCAGCGGCAGGCGCTCGGCATCGATGATCTCGTCGCGGACGATGTTGGTCAGCGGTACTTCCGAGGTGGGAATCAGGTAACGCTTCGATTCGCCGATCGCGGTCTGGAACAGGTCGTCCTCGAACTTGGGCAGCTGCCCGGTGCCGCGCAGGGAATCGGCGTTGACCAGCACCGGGACGTTGGTTTCCTCATAACCGTGCTCGTTGCTGTGCAGGTCCAGCATGAACTGGCCCAGCGCCCGATGCAGGCGCGCCACCTGGCCGCGCAGCACGGTGAACCGCGCCCCGGACAGCTTGGCGGCGGTTTCACCATCGAGCCAGCCGTTGCGGGCGCCAAGCTCGACGTGGTCCAGCACCGGGAAATCGAAGCTGCGCGGGGTGCCGACACGCGCCAGTTCCACGTTGTCGCTTTCATCCCTGCCGGCGGGGACATCGGCGGCGGGCAGATTCGGAAGCCCCATGGCGATGGCGTCGATGCGCTCGCGCAGTTCGTCCAACTGCACTTCCGAGGCCTTCAGCTCCTCGGCGAACCCGGCCACTTCAGCCATGATCGCCGACACATCCTCGCCCTTGGCCTTGGCCTGCCCGATCGCCTTGGAGCGGCTGTTGCGCAGGCTCTGCAGTTCCTGCGTGCGCACCTGGATGCGCTTGCGGTCGGCCTCAAGGGTTTCCAGCTCGGCCACGTCCAGATCAAAGCCGCGCGAGGCGCGCAGACGTTCGGCCAGTTCGGCGGGCTGTTGGCGAAGAAGGGCGGGATCGAGCATGGCAAACGACACGTGTGGACGGATATTGGGCGCAATTATCGCCTGAACCGGGCGACTCTGCCGTTCGATTCATTTTTCCTGTGCCAGAATCCGAGCGGTCAACACGGTCAACTCCATGCCTGCATCCAACCCGCGCCCCAGCCGCCACATCATGTTCCCGTTGCCACGACGCAGCCTGCAGATCGCAGGGCTCGCCTTCTGCGCTGGGCTGCTGTTGTTCCTCATCGTGTGGCTGGGCAGCCGCGACACCCACGAGTATCGGGCCGGCCCGGTGCAGGCGGACAACCCGATGGCCGAGATTGCCCCCCTGCCCGAGCCGCTTGCCGCCAGCGCCGGGGCCAGCGACATGCCCGATGCGCGGCCGCAGACCCTTGAAGAAAAGCCCAAGCTGGTGGAGACCGCGCCGCCGCAGGTCGTGCCGGAAGCACCGGAGCCGAGCACCACGGCGGCAACGCCGGCACCGGTCGCCAGCGACCTGCCGGTGCCACTGGTAGACCACAGTCCTGCGCCGGCCTATCCGCCGGCGGCATTGCGCAGCGGGGAAAGCGGAATGGTGGTGGTGCGGGTTGATGTGGATGCCAGCGGGGTGCCTGCGGCCGTCACCCTGGTGCAACGCAGCGGATCACGGCTGCTCGATCGTGCGGCACTGGAAGCGGTCCGCGACTGGCGTTTCCAGCCGGCGCAGAACAACGGTCAGGCGGTGCCGGGCAGTATTGAAATCCCCTTCGATTTCAAGCCGGTTCAATAAGCTGAATCCCTCCTGCCCGACCGGCCCCGGGTTCACAGCCGGCTGACACTGCGACCTTCGCTCCGCGCAAGACTGGAGCTGTTCCAGCAACGCCCGAGGCGCCGTGTCGAGGACCCATCCCCAGGAACTGCACGACAGGCTGCGCAACGCGCAGGCTGCCGTCTCCCCCGGGCGGGCGGTTGCGTTGTGGCTGTGCCTGGCGTTGGGGGCGGCCTTGATCATTGCCACGATCGGGTGGTTGCAGCACGAGCGCGGCACGCCAGGTCCTGTCGCCGTCACTCCCGCTTCCGTGCCATCGCAAACCCGGTCGACGCAGCAGGCCGGCTCCGACAACAGCGCCGCGGCGGCACGCCAGCAACACAGGATTGTCCGGGCGGTTTTGAACCGCGGGGCGACCCCGCTGCCAGGCAACCTGCCGCCGGCCTATCCGCCTGCGGCGGTGCGGGCCGGCCTTGAAGGCAGGGTGGTGGCGCGCCTCAGCGTTGATGCGCATGGCAATGTGCGTGATGTGGCGATCGTCGAACATCACGGCAGGGGCGACCGCCAGCTGGACCAGGCGGTGATCGATGCGCTCAGCACCTGGCGGTTCGAGCCGGCAATGCGCGAAGGTCACGCGATCGCCAGCGTGGTGCAGGTGCCTGTGGAGTTCAGGACCGCACGCTGAGGCCGAAGCCGGCGCCGACGGACAGCGTGTCGAAGCCCGGGAACGAAGTCGCCACATTGGCCACGTCGTTGATCCGGACCTCGCCAGTGCTCAATTGACCGGCAATCGCGAAGGCCATCGAGATGCGGTGATCGCCATGGCTTTCAATGGTGCCGCTGCCCAGCGGGCCGCCGTGGATGGTGGCGCCATCTTCGGTTTCATCCACGCGCAGGCCGAGTGAACGCAGGCCGGTGGCCATCGCCGCCAGGCGGTCCGACTCCTTGACCCGGAGCTCGGCGGCGCCGCGCACCACGGTCTTCCCGCTGGCCGCAGCCGCGGCCACGAACAGCGCCGGAAACTCGTCAATCATGTCCGGCACCACGGCCTCGGGAATCTCCGCGCCGTGCAGCGGTGCATAGCGCACCACCAGATCCGCCACCTGCTCCCCGCCTTGCTCGGCGTGATTTTCTTCACGGATGTCCGCGCCCATCAAGCGCAGTGCGGTAAGCAGCCCGGTGCGGCGCGGGTTGAGTCCCACCGAACCCAGGCGCACCTCGGAACCGGGAATGATGCTGGCTGCGACAATGAAAAATGCCGCCGACGAGAAATCCGCCGGCACGCTGATATCGGCAGCGCGCAGGCGCTGGCCGCCACGCAACCGCGCCTTGCCGGGCGAAAATTCAATTTCCACTCCGAACGCGCGCAGCATGCGTTCGCTGTAGTCGCGGGTCGGGTGCGGTTCCACCACGCAAGTCTCGCCGTGGGCATACAGTCCGGCCAGCAATACCGCAGACTTCACCTGTGCACTGGCGACCGGCAGTTCGTAGTCGATGCCCTGCAACGGCTGCCCGCCGTGGATATGCAGCGGCGGGGTGCCATCGGCCCGGGTATCGATTTTCGCGCCCATCTGCGCCAGCGGCGCGGTGACCCGGCGCATCGGCCGCTTGGACAGCGAGGCATCACCGATCAGCGTGGAATCGAAGGGCTGCGCGGCCAGCAGGCCAGCCAGCAGGCGCATGCCGGTGCCGGCATTGCCGCAGTCCAGCTCGCGCGGCGGCGGCTTCAGCCCATCCACGCCGACGCCATGCACGATCCGCTGCGAGGCCGAGGGGGTTTCGATCCGCACCCCCATCTGCGAAAAGATCGTGGCGGTGGCGCGGGTGTCCTCGCCTTCCAGAAAGCCGTCGATATGCGAGGTGCCATCGGCGAGCGCGGCGAACATCACCGCGCGGTGCGAAATCGACTTGTCGCCGGGAATGGCCAGCGTGCCCTGCAGGGCGGAACCTTTGCGTGCAATCCAGTAACACTGAGCGGTCATGCGGGTCCTCTGAATGCTGCTCTTTCCGCAAAAACGCGAAAAAGAAGGGAAGTTGGGGCAAGTGGGGGAATGCGAAGCGCCCTCATCCGTGCTTCGGGCCGGGCTTCGACGCTCGTGGCTTTCCGGATCAGGGCACGGCCACAGGATACGAACCCAGCACCTTGATCTGTGCCGAATGGGCTTCCAGTTCCGCCAGCGCGGCCTGCATCGCCTGGTCTTCGATATGGCCGGCCAGATCGATGAAGAAGCCGTACTCCCATTTGGCCTGGTGCGAGGGCCGCGACTCGATGCGGTTCATGCTGATGCCGTGGCGGGCAAACGGGCTGAGCACGTCGAACAGCGCGCCGGGCTTGTCGTGGATGAACACCAGTATCGAAGTGCGGTCGTGGCCGGAGGGCGGGAAGATCTGCCGGCCGATCACCAGGAACCGGGTGGTGTTGTCGGCATCGTTCTGGATCGGCTTGGTCACCACCTTCTTCAGACCGTAGACGTGGCCGGCGCTTTCGCCACCGATCGCGGCAGCGTCATCGGCATTGCGGGCGCGGCGCGCGCCTTCGGCATTGCTCGATACCGGAATCTTCTCCACCTTCGGCAGATTGGCGCGCAGCCATGACGAGGTCTGCATGAACGACTGCGGATGGGCGTAGATCCGCTCGATATCGTCGATGCGGCCGCTGCGCGACATCAGGTATTGCTGCACGCGCAGCTCGGTTTCGCCGCAGATCTTCAGGTTGGAGGTAAGGAACATGTCCAGCGTGATCTGGATCGTGCCCTGCCCGGAATTTTCCACCGGCACCACGCCGAAATCGGCGTTGCCCGCTTCCACTTCCTGGAACACTTCTTCGATGCTGGCCAGCGGCAAACCCAGCGCCGAGCGACCGAAATGCTTGAGCACGGCCTGCTGGCTGAAGGTTCCTTCCGGGCCGAGGTAGCCGATCTTCAACGGCTCCTGCTGGGCCAGACAGGCCGACATGATTTCACGATAGACATGCACCAGTA
Organism: Stenotrophomonas sp. YIM B06876; assembly: GCF_030711595.1. Classification (GTDB taxonomy): domain Bacteria; phylum Pseudomonadota; class Gammaproteobacteria; order Xanthomonadales; family Xanthomonadaceae; genus Stenotrophomonas. The sequence goes on from NZ_JAUJUJ010000007.1 coordinate 20,679, forward strand.
CTTCATCGCTGAGCGGGCCTTCGTTGCGGTCCACCACCATGCGCAGCACCTGGGCTTCGCGCTCGGGACGGTAGTAGTCCACCGCCGCGGCCAGTTTGCCTTTGGCCTTGCCGACCTGGTGGGCGAACTGCGCGCGCTCGGCGATCAGCGCCTGGATGCTGCGGTCGATGTGGTCGATCTTGGCGCGCACGTCCGACAACACCGGGGCGGCCACAGCCGGGCTTTTTGCGGTCTTGACGATCTTGGGGGGGTTCGCCGGCGTTGCGGCTTTGTCCGCTTTTTCGGAACTGCGCGTGGCTACGGGCTTGCGGGTCAGCTTGGGCGGCTTGGAGGCCATATCGGATTCCGTTTATTTCAAGGCGGGGATGGCAGCACCCTCACCGCAGAGCGGCATGGCTGTGATGTGCAATGGGAGTCAGCCGTGACGTTGCTGGAAGTCGCGCATGAACGTGGCCAGTGCCTCGGCACCGGCCAGCGGCATCGCGTTGTACAGCGAAGCGCGGATCCCACCGACGGCCTTGTGCCCCTTCAGCGCCAGCAATCCTGCCGCCTTGGCTTCACTGACAAAACGCGCGTCGAGTTCATCGCTGGGCAGGAAGAACGGGATGTTCATGCGCGAGCGCACCGCAACTGCAACCTCGTTGCGATAGAAACCGCCCGAGCCATCGATGGCGGCATAGATCCTTGCCGATTTGGCAGCGCTACGGCGAGCGAACTCTTCAACGCCGCCCTGCGCCAGCATCCACTTGAACATCAACCCGGCCAGATACCAGTTCCAGGTCGGCGGCGTGTTGAGCATCGAATCACGCGCGGCGTGGGAACGGTAATCGAAGATGTCGGCGCGCGGCTGGCCGCTGCGCTCGAGCAGATCGCGGCGGATGATCACCACCGAAATCCCGACCGGTCCCAGATTCTTCTGCGCGCCCGCATAGATCACGCCGTAGCGGGAGATATCGATCGGCTCGGAGGCGATCGAGGAACTGAAATCGGCAATCAGCGGCACATCGCCCACGTCCGGGTTGTCGCGGAACTCGACGCCATGGATGGTTTCGTTGGCGGTGATGTGGACATAGGCGGCATCGGACGAGAGCTGCCAGGACGCACGTGGCGGAATGTCGTGGAAACCGTCCGCCTCGCCAGTGGCGGCGATGTTGACGTCGACATACGGCCGCGCCTGCTTGATCGCCGTCTTGCCCCAGTGGCCACTCACCACATGGTCAACGCGCTGACCGGGAGCGGCGAAATTCAACGGCAACAACGCCTGCTGGGTGGTGGCGCCCCCGGCCAGGAACAGCACCGCATAGTCGTTGGAAATGCCCAGCAGCGTGCGCAGATCGGTCTCGGCCTGCTGCGCTACTGCCATGAACTCGGCACTGCGGTGGCTGATCTCCACGATCGAAGCACCTGCGCCATTCCATTCCAACATTTCCTCCTGCGCCTGGCGCAGGACCGGCTCCGGCAGCGTTGCAGGGCCTGCACTGAAATTGAATGCGCGCGTCATCTCACACCTGTAGGACTTTGGCCCTAGTATGCCGCAGCGCAACAGGCTTGGGGACGGTGGAATTTGGTTGCATTTGCACCCAATTACCGCAGTGCACCGCGCATGCCAGCTCCCGCTCTATCGTCCGGACAATGCCAGCAACAGCGCGAAAATTTGCCGATCAGCGGGCGCCGAACAACAGCAACGCACTGATCAGCACGCCCAGCAGCACGGCGCTGAGCAACAACCACGGCCAGCGCCGCGACCGACGCGTAGCCGCTGCAACCGGCATCGCCTCGGCCGCACCGGCATCGTCGTCATTGGAGGCCTTCCCCTCGCAGGCGGGCGGACGCGGCAGCAGCGGCACTTCCAGCACGAAACGATGATGGCCATCGAACACCACCTGGTCGCCCGGCTGCAGCCAGCAATGCCTCACCGGATTGCCATTGACGACACTGCCGTCGGCCGACCCCAGATCCCGCAGCAGCACCTTGTCGCCGTGGCACTCGATGCGTGCGTGGCCGGCGGCGAACGCGGGATTGTCGATCTCGATATCGGCCTCGCGGCCACGCCCCACCAGCCGCGGAGAATCCAGGGTAAAGCTGCGACCGTGGTGCTGACCGCCCACTCCCCGCAACAGCACCTGAGGGTTGTCCGCATCGACCGCGACGGGCCCGGGTGGATGCGTCAGCGTTTCACAATCGCCGCGCACCACCATTTCCACGCCATCGGCATACACCGCATCACCGGCGCGCAGCATTGCCATGCGCCTCACAGGACGACCGTTGACGTGGATGCCACGGATGCCGTTGGCGACCTGCAGCCACAGTCCGCGATCATCCAGACAGTACTGGGCCAGAAGCAACGGACCGACGCTGCCATCGTCAAGCCGCACGGTGCCGGAGGCATGACGCACAATGCGCTGCACACCCGGTTGCAATGGCTGATCGGGCTGTTGGCGGTTGCTGAAATGGACTTGCAGGCTAGGCACCGGCGCAGCCTATCAGGTTGACCCGGGATGCAGAAGATAGTGCATGGGCACTTGGACTGTGGCGCGGGGATACGCACAATGCCGCTCTCCCAATCCATGCCGTACCGTCAGGAGTTCCATGTCCACCATCGATATCCGCCACGCCCATTCCCTGCCTGCCGATAAAGCCCGCGCCGCGATTGATGAGGTCGCACGCAAGCTGCAGGAGCGGTTCGAGATGAACTCGCGCTGGGACGGCGAGATCCTGCGTTTTTCGCGCTCCGGCGTGGAGGGTGCGATCGAACTGCTGCCCAGCCAGGTGCGGGTGACCGCCGAGCTGGGATTCCTGTTGTCGGCGATGAAGGGAATGGTCGAGTCGGAAATCCAGCGGGTTCTGGCTGACAAGCTGGGCTGAAGGTCATAACGCCATCACGTGGCGCAGTACCCGCTGTGGCTAGGCTGATTGGGACGCGATCAATCCCAAGGGAGCATGCCCATGACCAAACACGACCACACCTCTGATGCTGCATCGGGCCCGAACCTGCACGATCAAGCTGAACGTTTGAGCCGCCGGGTCAGCGAGTCGGCCCACCAGGTATGGCTGGCCGGTCTGGGTGCGCTGGGTCGCGCGCAGGCTGAAGGTGGCAAGCTGTTTGAAACCCTGGTCAAGGAAGGGGAATCCTGGGAAGCGCGGTCTCGCCAGGATTCCGAACGCGGCGACAGCCTGCGTGACACGGTGGAGACCACCCTGGGCCAGGCCCGCGAACGTGCGGCCGGCACCTGGGACCGGGTCGAGAAGAGCTTTGATGACCGTGTGCAGCGGGTTCTGCGGCGCCTGCAGATTCCCACCCGAGACGATATCGAAGTACTCAACGAGCGCCTCGACGCGCTGAACAGCCGCCTCAACCGTAGCGAAGCCAACGCTGCCCGCCACGACGCGGAGCACTCTTCCGGGACTGCGACGCCGCCGCACACCGAGTGATGTTGCAAAGCAGCATAAGTTCGGCGAAAATAGCCCGCACCCGCCAGCAACACCGAGCGCCGTTTGATCCCCTCCCCTCACGGCGCCCGGATGGCGGGTTTTTCGTGGGCCCGCATCCATCTGGAAAAGCGCGGCAGAGCACTGCGGCCGCGTTTTTACGTGCGCCAGCACCGCGTGTGCCACCCCGCCCCGCAGATCTGGGGCGTCCTCCCATTGATACTGGATATCGGCCTACCCCGTTTGGCCGTAGTCCGCCGCTGTCCCGTCCGCTCATTTTCCAGGGCCCGCGGCGAGGCCTTTCGTCCGGGCGGCGCGCGATCACCGCAGCTGCAACGATTTCCGGCTTGACCCAACTGGACGTGATTGCATGCTGTCCTGCGTTTCTTCGGCGCGTCCATGGACCGCGAAGGTGACCCGTGCGAACCACCGGTCGCGCGGCGCTATTCACGCGGGAACTGCAATTGCTCCTGTCCCCGCTGCGGATGCAAAAATAGGCCTCCACGGGCGCCCGCGATGGACGCGCCAGTCCTGCGCCCGCAGCAGATTCGATGAACGCCGCCATGAAGATTTCCCGCAACGACACCCGCACAGATTCCCCGACCCCACAGGCACTGCATGGCCAGTATCTGAAAGCGGAAACCGTCGAGGACTTCCGCCGCAACCTGGCGGTGATCAACGCCCGGATTGCCGCGGCCTGCCATCGCGTGGACCGCAGCGCCGATCAGATACGGCTGTTGCCGGTCAGCAAGACCATCGATGAGGCCCATATCCGGCTTTCATACGCGGCGGGCTGCCGTTTCCTGGGCGAAAACAAAGTGCAGGAGGCCTATCAGAAATGGGAAGCCATGCAGGACCTTGGAGATCTGCGCTGGTCGGTCATCGGCCATCTGCAGACCAACAAGGCCAAGCGGGTGGCGCGGTTTGCGGACGAGTTCCAGGCGCTGGACAGCCTGCGCGTGGCCGAAGCACTGGACCGGCACCTGCAGCACGAGGGCCGCAGCCTGGATGTCTTAGTACAGGTGAATACCTCGGGGGAAGCCAGCAAATACGGCCTTCCGCCCGCCGAGGTGGCCGGCTTCCTGCAGGAGCTGCCCGCGTTTTCCGCGCTGCGGGTGCGCGGATTGATGACGCTGGCCTTGCTGTCAGCCGACAGCGGACGCGTGCGCCAATGCTTCATCCGGCTACGCCAATTGCGCGATCAACTGCGGCAACAGGCACCCGCGGCGATCGGACTGGACCAGCTGTCGATGGGCATGTCCGGCGATTTCGAGATCGCCATTGAAGAAGGCGCGACGGTGGTGCGGGTCGGCCAGGCGATCTATGGCGCCCGTGCCACGCCCGACAGCCTGTACTGGCCGACGCCGGCCGGCGCCAGGTGACAGCTCTCGCCACGCCGGGCTGTGCACGCACATGGCCGTCGGCTCTGTCACCCGATGGAGCCGGGAAGCCGGCGTAGCGGCTTGGCGGCAATCGCGCAGGGTTGGCGCCCAGCCGGCGGCTTCGGGCGGGCGTGTGCAATTGCTGCAACTGCCTGCAACCGGCGCCTGCCTGCTCCAGGATTCCACTTCCATGTTGACGATCATTCCCAGCGCCACGATTGCCCACTGGCGGGCCAGGCGTTCTGTGCAATCGTCACCCTGATCGCATCGTTTCTACGGCTGAGGCGAGATGCCGGCAGGACATTGGGAAGGTACTTGAAGCATCCCCTGCGGGGCTGTCGCGATCCCGTTGAACACTGCCCAGCCCGGATGCGGCAAACAACGATAGACTCGGCGTCTGTTCAAATTATCCGCTTCAGGTACGTACATGTTTTCCTGGATTCTGGCACTGGTTCTGGCCCTGCTTGTCTGGTGCCTTTCTTCCGCCTATCTCTGGCTGGTCCAACGTCGCAATACCGAAGCCAGTCTTGGGGTCAGTGCGCTGGCAGGGATGCATTGGCGCGATTTTTCGCGGATCGTGCGCCGCGCGATGAGCGAACAGCGCGGCATGCAGGATATGCCGACAACCGGGGAAGACCACCGCGAACCCAGCAGCGATTTCCTGATGCTGCAGAACGGGCAGCCTTGGCTGCTCTCGTGCAAGCACGGCCGCGCCTACCGGATCGGATCAGCCGCGGTCAACGAACTGGGTTCTGCCTTGCGCTTGGCAGGCGCCCGCGGCGGAATTCTGATCACCGAAGGCAAGGTCCAGCGCGACGGCCTGGTGGCGGCGGAAAAACAGTCCATCGAAGTGCTGGATGCCCGCCACCTGTGGCCGTTTCTCAAACCGTATGTCCCGGCCGAAATGGAGTCCCAGGTGACCACCGCCGCCCAGCGTGAAGCGCAGCGCCGGATCGGAATCGCCGCCCTGGCATCCCTCACGCTCGGGCTGCTGGTGGGTATGGGCTACCTGACATCGCATACCGGCAGGTCCGAACTTGCAGCGGAAGCCCCCCTGGTGCCGGCGGCGGCAGCGCCTGCGGACACGGCCACGGTCATGGCCAGCGATGAGGCCACGCCGGCCACTCCGACCGCTGCCGTGGTTGCCGCGCAGGATCTGCTGGAAAACCCGGACGATGAAACGCTGAAGCGTTACCAGCAAGCGGTGTCCAAGGCGTTGGCTCGCACCCCCGGCATCACCAGTGGAATCTGGCTCACCCGGCTTACCCTGGCAGTGGATCGCACCGGCGACGACGATGCCACCTGGCCGTTGATCTGCAAGGAAGTGCAGCGCTACCCGGCGTTGCGTACCGTGCGCATCCAACTCAACCCGCGCCCCGGCACGAACGAGCCGGTGCGCTGGCGCCAGTGCAGCACGATCTGAGTCGCAACACGGCCGCCGGTCCTGGCGGCCGACGTCAGCGCGATCCCGGCGCGAAGCGCGCGACCAGGTCGTAGGAACCGCCCAGGAACATCTGCCGTACCCAGGTGATGGGCTGGTCGCCACGCCAGGTCTGGCGGTCGATCACCAGACACGCGGCGCCGGCCTCCACCTGCAGCAGGGCCGCTTCGGCGGCGGTGGCGGCGATCGCACTGATGCGGTGCTGCGCCCGGGTCCACGACACGTTCTGCAGCAACCAGCTGCCCGGTGCGGTCTGCGAGAAATCCACATCCAGGGTTTCCGGCACGGTCGCCGGGTTGATCAGGCGCTGCTCCAGGGCCAACGGCTGCCCGTCGGCCAGATGCAGGCAGCGCATCGCCAGCAACATGCCCTCGCCCACCAGCTCGACTTCATCGGTTACCTGGCGATTGGCGCGCCGGTGTTGGTGATCCAGCAGCTGGTAAGCGTAACGATGGCCACGCGCGGCTACCGCCGTGGCGATATCCGGGATTTCCAGCGCTACCTGTTCCAGATGCGGATGCTGCCGGGCCACGAACGAGCCGGCGCGGCGGCGGCGCTCGATCATGCCGTTCTCCGCCAGTGCGGTGAGCACCTTGTTGACGGTCATCCGCGAGCAGCCGTACTGCTCCATCAACTCGTGTTCAAACGGAATCCGGAAGCCCGGCCGCCACTCGCCACTGAGGATGCGGCCTTCGATTTCACTGCGGATACGATGATTGAGGGTGGGTGCTTTCTTGCCCTTCACTCGCGGGTTTCCTGCGGGGAGGCGGTGTTGCCAGGGGCCAATCGGCAGCTCACGCCAGCACCCTGGAAAGTGCCGCGGAAAAACGCCTGGCGACGGAATCGCGCTGCAGGTGGCGGCCATGCCGGACCCATTCGCGCCCGCCACGCCAGACTGAGCGCACCGCGCCATTACGTGCAGCGAACAACCAGCTGTCAAGCCAGGCATCACCGCTGCGCGACAGCAGAGCAGGATGCTCCGGGTCCAGCTCGACCAGATCGGCCGGTGCGCCGATGCGCAAGCCATGTTCCACGCCCAAGGCCTGCGCCGCGCCTTGCGCGGCCTGTTCGTACAGCCAGCGGCCACTGGACTGCGCGCCCGGCGAGAGCACGTTGCGTCCGCGCAGCTGCAGGCGTTGGCCGTATTCGAGCAGGCGCAGCTCCTCGGCCGCATCGATCAGCACATTGGAATCCGAACCCACGCCGAAACGCCCCCCCGCCCTGGCGAAGGCCTGCATCGGAAATACCCCGTCGCCCAGGTTGGCCTCGGTGATCGGGCACAGCCCGGCAACCGCATTGCTGGCGATGATGCTGGACAGCTCCGCGGCGTCGACATGGGTGGCATGCACCAGGCACCAGCGGTGATCGACCTGGGCCTGCTCATACAGCCATTGCACCGGGCGCTGGCCGCTCCAGGCCAGACAGGCCTCGACCTCGCGCGTCTGCTCGGCGATATGGATATGCACCGGCCCGCGGTTGAGCGGCAGCAGTGCGGCCAGTTCGGCCCCGGTCACCGCGCGCAGGCTGTGCGGGGCGATGCCCAACACCGCATCGTCCAGTGGTGCCAGCGCCCGGGCGCAGCCTTCCAGAAGCCGGGCGAAGCCCTCCACGTCATGGATCAGGCGGCGTTGCGAAGGATTCGGTGGTGCCCCGCCGAAGTCCGCATGTGCGTAGAACACCGGCAGCAGGGTCAGGCCGATGCCGCTGGTGTGCGCTGCGGCCGCCACGCGCGCAGCCATCTCGGCGCGGTTGGCATATGGCGTGCCGTCGATGGCGTGATGCAGATAGTGGAATTCGCCGACGCGGGTGAAGCCCGACTCGAGCATTTCCACATAGGCCTGCTCGGCGATGGCCTGAAAGCTGTCCGGATCCAGCCGGTCCAGGAAGGTGTACATCAGCTCGCGCCAGCTCCAGAAACTGTCGCCACGGGCGCCGCCAATCTCGGTCAGCCCGGCCATGCCGCGCTGGAAAGCATGGCTGTGCAGGTTACCCAGCCCCGGGATCGCGATCGCCAGCGGCCGGTCGCCCGGGCGCGTGGCGGTACCGGGCTGAACCGAAGTGATGGCGTTCCCACACACTTCGATGCGCACGTCCTGCGCCCAGCCGTGCGGCAGCAGCGCCTGCCGCGCCCAGAAAGAAATGCTTGCCTGCTCTTTCGTTTCCATCGCTGGACACTCTCCGATTGCCGCCATTATTGTATATACAAATATATCCGGGAGTGCCCCCATGCGCTGCGACACCGTCTGGTACAACGCCCATCTGATGACGCTGGACGCCGCCGGCAACGGCCTGGGCGTGATCCGTGATGGCGTGGTCGCCAGCGTGCAGGGCCACATTGTCCATGTCGGCCCGGCCAGCGCGGCGCCGGTCTTCGCGGCGGACGAGCGCATTGATTGCAACGGCCGCTGGATCAGCCCCGGCCTGATCGATTGCCACACCCATCTGGTCTATGCCGGCAACCGCGCCGGCGAATTCGAACAACGCCTGCAGGGTGCAAGCTATGCCGATATCGCCCGCGCCGGCGGCGGCATCGTCTCCACCGTGCGCGCCACCCGCGCCGCCAGCGAGGCCGAACTGCTTGCCGCCAGCCTGCCGCGCTTGGACGCGATGCTGGCCGAGGGCGTCACCACCCTCGAGATCAAATCCGGCTACGGCTTGACCCTGGTGGACGAGGCCAAACAGCTGCACGTGGCCCGACAACTGGGCCAGCTGCGCAAAGTCGAGGTCGTCCGCACCTTCCTGGGTGCCCACGCCATCCCGCCCGGTCGCGATGGGCAGGACTACATCGACGAAGTCTGCCAGGTGATGATCCCGGCCATCGCCGCCCAGGCGCTGGCCGAGGCGGTCGATGTGTTCTGCGAGAACATCGCGTTCTCCCCGGCGCAGGCGCAGCAGGTGTTCGAGGCGGCGCAGCGGCACGGGCTGGCGATCAAGATCCACGCCGAGCAGTTGTCCAACCAGCATGGCGCCGAGCTGGCTGCGCGCTTTGGTGCGCTGTCGGCCGACCATGTCGAGCATCTGGATGATGCCGGCATCGCCGCGATGCGCACGGCCGGCACCACCGCGGTGCTGCTGCCCGGCGCGTTCTATTTCACCCGCGACACCACCCTGCCCCCGATCGGCAAACTGCGCGAAGCCGGCGTTGCGCTGGCGCTGGCCACCGACAGCAACCCCGGCACCTCGCCGCTGACCAGCCCGCTGCTGGCGATGAACATGGCCGCCACCCTGTTCCGCATGACCGTGGACGAGTGCATCGCCGGCTTCACCCGCGAAGCTGCCCGCGCGCTGGGCCGCCATGGGCGCATCGGCCGGTTGGCGACGGGGCTGGAATGCAACCTGGCGATCTGGAACATCGAAGCGCCCGCGGATCTGGTCTACCGCATGGGTTTCAACCCGCTGCACGCCCGCGTCTTCCGCGGCGAACCTGCCCCCTGACAAACACGGCCCTCCGTGTAGGACGACGCAAGTCGCGAACGAAGCTTTCCTGCAAAACACGCTCGCGACTTGCCTCGCTCCTACACCAACACAGGCATTCCGCTTCGCATATCCAATGGAGTAACCCCATGAGTTCCCGCCTCACCCTTCGCCCCGGCCACGTGCCGCTTTCGCAATGGCGGCAGATCTATGACGGCGCGCGCGTCCAGCTGGACCCGGCCGCGCAGGCCGCGGTGCTGCGCAGCGCGCAGGTGGTCGAGGCCATCGTCGCCAAGGGCGATCCCGTGTATGGCATCAACACCGGCTTCGGCAAGCTGGCCAGCGTGCGCATCGAGCGCGAGGACCTGGAAACCCTGCAGCGCAATATCGTGCTCTCCCACGCCGCCGGTGTCGGTGAGCCGATGCCGGCGAATGTCGTTCGGCTGATGATGGCGCTCAAGCTCACCAGCCTGGCCCAGGGCGCCTCGGGCATCCAGCCGAAGACGCTGGCGCTGCTGGAAGCGTTCCTGCAGCACGACTTCATTCCGGTCATTCCGTGCCAGGGCTCGGTCGGCGCTTCCGGTGACCTGGCCCCCCTCTCGCATCTGGCCACGGTGATGATCGGCGTCGGCGAAGCCTTCGTCGATGGCGTGCGCCTGCCGGCAACCGAGGCGCTGGCCCGTATCGGCCAGACGCCGCTGACGCTGGGCGCCAAGGAAGGCCTGGCGCTGCTCAACGGCACCCAGTATTCGACCGCCTACGCGCTGGCCGGGCTGTTCGAGATCGAGACCGTGTTCCAGGCCGCGCTGGTTACCGGCGCGCTGTCGGTGGAAGCGGCCAAGGGCTCGGACACCCCGTTCGATCCGCGCATCCACGCCATCCGTGGCCAGCGCGGACAGATCGCCACCGCCGCCACCCTGCGCCAGCTGATGAGTGGTTCGGCCATCCGCGAATCGCACCGCGACAACGACGTGCGCGTGCAGGACCCGTACTGCCTGCGCTGCCAGCCGCAGGTGATGGGTGCCGCGTTCGACGTCATGCGCCAGGCCGCCACCACGCTGGAGATCGAAGCCAACGGCGTGTCCGACAACCCGCTGGTGTTCACCGATACCGGCGAGGCGCTGAGCGGCGGCAACTTCCACGCCGAGCCGGTGGCGTTTGCCGCCGACATGCTGGCGATGGCGATCTGCGAGATCGGCTCGATCAGCGAACGCCGCACCGCGATGCTGGTGGACCCGGCGCTGTCCGGCCTGCCCGCGTTCCTCACCCCCAAGCCGGGCCTGAACTCGGGCTTCATGATCCCGCAGGTCACCGCCGCGGCGCTGGTCTCGGAGAACAAGCAGCGCGCCTACCCGGCCAGCGTCGATTCCATCCCGACCTCGGCCAACCAGGAAGACCACGTGTCGATGGCCGCGCACGGCGCCCGGCGCCTGCTGGCGATGGCCGAGAACGCCGCCAATGTGGTCGGTATCGAACTGCTGGCCGCCGCGCAGGGCTGTGACTTCCACGCCCCGCTGACCTCCAGCGCCGCGCTGGAGACCGTCCGCGCCACGCTGCGCGCGCAGGTGCCCACGCTGCAGGACGACCGCTACTTCCACCCGGACATGCTCGCCGCCACCACGCTGGTACGCAGCGGCGCCCTTGCCCGCAGCATCGATATCGCACTGCCGGGCGTTGATGCGACAGAGGCTGGCCGCTCCGCATGAGCCGAAGCGTGGGCACCCAGCCGTTGACGTCTCCGGCGTTGCCCTCCCTCCTCCCGCGTGCAACGGAAGCGGGAAAAGGTGGTGCATGGCAGCGGATGGGCGCGCTTCTGCAGTTTGCGTCCAACAACGCCCCCCATCCGCCCTGCGGGCACCTTCCCCCGCAAGCGGTGGAAGGGGGCGGATGGCCGCATCTGTGCGCGCTCAGCACTGATATCCCGCGCGCACCGCCGCGTTTCCCTTCCCTTGCCGCGCTCGCAGAAGAAGGCGACGCGCCCGATGAAGCCGCTCTTCGCAGGCCAGCCCGGCCCGCACTCCCTCCACTCGCCAGCGGACGAAAGGGCGACGCGATACCGGGTGAGGACGCTTCTGCCAGCCGTCTCGAACAGCGCCCCCATCCGCCCTGCGGGCACCTTCCCCCGCAAGCGGTGAAAGGGAGCGGATGGCCGCATCTGTGCGCGCACGGTGGCGGCCACCTGCCTGCACAGCAGGTCTCCCTTCTCCCGCGTGCGGGAGAAGGTGGCGCGAAGCGCCCGATAAGGGGCGCTCCTCTGCCAGTCTTCAGCCACCAACCAAACCCGCACCACGCTTCAGGAGATTGCCATGACCCACGCACCTGACTGGCTGCAGATCCACCGCGGTGATGCGCCGTTGATCCTCAGCTTTCCGCATACCGGCACCGCGCTGCCCGAAGAACTGGCTGGTGACTTCGTCTCGCCATGGCTGGCGCGCCGCGATGCCGACTGGTGGGTGCACGAGCTGTACGCCTTCGCCAAAGACCTCGGCGCCACCACCGTGCGCACCGCTATCTCGCGCTCGGTGATCGACGTCAATCGCGATCCGCGCGGTATCAGCCTGTATCCGGGCCAGAACACCACCGGTCTGTGCCCGCTGACCACCTTCGACAACCAGCCGCTGTACCGCGAGGGCTGCGTCCCCGATGAGGCCGAAATCGCGCGACGCCGGGCGATCTGGTTCGACCCCTACCACGCCGCACTGGAAACGGAAATCGCCCGTTTGCGCGCGCAGCACGGCAGCGTGGTCGTCTACGACGCGCATTCGATCCGCTCGCGCATCCCGCACCTGTTCGAGGGCGAGCTGCCGCAGTTCAACCTCGGCACCGCCGGTCCCACTGGCGAGCCGGACACCTCCTGCGACAACGCGCTGGCCGATGTGGTCGACAACCTGTGCTCGCTCAGCGGCATGAGCCATGTGCGCAACGGCCGCTTCAAGGGTGGCTGGATCACCCGCCATTACAGCGACATCCCCGCCGGCGTGCACACCCTGCAGATGGAGCTGGGTTGTCGCGGATACATGCATGAGCCGGCACGGATCGACGAACACAACTGGCCCTCGCCCTACGACCCCGGTCACGCCACCGCACTGCGCGACACCCTGCAACAGGTGCTGCGCGCCTGCCTCGACTTTGCTTCCCGGAGAGATGCATGAACACCCGTCACGATCCTTCCCGCCACCCACGCGCGCCGCGCGGCGCCACGCTCAACTGCAAGTCCTGGCAGACCGAAGCGCCGTTCCGGATGCTGCAGAACAACCTCGATGCCGAAGTGGCCGAAGACCCCGCCTCGCTGGTGGTCTACGGCGGCATCGGCCGTGCCGCGCGCGACTGGGAGAGCTACGACAAGATTCTGGAAACGCTCAAGCGGCTGGACGACAACCAGACCCTGCTGGTCCAATCCGGCAAGCCGGTCGGCGTGTTCCCCACCCACCCCGACGCCCCGCGCGTACTCATCGCCAACTCCAATCTGGTGCCGCACTGGGCCAACTGGGAGCACTTCAACGAGCTCGATAAGAAGGGCTTGATGATGTACGGGCAGATGACCGCCGGCAGCTGGATCTACATCGGCAGCCAGGGCATCGTCCAGGGCACCTACGAGACCTTCGTGGAGATGGGCCGCCAGCACTACGGCGGCAGCCTCACCGGCAAGTGGATTCTCACCGCTGGCCTCGGCGGCATGGGCGGCGCGCAGCCGCTGGCCGCCTCGCTGGCCGGTGCCAGCTCGCTGACCATCGAATGCCGCCAGAGCAGCATCGATTTCCGCCTGCGCACCCGCTACGTGGACGAACAGGCCACCGATATCGACGACGCGCTGGCCCGCATCGCCAGGTACACCGCCAGCGGTGAAGCCAAGTCCATCGCCCTGCTCGGCAACGCCGCCGAGATCCTGCCCGAGCTGGTCCGCCGTGGCGTGCGCCCGGATGCGGTCACCGACCAGACCAGCGCCCACGACCCGGTGCACGGCTACCTGCCGATCGGCTGGACGGTCGAGCAGTGGCTCAGCGAACAGAAGGCCAACCCTTCGATGGTGCGTGACGCCGCCAAGGCCGCTATGCGCGTACATGTGGAGGCGATGCTGGCCTTCCACGCCGCCGGCGTCCCGACGGTGGACTACGGCAACAACATCCGCCAGATGGCCTTCGACGAGGGTCTGAAGAACGCCTTCGACTTCCCCGGTTTCGTGCCGGCCTATGTGCGCCCGCTGTTCTGCCGCGGCGTCGGCCCGTTCCGCTGGGTCGCGCTGTCCGGCGACCCGGAAGACATCTACAAGACCGACGCCAAGGTCAAGGAGATCATCGCCGATGACCCGCACCTGCACCGCTGGCTGGACATGGCGCGCGAGCGCATCGCCTTCCAGGGGCTGCCGGCGCGCATCTGCTGGGTCGGCCTGGGCCTGCGCCACAAGCTGGGCCTGGCCTTCAACGAGATGGTCCGCAACGGCGAACTCAGCGCGCCGGTGGTGATCGGCCGCGACCATCTGGACAGTGGCAGCGTCGCCTCGCCCAACCGCGAGACCGAAGCGATGAAGGACGGCTCCGACGCCGTCTCCGACTGGCCGCTGCTCAACGCCATGCTCAACGTCGCCGGCGGCGCCACCTGGGTCAGCCTGCACCACGGCGGCGGCGTCGGCATGGGCTACTCGCAGCATTCGGGCGTGGTGATCGTCTGCGACGGCAGCGAAGCCGCTGACAAGCGCATCGCCCGCGTGCTGTGGAACGACCCGGCCACCGGCGTCATGCGCCACGCCGATGCCGGGTACGACATCGCCATCGACTGCGCGAAGGAAAAGGGGCTGGACCTGCCAGGGATTCTCGGCTGATTCACCCTGCCGGAGCGGAAACATCCCGCTCGGTTATTCGCAGAACCGCAAAAGGCAGCCTCCGGGCTGCCTTTTGTCTTGCTGCCAAATTTCAGAGCCGTAGGCTGGGTTGGCTTCATCAACCCAGCTTCGTTGGAAACGGAAAATCAAGATCAAAGGCATTCCGTTTGCTGTCGCAACCGGGTCACTTTTGACCAGCCATTCGGCCGTTGAAGAGCGCTTGACGCAGCAAAAGTAACCAACGGAGCGTAGCGACGAACGGCGAAGCCGGCCCGAAGGGCGAGCACCACGGTGCGAGTCAAACCGCTTGCGCCGGACGGGTACCGATGCGGTAGAGCCGCATCGGTACCCTGCGTTTCTCGCGGAACGGGGCGGCGCGGAACTCGCTGCGCTCAGACACCCGCGCCTTCTCCCCCCGGCTACGCTGCGATGCTCGGCATGCTTTCACGGCTTTGGAAATTCAAATGCTGCCAGCAACAGCAACCCAGTGCCGCTGCCTTTCTGGCTGGCTGCCTTTTATCCGCGGCGCTGCTATGGTCCATCCAGCTACAGGGGGCTGCATGGGACGCAAGCGCAAACCCAATGGACTGATGGACGCTGTGGCAGTAATGCCGTGGCAAGGCGGCGTGGCACTTGCCGTCATCGGATTCCTGTTTATCCGATATGGACTCGCCGGCTGGCTGCTCAATACCGGCGGCATGCTGGCACCAGCGTTCTCGCCAATGCTCAAACTGCTGGCGTGGTTCTGGCTGGTGGCCTGCCTGCTCGGCGCCTTGGCATCGTTCTTCAACGCCCGGAAGAGGCGCCGCCTGCTCGATACCCGGACCAATCTGGAAAGCCTCTCCACCGGCTGGAGAAATTTCGAACAGCTGGTCGGCGAAGCCTTCCGGCGCCAGGGATACAGCGTCGATGAAAATCACCGGCCCGGCCCTGATGGCGGTATCGATCTGGTCCTGCACAAGGGCGGACACCGCACCCTTGTCCAATGCAAACAGTGGAGACGACAGCAGGTGGGCGTCGCCGTCGTCCGCGAGATGTACGGCCTGCTGGTCCATTACAACGCCGACGCGGTGAAGATCGTCAGCACCGGAACCTACACCCATGCTGCAGAGGTATTTGCCGATGGCAAACCCATCGAGCTGGTGACAGGCGAAGAGCTGCTGCGGATGATCCGCACGGCGCAGGCCCCGCCCCAGGCGGATGCCAAGACTCCTTCTGCCGGACGTGTTGAGACAGTCGGCAACCGCCCAGCCGATGGCGTATTTCCCTGCCCCCGGTGCGGTGCCGGAATGGTCGAGCGTCGCAACCGGCGAACGGGAGATGTCTTCAAGGGGTGCAGCCGGTTCCCCGCATGCCGGGGAACCGGCTGAACACACCGGATCAAGTTCTTCTGTCCCTGATTTTCGGCCTTGCCTACTGGAGAAGATCGCGGAGCGGCAACCCCGCGGTCAGCGCCGGTGATATCCGGGCAATCCCAACTGCCACGGTAATCCCCCACCTTCAAACGTTCTTCCTGCATGGGCCCGGAAATAACGCTACCTGGAGCTCGGCTTCACTCGACCCCGCTCCCGCGCAAGTCGGCTCGGCAACGCGATCCAGGGATGGGGCGCAGTGCTGGGCCTAG
Organism: Stenotrophomonas sp. YIM B06876; assembly: GCF_030711595.1. GTDB lineage: Bacteria > Pseudomonadota > Gammaproteobacteria > Xanthomonadales > Xanthomonadaceae > Stenotrophomonas. Next base: position 36,788 of record NZ_JAUJUJ010000007.1, read on the forward strand.
CTTTCCAGAACCATCGGGAAATCCTTAAAAATCCATGAAATACGTGGGCTTGATCGACACTCGGACCGATTCTATCGGCCGGGAATGACACTTTTGAAGTGACGGAGGGTACGCCTTCTGTTAACTTTCAAAAAAATAACAAGGTTTACAGAGGGCCGTCTTGCCTCGCGCGAACGCTCTCGATATCCGCTCCTTCCCGTCTTTGCCCTTCCCTTCCGACGCCAGCTCCCTGCCGCAGCCGCCTCCTCGCGGCTGCGCCTGTGCTGCTGTCAACGGCGGCGGGCGAAACCTCTCTGCCAGAACCGATCTACGCATGCCTGTCTTCCCGTTCCGCCCCTGTTCCCCTGCCCTGTCCCTGACCTCCATCGCGGTTCTTACCGGCTTGGCCACTGCCAGCGCACATGCCGCGCCTTCCGGGCAGGCCGTCACCCTGGATTCGGTCAAGGTGACCGCTACCGATGCCACCACCCAGGCACGCCAGGCGCTGCACCGTGTTGCCGGCGGCAGCAACGTGATCGATCTCAACGACGTTGGCCGGGGCCGGGTCGGTGGTACCGCCGATGTGTTGGCTTACCAGCCGGGCATCAACGCGCAATCGCCTGGCAACGAAGGCACCAAGGTGTCGATCCGCGGCTCGGGCATCAATCGCGGGCCCGGCGCGCACGCCTCCGGTGTTTCGGTATCGCTCGACGCCCTGCCGCTGAGCGGCCCCGGCGGCACCCCGTATGAGCTGCTGGAGCCGCTGTGGCTGAGCCGGGTGGAAGTGCTGCGCGGGGCGAACGGTTTTGACCGCGGTGCGCTGGCGCTGGGCGGGGCGATCAATTACGTCACCCGCAGCGGCCGCGATTCGCCGGGACTGCAATTGCATTACGAAGCGGGCAGCCATGGCTATCAGAAACGCAGCGTGGCCTATGCCGGCGCGACGGGCGATGCCGATTATTTCCTGGCCTACACCGACAGCGCGTATGACGGTTACCAGCAGCACGCCGCCGGCAACGGGAAAGGCATGGCGGCGAACCTCGGCTGGCAGATCAGCCCGGAGCTGCAGACCCGTTTCACCGTGCGCTATCGCCAGACCGATCACCAGACACCCGGGCGACTGACCCGTGAGCAGATCCGCCATCAGCCGCGCGCCGCCAACCCCGCCAGCGTGGCGATCGATGCGCGCCGCCCACAGCCGGGCAGCACCTGGATCGGCAATACCACCACCTTGCAACTGGACGCCGATTCCTCGCTGCAGGCCGGGCTGGTCTATCACCGCTATCCGATGGATCTGAACGAAAGCCTGTACCGGCAGCAGCTGGACTACGCCAACCTCAACGGCACGCTGGATTACCGGCGCCGGCATGCGCTGTTCGGCCACGACAGCGTCACCACTGTCGGTGTGCGCGTGACCCATGACCTCGACGCCGATGTGCGCGAGACCCTGCGCGTTGCCAACAACGGCTACCCGGCCGGCACCCCTACCCGCGACTTCATGCACCACGGCACTGACAGCGTGCTGCACGTCGGCAACGATCTGGCGCTGAGCGACACCCTGCGGCTGCAGACCGGAGTGGCGCTGATCCACACCCGGCGCGAGGTACGGGTGACCTGGCCGGTGACTGACGAAAACCTTGCCGGACGCGCATGGGACTACGCCCCGCGCGTAGGCTTCAGCTGGCAGGCCACGCCGGCAACGCAATGGTTCGGCAACCTGAGCCGTTCGGTCGAACCGGCGCACCCGTGGTCGATGATCTGGGGCTCGAACCGGTACTTCGCGCCTGGCCACGGCCCCTCCAGCGGTCGCCAGCGTGCCGCCGTGCCGCTCGACAACCAGAGCGCCAGCACGCTGGAACTGGGCGCGCGCGGCGATGGCCCGCTTGGCCGCTGGGAGCTGACCGGCTACTACGCCCATGTGCGCCACGAGCTGCTGAGCGTGGAACTGCAACCGCTGCCCAATCTGTTCGTGGCCGAAAACAACGCCAGCCCCACCGTGCATCGTGGGCTGGAAGCCGGCCTCGACAGCGCCTTGTGGCAGGGCGACGCCGGCCGGCTGTCGCTGCGTCAGGCCTATACCTTCAGCGATTTCCGCTACCGCCATGATGCGCGCTTTGGCGACAACCGCCTGCCCGGCCTGCCACGTCATTACTATCAGGCGCAGCTGCGCTACCAGCATCCTTCCGGCCTGTACGCCGGGTTCACTACCGAATACGCATCGACGATGGCGGTGGACTATGCCAACACCTTCTACGCCGACAGCCATCTGATCTTCGGCACCCGGCTCGGCGTTGATGCGCCCGGCGGCCGCTGGCAGGGCTGGCTGGAGCTGCGCAACCTGGGCGACCGCCACTATGCCGCCACGGTGACCCCGGGCTATGACGATGCCGGCAAGGATCTGGCCCGCTCCACTCCGGGCGAAGGGTTCGGGATGTACGCCGGGCTGCGCTGGAGATTCGACTGAGCGCAGCGGCAATGCCGCACGCCATCCCGGTCCTGCCCGAGGTTTTGGCTGATTGCCACGACGCCGGAAACATCACTCGTCCTATCCGACTTCCGCGGCCAAGGTCGCAGCGGAAATGGGATGTGGGCAGCGTTCGCAACTGCGCGGCGCGGGCGACTGATTGAGCGCGGCAGCCCTCCGCTGCGCGTGGATGCAAACACCACAGGCACCGGAATTCCGGTGCGCTGCGGCGGGATCAAATCCAAAGTCCGGCCTGCCCCCGAGGCAGGCCGGACCGCGATTTCTTATCGCTTGGCCGCGGCCTTTTCCGCCGGGGCGTTCTTCACGTAGCGGTCGAACCAGGCCAGCATTTCCGCCACCAGCTGCTCGTTGGATTCCAGCGCGGTGTACCAGTGCGGTTCGTGCGGCAGCATCACCAGCCGGGTGGTGCCGCCGTTGCCACGGATGGCCTGGTAGAACTTGCGCGACTGGAACGGCTCGGTGCCGGGATTGGCGTCGTCCTCACCGTGGACCAGCAGCAACGGCAACTTGAGTTTGTCGGCATAGAAGTACGGCGACGCCTTCAGGTACACATCCTGCGCCTGCCACACCGAACGGCGTTCGTTCTGGAAACCGAACGGGGTGAACGTCTTGTTGTACGAGCCACTGGTGGCCACGCCGGCGCGGAACAGATCGGTGTGCGCGATCAGATTGGCGGTCATCAGCGCGCCATGACTGTGCCCGGTCACGCCGATACGGTTGCGGTCCACCACCCCCAGTTCCACCGCCTTGTCCACGGCCGCGCGGGCATTCGCTTCAAGCTGTTCCAGATAGGTGTCGTAGGCGCTTTTCGGATCGCCGACGATCGGGAACGAGGCGTTATCGATGATCGCGTAGCCGGCCAGCAGCATCAGCCGGTACGGTGCCAGCCGGGTGAAGGTCTGCTGTGAACCGGACACCTGCGCGGCCTGCTCGGCATTGGCGAAATCGGCCGGATACGCGTACAGGATCGCCGGCACGCGCTGCCCTTCGGTGTAGCCCGGTGGCGTGTACAGGGTGAAGGACAGATCGACACCGTCAGCGCGCTTGTACGTCACCAGCCGCTTCTGGATCTGCCGCACTTCCGGCGTGGGGTCTTCCAGACGGGTCAACGCGGTAGTGCTGGAGGCATATTGCGCCTCACCGGCCCGGGCCGCGCCATCGCGCGCGCCCAGCTCGCGCACGAAGGCGTTGGGCGGATCGATCACCGACTGGTGCCAGCTGAGGAAGCGGCCGGGGACGGCGGTGAAGCCGAGGAACTGGTCATAGGCATCGGTGCCGCTGCGGAACAGGCGTTCGCTCTTGAGCGTGCGCAGATCCAGCCGGTCGAGGAACGGGCGATCGCCCTGCGCCGAAGCGCCCTGCCCGCGCAGGAACACCTGGCCATCTTCCTCGCGCACCACCAGCGCGCCGTTGGGCAGACGCCGGTAGACGAAGTTGCCGGGGTCGCCATACAGCTCGTCGCTGGACAGATCCCACAACAGCCGGCCGGCCTGCATCGGCTTGTCGACATCGACGATGCGGGTCTGGCGCCAGTGGCGGTTCTCGTCGTATTCGTCGAGGAAGGCCAGCTCCGGCCGCTCGCCCCAGGCGATGCCATTGAAGCGCTGCGTGGTACGGGCGATTTCCCGCGGCTTGGCGGTGAACGGCGCCTTGAGCATCAGCACGCGGTCGCGCTGCGGCACGCTGACGTTCCAGTCGCCCTTGTCCAGCGCTTCGGCCCAGACCAGCGTGGCCGGCTCGGTCGCGCGCCAGTCGAAATCACGCGGACCTTCAGGCACGCCGCGGATCGGCACACGCTCGGCCAGAGGCAACGAGGCAATCTGCAGGCGCTTCCCGCTATCCAGATCCAGCACGTCCACGTCATAGGCGAAGCGCTGGTAGGTGACCGCATGCGAGAACGGCGGGCGGATGGTTTCGGTCAGCACATGCACGCCATCGGGCGCGGCGCTGATACCGTTGAACAGCTGCGGCGCGCCGATTTCGCGCACCTTGCCCGAACCGGCGTCCACCACCGCCAGCTGCGACTGCCCGTAGTAGGCGAAGCGCTTTTCGTCATACGCACTGGTCAGCGTGTCGCGGGTTTCATAGGTGCTGCTCTGCCCGGTGGCGCCCAGCGATTCCTGCACGTCCGGCCCGGACGGCACGCCGTGGTCGGACGGCGCAGCGCCTTGCCGGGCTGGCACCAGTTTGACCAGCAGGTGGCGGCCGCCATCGAGCCACTGCACGGTGCTGCCGAAAATCGGATTGAGGCGCACCCCGGGCATCTGCCGCACCTGCCCGGTCGCCGCGTCGCCGACCCACAGCTGCACCGAATCGGCCACCACATTCTGGAAGGCGAAGCGCTGGCCATCGGGCGACCACAGCGCCATGCCGGCGCAGGCATCGGCCGGCAGCGGCACCCGGATTTGCCTGCCACTGGCGATGTCCACCACGGTGAAATCGGCTACGCACGAGGGAATGCCGTAGCCGCCCGGAGTGTCATGGCGGCTACGGTTCTTCGGCTCCAGACGCACGCCGGCCAGCTTCAGATACGGCTGCGCGACGCGGGTGATCGACGGATAGGTCTGCACGGTGGTGAGCAGCAGGCGCTGTCCGGTCGGATCGATGCTGGGCGCGGGCGGAGGCGGTGCTTTCAGCACCTTGAGCAGGTTGGCTGGCGGTGTGGCGTATTCGGCCAGCGCCATCGGCGTCCAGCACAGCGTGGTGACGGCGGCGGCCAAGGCCACGGACCAGGCGGGTCTAGCGGTGAGCATCGTTTTTCTCCTTGCACGCGAATGGCTGACCGTATGCAACGCCACGGCCGGACGACGGCTGAATCTAGCACCGGCCCTCCCGTCGCACGCCCGCCATTGGTCAGGGGCTGTCGGCCGCATTGCAGAAAGCCGGCGCAAAAAAAAGCGCCGGCATTGCTGCCGGCGCTTCGGTTCATGCAGTTGGCGGCAGGCCCTCAGGCTTCCGCGGGCGGCACAACTGCAGCGTCGTCCGCCACGATTGCCTCGGCATCCTCCATGCCGTCATCGCCCGAATCCAGCGACGCATCGAGCCGTTCCACGGCCTGCAGCTTCTCGCCCTTGGACAGGCGGATCAGGGTGACACCCTGGGTGTTGCGGCCGACCCGCGAGATCTCCGATGCACGGGTCCGCACCAGCGTGCCGCCATCGGAAATCAGCAGGACCTCGTCGGCACCACCCAGCAGCACCGCGCTGACCAGCCTGCCGTTGCGCTCGCTGGTCTGGATGCCGATCACGCCCTGCGTGCCCCGCCCCTTGCGCGGATACTCCGGCAGCGGCGTGCGCTTGCCATAGCCGTTCTCGGTCGCGGTCAGGATGTACAGCGCATCGGGATCCTCGGCACCGTCTTCCAGCACAACCTCGGCGGAACCGGTGGAGATGTCCTCGACGACTGCATTGTCCTCCTCACCCTCTTCTTCGGCGCCGCCGGCCCTTTCAGCAACGATCAGGCTGACCACTTCCTCACCCTTGGCCAGCTTGATGCCGCGCACACCGGTAGCGGTACGCCCCATCGAACGCACGCGGTCTTCGCCGAAACGCACCGTCTTGCCGTTGGACGCGAACATCAGCACGTCGCGCTCACCGTCGGTCAGCGCAACGCCGACCAGCGCATCGTCATCGTCAAGATTGATGGCGATCTTGCCGCGCGCCAGACGGAACGCGAATTCGCTCAGCGGGGTCTTCTTCACCGTGCCATGGCGGGTGGCGAAGAACACGAACTTGGTTTCGTCGTACTCGCGCACCGGCAATACCGCCTGCACGCGCTCACCGTTCTCCAGCGGAATCCAGTTGATGATCGGACGGCCGCGGGCGTTGGAGCCGGCCTCCGGCAACTGGTGCACCGGCAGCCAGAACACCTTGCCGCTGCTGGTGAAGGTCAGCAGTGTGTCATGGGTATTGACCAGCCACAGCTGCTCGATGAAGTCCTCGTCCTTGGTCGCCGCCGCGCTACGGCCACGACCGCCGCGACGCTGGGCGCGGTAGTCGCTGACCGGCTGGCGCTTGGCATAGCCGGCACGCGACAGCGTGACCACCACGTCTTCCGGGGCGATCAGGTCGAGGATGTCGAGGTCTTCCTCGCTGTGGCGGATTTCGGTGCGACGTTCGTCGCCGAATTCGCTGCGCACGGCAATCAGCTCGTCACGGATCACCTGCAACAGCACATCCGGGTTTTCCAGGATGCGGATCAGGCCGGCAATGGCCTCCAGCAGCAGTTTGTATTCTTCGGTAAGGCGATCCTGCTCCAGCCCGGTGAGGCGGTGCAGGCGCATTTCCAGGATCTGCGTGGCCTGGATGTCACTGAGCTGGTAATTGCCATTGACCAGGCCAATGCCCTTGGGCAGATCTTCCGGGCGCGAAGCCTCGGCGCCAGCGGCACCCAGCAGCGCACCGACCAGACCCGGCTCCCAGGTTTTCGTCAGCAGGCGCTCTTTGGCCTCGCCCGGATTGGCCGACGTCTTGATCAGCTCGATCATCTCGTCGATGTTGGCCAACGCGACCGTCAGGCCTTCCAGCACGTGCGCGCGGGCGCGGGCCTTGCGCAGTTCAAAGATGGTGCGGCGGGTGACCACTTCGCGCCGGTGGCGGACAAACGCCTCCAGCATCTGCTTGAGGTTCAGCAGCTGCGGGCGGCCATCGACCAGCGCCACCATGTTGATGCCGAACACCGACTCCATCTGCGTCTGCTGGTAGAGGTTGTTGAGCACAACCTCGGCCGACTCGCCGCGCTTGATTTCGATGTAGATGCGCATGCCGTCCTTGTCGGACTCGTCGCGCAGCTCGCTGATGCCTTCGAGCTTCTTTTCCTTGACCAGCTCGGCGATCTTTTCGATCAACCGCGCCTTGTTCACCTGGTACGGAAGCTCGGTGACGATGATCGATTCGCGACCGTTGTCGGCCACCTCGATCTCGGCCTTGGAACGGATGCGCACCCGGCCCCGGCCGGTCCGGTAGCCGGCGATGATGCCCGCGGTACCGTTGATGATGCCCGCGGTCGGGAAGTCCGGACCGGGGATGTACTCCATCAGCCCGTCGACATCGATCTCGGGGTTCTCGATCAGCGCGATGCAGGCGTTGATCGACTCGGTCAGGTTGTGCGGCGGGATATTGGTCGCCATGCCGACCGCGATACCGGCCGACCCGTTGACCAGCAGGTTCGGGAACCGGGTCGGCATGACCGTCGGCTCCAGTTCCTTCTCGTCGTAGTTGGGCTGGAAATCGACCGTTTCCTTGTCGATATCGGCCATCAGCTCATGCGTCAGCCGCGACATCCGGGCTTCGGTGTAGCGCATTGCCGCGGCGGAATCGCCATCGACCGAACCGAAGTTACCCTGGCCATCGACCAGCATGTAACGCAGCGAGAACGGCTGCGCCATGCGCACCAGCGTGTCGTACACCGACTGGTCGCCATGCGGATGGTATTTACCGATCACGTCACCGACGATACGCGCCGACTTGAAGTACGCCTTGTTGCTGTGGGCACCCAGCTCGTTCATCGCGAACAGCACACGGCGATGGACCGGCTTGAGGCCATCGCGGGCATCGGGGAGTGCGCGCCCCACGATCACGCTCATCGCGTAATCGAGGTAACTCTTGCGCATCTCGTCTTCCAGGTTGACCTGGATGATTTCCTTGGCGTTTTCTGCCATTCGGGTTCCGTATTCTGGTAGCGATCCGGCCGTGGATGCCGCCTGCCCCAACCAGCACAATCGGCCTGTTCAGGAGAGGCATCCCGGGCTTGCGGTTCAACCCGTGAATCCTAGCACAAACCACCCCTTTCCGCTGCTTTTTGCCGGGTTGAAACAAGCACTTGCGGCCGCGGCCGCGATATTGCGGGAACGCGTTGAAACACCTCAGGCCGCGAAAGCGGCCGCCATCGATTCGCGGTCCGGATGTTCGATCACGCCGCGTTCGGTAACGATGGCGTCGATCAGCCCGCCGGGGGTCACATCGAACACCGGGTTCCAGGCCGTGATGCCTTCAGCCACCGTGCGGCTGCCACCCACGCCAAACAACTCGCCCGGGTCACGCTGTTCGATTTCAATCTGTCCGCCGTCGGCGGTGGCCATATCCACCGTCGAGGACGGCGCCACCACCATGACCTTGACGCCGTGGTGGCGGGCGGCGATCGCCAGCTGATAGGTGCCGATCTTGTTGGCGGTGTCACCGTTGGCACAGATACGGTCGGCGCCGACGATGACCCATTGCACCACGCCGGTCTTCATCAGATGCGCGGCGGCCGAATCGGCAATCAGGGTGGCGTCGATGCCGTCCTGCTGCAGCTCCCACACGGTCAGCCGCGCCCCCTGCAGCCACGGCCGGGTCTCACCGGCAAATACCCGGTCGATGCGCCGCTGCGCCACGCCGGCACGGATCACGCCCAGGGCGGTGCCGAAACCGGCGGTGGCCAGCGAGCCGGTGTTGCAGTGGGTCAGCACGCCACTGCCGGCCGCGATCAGCCCGGCACCGAGGGTACCCATGAGGTGGTTGGCCGCCAGGTCTTCGTCGGCGATGGCCCGCGCTTCGCGCTCGGCCACCTGTTTCCAGTCACTGCGGGCGGCCGCCAGGGCACGGCGCATCCGCGCCAGTGCCCAGGCCAGGTTGACCGCGGTCGGACGCGAGGCGTTCAGCCGCTGCAGGGCCGGCTCCAGTGCCAGCAGCGCTTGCGCACCATCAGCGGCGTCGACGGTGCGGGCGGCAAGCACCACGCCCCAGGCCGCCGCGATACCGATGGCCGGCGCACCGCGCACGGTTAGGGCATGGATCGCCTCGGCAACCTCGTCGCTGCTGTGGCACTGCACATGCTCCACCACGAACGGCAACTTGCGCTGATCCAGCAGCTCCAGCGCATCACCTGTCCACTGGATCGGACGGATGCGGTCGTAACGGGCGTAATCGATGGGGGCGGAATCGTTCATCGGGCCATTGTAATCGGCAGCGGCAAAGCGGGTCAGCGTCAGTCCGCGGAAAATTCGGCGCGGCAGCCCTTGTCCACCCACACGCCATCGCGGGTCCAGCCCCAGTTGCGCCCTTCTTCGCACGGAGTCCCCGACAGCTGCCGGAGCAAGGTGACCCGGTGCTGGACGCTGACACCGCATTCGCGGCGGAGACCGCCCTTGGATTCACACACCAGCTTGCGCGGGATATCGACAAACCCGCTGCCATCCTCAGCGCCGACCTCGAACTCGCCCTGGCACCCCCGCGTCACCCAGAGCTCGTTGCGTTTGACCCCCCAGCTGTGCCCCTCACGACACGGCATCGCCGAGTGCTGCTTCAGCAGTCGCACCGGGGCGCCGCGCAGGATCACCGGACAGCTCTGCGGACGCCCGCTGGATTCGCAGCGGATCACCCGCCGTGTCGGACGCGCGGATGCCGGCGTGATCCGACTGAACTCGGCGCGACATCCGTGACTGACCCACACCCCGCTCGCATCGGCGCCCCAGGTGCTCTCGCGGATGCAGCTGCGTTCGGAAAGCTGCCTTGCCAGCTGAATTCCGCCAGGCGCCTCCAGATCACAGTGCACGCGTTCCATATCGCGTGATTCGCAGCGCACCACCTGGTCGGCATAGCGCGACGGGGCCGGCGCAGCGGCCCCCGCCATTGCCGGAAGCGCCAGTAACAGCAGGCTGCTGCACATCCTCATCGGTCTTGCCCCCTGGAACGTCTTTGAACAATAAACAGCGTCGTACCCTCCATGGGACGCTGTGATCAGAACACCATCATCATGCGACAGGCAAGACAGAACGGTGACGGAGTGGGATCAGGCGGATCGCGAGCTTGCCTCAGGCGTTGGCGAAATCGAACGCCAGCACCTCGTCGATGCGTGCAGTGGACGCCAGCGCCATCAGCAAGCGGTCCACCCCCACCGCTACGCCGGCGCAGGGCGGCATTTGCGGCAACGCCTGCAGCAGGCATTCATCGATCGGCGGCAACACGCTGCCACGCGCGTGGCGTACCGCGTGGTCACGCTCGAAACGGGCGCGCTGCTCGAGCGGATCGGTGAGCTCGTGATAGCCGTTGGCCAACTCGATGTTGCCCAGATACAGCTCGAAACGCTCCGCCAACGGCGGCGAGCCGGGGCGGATCTTCGCCAGGGCCGCCTGCGTGGCGGGCCAGTCGTGGACCACGGTGATGCCTTCGGCAGGAAATGCCGGCTGGATGCAGTGGGTCATCAGCAGGTCGAGCCAGTCATCACGGGTCAGCCCGTCCGGATCGAGCGCGATATCGGCCAGCGGCGCACGCAGCTGCGCCTGGCTGGCGGTGAACGGGTCCACGCCGACGCCATCGACGAACAGCTCGCGGAAGGTGGTGACGCGCAGTTCCGCCCCGCGCCCGACCAGCGCCAGCGCAGCGCGGACCAGCGCCACGGTCTCGTCGATCAGCCGATGATGGTCCCAGCCCACCCGGTACCACTCGAGCATGGTGAATTCGGGATTGTGGCGCCCGCCGGCTTCACCGTTGCGGAAGACCCGGCCCAGTTCATAGCAGTCGCCGACACCGGCCGCCAACAGGCGTTTGAGCGGATATTCGGGCGAGGTACGCAGCCAGCGCACCGGGGAGCCGGCATCGACGTGGCCACTGAAGCGGGTCTGGAAACTGTCGATGTTCGGCTCGGTGTTGCCCGCCTCGGACAGGATCGGCGTTTCCACCTCGAGCACATCCCGCCGCGCGAAAAAATCACGGATCAGCGCATTGAGCCTGGCCCGCTGGCGCAGCGCCTGGATCACGAATGCGTGCTCCGCACCGCCCCGGTCAGCGGCAGGGTGAGGATGTCGCGGCTGTCATCGTTGAATCCGGCCGACAGATACAACGCCTTGGCGCGTTCGTTGTGGTGGTTCACCTCCAGCCGCAGCACGCTGGCGCCCTGGCCGCTGGCCCATTCGCGTGCCAGCTGCAAGGCTTGCCGGCCCCAACCGCGGCCGCGCGCCGATGGCAGCAGATACAGCTCGTCGAGCAAGATGAAGCGACCGCCCTGCTCCACGCTGAAACACCAGCCCAGGGTGATGTAACCGGCCAGCGGCATGTCCTGCGAACCGAGCAGCAGCAGCGCGCCGCAGGCCGGGTCCTGGAGCAGGCTGTGCAGGCCCGGTTCCACGCGCGCGGCGTCATAGAGGATTTCGTCTTCCTGATAGAAGTCGCGCACCATCGCCAGGACCTGGGGAAACTCGGCGGGGGTGGCCCTGCGGGCCTGCAATACGTTGGTCATGATGTTTTTTCGTTCTCGTTCAAAAACTGCAGCAGGCGCGACTCGTCCCAGACGTCCACACCGAGCTCGTTGGCTTTGTCCAGTTTCGAGCCCGCCTCGGTACCGGCCACCACGAAACTGGTTTTCTTCGACACGCTGCCTGCCACCTTCGCGCCCAACGCTTCCAGCCGGGCCTTGGCATCATCGCGGTTCATCTGCGACAGGGTGCCGGTCAGCACCACGNAACTGGTTTTCTTCGACACGCTGCCTGCCACCTTCGCGCCCAACGCTTCCAGCCGGGCCTTGGCATCATCGCGGTTCATCTGCGACAGGGTGCCGGTCAGCACCACGGTCTGCCCGTCCAATACCCCGGCGTGCTGGTCGGTGATCTGCGGCACGCGCTCCAGCAGGCGGGCCAATGCATCGCCGCTGGCCGAGAACAGCTCCGCATTGCCCGGCACCTCCAGCCAGGCACCGAGCGCAAGCGCCGTTTCGCTGGGCAAGCCGGCCGTGACGAAGTTGTGGATGTCCTCATCCAGGATCGCCGCCGCCGAGGGAAACGCGGCAGCCAGCTGTTCGGCGCGCAGCTTGGTGATCCTGGGGATTTCCAGGTCCAGCAGCAGCGACGCCAGTCCCAGCCCGCCGCGCAACTTCGGCGATGGTGCATGGGTATCGGTGATGCGCACCCCGCGCTGCAGCAGCTCATCGATGGCTTGCTGGTTGCCCGGCTGGCTCATGAAATGGCCAATCGAGCGCGCCACCTCGCCACCGATATCCGGCACCCGCTTGAACAGCGGCCACGGCAGGTGACGGACCAGCTCCAGATCGCCGAACCAGCTCGCCAATGCCTTGGCCGTACTTTCACCGACATGTTCGATGCCCAGCGCGAACAGCAGCCGCTCCAGGGTGGTGTCACGGCTGTTGCTGATCGCCGTGATCAGGTTGTCGGCCCAGCGCGTGGCAATCTTCTTCGCGTTCCACTCGAACCGCGCCGGGATCGCCATGGCCTGCGCCCGCCAGCCGCCATTGCCCGGATCCAGCGTGAGAATGCGGTTCAGATACACGCCGCTGCCTTCGGCAGACAGATGCGGGCTGACCAGGCTGGCCAGCGCTTCCGGCGACGCCGCATCGAGCACCAGTTTGAGCAACAGCAGCTGGTCACGCTGCAGCTGGTACAGATCGGCCACGCCGCGCACGCTGCCGGCATCGACCAGGGTTTCGATATAGCGATCGCCCAGACCATCGATATCCATCGCCTTGCGCGAGGCGAAATGGGCGATGGCCTCCTTGCGCTGCGCCGGACAGCTCAGTTCGCCGGAACAGCGCCATACCGCCGCACCTTCCTCGCGCACGACTTCCGCGCCGCATACCGGGCACTGCATCGGCATCTGCCAAGGCACGGTACCCGCTGGCCGCTGGCCGGTGATCACACTGACCACCTCGGGAATGACATCGCCGGCCCGGCGCACGATCACCGTATCGCCTACGCGTACATCCAGCCGCGCGATCTGGTCGGCGTTGTGCAGGGTGGCATTGGTGACCACCACGCCGGCCACATGCACCGGCTGCAACCGTGCCACGGGCGTAGCCGCACCGGTGCGGCCGATCTGGATCTCGATCGCCTCCACGGTGGTGGTCTGTTCCTGCGCAGGGAATTTGTGGGCGATGGCCCAGCGCGGGGCGCGGGCGACGAAGCCCATCGCCTGCTGGCCTTCGCGGTCGTCCAGCTTGTAGACCACGCCGTCGATATCGAATGCCAGTCCGTCGCGGCGGGCGCCGATGTCCTGGTAGTAATCCAGCAAGCCCTGCACCCCTGCCACGACCATGCACAGGTCGCTGACCGGGAAGCCCCACTGCTGCAAACGTTGCAGCGTTGCCGAATGGGTGTCCGGCAACTCGCCGCCCGTCACCTCACCGGTACCGTAGGCGAAGAAGCTGAGCGGCCGCTGCGCACTGATCCTGGGGTCCAGCTGCCGCAGCGACCCGGCGGCGCCGTTGCGCGGATTGGCCAGCACCTTGCCGCCCTGCCGCCGCGCCTGTTCGTTGTAGCGCTCGAAATCCGCCCGCGGCATGTACACCTCGCCACGCACCTCCAGCACTGCCGGCCAGCCCTGCCCCCGCAGCTGCTGCGGGATCACCTTGATCTGGCGCAGATTGGCGCTGACATCCTCGCCCTTGGCGCCGTCACCGCGCGTGGCGCCCTGCACGAACACCCCGTTCTCATAGCGCAGACTGATGGCCAGGCCATCGAGTTTGGGTTCGGCGGAAAATACCAGCTGCGCGCGGTGCAGGCGCTCGTCGATGCGTCGCACGAAATCGCGCACTTCCTCTTCGCTGAAGGCATTGCCCAGCGAGAGCATCGGCATCGCGTGCACCACCTCGGGAAAGCGCGAGGACGGTTTGCCACCGATCTGGTGGGTCGGCGAGTCGGGCGAATCCAGTTCCGGATGCAAGGCTTCCAGCGCTTCAAGCTCGCGCAGCAGCCGGTCGTATTCGGCGTCGGGAATCAGCAGCTCGTCGCGCTCGTGATAGGCACTGGAAGCGCGGGCCACCTGCTGCCGCAACGCGGCGATCTGTTGCTGGACGGGGGAGTCGGAAGTCATCCGGCGATTTTAACCGGCCGCAGGCCTGGCCGCTGATGGCCGGCGCCCGCCTGCACCGTCCACCTGGAAAGCAGGCGCCCGTGACGGGCGCTGTCGATTACCAGCGCGGCGCCTTGGTCAACGGCGGCGCCTGGTGCTGGCGGTCGTAGGCGCGCAGTTCGTCGCGGATATGCGCGATGCGCTGGCGGCCAAGGGCGTTGCGGCCATCATCGAGCACCACGCCATCCAGCAACTCGCCCATGCGCTGCACCGTGGGCAGCATCTTTTCCCACGCATCAAGCGCGGTCAATGGTGCCGGCAGGGTCAGGAAGAACGCGATCGCCGGCGTTTCCATCTCGCGGATATGGGTCATGTCGAAGCTGCCGGGCTTCATGATGCTGGCCATGCTGAAAATCGGGCCGCGCTCGGAATGCCCTTCCAGCAGCCGGTGGAACACATTCATGTGCCCGAATACGAGCCCGGTCTTCTCGGCCGCCACCACGATGTCCTCGCCGCGCAGCATTTCACCGGCACGCGCGGCCACGTACAGCGACACGATCTTGTCGAAATCCTGGCTGACGCGCTTGCCCAGCTCGCTGGTGGTGCCGGGCGTGACTTCGGGCAAGCCGAGTTCGGGCTGGCTGACACCTTCTCCGGTTGCCAGATCACCGGCGGGAGCGGTCTCGGCATCGCCAGACAGTGCCGGTTCCTGACGCGTTTTTTCAGACTCGACCGGCTCGCGCCGTTTGCCCTGCACCGGCTTTTTCGGGCGCCCGAAAAGAAGGATGGCCGCCACCAGCAACAAGCCGGCGGCCAGGATGCCGATGCGAAGCAGTGCCATGTCGGACATTCAGTAAGGTCCCCGCCGTCTGTTCATTCACACAAGAATCGCACGTCAGGCCGCGCCCGCCAAACGCGCGGCTTCCTCCAGATCCACACTGACCAGGCGACTGACACCCGGCTCGCGCATGGTGACACCCGACAACTGCTGTGCAGCCTCCATCGTGGCCTTGTTGTGGCTGACGAACAGGAACTGCACTTTCTCGCTCATCTCCTTGACCATATTGGCCAGACGGCCGACGTTGGCCTCGTCCAGCGGTGCGTCCACCTCGTCGAGCAGGCAGAACGGGGCCGGGTTGAGCTGGAAGATCGCAAACACCAGCGCCACTGCGGTCATCGCCTTCTCACCACCGGACAGCAGCGAGATGCTCGACACCCGCTTGCCCGGCGGGCGCGCCATGATCGTCACCCCGGTATCGAGCAGGTCTTCGCCGGTCAATTCCAGATAGGCATGGCCGCCACCGAACAGGCGCGGGTACAGCTGTTGCACGCCGGCGTTGACGCGGTCGAAGGTGTCCTTGAAGCGGCCGCGGGTCTCGCGGTCGATCTTGCGGATGGCGTCCTCCAGTGTTTCCAGTGCAGTGGTCAGGTCGGTGTTCTGCGCATCCAGGTATTCCGACCGCTGCGAGGCCTCGCCGTATTCCTGGATCGCAGCCAGATTGACCGGCTCGAGCCGGCGCATGCGGCCATCGATCTGGTGCACGGCCTGCTCCCAATCGGACAGTCGCGCGTCTTCGGGCAGGCTGTTGATCACGTCCTCCAGCACGAAGCCGGCCTTTTCGACGGCCGCCGCCAGTTGCTCGGCGCTGAGCACCAGGGCCTGCTGGTCGAGCTTGCGCTGGGAAATACGCTCACGCTGGGCCAGCGCCTGTTCATCGCGTTGCTGACGGGTCTGCTCGTAGCCGCGCAACTGGGCATCGATGCCATCGAGCAAAGCCCGCGTTTCCGCCAGCACCCTGTCCACGCGCACGCGCTCACCCAGCGCATTCTGATGCTGCTCTTCGAGCAATTGCACCGGCGAATCGCCTTCATCCAGCTGCGCATGCAGCTCGCCCAGGCGGGAATCCAGTTGCCCGCGCTGGGTGCTCATGCGTTCCAGCGCCTGGCTCAGCGAGTTGATCTGTGCCCGTTGCGACTCCAGTGTCAGCGCCAGCGCGTGCATGCTGTCACGCACATTGCGCGCCGCATCGCGCGCCAGATCGCGGGCCTCGGCCAGCTGCCGGCGCTCGCTTTCCAGCGCGTGCCGCAGCGATTCCAGATCGCCCATGCTGGTGACCGCATCGTCCAGTCGCGCGCGCGCCTCGCGGGCCTGCTCGCGGCTGCTGTCCAGGGTCTCCAGCAGCTGCGCCACTTCGCCTTCGATGCGCTCGATCCGGGTCCGCGCCGCTTCCACCTTGCCCTGCTGGCTCTGCAGCTGCCCGGCCAGCTCGGAAACACTGCGGTGTGCCTGGTACAGCGCCCGCTGCGCATCCTCGCGATGCTGCTCGGCTGCCAGCATCTGCGCGCGGAAGCTGGCGTGGCGCTGCTCGAGCTCGCTTTCGCGATCCTGCAACGAATCGATCTGCTCGCGCAGGGTCACGATCTCGCGTTCGCGCAACAGCGCGCCCTGCTTGGCCGCGCCCGAGCGTGATACCCGCACCCAGCCCTCCCCCAGGCGTCCGCCCTCACGGGTGATGACCGAATCGCCTTCGCCGAGGGTGTGTTGCAGCGCCCGGGCGCCCGCAAGGTCTTCTGCGCCATGCAGACGCGCCAGCAGCCGCCGGATCGCCAGCGGCCCTTGCACCTTGGCTGCCAGCGAGGTCGGCGCGAAGCTGGCATCGCCGTGTTCGCCCGAGACCAGCGCGATGCGGCCATCGCCCAGTTCGGCCAGGGCCTCCACCAGCGATTCCGGCGCATCCACCAGCACCCCTTCGATCAGCTGTCCAAGCGCGCTCTCCACCGCGGTTTCCCAGCCACTCTCGACGCTGAGGCGCTCGCCCACGCGTGCGGCCGAATCCAGTCCGCGCGCCTTCAGCCATGCCACTGCCGCGCCCTGCTCCTGGCCCAGCGCCGCCTGCTGCAGGGTTTCCAGCGATGACAGCCGGCCGCGTGCAGCCTGGGCCTGCTTGCGCACTTCGGCCAGTTCAGTCTGGCTGGCGCGCTGTTGTTCCTGCAGCGCGGAAACCGCTTCGCGGCGCAGTTCGACCTGCTCGTTGAGCCCGTCCAGCGCGGTCTTCTGGGTTTCATGCTGCACCTGCAGCTGTTCCAAGGCCTCATCCAGCGCCTCAAGATCCAGCCCCGCGCGTTCGCCAATCAAACTCTCGCGGCGGCGATCGGCTTCCAGGATCTGGCGGTCGAGGTAATCGACCCGGGTGCGCTCCACTTCGCCCGAGCGCGACGCCTCGGAGGTCGTACGGGTATGGGATTCCCAGCGCTGTTGCCAATCGGCGAGGCGGGCTTCGGCCTCGCGCAGCGCTTCCTGGCGGAATTCGTTGTCTTCCTGCAATTGCTCCAGCTGCGGCTCGGCCAGGTCCACCGCTTCGCGCAGCACCCCCAACCTGGCCTCGTCGCCACTGATGTGCTGGCCCAGCTCGGCCAGTGCCTGCTGCGCCTCGGTACGCGCCTTGTGCAAACGCTGCGACATTTCGCGCTGATGCTGGATCTGCTGTTCGATCCGCGCCAGCGTGCTGCCGACCTGGTAGACGTCGGCCTGCGCCTTGCCCAGCGCCTCGGCCGCTTCTTCACGGTTGACGCGCCCGGTCTCGATCCGCGCCTCGGCATCGCGCTGCTCGGCAATGAGCTGCTGCAGCCGGGTTTCCTCCTGCGACAGCGCCTCGCGCAATCCGGACAGGCGCCCGTCCAGTCCGCGGTATTCCAGCGCTTTCCATTCGGCATCCTTGATCCGGCGCTCTTCCTGCAACCCCTGGTACTGCTCGGCCTGCCGCGCCTGGCGCTTGAGGTGCTCCAGCTGCTTGCCGATCTCCTCGCGCAGGTCGTTCAGCCGGTCCAGGTTCTCGCGGGTATGGCGGATGCGGGTTTCGGTTTCCTTGCGGCGCTCCTTGTACTTGGAAATGCCGGCGGCTTCTTCCAGATACACGCGCAGGTCTTCCGGACGCGCCTCGATGATCTGGCTGATCATGCCCTGCTCGATGATCGAGTAGCTGCGCGGCCCCAGCCCGGTCCCCAGGAACAGGTCGGTGATGTCACGTCGGCGGCACTTGGTGCCATTGAGGTAGTAATTGCTGGTGCCGTCGCGACTGACCAGGCGTTTGACCGAGATCTCGTTGAACGAGGCGTACTCGCCGGTGATGGTGTGGTCGGAGTTGTCGAAAATCAGCTCCACCGTGGCCTGCGATACCGGTTTGCGCGCGGACGAGCCGGAGAAGATCACGTCGGTCAGCGAATCACCACGCAGCCGGCTGGCCGAGCTTTCGCCCATCACCCAACGCACCGCATCGATGATGTTGGATTTGCCACACCCGTTCGGACCGACCACCCCGGTCATATTGGTAGGCAGATGCAAGGTGGTGGGATCGACGAACGACTTGAAACCGGAAAGTTTGATCGTGGATAGACGCATGGGATCTGGGTTTTTCCGGGCGGTGGCGGCCGCAGGCCAGCGCCGAAGGTGAATGTCCGGATGTCTTTTCCGACCTCAAGCCTTTGATCCCCACTGGATTTCAAGGCGTCGATGGCGGCGCGAGTGGCTGAGTATAGCGACACCGCAGCGCGTCCCGCCGATCGGCGGCCGGAAAAACAAAAAGGGCGCCTTGCGGCGCCCTTTTCCTGCCATCAGGCAGTTGTGATCAGGCTTCCGCCTCGACCACGACCTTGACGGTGGTTTCCACGTCGGCGTGCAGGTGAATGGTCACCTCGTACTCGCCCACATTGCGGAAAGCGCCCTCGCCCAGGATGACTTCGCTCTTTTCCAGCGGCAGGCCAGCGGCGGTGAACGCCTCGGCGATGTCGCGCGGGCCAACCGAGCCGTACAGCTTGCCTTCGGTGGACGCGTTGGCAGCGATGGTGACGCTCTTGCCTTCCAGCTTGACCTTGCGGGCTTCGGCGTCGGCGTGGATCGACTGGGCCTTGGCCTCGTAATCGGCACGCTTGGCTTCGAACTCGGCAATGTTGGCCGTGGTGGCCGGAACGGCCTTGCCGGTCGGCACCAGGAAGTTGCGGCCGTAACCCGGCTTGACGTCGACCAGGTCGCCCAGGCCGCCAAGGTTGGTTACTTTCTGCAGAAGAATCAGCTTCATTGTGTTGCTCCGTTATTCGTTAGCGACAGCCGGGGGCCGCCGCAACGCTTGCTGTCCGAATAGGACGGTCAGGATTCCAGCGCCTTGCAGCGTCCGCTACCGGTGGCAGGCCTGAAGACCTGCACATCAAGCGGCGGACACTGCCGGGAGTGCGGATCAGACGTCGTGGTTGTCGGTGTACGGGATCAGGGCCAGGAAACGGGCGCGCTTGACGGCCGTTGCCAGCTGGCGCTGGTACTTCGACTTGGTACCGGTCACGCGGCTCGGCACGATCTTGCCGTTCTCGGTGAGGTACTGGCGCAGGGTGTTGAGATCCTTGTAATCGATCTCCTTCACACCTTCAGCCGTGAATTTGCAGAACTTGCGACGACGGAAGAACTTGGACATGGCAGTGCTCCTTAGGCGGCAGAGACGGCGTTGTCGCCGTCAGCATCGGTTTCGGCGGCCGGTGCGGCTTCGCCTTCTTCATCGTCACGACGACGACGCTCGCCACGCTCGGGCTTCTCGCCCTTCTCGTCCTTGCTCTTCATGATCAGCGACTGCTCGGTATCCGGGCCGTCACGCTTGATGACCAGGTTGCGCAGCACGGCGTCGTTGAAGCGGAAGCTTTCCACCAGCTCGCTCAGCACGGCCTGGTCGGCTTCGATGTTCAACATCACGTAGTGGGCCTTCACCAGGTTCTGGATCGGGTACGCCAGCTGACGGCGGCCCCAGTCTTCCAGGCGGTGGATGGTGCCGTTGCCGTTCTCGACCAGCGCCTTGTAGCGCTCGATCATCGCCGGGACCTGCTCGCTCTGGTCCGGATGGACCAGGAACACGATTTCGTAATGACGACTCATGTTTTTCTACCTTTCGGATGTGGCCCGCAAGGGCCGGACAGCCCCCCGCAGGCCAAGGCGGCATACGGTGGAGCAAGGGTTCCCGCGCCACCAGGGCGCAGGAAGCCGCAAATTATGGCAGGTCGGGAACGTGCCTACAAGCAACCAACCGGGCATCGCAGCCAGACAAGCGACCCGGCCGGTGACGCGGGAGGGGGCCGTAAAGCGGTCGCGGCGGTTACCGCGGCGCGGCGCGTGCGGTGGAATCCAGCCCGTCGCTGCAGCAGCGCACCCGGATGCGGCCGCAGGCCGCCACCAGGCGAGTCCGCACGGGCTCAGGCCTTGTCGGCATCCGCGGTGAAGCTCTCGCCACAGCCGCATTCGGCGGTGGCATTCGGGTTCCTGAAAATGAACGTCTCGCTCAGCCCCTGCTTGCCGAAGTCGATTTCGGTGCCATCGACCAGCGCCAGACTGTCGGCGTCCACATAGATGCGAACGCCCTCCTGCTCAAATACGGTGTCGCCGTCTTTCTGCTCACGCGCCAGATCGGTGACATGCCCCCAGCCGGAGCAGCCGGTGCGGGTCACGCCAAAACGCAGGCCGAGCGCGCCGGGGCTCTGCTCGACGAAACGCTGCACGCGGGCGAAGGCGACGGGGGTGAGATGAACAGCCATGGCAAACCAACTCCAGCAGAATACGCAATGATTATAGGGCCTGGGCCTGGTTGCCGCCGGTGGCGGAAGCACAAATGCCTCGCAAGGGTGAGCCGGCAACCGCTAAACTCCCGCATTCACAGATCGAGTCGATCAGCAGAGGATTCAAGTCATGACGGTGGTCAGCGTTGAACATGCGCTTGCCGGGAAGATCCCGGAAGGCGGCGAAGTAACAGTCCGAGGTTGGGTCCGCACCCGGCGTGACTCCAAAGCCGGCCTGAGCTTCGTCAATGTCAGCGACGGCTCCTGCTTCGCCCCGATCCAGGTGGTGGTACCGGCCGACCTGCCGAACTACGACAGTGAAGTGAAGCGACTGACCGCCGGCTGCTCCGTGATCGCCCGCGGCAAGCTGGTCGCCTCGCAGGGCCAGGGCCAGGGGTTCGAGATCCAGGCCGAGGCGGTGGAAGTGGTGGGCTGGGTCGAAGACCCGGAAACCTATCCGATCCAGCCCAAGGCGCACTCGCTGGAGTTCCTGCGCGAAGTGGCGCACCTGCGCCCGCGCACCAACCTGTTCGGCGCGGTGACCCGCATCCGCAACTGCCTGTCGCAGGCCGTGCACCGGTTCTTCCACCACAACGGCTTCAACTGGATCAGCACCCCGATCATCACCACCTCCGACGCCGAGGGCGCCGGGCAGATGTTCCGCGTCTCCACGCTGGATATGGTCAACCTGCCGCGCACCGACAAGGGCGAGGTCGATTTCAGCCGCGATTTCTTCGGCAAGGAAACCTTCCTGACCGTATCGGGCCAGCTCAACGTGGAGGCCTACTGCCTGGCGTTGAGCAAGGTCTACACCTTCGGGCCGACCTTCCGCGCCGAGAACAGCCACACCACCCGCCACCTGGCCGAGTTCTGGATGATCGAGCCGGAAATCGCGTTCGCCGATCTGGCTGAAAACGCACGGCTGGCCGAACAGTTCCTGAAATACCTGTTCCGCGCGGTGCTGGACGAGCGCGGCGACGACCTGGCGTTCCTGGCCGAGCGCGTGGACAAGAACGCGATCACCAAGCTGGAAGCCTTCATCAACGCGCCGTTCGAGCAGATCGACTACGGCGAGGCGATCCGGCTGCTGCAGAACTCGGGCAGGAAGTTCGATTACCCGGTCGAATGGGGCCTGGACCTGCAGACCGAACACGAGCGCTGGTTGACCGAAGAACACATCGGCCGTCCGGTGGTGGTGACCAACTATCCCGAGCACATCAAGGCGTTCTACATGCGCCTGAACGACGACGGCAAGACCGTCGCGGCGATGGACGTGCTGGCGCCGGGTATCGGCGAAATCATCGGCGGCAGCCAGCGCGAAGAGCGTCTGGATGTCCTCGATGCGCGCATGGCCCAGTTCGGCCTGGACCGGGAGCACTACGGCTGGTATCGCGATTTCCGCCGTTACGGCTCGGTGCCGCATGCCGGCTTCGGCCTCGGCTTCGAACGGCTGGTGGTGTACGTCTGCGGGCTGAGCAATATCCGCGACGCCATCCCCTACCCGCGCGCACCGGGCTCTGCGGAGTTCTGATCAACCGATGCCGGTTAGGAGGCTGCGATGACCCTGTTTTTTGCACTCTGTTTCGTTGCGGTGGCAATTGCCGGGGTCAGCGCCTTCCTCATTTTCTGGCCCCTCACCCTGATCCATATCCGCGACCGTCACCCCGCGCTGGCCGAACAGTTCGGCCCCGGCGCCTTCCTCAAGCCGGCGTCATTGCGCTGGCTGGGCAGGCGCAGCTATCGCCAGCTTGGCGACCGCTCGCTGTCCGGGCTGGCGACGCCGGCGCTTGTCGCACTGGGCGCCACGGTGTTCGGCATCGGCATGGCGCTGGCGCTGTGGCTGCTCTCACAGGTATTTGCATGAACGATTCCGAAAAAACCGTTGACCAATGGTGGCTGGCCAGTCTGGGCAACACCCTGATCTGGGCGCGCCTGCGCACCCGTCCCGCCGGTACCGCCGAGGTGCTGGACAGCGACGGCAACACCCTGAGCTACGACAGCGAAGACACCGCCCGCGCGGCGTTGTTCGACGCCGAGTTCGTCGCATTTGGCGGCCTCGACGAAGAAGACGCGCTGATCCGGGGCTTCTCGCTGCATGAAGTGCAGCCCCCGCAGGCCGACAGTGACGACGCACTGCGCGGACGCATGGTGCAGAGCCTGGGCGCCCGCGCCTGAGAGCTTTCATGCCCAATCCGGCCCGCTGCACTGCCACCACCCGGAAGTCACGCGCGCGACCTGCGTGCGCGGCTGAAGGCGGCGGCCAGCGCCGTGTGCCACTCGCCTCGGCATACCGGCTGGGCTGCGACAGCCGCTGCCACCCCCTCTACTCCCCCGACGACGCCACGCCCCCTGCGCAGCGCCTTCCCCTTTTCCACGTCCGGGACCACACCGCATGAAAGACATCCACCAGCTGCTGCAGAACAACCGCGAATGGGCCGAGCGCCAGGTGCAGGAAGACCCGGAGTTCTTCCACAAACTGTCCACCCAGCAGAACCCCGAGTATCTGTGGATCGGCTGTTCGGATTCGCGCGTGCCGGCCAACCAGATCATCGACATGGCTCCGGGCGAAGTGTTCGTGCATCGCAACGTTGCCAACGTGGTGGTGCATACCGACCTGAACTGCCTGAGCGCAATCCAGTACGGCGTGGACCAGCTGAAGATCAAGCACATCCTGATCGTGGGCCATTACGGCTGCGGTGGTGTGCATGCCGCGCTCAACAACACCCGCGTGGGGCTGGTGGACAACTGGCTGCGCCACGTCGGTGATGTCGCCTCCAAGCACGCCGATCTGCTGGCGCGGATCGATGATCCGGAAATACGGCATGCCCGCCTGTGCGAGCTCAACGTGATCGAGCAGGTGGTCAACGTCTGCCACACCACCGTCGTCAACGACGCCTGGGAACGCGGCCAGAAGCTGATGGTGCACGGCTGGGTCTACAGCCTGCGCGACGGCAAGGTGCGCGAGATGGGCATCGACGTCGGCAGCGCCGATGACCTGCTGCCGGCCTATGCCCGGGCCCTGGCCCATGTGCCGCGCCAGGGCCGCCGCGACTGACTCCCCCTCTTCCCCCCAGCACAGGCGTTCGCCCCATGCTTGCTTCCCCCCTCAATCTGCAGGCATGGATCGACCAGAACCGCCACCTGCTCAAGCCGCCGGTGGGCAACAAGGTCATCGACAACGGCGACTTCATCGTGATGGTCGTCGGCGGCCCCAACAACCGCAGCGACTATCACTGGGATGCCGGCCCGGAATGGTTCCACCAGCTCGAAGGCGAGATGGTGCTGCGGGTGCAGGAAGATGGCGCGGTGCGCGATATTCCGATCCGCGCCGGCGAAATTTTCCTGTTGCCGGGTGGCGTGCCGCATTCGCCGCAACGCATGCCCGGCTCGGTCGGGCTGGTGGTCGAGCGCAAGCGGCTGGCGCATGAGCGCGACGGCTTCATGTGGTTCTGCCCGCAGTGCAACCACAAGCTCTACGAAGAGTTCTTCACCCTGGAGAACATCGAGACCGACCTGCCCAAGGTGTTCGACCGTTTCCACGGCTCGCTGGAGCATCGCACCTGCAACAAATGCGGCACGCTGCATCCGCTGCCGCAACCGGCGACGCACGACAGCTGAGCCGCGGCTCTCACCCGGCTGGTCAGAGCACCGGCAGCAACCACGGGCCGGCAGGTAAACTGCCGCTTCGTCCGAACGCAGCCCACGCAGATGACTGACACGCTATCCCGCACCCACGCCATCGCCCTTGATGCCGCCGACCCGCTGAAGCCGCTGCGCGGCGAGTTCATTTTCCCGCAGCACCAGGGCGCAGACCAGACCTACTTCGTCGGCAATTCCCTCGGCCTGCAGCCGCGCGGCGCCCGGGCGATGGTGCAGGAAGTGATGGACCTGTGGGGCAGCATCGCCGTTGAAGGCCACTTCACCGGGCCGACCCGCTGGATGGGCTACCACCGCCTGGTGGCCGAATCGCTGGCGCGCGTGGTCGGCGCGCAGCCCACGGAAGTGGTGGCGATGAACACGCTCAGCGTGAACCTGCATCTGATGATGGTCAGTTTCTACCGGCCCACCGCCGAGCGCCCGGCAATCCTGATCGAAGCCGGTGCATTTCCCACCGACCGCCATGCGGTGGAAGCGCAGATCCGTTTCCATGGTTTCAACCCGGCTACCGACCTGATCGAAGTGCAGCCCGACGAGGCCAATGGCACGATCTCGATGCAGGCCATCGAACGCGCGATCGGCGAGCACGGCAAGCGCCTGGCGCTGGTGCTGTGGCCCGGCGTGCAGTACCGCAGCGGGCAGGCATTCGACCTGGCCGCGATCACCCGGCTGGCGCGGGCCCAAGGTGCCAACGTCGGTTTCGACCTGGCCCATTCGGTGGGCAACCTGCCGCTGTCGCTGCATGACAACGGCGCCGACTTCGCCGTGTGGTGCCACTACAAGTACCTCAACGCCGGCCCCGGCGCAGTGGCCGGCTGCTTCGTGCACGAACGCCATGCCCGCGACACCGGCCTGCCGCGCTTTGCCGGCTGGTGGGGCCACGAGGAAGCCTCGCGTTTCCAGATGGCGCCGCAGTTCGTGCCCGCAGTCGGCGCCGAAGGCTGGCAGCTGAGCAACCCGCCGGTGCTGGGGCTGGCGCCCCTGCGCGCCTCGCTGGCCCTGTTCGACCAGGCCGGCATGGAAGCGCTGCGGCGCAAATCGCTGCAGTTGACCGGCTTCCTCGAAGCGCTGGTGCAGCACCGCCTGGCGCATGTGCTGCAGATCGTCACACCGTCGCAAGCCGAACGCCGTGGCTGCCAGCTGTCATTGCGCGTGCTCGGCGGCCGCGAACAGGGCCGCGCCCTGTTTGAATACCTGCAGTCGGTCGGCGTGCTGGGCGATTGGCGCGAACCGGACGTGATCCGCATCTCCCCCACCCCGATGTACAACCGCTACCGCGACGTCTACCGCTTCGTCGAGGAAGTGGAAACGTGGGCGGGCGTATAACCCTTTCCGGACCATCGCATTGACCGTTGAAAACCCGCGTTCCCTGACCATCATCGGCGCCGGCCTGGCCGGCTCCCTGCTCGCCATCCTGTTGTCACGGCAGGGCTGGCAGATCACCATTTACGAACGCCGCGGCGACCCGCGCATCGCCGATTACGAGTCCGGCCGCTCGATCAACCTGGCGCTGGCCGAACGCGGCCGCAACGCGCTGCGCCAGGCCGGCGTGGAAGCGGAGGTGATGGCCAAGACGGTGATGATGCGCGGGCGCATGGTGCATGCCCGCGATGGCAGCCAGGAACTGCAGCGCTACGGCCGCGATGACAGCGAAGTCATCTGGTCGGTGCATCGCCGCGACCTCAACACCACCTTGCTGCAGCTGGCCGAACAGGCCGGGACGAAGATCCACTTCCACCGCCGCCTGCACACCGTGGATTTCGACGCCGGCTACGCCCGCTTCATCGACGACCGCGACGACCAGCCGCACGACATCCACTTCAACACGCCGTTGATCGGGGCCGACGGTGCCGGCTCGGCGCTGCGCGCGGCGATGAACCGAAAATCGCCGCTGGGCGAGCACACCGAGTTTCTCGACCACTCCTACAAGGAGCTTGAAATACCGCCCGGCCCGACCGGCGGTTTCCAGATCGAGCCGCACGCGCTGCATATCTGGCCGCGCGGACGTTACATGTGCATCGCCCTGCCCAATGACGAAGGCACGTTCACCGTCACCGTGTTCCTGCCCAACGAGGGCGACCCCAGTTTTGCCAGCGTGCGCAACGGCATCGAGGCCGAAGCGCTGTTCCAGCGCGACTTCGCCGACGCGCTGCCACTGATCCCGGATCTGCACCATGACTGGGAACAGCATCCGCCCGGCCTGCTCGGCACGCTGTACCTGGACCGCTGGCACCTGCGCGGGCGCGCGGTGCTGCTCGGCGATGCCGCCCATGCCATGGTGCCGTTCCACGGCCAGGGCATGAACTGCGCATTCGAGGACTGTGTGGCATTGGCGCGCATGCTGCAGCAAAACGATTCGGTGGAATCCGCATTTGCCGCGTTCCAGGCCGAGCGCAAGCCCAACGCCGCCGCCATCCAGCAGATGGCGCTGGACAACTACATCGAGATGCGTGACCAGGTGGCCGATCCAGCCTTCCTGCTACAGCGCGAGCTGGAACAGGCACTACAGGCACGCTGGCCCACCCGTTTCGTGCCGCACTACACGATGGTGACCTTCCTGCACACGCCCTATGCCGTGGCGCTGGAGCGCACCCGCATCCAGCAACGCATTCTTGCCGACGCCACCGCCGGCCACACCACACTTGAACATATGGACTGGGCCGCGTTGGAGCAGATCATCCATGCCCAGCTGCCGGTTCTGGAAGGAGCGCACTGATGGCGCACCCCAGTACCGTTCCGGTCGCGTATGAACGATGCCGTCGCCACGGCTGACATAAACGAATAGCCGACGGTAAAAACCAACATGCCAGACTCCTTCCTCTTCTACGACCTGGAAACCTTCGGTCAGGACCCGCGCCGCACCCGCATCGCCCAGTTCGCGGCGGTACGCACCAATGCCGAGCTGGAAGTGATCGACGAGCCGGTCAGCTTCTACGTCAAGCCAGCCGATGACCTGCTGCCCTCGCCCGTGGCCACGCTGATCACCGGCATCACCCCGCAGCACGCGCTGGCCGAAGGCGTCAGCGAGGCCGAGGCCTTCGCCCGCATCAACGACCTGATGAGCCGGCCGCAGACCTGCACGCTGGGCTATAACACCCTGCGTTTTGACGACGAGTTCGTCCGCTACGGGTTGTTCCGCAACTTCTTCGATCCCTACGAGCGCGAATGGCGCAGCGGCAATTCGCGCTGGGACCTGCTGGACATGCTGCGGCTGGTGCACGCACTGCGCCCGGACGGCATCGAATGGCCGCAGCGCGAGGACGGCGCCACCTCGTTCAAGCTCGAACACCTGGCCATCGCCAACAACGTGCGCGAAGGCGACGCCCATGAAGCGCTGTCCGACGTCTACGCCACCATCGGCATGGCCCGCCGCTTCAAGCAGGCGCAGCCGCGCATGTGGGACTACGCGCTGAAGCTGCGCGACAAGCGCTTTGTCGCCAGCCTGCTGGACGTGGTGGCGATGACGCCGGTGCTGCACATCTCCATGCGCTACCCGGCCAACCGGCTGTGCGCCGCACCCGTGCTGCCGCTGACCCGCCACCCGCACATCAGCAACCGGGTGATCGTGTTCGATCTGGAAGGCGACGTGCAGCAGCTGCTGGACCTGTCGGCCGAGGAGATCGCCGCGCGCCTGTACACCCGCGCCGCCGACCTGCCAGAGGGCCAGCAGCGCGTGCCGCTGAAGGAAGTGCATCTGAACAAGGTGCCGGCGCTGGTCGCCTGGAACCACCTGCGCGCGCCTGACTTCGAACGTCTGGCCATCGATCCAGCGGCCATCGAGGCCAAGGTCGAACAGCTGCGTGCGCTAGGCCCGGAACTGGCCGAGAAGGTGCGCTGCGTGTTCGCCGGCGAGCGCCCGGCCGGTCCGGTCGATGCCGACGCCTCGCTCTACGACGGCTTCCTGGCCGACGGCGACAAGGCGCTGATGCCCAAGGTGCGCACCGCTCCGCCCGAAGCGCTGGCCGAGCTGGAAGGCCGCTTCCGCGACCCACGCCTGCCCGAACTGCTGTTCCGCTATCGCGCCCGCAACCATCCGCACACGCTGCAGAGCGAGGACCGCGCACGCTGGGACGACTACCGCCGCCTGCGCCTGTTCGATGAGGCCGCCCGCCTGGGCGAGCAGACCCTGCCGCAGTATTTCGCGCAGATCGAGCAGTTGTGCGCCGAACACCACGACCAACCCGAGCGCCTCGCCCTGCTGGAGCACCTGCAGCAGTGGGGCCAGCACCTGCAGCAATCGCTATGACCGCCTATTTTTCCGACGCCAGCTTCAAGTTCCTGCGTGGGCTGGCCGCGCACAACGACAAGACCTGGTTCAACGACCACAAGGCGCAGTACGAAGCGCATGTGCGCCAGCCGTTCCTGCGCCTGATCGCCGACCTGCAGCCGGACATCGAAGCGATCAGCCCGCATTTCCGCGCCGATCCGCGCACCGTGGGCGGCTCGCTGTACCGCATCCAGCGCGATGCACGTTTTTCCAACGACAAATCGCCGTACAAGACCTGGCAGGGCGCGCGCTTCTATCACGAGCGCCGCCGCCTGCAGATCGTGCCGCTGTTCTATCTGCACCTGCAGCCGGGCAACTGTTTCCTCGGCGGCGGCCTGTGGCATCCCGAACCGGACAGCATGCGCAAAGTGCGGCAGTTCATTTTCGACAACCCGGCCAGCTGGGAGCGCGCGGTGCGCGACCCGGCCATCACCCGCCGCTTCGAAATGGAAACCGACGAGAAGCTGCAGCGGCCGCCGCGCGGCTACCCGGCCGATCACCCACACATCGAGGATCTGAAACAGCGCAACTGGGTGTATTCGCGCCCGCTGACCGAAGCGCAGATGTGCAGCCCGCAGCTGCGCCAGACCCTGGTCAAGGATTACACCACGCTGGCGCCGTTCATCGACTACCTGTGCGCGGCACTGGATCTGGAGTTCTGATCGGGCCCCGCTTCACCCCGCCTGCCACTGTAACGCCGGGCTTTTTGCTCGGTTGATGGAGCAGTTTGCTCGGAGTCCGGGGCTTTTTCCCCGGTGCGCGGGGCTTTTTGTCCGGCCAATGGAGCAATTTGCTCGGAACGCGGGGCTATCTGCCCGCAGGACGTCCCCGGCTCAGGGGCTAAGCACCGTGCTGTGGCCCAGCCCGCGGGTCTTGCGTACCTGGATCTGCACCGGGATGCGTTCCTTGACCGCATCGACATGGCTGATCACGCCGATCAGCTTGCCCTGGGCGTTGAGGCTGTCCAGCGCGTCCAGGGCGACATCCAGCGAGTCCGGGTCGAGGCTGCCGAAGCCTTCGTCGAGGAAGAACGAGTCGATGCGGGTCTTGTGGCTGACCAGATCCGACAGCCCCAGCGCCAGCGCCAGACTGACCAGGAAACTCTCGCCGCCGGACAGGGTGCGGGTGTCGCGCCGGACGTCGGCCTGCCAGGTGTCGAGCACGCTCAAGGCCAGCCCGGCACCGGCGCGGGCCAGCAGGTAGCGGCCGCCATCAAGACGTTGCAGGTGCTGGTTGGCCAGCCGCACCAGCTGGTCCAGGGTCAGGCCCTGGGCGAAGGTGCGGAACTTGTCGCCCTGCGCCGAACCGATCAGGCCGTTGAGGTGCTGCCATTGTTCCAGCCGCGCGCCGGCCTCGGCGATCTGCGCGTGCAGCGCCTGCAGGCCAGTGCGCTGGGTCTGATCCAGTTCCAGCCGGGTACGCAGCTGGGTGGCCTGGTCGCGTGCCTGCGCCACCGCGGCCTCGTTTTCCTGCACTTGCTGTTCCAGCTGTTCGACACTGGCATCGCTGCGCGGGCTGGCCTGCAGCTCCTGCTCGCGTTCGCGCAGCTGCGCCGCACGGCTGCGGGCATCGGCCAGCGACTGCGCCAGCGCATCCTGCTGGGCCTGCAGCTGTTGACGCTGTTCGGGCGGCAGCCGCGCGGCCAGCAGCGCCCCGGCGTCGGCGAAGCCGTGTTCGTGCAGCGCCGCCTCGAGCCGGGTTTCGGCCTGGCGCAGGTCCTGCGTGCGGCTCTCCAGCAGCACCTCGGCCGCATGCGCTTCGGCGGCGGCACGCTGCAACTGCTGCCGCACCTGTTCCAGTCCGGCAATGGCGTGGCGCAGCGCGGCGGCGGGATCGGCCACCGCCGCCAGCGCCGGCTCGGCGGGATGGCCGCTGTCGTCCCAGCGCTGCTGCCAGTGACTACCCTGCTCGCTCGCCTGCCCGACATCGCTGCGCCGCTGCACCAGCAACTGCTGCAGCTGCTGCAGCTCCGTTTCACGCTGGCGCCATTGCGCCCATTCCTGTTCGCGCTGCTGCAGCCATGCGCCGCTATCGGCCGGCACCTCGCCTTCGGGCAGGCCGGCCGACAACTGCTCGCGCAGACGTGCGCTTTCGTCGACGGCCGCAGCGTGGCGATCACTCAGCTCCTGCTCGCGGCCGGCGGCAAGCGCCAATGCGTCGCGCAGCCCCTGCAGCCGGGTGTCATGCCGGTCCAGCGCCAGCTGCTGTTCGGTGCAGTGTTGCTGCGCAGCCTGCAGCGCGTTTCCCAGCTGTTCGAGCCGGTTCACCTGTTCGCTGAGCTGCGTGCCCGCTGCACGGGTGGCATCCAGTTCGGCCTGCAGCGATGCCTGTTCGTCGCCTTCGCCCAGCACCAGCTGCAGCTGCAGCTGCGCACAACGCGTCGCCCACTCGTTGCCGAGCGCAGCGTACTGCCCGTTCAAGACTTCCAGTTGCTTGCCGGTCCGAGCCAGTTCCGATTGCCGCGCAGCCAGCTGCAGCTCGCTGCGTTGCTGCTGTTCGTAGGCCTGCTGGTAGTGCTGTTCGGCGGCACTGGCGGCGGCCTGCGCCGCGCTGGGGTCCAGCTGCCGGTACTGCTCGATGGCCGGGTGTTCGGTGGCACCACACAGCGGGCAGGCCTGCCCGTCTTCCAGCGCGGCGCGATGACCGGCCAGATCCATGATCTGCCGTTCCAGCGCGGCGATGCGCTGGCGGTCGTCCCAGGTTGCCTTGGCGACGGCCAGCGCGGCCTGCGCCGCTGACAGCTGCTGTTCGTCATCGACCCGTGCGGCCTGCAGCTCCTGCAGCTGTGCCTGCTCGGCGCTGATCTGCGCACGCAGCGTCTGCCGTTGCTCGGCCAGCGGCGAAAGATCACGCAATGCCCCATAGCGTTCACGCAGCTGGTCGCGCGAGGCGCGCAGCGCCTCCAGACCGGTGCCGGCGCTGGCAGCGCTGAACTGTGCGGCCTGCGTGTCCCGCTGTGCAATGGCCTGCGCCACTGCCACCGCCAGCCCTGCCTGCTCGGCGTCGCCGGCCTGCAGCTGGGCCTGCGCCTGTACGTGCTTGCCGGCCGCATCGGTCAACGCCTGTTGCGCCTGCACCTGCTGCTGGCTGGCGGCCTGCAACTGGGTAAACCCCGCGCGCCAGCCCGGCAACTTGTCGCCGAGCTGCGCGTGCGCGGCAACACCGGTCTGGATCGCCTGCAGCTGCTCCAGCCGCTGCTCATCGCGCTGCAACGCAGCACGGCTGGCCTGTGCGTTTTGCCGCGCCAGCTGCAGGCACTGCCACAGGGCATTGCGCTCCAGCTCGCGGTGTTCAACGTGCCGCTGCTGCGCGTGCTCGCGGCCAGCGCCGGCCTCGACCAGCGCCTGTACCGCCTGCTGCCAATGACTGTAAGCCGGCCATCCCGCTTCGGCCGGCTGCGCGCGTTGCAGGCGCTCGCGCGCCGGCGCGGCATCCTCCAGCGCCTGCTGCGCGGCGTGCGTGTCCGCGTCGGCCGCGTGCAACTGCGCCTGCACCCGGTCCAGCTCCTGCCGCCAGGCCAGCGCTTCGCGGCTGTGCTGCTGCGCGGCCAGCAGCGGCGGCAGCTGCGCAGCCAGCTGCTCGGCCTGTTCCTGCAGCGCCGTGCGTTCGGGCTCAGGCAGCAGCTGCACGCCGCCGGCACGGGCCTGCAACTGCTCGACCTCGCGTTTGCGCTGCTCGGTCTGCTGGTACACGCGCTGGGAGATGTCGCTGTAGATATCGGTACCGGTGAGCTGTTCCAGCAGTTCGGCGCGGTCCTTGTCGGAGCTGTTGAGGAAGTCGGCGAACTGGCCCTGGGCCAGCAGCACCGAGCGGGTGAAACGGTCGAAATCCAGCCCGGTGCGGGCCTCGGTTTCCTCCAGCTTCTCCTTGATCGAGGTGGTGATGATGCTGCCGTCGGCCAGCGCCAGTTCCACCTGCGGCGCCTGCAGGCGCCCATCCACCTTGTCGCGCGCGCGCCGCTGCGCCCAGAACGCGCGGTAGCGCTGGCCACGGCTCTCGAACTCCACCTCGGCCAGGCAGTCGGCGGTGTGTTCGGTCATCAGCGGGTTGTGTGCGGCCGAGATGGTGGCCATGCGCGGGGTGCGATGGAACAGCGCTAGGCAGATGGCATCCAGCAGCGTGGTCTTGCCGGCACCGGTGGAGCCGGTGATGGCAAACAGGCCATCGGCAAAGGCCGGCGCGGTGAAATCGATATGGGTTTCGCCCTTGAGCGAATTGAGGTTCTTCAGCCGCAGCGAGAGGATCTTCATGCCGGCTCCCCGCCTTCAATCGCAGCCAGCACCTGCTCAAAACAGCTGTGCAGCTCGGCCACCCGCGCTTCCGGCAGTTCTTCCTCCTGCGCCAGCCGCTGCGCGAACACCTCGCGCGGTTGCAGCTCGTCCAGGTGCTGGCCGTCGGCGGCCTCGATCACCGCGCCGACGCTGCTGCGCTTGCGGCGGATGCGCAGCACCTCCAGCGGCAGCGCCTCGACCAGCGCGGCGATGCGGCCTTGCAGGTCCGGCAAGTAGTCATCGATCTCAACGGTGACCTCGACCCAGCCCAGCGCGCCGGACGGCACACGCCCAGCCACGTCGGCCAGCTGCTGCGGCAGGCTGGCCAGGGTGCCGGCCACCCGCGCCAGCACCTGGAAACATGGCACCGGCAGCGGTGTCACCGACTGCAGCTGTTCGCCCTCCAGCTCGACCAGCAACACCTGCTTGGCCTGCCCGACCTCGTCGAAGCTCAGCGGAATCGGCGAGCCGCTGTAGCGGATGTGCTCGAGCCCGCCGACCTTCTGCGGCTGGTGGATGTGGCCCAGCGCGATATAGGCCGCTGGCGGAAACGCGCTGGTCGGAAACGCGTTGAGCGAGCCGACATAGATCTCGCGTACCGAATCGCTGGTGCTGGCACCGACCGTGGTCAGGTGACCGGTAGCCACGATCGGCAATGGCGCGGCTTCGGCCTCGCGCAGGGCGACGGCGGCGGCGTGGATGCACGCGTAATGCGCGGCGATGCCGTCCATCATCGTGCCACGCTTGTCATCGGCGCTCTGCCCGGCCTCGCTGCGTGCCACATCGCGGGCGCGGATGAAGGGCACCGCGCACAGGATCATGCCCGGTGCGCCGTCGCGGCCGGGAATGCGGTAGACGTGCTGTTGCGGCTCGGCCATCAGCGTGGGCACCACCAGCGTATCCAGCCGCGCCAGCAGATCGCGCGATTCGGAAAGCATTGCCGGCGAATCGTGGTTGCCACCCAGCACCACCAGCCGCGCACCGGTATCGCGCAGGGCGACGATGAACTGGTTGTACTGCTCGCGCGCGTAGCTGGGCGGGGTGCCGGTATCGAACACGTCGCCTGCCACCAGCACCGCATCCACCCGGTGCGCCTGTACCTGCCCGACCAGCCAGTCCAGAAACGCCGCATGTTCGGCTTCGCGCGACTGGCCGAGGAAGTTCTGGCCCAGGTGGAGATCGGAGGTGTGCAGCAGGCGCATGTGAAGCGGTTCCCGGAAAGACGTGGATGGCGGAGGCGCATCCGCTGTGGCGAAGAGCGGCAAGTGTGCACCGCCGGCGATCCTGCGGCCATGTCAGCACGAGTGCGTCTCAGCGGCTGCGAAGGCGTCGGCCGTTGTGCCGGGCTGCGGTTCACCCATCCAGCGCGGTTTTGCGGCACGCTTTGCCCGGCACATGATGACGAGGATGGACGATGAAGAAGTGGCTGCTGGCGGCAACCCTGATCCTGCTGATACTGGGCGGCTATGTCGCCGCCGGGCCGTACCTGGCCATCCACGGCATCGCCAAGGCACTCGAACACAACGACAGCGCCCGGCTTTCGCGCTATGTGGATTTCCCCTCGGTCCGGATCAACCTCAAGGCGCAACTGGGCGACTACATGGTCCGCCGCGCCGGCCCGGAGGTGCAGAGCAGCCTGTTTGGCGCGGTGGCAGTGGGCATTGCCGGAAATCTGGCCGGTGCCGGGGTCGATACGCTGGTGACGCCGGCCGGCATCGGCGCGCTGCTGCAGGGGCGCAACGTGTGGAAGCGGGCCATCGGCGATACCGCCAGCGGCGACACCTATGCCGCACCCGCGCCGGCCAGGCCGTTGCAGGGCGCCCGCCACCGCTACGAATCGTGGTCGCGTTTCACCGCCACCACCTATACCGCTGACGGCACGCCGATGGTGTTCGTGTTTTCCCGCAGCGGGCTGCGCTGGCAGCTGACCGACATCGTGCTGCCGCTGCGGCCGACGCCGGGATGAACCCGGCGCCGGCCTGACTCAGGCGATCTTGCGGACGTCTTCGACTTCGCGGTCGGCCAGGAATGCTTCCAGCGTATCGTTCATCGCCTCCATCCACGGCGTGTGGTGGGGCGGCGCCAGGGTGCCGGTCAGCACCGAGCGGTAGCTGTGGTTGCGGTAGCCGAGGATGTCGGCCTGCTTGTCGTGCTTCCATTCCTTGAACAACGCCGCAACCGCCTCGACGTTGAAGTCCGGGTAGTCGGTGGCATCGAGCAGGTCGCGCACGTAGGTGGTCTGGAAGTCGATGTCCTCCTCCACCGAGGTGGTGGCTTCTTCGCGCGCCACCCATGCCTCGCTGTCGGCGCGCATCGTGGTGGTGTCCGGCAGGGTCACCCGGCCAAGGATCTCATCGCGCACATACCAGGCCTGCGCGTCGAACATGTTGAAGGTGTAGTACTGGTCCTGCATGCCGAGGTAGACCAGCTTGGGGTTGTCGATCCAGAACACGCCCTTGTACAGGTCGCCCGGATACAGCCGGTTGCGCGTGCGCAGGGTCAGCTCGTCGCACAGGAACGGGAAATGGTGCTGGTAGCCGGTACACAGCACGATCGCATCGACCTTGCGCGAGCTGCCATCGGCAAAGTGCGCGATGTCGTCTTCCAGCCGCAGCAACAGCGGCCGTTCGTCGAAGGTCGCCGGCCAGTCATAGCCCATCGGCGCGCTGCGGTAGCTGAAGGTGACCGACTTGGCGCCGTACTTGTAGCACTGCGTGCCAATGTCTTCCGCCGAATAGCTGCTGCCTACCAGCAGCAGATCCTTGCCGGTGAATTCACAGGCATCGCGGAAGTCATGGGCATGCAGTACCCGCCCCGGAAAACGCTCGAGACCTTCGAAAAATGGCGCATTGGGCGTGGAGAAATGCCCGGTGGCCACAATCACGCGGTCGAACTGCTCGGTGACCAGTTCGTCCTTCTTCAGGTCGCGCACGGTGACGGTGAAGCGACCGGTTTGCGCGGAGTACTCCACCCACTGCACGGCCATGTTGAAGCGGATCTGGTCGCGCACGCCGCTCTTCTCGATACGGCCCATGATGTAGTCGCGCAGCACCGCACGCGGTGGATACGAGGCGATCGGCCGCCCGAAGTGTTCCTCGAAGCTGTAGTCGGCGAACTCCAGCGCCTCCTTCGGTCCGTTCGACCACAGGTAGCGGTACATGCTGCCGTGCACCGGTTCTCCGTAGGCATCCAGCCCGGTCCGCCATGTGTAGTTCCACATCCCGCCAAGATCGGACTGCTTTTCATAGCAGACGATCTCGGGCACCTCGGCCCCTGCCCGCCGGGCCGATTCAAAAGCACGGAGTTGAGCCAGCCCACTGGGGCCGGCGCCAAGGATGGCGATACGCATGGTCATTCGGATTGTTTCTCCTGTGTTGCGACCGCATCGAAACCGGTGCGGTACTGCGCAAGGGCGCGGTACGCGCCACTCGGAGAGACAAGGGTCGAACTCCGGATGGCACACGGGCACCCGGCCGCCGCCGTAAGCAGTGCGATCACAGGGGGTAAAGGCAGTCGAAAACGCTACCGGCCGTGGAATCAGGCCCCGCCCCTCTATCCAACCGGGTGGGTGCTCCGCAAGTGGAACCTGCCGCAGTTCTGCAGGTTGTGCGCGACGCGGTGTCGCAGGAAGACTCGCAAGAGCGCGGCCATCCTAACATGGCCCTGGCGATGGCCGGCAACTGTCACACGTCACGCGGGCCGCCGTAAAACACTCCAGATCAATCGGGATTGGCCACGCCATGGGGCACATGGCCCGCGGCGACATGCTGCCGCGCACTGTCGATGTTGTGTTGCGAATCATCGAAGAAAATATCGGCGCCGAACGCTTCCAGGAAGGGGCCTTTATGGCGCCCGCCCAGAAACAGGGCCTCATCCAGTCGCACGCCCCACTCGCGCAGGGTGCGGATCACCCGCTCGTGGGCCGGGGCCGAACGGGCGGTCACCAGCGCGGTGCGGATCGGCGCGTTCTCGCCGGCCGGAAACGCCGCCTGCAGTTCGTGCAAGGCCGAAAGGAAATTACGGAACGGGCCGCCACTGAGCGGTTCATGCGCCATTTCGCGCTCGTGGCGGCCGAACGCCGCCACGCCCTGTTCGCGCGAGATGCGCTCGCTTTCATCGCCGAAAATCACCGCATCGCCATCGAAGGCGATCCGCAGCTGCGCCGGGCAACGATCGCTGTCCACCGGCTCCTGGGCGGCGGCCATCGTTTCGCCGGGCGCCTTGGGCAGGATTGTTGCCGCGGCGATGCCATGCACCAGCGCCCGCCGCACCGATTCGGGATTGGCCGACAGGAACAGATCGGTGCCGAACGGCTTGACGTAGGGCCAGGTCGGCTCGCCGGCGGTGAACGTGGCACGCACGATATCCAGATCGTAATGCTGGATCGAATTGAAGATGCGCAGTCCGGTATCGGCAGAATTGCGCGACAGCAGGATCACCTCCACCCGCGGCACTTCCGTCGGCGCGCCGGCATTCAACGACAGCAGCTTGCGCACCACCGGAAACGCGACGCCGGGCTTGAGCACATCGTCCTCGTGTTCGCGCTGGTAGGCGGCATACGCCTCCACGCCTTCCCTTTCGAACAGGGCATGGCCTTCTTCGAGGTCGAACAGGGCGCGCGAGGTCACGGCCACGGTGAGGAGTCTTGGTGAGTTGTCGCCCATATGCTGCATATCCGGATCGGGGAAAGCGTTGCCGGCGCACACCGGCGTTTGACCATCGCGGCCGCGACCGCGGCCCATCCTCAGAACATGAACTGTTCGCTGAGGATGCGTTCTTCCAGGTTGTGTTCCGGGTCGAACAGCAACGTGACCCTGCGCTGGCGCGACTCGCGGATCCTCACTTCCACCACATCGCGGGTTTCATGCGAATCGGCAGTGACGCTGACCGGGCGCTTGTACGGGTCCAGCACCCGGAAGCGCACCTCGGTGTCGGACTTCAGGATCGCCCCGCGCCAGCGTCGCGGCCGGTAGGGCGCCAGCGGCGTGAGCGCGATGGTATGTGAGCCCAGCGGCAACACCGGACCATGCGCGGAATAGTTGTAGGCGGTGCTGCCGGCCGGCGTGGATACCAGCACGCCATCGCAGATCAGCTCGGCCACCCGCTCCTGGCCATTGAGGTCGATGCCGATGTGCGCGGCCTGCCGGGTCTGCCGCAACATCGACACGTCGTTGTAGGCCAGCGAGCCGGTGGTGGTGCCCGATTCGGTCTGGGCGATCATCTCCAGCGGATGCAGGTGCGCCGGTTCGGCCAACGCCAGGCGCTCGACCAGATCATCGTCGTGGTGCTGGTTCATCAGGAAGCCGACCGTCCCCAGTTTCATGCCGAATACCGGCTTGCCCATGCTGCCGTGCCGATGCAGGGTCTGCAGCATGAAGCCGTCGCCGCCCAGCGGGCACAGCACGTCGGCCTGGTCGGGTGCGTAATCGCCGTAGCGCGCGACCATAAGCGCAAGCGCGGCCTGGGCCGGCGCGGTATTGCTGGCGAGAAAGGCGATACG
Organism: Stenotrophomonas sp. YIM B06876; assembly: GCF_030711595.1. Classification (GTDB taxonomy): domain Bacteria; phylum Pseudomonadota; class Gammaproteobacteria; order Xanthomonadales; family Xanthomonadaceae; genus Stenotrophomonas. The sequence continues at coordinate 75,312 of NZ_JAUJUJ010000007.1, forward strand.
GGGGGACACGGTCATCATCGGCTCCAACTCGGGTGACGAGCATACCCTGCGGCCGAAAAGACGACAGCCCCGTCATGAACGGGGCTGTCGCTGCGATCACTGAAACCGCGGCCCGGCGGTTGCCAGGCCGCAACAACGGAATCAGGCCCCGTGCGCGGCCAGTTGGCCCAGACGCTGCACCGCCACCGATACCGTGGGGTAGTCGAGCGTCTTCTGCTCGCCCAACTCCTGCAGCATCGCCAGGGTGAAGCGCAGGCTGCTGTCATCGCGCTTCATCCAGGCCGCAACCTTGGCCTCGGCGCCGCTGGCCTTCATCGGCAGCACCTGCGCGGTGAGGTTGCGCTGGTGGGCGGCCAGCTCGTCGCGCAGTACGCCACGGGCCACCGCATGCCAGCGGCCGTTGACTTCCAGCGCGTCGATCTGCTCGAACAGCCATGGCATCTGCAACGCCTCCCCCAGCCGGAAGTGGACCTTGGAGACATCCACCGGCTTCAGCTTGCGGGTACGCGCCAGCTCGATGATGTCGAACGCCGGTTCCAGGAACTGCAGCTCAGACAGCTGCTGTGCCAGGGCCGCCGGCAACCCCTTGTCCTTCCATTCCTGCACGCTGGCTTCGTACGCGGGACGCTGCGAATCAGGCAGCACACCGGACGCAACGCGGATGTCGTTGAATGCGGACTGGTAGCGTTCCACCGCCGCGGTAATGCCGGGCATCGGGCCCGGACGCGACAGCAGCCAGCGCACGAACGAGCGCTGCAGCTTCCAGATGACCTCCAGTGCATCCACCTGCACCGACTCCGGCAAGGTGCCGTCCAGCGCATCGATCTGCGCCCACAGCGCCCGTGCATCCAGCGTCTCGCGGCTGATGGTGTAGGCCTTGGCGACCTCGCCGATGCTGCGGCCGGTGTCTTCCTGCATGCGCATCAGGAAGGTGGCGCCCATCCGGTTGATGGTCTGGTTGGTCACGGCCGAAGCGATGATCTCGCGCTTGAGGCGGTGGCGCTCCATGGCATCGGCGTACTTCTTCTGCAGCGGCAGCGGGAAATAACGCAGCAGCTCCTTGGACAGGTACGGGTCTTCCGGGATGTCGGTGGCCAGCAGCTGCTGGAACGCGACGATCTTGGAGTACGACAGCAACACCGCCAGTTCCGGACGGGTCAGGCCCTGGCCGCGGGCCTTGCGCGCCGACAGCTCGGCATCGGACGGCAGGAATTCGATCTGCCGGTCCAGCAGGCCCTGCTGCTCGAGCGTGCGGATGAAGTGCTGCTTGGAGCCCAGGCGTTTGGTGCTCATCCGCTCCATCAGGCTGATGGCCTGGTTCTGGCGGTAATTGTCCATCAGCACCAGACCGGCCACCTCGTCGGTCATCGAGGCCAGCAGCTTGTTGCGCTGCTCGACGGTCAACTTCCTGGCCCGCACCACATCGTTGAGCAGGATCTTGATGTTGACTTCGTGATCGGAGGTGTCGACACCGGCCGAGTTGTCGATGAAATCGGTGTTGAGCAGCACCCCGGCCTGCGCGGCTTCGATCCGGCCCAGCTGGGTCATACCCAGATTCCCGCCCTCGCCCACGATCCGGCACCGCAGTTCGCCCCCGTTGACGCGCAGCGCGTTGTTGGCGCGGTCGCCGACATCGGCGTGGGTCTCGGCCGAGGACTTGATGTAGGTGCCGATGCCGCCGTTCCACAACAGGTCGACCGGCGCACGCAACGCGGCGCTGATCAGTTCGGTCGGGGTCATGGTCTTGATGCCCGGATCGATCCCCAGCACCTCACGCACCTGCGGGGTGATCTCGATCGACTTGAGCGAACGCGGGTACACGCCGCCGCCCTTGCTGATCAGCCTGGTGTCGTAATCGGCCCAGCTCGAACGCGGCACCTTGAACATGCGCGCGCGCTCCTTGAACGTCGAGGCCGCGTCCGGGTGCGGGTCGAGGAAGATGTGGCGATGGTCGAACGCGCACACCAGGCGGATGTGCTCAGACAGCAACATGCCGTTGCCGAACACGTCACCGGACATATCGCCGATGCCGACCACGGTGAAGTCCTGCTTCTGGCAGTTCTGGCCCAGGGCGCGGAAGTGGCGCTTGACCGACTCCCACGCACCGCGCGCGGTGATGCCCATGCCCTTGTGGTCGTAACCGACCGAACCACCGGAAGCGAAGGCGTCGTCCAGCCAGAACCCGTGGGCGCGGGCGATGCCGTTGGCGGTATCGGAGAAGGTCGCGGTGCCCTTGTCGGCAGCGACCACCAGATACGGGTCGTCCTGGTCGTGGCGGACCACCCCCAGCGGCGGCACGATCCTGTCGTTGACGATGTTGTCAGTGATGTCGAGCAGGCCGTTGATGAAGCGCTTGTAGCAGGCCACGCCCTCGGCAAACCACGCGTCACGGTCCACGGCCGGATCGGGCAGCTGCTTGGCGAAGAAACCGCCCTTGGACCCGACCGGCACGATCACGGTGTTCTTCACCATCTGCGCCTTGACCAGGCCCAGCACTTCAGTGCGGAAGTCCTCGCGACGGTCGGACCAGCGCAGGCCACCACGGGCTACCGGGCCGAAACGCAGATGGGTGCCTTCCACGCGCGGGCCACAGACGAAGATCTCGCGGTACGGACGCGGCTTGGGCAGGTCCGGCACCTTGGCGGCGTCGAACTTGAAGCTGATGTAGTCGGCCGGGCCACCATCGGCGCGCAGGCCATCGGTGCGCGGCATGTAATAGCTGGTACGCAGGGTCGCCCCGATCACGCCGATGAAGCTGCGCAGGATGCGGTCCTCATCCAGGCTGGAGACACCATCGAGCAGCTTGTACATCGCCTCGCGGACAACAGCCATGCGCGCATCACGGCTGCTCTTGCGCGCCTTGACCACGCCGTCGAGCAACTTGAGCGTTGCCGCGTCGTCACCGGCCAGCAGCTTGAACTGGGCCAGCTGGGCATCCATCGCCGTGCTGTCGGTGGCCGGGCTCGGCTCGAAGCGGGCTTCGAACAGTTCCACGATCAGGCGTGCCAACAGCGGATAGCGGGTGAAGGTGCCTTCCACATATACCTGCGAGAACGGCACGCCGATCTGCAGCAGGTACTTGCAGTAACCGCGCAGCATCGACAGCTGCCGCCAGTCCAGCCCGGCCGCCAGCACCAGCCGGTTGAAGCCGTCGTTTTCGGCCTCGCCACGCCACACCCGGGCGAAGGTTTCACTGAAGACGGCATCGACCCGCGCCGCATCGATCTCACCCGAGGCGGACTCCACCTCGAAGTCCTGGATGTAGGTCGCGGCGTTGTCCACCATCAGCCGGTATGGACGCTCGGCCAATACGCGCAGGCCCATGTTCTCCATGAGCGGCAGTGCGTCGGAGAGCGAAATGTCCTTGAGCTGGCGATACAGCTTCAGGCGCAGCCCGTCGCCGCCTTCTCGCGGCAGCGACTGCAGGCTCAGGCGCAGGTCGTCCGGACCGGTCAGCGCCGCCAGCTGGCTGACGTCATTGGCCGCGATCGCCGCATTGGATTCTTCGATGTAGCCGGCCGGCAAGGCGCGGCCGAAGCGGGCGGCGATTTCCAGCCCCGCGCTTTCGCCATGGCGCGCCACCAGCGCCTCACGCAGGTCGTCCTGCCAGTTGCGCAACAGGTGGGCCAGGCGCGATTCCAGCTCGCTGGTGTCGAAATCGAGACTGCCCCCGACCTTGGGGCGCACGATCATGTGCACCTGGGCCAGCGGCGAATCGCCCAGCACCACGCTGCTGTCGATGTATTCGCCCTGCAGCGCGTCTTTCAGCATCGCCTCGATGCGCAGCCGCAGATCGGTGTTGAAGCGTTCGCGCGGCAGGTACACCAGCGCGGAGATGAAACGGCCGAACTTGTCGCGACGCAGGAACAGACGGCTGCGCACGCGTTCCTGCAGGCCGAGGATGCCCATCGCGGTGCGGTACAGCTCTTCCTTGTTGGACTGGAACAGCTCTTCGCGCGGCAGGGTTTCCAGAATGTGACGCAGCGCCTTGCCGCTGTGGCTGCTGGCCGCAAGACCGGAGGTGCGCATCACGTAGTCGTAGCGCTCGCGCACCAGCGGAATTTCCCACGGGCGGCGGTTGTAGGCGCTGGAGGTGAACAGGCCGAGGAAACGCTGCTCACCGATGATGCGGCCCTTGGCGTCGAATTCCAGCACGCCGATGTAGTCCATGTACCCCGCCCGGTGGACCTGCGAACGGGCATTGGTCTTGGTCAGGATCAGCGCATCGCCCAGGCCTGTGGTGGTGTTCAGGCCCTGCGCGGCCAGCGTGTTGACCGGACGCGGCGGCGACTGGTCGCGCACGCGCATCAGGCCCAGGCCGGTCTCGCCCTGTGGCGACAGCACATCTTCCTTGCCCTGCTTGACGACCTTGTATTCGCGGTAGCCGAAGAAGGTGAAGTGGTCATCGGCGGCCCAGCGCAGGAACTCCTGCGCCTCGCGGCGGGCGGTGTCATCCACCGGCAGGCGGCGCTTGCCCAGGTCTTCGGACAGCGCCAGCATCTTCTCGCGCATCGGCGTCCAGTCCTTGACGATGCCCCGGACGTTGTCGAGCGCCTTGCGGATCGCCGCTTCCACCTGCGCCATGCCCTCGGCAGACTGGCGATCGATCTCCAGCAGCATCAACGATTCGGCATTTCCCGTGCCCACGGCGGTGAGTTTGCCGGCCTTGTTGCGGGTCACCTGCAGCACCGGATGGCCCAGCACATGCACGCCGATGCCGCGATCGGCCAAGGCCATGCCCAGCGTGTCCACCAGGAACGGCATGTCGTCATTGACGACTTGGATCACCGTGTGCAGCGACTCCCATCCATCGCTCTTGGTGGTCGGGTTGAATACCCGCACATTGGCTTGGCCAGCCTTGCGCACCCGGGCGAACTCGAGCATGTCAGCGGCAACCGCCGCCCACTCCGCCGCCGAATGGTGCGGGAACTCGTCCGCTTCCATCCGCCTGTAGAAATCTCCAGCAAAGGTCACCGCTTCGGCCTGTGCGGCCGCCGGGTAGCGCTTGCGCAACGCTGCAAACACCGGGTCGAGAGAGAAGCCTGCAGCAGAAACCACCTGCTTGTCGGCCGACTTTGAATTGCTTTTTGCGGGTTTGGCAGCGCTTTTTTGCAGTTTCATGGGAGAGCTACGGCGAGGCTCGGCTGGGGAAAAACCGATTGTATCCCCCGCAACTCAAAGAACCTTGCTGCAGGACGGCAATGCCTTCGACAACAACCAGCGTTCAATGCGCCGCTATCCATTGCGCTTTATCCGGCCATATGTACAACGCCACGGCCCACTCCAGCAGATGGGCACGGGGGCAATTGCCGATCACAACCGACCCTTTGGATTGCTGTATTAATCCTGTACCGACCGGTATAGTTCTGACCCTGTGACTCCAGCCCATCCCGCTCCCGGCGCAACGGACGCGCGCGCTCATCGCGTGTTGGCAGGTGTGCGCCAGTTGCCGGCAACACAGGCGGCGGACCACACCGGCCGCGCCGGGCACACGCGGGAACACCTCCATGATGGCCAGCGTCCGCGGTTGCACGCGGCGCGCGTACGCCGGGCGCACATCGACCCCACTGTGTTTTGCGAGCTGCCGGCCGGCACGCGTGCGCCTGGTCGATTTGCTGATCCGCTATCGCCCGCGGCACATCCAATCGCGCCTCGTGGCGAGATTGGACGCAATGCTCTCGCCAGGGGCCGCGATCCGACCCGGGCGCCCGTTTCGACCTGTGCCGAAATCCTCCGGGCATCCCATGGCCAAATGAAAACCGGGCCTGCAAGGATGGAAGAACCATGACGACCTGCATTTCATCGCCGGGCTGCTAATGAGCATCATCACGGGGCTGGATGTTGCAGCACAACCCTTTCACGTATTTCCCCGCAACGATGCGCATCAGTGCAGGCGTTGCCGCGAATCCTCCATCGGGCGTGCCCCGCGTGCGCCCGCCGCAGCACCGGACAGGCCGATGACACCTTATATAAACACCACCCGGAGTTTCTCCCGATGATCGCCCCGCGCCGCACCCTTGCTCTGATCTGCGCAGCCACCGTGTTGCTGGCCGCCTGCAAGAAATCCGAAGAGCAGCAGGCCCCGCCCCCTCCGGAAGTGGGCGTCATCACCGCCGCCCCGCAGACGCTTCCGCTGCAACGCGAACTGGTGGGCAGGCTCTCGCCGTTCCGTTCGGCCGATGTCCGCGCCCGCGTCAGCGGCGTGCTGCTCAAGCGCGTGTATGCCGAAGGCAGCCTGGTCAAGGAAGGGCAGTTGCTGTTCCAGATCGACCCGGCCCCGCTGCGCGCCTCGCTGGCTTCGGCCGAAGGCCAGCTGGCCGCGGCCCGCGCCAACTACATCAACGCCAAGGCGCTGGCCGACCGCGCGCGCAAGTTGGCGCCCATGCAATTTGTTTCCCAGTCCGATCTGGACACTGCCGAAGCGGCCGAACGCAGCGGCGCGGCCGCCGTGCAGCAGGCGCAGGCGGCAGTGACCGGCGCCCGGATCAACCTGGGCTATGCCGACGTGACCTCGCCGATTCCCGGCCGCGCCGGCAAGCAGCAGGTCACCGAAGGCGCCCTGGTCGGCCAGGGCGAAGCAACCCTGCTGACCACCGTCGACCAGATCGACCCGCTGTACGTGAATTTCTCCATGGGCGTGGATGAGCTGTCCCAGCTGCGCCAGGCCCAGAGCCAGGGCTCGGTCGCGTTGAACGACAACAACAAATCCACCATCCAGGTGCTGCTGTCCGATGGCAGCACCTATGCACAGCCCGGCACGCTGGATTTCTCCGATACCACGGTGGACCCGAGCACCGGCGCGGTGTCGCTGCGCGCCGTGCTGCCCAACCCCGACGGGGTGCTGCTGCCGGGCGCGTTCGTCACGTTCGACGCACATCTGGGTGAACGCAAGAACGCCTATCTGGTACCGCAGCAGGCGCTGCAGCGCGATACCAATGGCGGCTTCGTCCTGGTGGTCGGCAAGGACGGCAAGGTGACGCGCAAGAACGTCGCTGTCGACGGCCAGCAGGGCCCCAACTGGCGCATTTCCTCGGGCCTGGAACCGGGCGACCAGGTGGTCGTGGCCGGCCTGCAGAAAGTGAAGGAAGGCGCTCCGGCCAAGGCTGTGCCGTGGAAGCCGGAGACCGCCACCCCGGCACAGGCCCCGCCTGCCGCCGCCGCTGACCAGCCCAAGCAGTAACGGACCGCTGCCATGCCTAAATTTTTCATTGAACATCCGGTCTTCGCCTGGGTGGTCGCGATCCTGATCTCACTGAGCGGTGTGATCACGATCCTCGGCCTGGGCGTGGAGTCCTATCCCAGCATCGCCCCGCCGCAGGTGACGGTCAGTGCCACCTATCCCGGTGCCAGCGCCGACACCACTGAAAAGTCGGTCACCCAGGTGATCGAGCAGCAGCTGACCGGGATCGATCACTTGCTGTACTTCAGCTCGTCCTCGTCCTCGTCCGGGCGCGCCAGCATCACCCTGACCTTCGAAACCGGCACCGATGCCGATATCGCCCAGGTACAGGTGCAGAACAAGGTCTCGCTGGCCACGCCGCGTCTGCCGTCGGAAGTCACCCAGCAGGGTGTGGTGGTGGCCAAGGCCAATGCCGGCTTCCTGATGGTGGTGGCACTGCGTTCGGAAAATCCGTCGATCAACCGTGACGCACTCAACGACATCGTCGGCGCCCGGGTGCTGGACCAGATCTCGCGCGTGCCCGGCGTCGGCAGCACCCAGCAGTTCGGTGCCGAGTACGCCATGAACATCTGGCTCAACCCGGAAAAGCTGCAGGGCTATGGTCTGTCGGCCAGCCAGGTGGTGGCCGCGATCAAGGCCCAGAACGTGCAGTTCGCCGCCGGCTCGCTGGGTTCGGACCCGGCCCCGGCAGGCCAGATGTTCACCGCCACGGTATCGGCCGAGGGCCGCTTCAGCAGTCCCGAGCAGTTCGAGCAGATCATCCTGCGGGCCGACAGCGACGGCTCGATGGTGCGCTTGAAGGACGTCGCCCGCGTCGCTTTCGGTGCCTCGGCCTATGGCTTTGATACCCAGTACAACGGCAAGCCGATCGGCGCGTTCGCGATCCAGCTGCTGCCCGGCGCCAATGCGTTGAACGTGGCCGCCGCGGTGCGCTCGAAGATGGACGAGCTGCAACCCAGCTTTCCGCAAGGGGTGAAGTGGTTCTCGCCGTATGACAGCACCACTTTCGTCAAGATCTCGATCAAGGAAGTGGTCAAGACGCTGGTCGAGGCGATGGTGCTGGTGTTCCTGGTGATGCTGATCTTCCTGCAGAACCTGCGCGCCACCATCATCCCCACCCTGGTGATCCCGGTGGCGTTGCTGGGCACCTTCGTCGGCATGAGCGTGATCGGCTTCACCATCAACCAGCTCACCCTGTTTGCGATGGTGCTGGCGATCGGCATCGTGGTCGACGATGCGATCGTGGTGATCGAGAACGTCGAGCGCATCATGACCGAGGAAGGACTGCTCCCCAAACCGGCCACCCAGAAGGCGATGGGGCAGATCACCGGAGCGGTGGTCGCCATCACCGTGGTGCTGGCCGCGGTATTCATCCCCAGCGCCCTGCAAGGTGGCGCCGCGGGCGAGATATACAAGCAGTTCGCGCTGACCATTGCCATCGCGATGGGCTTCTCCGCCTTCCTCGCGCTGGGTTTCACCCCGGCCCTGTGCGCCAGCTTCCTCAAGCCCACCCACAACGCGAAGCCGAACTGGGTATACCGCACCTTCAACAAGTACTACGACCGGGTCAGCCGCACCTACGTCGGCCACATCGGCAGTGCGATCCGCCATGCGCCACGCTGGATGATGCTGTTCGTCGTGCTCAGCGTGCTGTGCGGCTTCCTGTTCACGCGGATTCCCGGCAGTTTCCTGCCCGAGGAAGACCAGGGATACGCACTGGCCATCGTGCAGCTGCCGCCCGGCTCGACCAAGAGCCAGACCAATGCCGCGTTCGCCCAGATGCAGAGCATTCTGGAAAAGCAGGACGGTTTCGAAGGCATGCTGCAGATTGCCGGTTTCAGCTTCCTGGGTTCCGGTGAAAACGTCGGCATGGGCTTCATCCGCCTCAAGCCCTGGGACGAACGCAAGGTCACCGTGCCGGAGTTCATCCAGAAAATGAACGGCGCGTTCTACGGCATCAAGGAGGCCGGCATTTTTGTCGTCAACCTGCCCACCGTGCAGGGGCTGGGCCAGTTTGGCGGCTTCGACATGTGGCTGCAGGACCGCGGCGGTGCCGGGTATGCCCAGCTGATCCAGGCCCGCAACACCCTGCTGGGCAAGGCCGCCGCGCAGCCCACCCTGTTGACCGGGGTGCGCCCCAATGGGCTGGAAGATGCGCCGCAGCTGCAGCTGCATGTGGACCGGGTGCAGGCACAGTCGATGGGGCTGGGGGTGACCGACATCTACAGCGCGATCCAGCTGATGCTGGCCCCGGTATACGTCAACGATTTCTTCTATGAGGGCCGCATCAAGCGGGTGACGTTGCAGGCCGATGCGCCGTACCGCACCGGCGCCGAATCGCTGCGCAACTTCTATACCCCCAGCTCGTTCAGCACCAATGCCGACGGCACCCCGGCAATGATCCCGCTGAGCAACGTGGTGAAGTCGCAGTGGATTTCCAGCTCCCCCTCGCTGAGCCGCTACAACGGCTATTCGGCGGTGGAAATCGTCGGTTCGCCGGCACCGGGACGCAGCTCGGGCCAGGCGATGCAGGCCATGGAAGACATCGTCAACAACGATCTTCCGGCCGGGTTCGGCTTTGACTGGAGCGGGATGTCCTACCAGGAGATCCTGGCCGGCAACGCCGCCACACTGCTGCTGATCCTGTCCATCGTGGTGGTGTTCCTGTGCCTGGCCGCGCTGTATGAAAGCTGGTCGATCCCGGTCGCGGTGCTGCTGGTGGTGCCGCTGGGCGTGCTGGGCGCGCTGTCGTTCTCGATGCTGCGCGGCCTGCCCAACGACATCTACTTCAAGATCGGCATGATCACGGTGATCGGCCTGGCCGCCAAGAACGCGATCCTGATCGTGGAGTTCGCCGTGGAACAGCGCGCTGCCGGCAAGACCCTGCGCGAGGCAACCATCGAGGCGGCGCACCTGCGCTTCCGCCCGATCCTGATGACCTCCTTCGCCTTCATCATGGGCGTGATTCCAATGACCCTGTCCACCGGCGCCGGCGCCAACGCCCGCCATGCGATCGGTACCGGCGTGGTCGGCGGCATGCTGTTCGCCACCTTCCTCGGCCTGCTGCTGATTCCGGTGTTCTTCGTGATCGTGCGGCGCATGCTGGGCGACAAACTGGATGAGCCATCCAGGGAATACCAGGACCAGCACCAGGTCCACACGGTCCAGCAGGACCGCTGATCGTGAAAAGGTGTGTCCCGGCGCGGAATGCCGGGACCCCCCGAATGGAAGCGCCCGCGCCGCGGACCGCCATGGCCAGACAAAAAAAAGCCCCGGCAATGCCGGGGCTTTCTGTTGGCGCCGCCTTCGCGCGGCGGCCGAGGCTCAGCGCAGGCCGGTCTCGTTGCGAGCGATCACCAGACGCTGGATTTCCGAAGTGCCTTCATAGATCTCGGTGATCTTGGCGTCACGGAAGTAACGCTCCAGCGGCATCTCCTTGGAATACCCCATGCCGCCGTGGATCTGCACGGCCTGGTGGGTGATCCACATCGCCGCTTCCGACGCGGTGAGCTTGGCGATGGCGGCCTCGTTGCTGAAGCGCTTGCCCTGCCCCTTCACCCACGCCGCGCGCAGCGTCAGCAACAGCGACGCATCCAGCTTGCACTTCATGTCGGCGATCTTGGCCTGGGTCATCTGGAACGTGCCGATCGGTGCGCCGAACGCCTTGCGCTCCTTCACGTAGGCAAGGGTGGCCTCGTAGGCGGCGCGGGCGATACCGATCGCCTGCGAGGCGATACCGATGCGGCCGGCATCGAGTACCCCCATCGCGATCTTGAAGCCATCGCCTTCCTTGCCCACCACGTCATCGGCACTGGCCACGTAGTCCTGGAACTCGATCTCGCAGGTGGCCGAGGCGCGGATGCCCAGCTTCGGCTCGGTCTTGCCGCGGTGGAAGCCGGCCTTGTCGGTGTCGATCATGAACGCGCTGATGCCGCGCGCACCCTGCGCCGGGTCGGTCATTGCGAACAGGATGATGTACCTGGCCACCGGGCCGGAGGTGATCCAGCTCTTCTTGCCATTGATGATAAAGGTGCCGTCATCCTGCTTGACCGCGCGGCAGCGCATCGCCGTGGCGTCGGATCCGGACTGCGGCTCGGTCAGCGCGAACGCCCCGATGGCGGTGCCCTCGGCGATCGCGCGCACGTATTTCTGCTTCTGCGCCTCGCTGCCGTGGGTCAGGATGCCGTTGCAGAACAGCGAATTGTTGACCGACATGATGGTCGAATGCGCGGCGTCGCCGGCGGCAACCTCCACCATCGCCAGCACGTAGGCGATCGGGTCCATGCCGGCGCCGCCGTATTCGGCCGGCACTTCGATGCCCATCAGGCCGTTTTCGCCCAACAGACGGATGTTCTCCAGCGGGAACTCGCCGGTCTGGTCGTGGTGCTCGGCGCTCGGCGCGATCTTTTCCTGCGCAATGCGCCGCGCCACGTCCTGAATCATCAACTGCTCTTCGGTAAAGCTGAAATCCACTGCACCACTCCCGGAATTTGATTTCGGGATTGTAACGACCGCAAGGTCCACAGCCTATGCAGCTTGACCCGATGTCTTCACGGGAAGAGAATATCTTTATATCGCGATAGGTGGATATTTATGGATCTGGAAGACTGGTCAACCCGGCTGAAAGTGTTTGCCGACGCCACCCGCGTGCGGTTGCTGACCCTGCTGGAACAGGAGGAATTGACCGTGGCCGAGCTCTCGGCCATCACCACGCTGGCGCAGCCGCGGGTCTCGACCCATCTGGCGCGACTGAAGGAAGCCGGGCTGGTGCGCGACCGCCGCGCCGGGGTATCGGCCTATTACCGCTTCGACGACGCGGCGCTGGACCCGGCACAGCGCGCCCTGTGGCATGCGCTGAGCAGTGGCAGCGATGACCCGCTGTTGCGCCAGGATGCTGAACGGGTGCCTTCGGTACTGGCCATGCGCGCCGCCGACCAGAACTGGGCCGACAGCGTGGCCGGCGATATGGAGCGCCATTATTCACCCGGCCGCACCTGGGAAGCCATGGCGCGCAGCGCGCTGCCGCTGCTGGAAACCGGCGACGTGCTCGATATCGCCTCCGGCGATGGCGTACTGGCCGAGCTGCTGGCACCGCATGCGCAGCGCTATGTCTGCATCGACACCAGCACCCGCGTGGTGGCCGCGGCCAGCGAGCGCCTGCGCAGGCTGGCCAATGTCGAAGTCCTTGAAGGCGATATGCATGCCCTGCCCTTCGACGACGGCAGTTTCGACCTGGTGATCCTGATGCACGCCCTGACCTACGCCAGCAAGCCGGCCCAGGCCGTGGCCGAAGGCGCGCGGGTGTTGCGCCCCGGTGGCCGGCTGATGCTGTGCAGCCTGGCCCAGCACGAGCACAAGGCCGCGGTCGAGGCTTACGGCCACGTCAATCTGGGCTTCACCGCCAAGGAGCTGCGCAGATTCGTCGAGAAGGCCGGGCTGGACGTCTCCAGCCTGGAAACCGTGACCCGTGAAAAGCGCCCGCCGCATTTTGAAGTGATCTCGCTGATCGCCCACAAGTCCTGATCCCCTCCCGCAGAGTCTCCTATTCCATGCACGCCTCCCCCTGGCTCCATCCCGCGCGTGTCGCCAAGCTGTTGCAGGCGCTCGAGCAGCGCATCCTGGTCATCGATGGCGCCATGGGCACCATGATCCAGCGCCACCGGCTGGAAGAAGGCGATTACCGCGGCGAGCGTTTCGCCGGCGGCTTCGACAGCCGGCAGGGGCATGGCCCGGGTTGCGGGCACGACCTCAAGGGCAACAACGACCTGCTGCTGCTGACGCGGCCGGAGGTGATCGCCGGGATCCACACCGCGTACCTGGAAGCCGGCGCCGACCTGGTGGAAACCAACACCTTCAACGCCACCGCGATCAGCCAGGCCGACTACCACCTGCAACATCTGGTGTACGAGTTGAACCGGACCGGCGCGGCAGTGGCGCGGCAATGCTGCGACGCAGCCGAGGCGCGCACACCGGACCAGCCGCGTTTTGTCATCGGCGTGCTCGGCCCGACCAGCCGCACCGCGTCTATCAGCCCGGACGTGACCGACCCGGGCTTCCGCAACACCAGTTTCGATGAATTGCGCGACACCTACCGCCAGGCCATCGAGGGCCTGATCGATGGCGGTGCCGATACCCTGATGGTGGAAACCATCTTCGACACGCTCAACGCCAAGGCGGCGCTGTTCGCCATCGAAGAGGTGTTTGAAGCCCGCGGGGGACGCCTGCCAGTGATGATTTCCGGCACCATCACCGATGCCTCCGGGCGCACCCTGTCCGGGCAGACCGCCGAAGCCTTCCACGCTTCGGTCGCGCACGGCCGCCCGCTGTCGATCGGCCTGAACTGCGCGCTGGGCGCCGCCGATATGCGCCCGCATGTGGAAACACTGTCGCGGGTGAGCCGTGGCTATATCAGCGCCCATCCCAACGCCGGCCTGCCCAACGCCTTCGGCGAATACGACGAGACACCCGAAGAGATGGCCGCCACCTTGAAGGAGTTCGCCCAGTCGGGCCTGCTCAATCTGGTCGGCGGCTGCTGCGGTACCACCCCGGACCACATCCGCGCGATTGCCCGGGCTGTTGCCGGCATCGCACCGCGGCAACTTCCCGGCAGGCAGGAGCAGGCGCCATGAGCCTGCCGGCCTATACCTGCCTGTCCGGGCTGGAACCGCTGGTCATCACGCCGGACCTGCTGTTCGTCAATATCGGCGAGCGCACCAACATCACCGGCAGCGCGCGGTTCCGCAAGCTGATCAAGGAAGAGCGCTACGAGGAAGCGGTGGAAGTCGCCCGCCAGCAGGTCGCCAGCGGCGCGCAGATCCTCGACGTCAACATGGACGAGGGGCTGATCGACTCCGAAAAGGCGATGACCCGCTACCTCAACCTGATCATGTCCGAGCCGGATATCGCCCGCATTCCGGTGATGGTCGATTCGTCCCGGTGGAACGTGATCGAAGCCGGGCTGAAGTGCCTGCAGGGCAAGAGCGTGGTCAACTCGATCTCGCTCAAGGAAGGCGAAGCGCAGTTCATCGAACATGCGCGCAAGGTGCAGCGCTATGGCGCGGCCGCGGTGGTGATGGCCTTCGACGAGGACGGCCAGGCCGACACCTGTGCGCGCAAGGTGGAAATCTGCACCCGCGCCTACCGCATCCTCACCGAAACAGTGGGAATGCCGCCGCAGGACATCATCTTCGACCCGAATATCTTCGCCGTGGCCACCGGCATCGAGGAACACGACAACTACGCGGTGGATTTCATCGAAGCCACCCGCATCATCCGCAAGACCCTGCCGCACTGCCACGTCTCCGGCGGCGTGTCGAACGTGTCGTTCTCGTTCCGCGGCAACGAGACGGTGCGTCAGGCGATCCACGCGGTGTTCCTGTACCACGCCATCGCCGCCGGCATGGACATGGGCATCGTCAACGCCGGCGCGATGCCGATCTACGACGATCTGGACCCGGAACTGCGCGAGCGCGTGGAGGACGTGATCCTCAACCGGCGCCGCGACGGCACCGAGCGGCTGCTGGAAATCGCCGAGCGCTACAAAGGCAGGAAGGGCGAGAAAAAGACCGAAGAGCTGGCCTGGCGCGGCAAGCCGGTACGCGAGCGCCTGGCCCATGCGCTGGTGCACGGGCTCGATGCCTGGGTGGAGGAAGACACCGAGGAGGCGCGCCAGCAGTCATCGCGCCCGCTGGATGTGATCGAAGGTGCCTTGATGGACGGCATGAACGTGGTCGGCGACCTGTTTGGCGCCGGCAAGATGTTCCTGCCGCAGGTGGTCAAATCCGCCCGGGTGATGAAGAAGGCCGTGGCCTATCTGCTGCCTTACATCGAAGCGGAAAAGGCGCGCAGCGGCGACACCGGCAAGAGCAATGGCAAGATCGTGATGGCCACGGTCAAGGGCGACGTGCACGACATCGGCAAGAACATCGTCGGCGTGGTGCTGGCCTGCAACAACTTCGAGGTGATCGACCTGGGCGTAATGGTGCCGGCGCAGAAGATCCTCGATACCGCGCGGGCCGAAAAAGCCGACCTGATCGGCCTGTCGGGGCTGATCACGCCCTCGCTCGAGGAAATGAGCCATGTGGCCAAGGAGATGCAGCGCCAGGGTTTCGAGCTGCCGCTGCTGATTGGTGGCGCTACCACCTCGCGCGCGCACACCGCGTTGAAGATCGACCCGTTCTACCAGGCGCCGACGGTGTGGGTGAAGGACGCCTCGCGCGCGGTAGGCGTGGCCCAGTCGCTGATTTCCAGGGAGTTGCGCGCGAATTTCGTCGCCGCCAACGAGGCCGACTACGCCGACATCCGCCTGCGCCACCGCAACCGCGGCGACGCCAAGCGGCTGGTCTCGCTGGAACACGCCCGCGGCCAGCGCTTCCAGTGCGACTGGGCGCAGTACATCGCGCCGGTGCCGGCGCAGCCGGGCCTCCATGTGTTCGACGACTACCCGCTGGAGGATCTGCTGCCGGTCATCGACTGGACGCCGTTCTTCCAGGCCTGGGAGCTGGCCGGCAAGTATCCGGCCATCCTCACCGACGAGGTTGTCGGCCCGCAGGCCAGCGAGCTGTACCGCGATGCCCGCGCCATGCTGGAGCGGATCCTCAAGGAGAAATGGCTCACTGCCCGCGCGGTATTCGGGCTGTGGCCGGCCAACAGCCGCGGCGACGATGTCATCGTCCACAACGCCGAACAGCCCACCACCCTGCACTTCCTGCGCCAGCAGGTGGACAAGCCGGCCGAACGCCCGGATTTCTGCCTGGCCGACTTCATCGCCCCGGAAAGCAGCGGCAAGCAGGACTGGATCGGCGCCTTCGCAGTGACCGCCGGGCTCGGCATCGAACCACACCTGGCGCGCTTTGCCGCCGATCATGACGACTACAGCTCGATCCTGCTCAAGGCGCTGGCCGACCGCCTGGCCGAGGCCCTGGCCGAGCGCCTGCACCAGCGCGTGCGTACCGAGTTCTGGGGCTATGACCGCGACGAGCAGCTCGACAACGAGGCGCTGATCGCCGAGAAGTACCGCGGCATCCGCCCGGCCCCCGGCTACCCCGCCTGCCCCGAGCATTCGGAAAAGCAGACGTTGTTCGCGATGCTCGACGCCGAACGCATCGGCATGTCGCTGACCGAAAGTTTCGCGATGCTGCCGACCGCGGCGGTGTCCGGTTACTACTTCAGCCACCCGCAGAGCCAGTACTTCGTGGTCGGCCGGGTGTCGCGCGAACAGGCCAGCGACTACGCCAGGCGCAAGGGCGTGGAGCGGGCGCAGGCCGAGCGCTGGCTGGCGTCCAACCTCGACTACGACCCCGAATAGGGGGCATTGCCGAATGGCAGGCAGGTGGGCGCATGGCCACGCGCCGGTCGTCCCGGCGCGTCATCACTTCGTGGCAAGGACAACGGCCGCGGGTGAACCGTTGCCCCGCCTGCGATCGCCCAACGCGCCGATGCATCCAAGGCAATAACTGCAGCTGTCATCAGACCGGCATCCGGTCCACAATGTGGTGCATCGGCGCTGCCCGTGCCACGACCGCAGCACCTTCCCCTTCTGTTTTCCTGCGTCTCCGGGCGCGATACCGATGACTTCCGTTCCCCGCCTTCCAGATGCCGTGCCCGCCGCACGGCTGTCCAGTTTCTACTTTTTCTACTACGCCGCGCTGGGCGCGTTCACCCCGTACTGGAGCCTGTACCTGCAGTCACGCGGCATGAGCGTCACCGCGATCAGCGTGATGATGAGCCTGTGGTATGCCACCCGCGTGGTCGCCCCCAGCACCTGGACCTCGTTGGCGGCGGTGTCGCCACAGCCGATCCGCTGGCTGCGGCTCGGCTGCGTGCTCACCCTGCTGTCGTTCTCCGGATTCCTGCTGCCGCAGCAACAGTGGGCACTGTATGCGCTGATGGTGGTGTTCTGTTTCTTCTACAACGCGGTGATGCCGCAGTTCGAATCGATCACCCTCACCCACCTGGGCGCCGACAGCCACCGCTACGGCATGATCCGGGTCTGGGGCTCGCTCGGGTTCATCGCGGTGGTGAGCCTGTTCGGCTGGCTGATCGAGCGCTACGGTGCCGGCCGGCTGCCCTGGCTGATGCTGCCGCTGTTCGTGCTGCTGGTCGCCTCGTCATTCGCCAACCGCTATGCGCGCCATGTCGGCAGCCACAGCCTGCACGCCGAAGGTTTCTGGACCATCGTGCGCCGCCCGGCAGTGCTGGCGTTCTTCATCGCCGCCTTCCTAGAGCAGCTGTCGTTCGGCCCGTACTACACCTTCTTCTCGCTCTACATGGACGATCACGGCTATGCCACCTCGACGCTGGGCCTGATGTGGACCGTCGGGGTGGTGTTCGAGCTGGCGGTATTCTTCCTGATCTCCCGCTTCTTCCGGCGCTGGGATGCCAGCTGGCTGATGATCATGTCGATGGCCAGTGCCGTGCTGCGCTGGTGGGCCACCGCGCTGTGGCCGGAGAACCTGCCGGTGATGCTGGTCGCCCAGGCCACCCACTGTCTGGGCTTTGCCGCCTTCTTCGCCTCGGCGATGCAGCTGCTGGCGCGCTATTTCCCCGGCAACCTCAACGGTCACGGCCAGGGCCTGTTCTACGGTTTTTCCTCCGGCCTGGGTGGCGTGCTGGGCGCGCTGATCGCCGGCCAGCTGTGGCCGTTGGGCAACGGCAAGGTCGCCTTTATCGTGGCCGGTTTCTTCGCGCTGACGGGCACCCTGATCGCCTGGCGGTTCCTGCCCCCGCGCACCCCCGTGCCTGCGCCGGTGACGGGCTGAGAACAGGAAAAAAAACAGGCGCCGCAAGGGCGCCTGTTGCCGCTGCCGGTCCAGACCGCAGTCACCAGACCAGGTCGTCGGGCACCCGGTATTGCGGATCGGCGTAGGGATCTTCTTCAGCGCTGGCGTTGGGGTCCACCTTCAACGCCACCGCCTGCGCAAATACCGCCTCGGCCTGCGCCAGCAACTCGGCGCTGACCAGCAAATAGCGTCCGTTCTGCTGCAGCACGCCCAGCTCGCCGGCGTTGAGCGCCTTGAGCTGCTCGGCATTTACATAGATCCGCTTGATCTTGCCACCGTAGGGGAAGTGGCGGGCGATCTCGGCGGCGGGGTCGTTGAGCCCCTTGTCCTTGATCAGCTCGTCCAGCCTGGCGCGGGCTTCGCGGCGCAGTCGCGCTTCTTCCTGCTTCAGGCGCTCGGCTTCCAGCCGCTCGTCCTTCTCGCGCTGGGCCCGGATCGCATAGGCCTTGGCCAGGTCGATATCCTCGCGCGAACGCGGCTTGCCCGGACCCTGCGCTTGTGCGGGCCGGCCGTTGCCAGCGCGTGCCTGCGGCTTGCGCGGCTCGCCATTACGGCTGCGGCCGGCATCGCCCGGCTTGCCGGTGGACCGGCCGCCAGAAGGTGTCTGATCACGCCGGGAATCGGGCTTGCGCTCCGGTTTGGGCGCAGATTTGAAGCCCAGCCCGAGCAGCTGGTCGCGGAGAGTATCGCTCATGGGAATTGTCAGTAATGCGGCGGAGGCGGTTCATCGGTGGCATCGGCATACAACGCGGTACGCACCTTGCCCAGGTCATCGAGCAGGTGGTGCAGCACGTCGGAATTGCGCGACCCCTGCATGCGCGCGTCAGCCAAGGCCTCGCTCAGTTCGGCCAGCGCCTGCTCCTGGAAGGAGACGCGCATTTCCAGCTCGACCAGACGCTCTTCCAGGGCCTGCTCGCGCGGTGTGGGGGGCAACTCATGCATTCAACGAACGTCCCCGGCCAATGCCGTAATAGGCGAGGCCGGCGGCCTCGATTTCCTGCGGGTCATAAAGATTGCGACCGTCGAACACGACGGCATCGCCCAGCGCCCTGTGCATGGCGGCAAAATCCGGGCTGCGGAACTGTTTCCATTCGGTAACCACGGCCAGCGCATCGGCGCCCTCGAGTGCGGCCGAGGCCGACTCGCAGAACACCAGATCGTCGCGCTCACCGAAAACACGTCGCGCTTCGGCGCTGGCTTCCGGATCGTACACGCGCACCTTGGCACCACCTTCCCACAGCTGGGCCAGCAGGCGCCGGCTGGGGGCTTCACGCATGTCATCGGTATCCGGCTTGAACGCCAGGCCCCACACGGCAAAGGTCTTGCCGTGGACGCCCTCGTCTTCGCCGCGATCGTAATGGCGCTGGATCAGCTCGAACAGATGGCCCTTCTGTGCCTCGTTGACCGCTTCCACCGCGTTCAACAGGCGCGGCTCATGGCCGTGCTGGGTCGCGATGCGGGCCAGCGCCTGCACATCCTTGGGGAAGCACGAACCACCGTACCCGGCCCCGGGATAGATGAAGTGCCAGCCGATGCGCGGGTCCGAACCGATTCCCTGGCGGACCTGCTCGATATCCGCACCGACACGCTCGGCGATATTGGCGATCTCGTTCATGAAACTGATCTTGGTCGCCAGCATCGCATTGGCCGCGTACTTGGTCAGTTCGGCCGAACGCACGTCCATCTCCACCACGCGGTCGCGGTTGCGGTTGAACGGCGCATACAGCCGGCGCATCAGCGCCACCGCCTCGGCGCTGCTGGCGCCGATGACGATACGGTCGGGGCGCATGCAGTCGGCGACCGCATCGCCTTCCTTGAGGAACTCGGGGTTGGAGACGACGTCGAAGTCGATCTCCACCGCGCGTGCGCGCAGCTCTTCGGCAATGGCCGCACGCACCTGGTCGGCGGTACCGACCGGTACCGTCGACTTGTTGACCACCACGGCCGGCACGCTCAGGTGGCGGCCGATGGTGCGGGCCACCGCCAGCACGTACTGCAGGTCGGCACTGCCATCCTCATCGGGAGGCGTGCCGACGGCAATGAAGATCACCTGCCCATGGGCGATGGCGGTGGCCGCCTCGGTGGTGAAAGCCAGCCGCGCCGAAGCGTGGTTGGCCTTGACCATCGATTCCAGTCCCGGCTCGTAGATCGGGATGACGCCGCGGTTGAGGCCGTCCACCTTGGCCTGGTCGATGTCGACGCAGACCACCTGGTGGCCCACTTCGGCCAGGCAGGTGCCGGTGACGAGGCCGACATAGCCGGTACCGAATATCGCAACACGCATGGCGGTGGTGACTCCTGTGATTCTTACCGCACGATACCCAGCAGCTCGACGTCGAACGTCAAGGCCGCGTCAGGGCCGATCGGACCACCCGGCGTGCCGTTGCTGCCATAGGCCAGCTCGGACGGGATCCAGAAACGGTATTTCGAACCGGTCGGCATCAGCGACACGCCTTCCGACCACCCCTTGATGACCTGGTCCAGACCGAACTCGATCGGCTCGCCACGCTGATAGCTGCTGTCGAACACGGTGCCGTCGAGCAGTTTGCCTTCGTAGTTCACCCGGACCTTGCTGCTGGGCAGTGGACGCTCGCCGCTACCGGCGCGCAGCACCTGGTACTGCAGGCCCGAGGCGGTGGTCACCACGCCCGGCTGGGTCTTGTTCTTGGCCAGGAAGTCATTGCCGGCCTTGCGGTTGTCGGCACCGGCCGCGGCCTGCTTGGCGCTGCTGAAGGCCTGCAACGTGGCCTGGGCCTGCTGGCGGTCCATCAGCGGGGTGCCCTTGGCGAACACGGTGCTGATGGCCTGGAACACCGAGTCCAGATCGATGTCTTTCTGGATCGGGGTCAGCGACGGGCCGATGGCATAGCCGCCGAGCATCAGACCGACCTTTTCGCGGTTGACCGCCGGCGGCTGGCTGCCCGGCGCCATGCCCGGCACCTGCTGGCCGCTGCGCGCCATCATCACGGTGCGCAGCGCCTGGTCGGTGGCCTGGGCTTCTTCCTGCGAAATCAGCGGCTGGCCGCCTGCAAACGCGTTTTCGACGGCGCGACGCAGCGCAGCGACATCCACTTCCGATGCGATGGGCTCAAACGAACTGGCCACATCGATACCGATGGCGTAGCCGACTTTTTCACGTTCCGAGGTCAAAACAGACTTCTCCTTGCTGGCCGCCGGAGCGGCAGGTTGCTGCGACATCACGACACCCGGTGCCGCTATCGCCAGAATCAGTAGCGACGCCGCGGCGCCACGCATTCCCATCTTCATTCGCTGCTTTCCTGGAAGTGAATAGACGCCGCCGTCGGCGCGAGGGGCGACATTGTCGCACGCACGCCAGAGATGTCGAGACGCCTCAACGCCCGCGCGCCGGGGCGGCCAGCTCGCGTTCAATGGCCGCGCGCAATTGCGGATCATCCGGCGTCACCTTGCTGGGAAATTGCGCCACCACCCGGCCATCGCGGGAGATCAGATATTTGTGGAAATTCCAGCCCGGCGCCACCCCGGTCTCGCGGGTGAGGCGCTGGTACAACGGGGTGGCGTTGGCGCCGATCACACTGACCTTCTCGAACATCGGGAACTTGACCCCGTAGGTCAGCGTGCAGAATTCCTGGATCTGCGCCTCGCTGCCCGGCTCCTGCCCGCGGAAATCATTGGAGGGGAAGCCGAGCACGCTGAATCCGCGTGCGGCGTACTGCTGCTGGAGAGCCTCGAGCCCTTCGTACTGCGGGGTGAAGCCGCATTTGCTGGCGGTGTTCACCACCAGCAGCACTTTCCCACCGTATTCGCGGTTCAGGTTCACCGAGCCCTTGCCGGCCAGCGGACGAAACGCCTGGTCCAGCAACGGCGCGGCAATGGCACTGCCCGCCACCGTCAACACGGACGAAACAGTTATTGCAATCAAAAGCTTGCGGATTTTCATTCGAGTAGTCCTGTGGCGGGGAAGCGGGAAATGGAGATAGGCCGAAAGTCTATATACGGGGGTGTTGACTACCGGCGTGCCGGTGTTATAGTTGAATACAACACCAGCCACCCTACACAGGGGACATGCGATGAGCCTGATGCTCTGCAGATACACCCTCCAGGCCGTAACAGCCACCGGCAGCCTGATGCTGCTGGGCTGCCCGGCTTCGGCCGAGGGCGGCCGGTCGCCAGGATCGGAGTATGCCGCCTCGCAGCCCGTTGAAGAATGCGATGCCGCCCTCGCCGCTCCGGACAGGCGCTCGACGCGGCGCATCCACGCCAGCCTGTCGATGCCTTATTTTTCCTTTGCAAATACGCTGAACCCGCGGAGCTGACCATGAGCGATATCCAGTGGAGTGATGGTGCTCCCATCTACCGCCAGCTGAAGGATCGCGTGATTGCGATGATGCTGGACGGAATCATCAAGCCGGGCGACGCCCTGCCCTCGGTGCGCCAGGTGGCGGCCGAGTACCAGCTCAACCCGATCACGGTTTCACGCGCCTACCAGGAACTGGCCGACGAGAATCTGGTTGAAAAGCGCCGCGGCCTGGGCATGTTCATGACCGAGGAGGCCGCCCTGAAGCTGCGCGGCAATGAGCGCGAACGTTTTCTCAAAGACGAGTGGCCGGCGGTACTGGAACGCATCCAGCGCCTGGGCCTGACATTGGAAGATCTACTGCCACCGGGGACCACACTATGAATGCCGCCGTCGTATCCGATGCCGTTGTTTCCGCCAGAGGCCTGCGCAAGGCCTACAAGAACAAGCTGGCGCTGGACAACACCAGTTTCACCATTGAACCGGGCCGCATCGTCGGCCTGATCGGACCCAATGGCGCCGGCAAGACCACCGTACTGAAGGCCATGCTGGGACTGGCCTCGTTCGAGGGCGAGCTGCAGGTGCTGGGCATGGACCCGCGCACCCAGCGCGACGCGCTGATGAACGATGTCTGCTTCATTGCCGATGTGGCGATCCTGCCGCGCTGGCTGAAGGTGCGCGATGCCATCGATTTCGTGGCCGGCGTGCATCCGCGCTTCGATCGCGACCGCTGCGAACGTTTCCTGGCCAACACCAAGCTGCTGCCCAGATCGCGGGTGCGCGAGCTGTCCAAGGGCATGGTGGTGCAGTTGCACCTGGCGCTGGTGATGGCGATCGACGCCAAGGTGCTGGTGCTGGACGAACCCACCCTCGGGCTGGACATCCTGTACCGCAAGGAGTTCTACCAGCGCCTGCTGGAGGACTACTTCGACGAGCAGAAGACGATCATCGTCACCACCCACCAGGTGGAGGAGATCGAGCACATCCTCACCGACGTGATGTTCATCCGCGAAGGCCGCATCGTGCTGTCCACCGATATGGAAAGCCTGGCCGGCCGCTACACCGAGGTGCTGGCATCGGCCGACACCCTGAACCGTGCCCGCGCCCTGTCTCCGATCGACGAGCGCTCGCTGCCCTTCGGCAAGACCGTGCTGCTCTATGACGGGGCCGACCCGCAGCAGCTGGCCGCCCTGGGCGAAACCCGCAACCCCGGCCTGGCCGACCTGTTCGTGGCCATCATGAAGGGAACCTACGCATGAACGCGGTCAAACACATCAGCAAGGCCACCACCATGAAGTGGCTGCTCAAGCGCGAATACTGGGAAAACCGGGGCGGCTTCCTGTGGGCCCCGCTGGTGGCCGGCGGCGTGTCGCTGCTGCTGACGCTGATGGCGATCATCGTCGGCCTGGTCGCCACCCACCGCGCCGCCCGCAATGGCGACCTGCACATCGAAGGCGTAAACGTCAACGGACTGGACCTGGGCCTGCTGACCAGCCGCCTGTCCGCCGCAGACATGGCCAAGCTGGCCGATGGCATCAACTTCACCCTGCTGCTGAGCTCGGCGTGGCCGTTCATCGTGCTGGCATTCGTGGTGTTCTTCTACTGCCTTGGCGCCCTGTACGACGACCGCCGCGACCGCAGCGTGCTGTTCTGGAAGTCGTTGCCGCTGTCCGATGCGCAGACCGTACTGTCCAAGGCGCTGAGTGCGCTGGTGGTGGCGCCGGTGCTGGCGGTGCTGGCCGCGATCCTCACCATGTTCGGCTTCCTGCTGATGATCAGCGCAGTGGTGCTGTTCCATGGCGGCAACCCGATCACCCTGATCTGGGGGCCGGCCAGTCCGCTGACCGTGGCCGCCAGCCATCTGTCATGGGTGCCGGTGTATGCGCTGTGGGCGCTGCCGACGGTGGGCTGGCTGCTGTTCTGCTCGGCCTGGGCGCGCAGCAAGCCCTTCCTGTGGGCGGTGATGGTGCCGGTGTTTGCCGGGATCATCGTCAGCTGGTTCGGCCTGATGAAGCTGTTCAATCTCAACGCCGGCTGGTTCTGGGGCCATATCGTCAGCCGCCTGCTGCTCAGTACCGTGCCGGGCAGCGACCTGGCCTATCGGGCCGTGGATACCCAGGGCGCATCGCTGCAGCGTTTGACCACCGACTTCTCGCCTGCCAACCAGCTTGCCACCCTCACCACCCCCGAGCTGTGGATCGGCGCCGTCGTCGGCATCGCCTTCATCGTCGGTGCCATCTACCTGCGCCGCTCGCGCGACGAAGTCTGATATCTCCTTTTCTGCAGAGGAATTGCCATGCACCTGAAACTTGCCTGTTGTGCCCTGTTGCTGCTCCCGGCCTCGGCGTTCGCCGCCCCGCAATGCAAACACAGCCAACCCAAAGCGCTGGATCTGGACCTGGCCGGTGCCAAGGCGGTGGTGTTCGAAGTGAACAGTCACGACCTGCACCTCACCGCCACCCCTGGCGCCCCCGCGCACCTCAGCGGCCGGGCCTGCGCCTCCACCACCGACCTGCTGGCGAAGCTGACCGTTTCCCAGCAACGGGTAGGAGACAAGCTGGTGGTGCAGCTCAAGCGCGAAAGCAAAGGCCTGAGCCTGGACTTCGGCAGCAGCTATGCCTACCTGGACATCAGCGGCACCCTGCCCGACACCATCCTGGTGCAGCTCAAGGTCGGTTCCGGCGATGCCACCCTGGCCGGGGCCGGGAGCATGAGCGCCGATGTCGGCTCGGGCGATGTGACGGCCCGCAACATCAAGGGGCCGGTCACCGCCGCGGTGGGCTCGGGGGATATCGACTTCACCGATATCGGCCCGCTGCACGTGCTGTCCATCGGTTCCGGCGATGTGAAGGTTGACGGCGTGCGGGGCGCGGCGAAGATCGGCAGCGTCGGCTCGGGCGACCTGAAACTGCGCAATGTCCAGGGGGATGTCGCCATTGACAGCCTCGGCTCGGGGGATATCGAGGTGGCCACGGTGCGTGGCAATGTCACCCTGGGCTCGATCGGCTCGGGCGACTTCGACGTGCGCAATGCCGGCGGCAACCTCACGGTCGGGCGCAGCGGCAGCGGTTCGATCCGCCACGCCGGTGTCGGCGGCACCGTCGAATTGCCGCGCAAGCGCTGACAGCTGTTTCCATCGACCTGCAACGGATGCCTCTCATGACCCGGATCAAAGCTCCCCTTCTCGCCCTGCTGCTATGCCTGCCGCTGGCCGCCTGCGGTGAGCGCAATTCCACCAATACCGCACCCACCGCCCCCGGAACGTCGCCGGACACCACCGTGGGCCGCAAGGTCCAGGAAGCCACGGACAAGGCGCGCCGGGAACTGGCGGTGCGCAACATCAGCATTTCCGGCGAAGGAACGGCGAAGGCCGAGATCTCCCCGGCCGGCGACCTGCTGATCGACGGCACACCGGTCATCGTCGATGCGGCGCAACGCAGACTGCTGCTGGAATATCGCGGCCAGGTGATCAAGGTCGCCGAGACCGGCATGGACATTGGCGTGCAGGGCGCCAACCTCGGGGTGAAAGCCGCTGGCGAAGCGATCAAGGGCATCTTTTCCGGCAACACCGACGGCATCGAGGCGCGGGTGAACGAGGAAGCGCGCAAGATCGAAGCCAGCGCGCAGAAGATCTGCGAACAGTTGCCGGCCATGCGCGACACCCAGCAGGCACTGGCGGCCTCGCTACCGGCCTTCAAGCCGTATGCGCGGATGGACCAGAGCGATATCGACGAATGCCACAACGGGCATGTTTCGGTACGTTGAGACCGTCTGCGGGGAGGGGGTCTAGAATGGCCCCCTTCTCCCGTCGTCCGATATGTCCATGAAAAAGCTGTTGCTGCTGGTTGTTGTCGTGCTGCTGAGTCTGGCGGCCGGCTGTGATCGCGAAAAATTCGCCGCCCACCGCGCCGAGCGCAGCAAACCCAAGGTGGCCGTCGGCCAGAACTCGTTGATGGTGCGCCGCGCGCCTTACCCCAACATCGAAATCCTGCCGGATGGCCGGATGAAGGTGGACGACATCGAGATTCCACTGGACGATGCGCAGCGCCAGCTGCTGCAGCACAGCTTCGTGCAGCTGCAGATCCTGCGCCAGAACACCTTGGCCGATCGCCCTGCCGGGCAGGCTGCCCAGCGCTCGGTGCCGATCATCGTCCCTGCGAACATGCAGCCGTTCCCGCCGGAACTGGTCAAGCGCATTCCCGAGTTCAAGGACTACGGCGACGCCCTGGCAAACCCGCGCGCCGAGCCCTGATCCCCCGGGTGCCGCAAGCCGCCGGAGCCTGGGTCGGCGCCGTTGCCCCTGTCCGGCTCAGCCCTCGTGGATGCCGCCCCGGGTCAGCGCCGCCGGATCCAGCAACCGCCGCAGCTCGGCCTCCGACAACCCGCTGTCCTGCCTGGCCACCTCCAGCACCGGACGTTTTTCCTTGTAGGCGCGTTTGGCGATCGCCGCCGCCTTCTCATAGCCGATGATCGGATTGAGCGCGGTGACCAGGATCGGGTTGCGATCCAGCGCCTCGCGCACCCTGGCCTGATTGACCACCACCCCGGCGATCACCGAATCGGCCAGCAGCCGCGACACGTTGCCCAGCAGGTGGATCGAATCGAGCAGGTTGGCCGCGATCAGCGGCAGGGTCACGTTCAACTGGAAGTTGCCGGTCTGCCCGGCCACGGTGATCGCGGTGTGGTGACCGATCACCTGCGCACAGACCATCACCGTGGCTTCGGGAATCACCGGATTGACCTTGCCCGGCATGATCGAACTGCCCGGCTGCAGCGCCGGCAATTCCAGTTCGCCCAGCCCGGCCAGTGGCCCGGAATTCATCCAGCGCAGGTCGTTGGCGATCTTGATCAGCGCCACCGCCAGCGCGTTCAACTGTCCCGACAGCTCCACCGCATCATCCTGCGCGGCCAGCCCCTCGAACTTGTTGTCCGCGCTGTCAAAGCGGACCTTGCTCGCCGCCGAGAGCGCCTTGGCCACCTTGCCGCCAAAGCGCGGATCGGCGTTGATCCCGGTGCCGATCGCGGTACCGCCCAGCGGCAGCCGGCGCAGGCGCTTGAGGCTGTCCTCGATCCGCGCCTGCGCCGAGACCAGTTGCGCCGACCAGGCGCCGAATTCCTGGCCGAAGGTCAGCGGCATGGCGTCCATCAGATGGGTGCGGCCGGTTTTGACGACCTTGTTCAACGCCCTGCCGCGCCTGTCGATGGTCTTGCGCAGATGCCGCAGCGCCGGCAGCAGGTGCTCGCCCGTTTCCAGCAGCGCCGAGACCCGGATCGCGGTGGGGATCACATCATTGGAACTCTGCCCCAGATTGACGTGGTCATTGGGATGCACGCGGGTCTTGCCGGCCTGGCCGCTGCGCGTGGCCAGCGTGGCGATCACCTCGTTGGCATTCATGTTGGAGGAGGTGCCCGATCCGGTCTGGTAGACGTCAATCGGGAAGTGCGCATCGTGTGCGCCCTCGGCCACTTCGCGCGCGGCGGACTGGATCGCCCTGGCCACGCCCTTGGGCAGCAGGCCCAGCCCGGCATTCACTTCGGCCGCCGCAGCCTTGATCAGCCCCAGCGCCCGGATGAAGGCGCGCGGCATGCGCTGCCCGGAAACGGGGAAGTTTTCCACCGCACGCTGGGTCTGCGCGCCCCAAAGCGCTTCGACCGGCACCTGCAGCTCGCCCATGCTGTCGTGTTCGATCCGGGTCTTGCCGCTCATCCGAGTTCTCCTTGTGGGGTGTCAGTGCGGTCGCACCGGCGCCGGGTGCGCCCGCCGCGAGCCATGGCCCAACCATACGCCGCAGCCCGCGTGCATGACATGGGCGCCCGGTCCCGCAGCGGCGTCGGCGTAGAATATGGCCCCCGCCACTGCCTGATGCCTGCTGACCATGTCGGATACGTCCCGCCCGGAAGCCACCCTGCTCGCCCTGTCCCCGCTCGATGGCCGCTATGCCGGCAAGGTCGACGCGCTGCGCCCGATCTTCTCCGAGTACGGCCTGATCAAGGCCCGGGTGAAAGTGGAGATCGAATGGCTGCTGGCGCTGGCAGCTGAACCCGGCATTGGCGAACTGCCCGCGTTTTCCGCGGCGGCCGCGGCCCGCCTGCATGCGCTGGCCGACGGCTTCTCGCCGGCCCACGCCGCCCGCGTCAAGGAAATCGAGCGCACCACCAACCATGACGTCAAGGCGGTGGAGTACTTCATCAAGGAGCAGCTCGCCGATGATGCCGAACTGGCCCCGGCGCTGGAATTCGTCCATTTCGCCTGCACCAGCGAGGACATCAACAACCTGTCCTACGGCCTGATGCTGGCGGAAGCCCGCGAAAAAGTGGTGCTGCCGGCGTTTGCCGCCATTGCCGCCGCGTTGCGTCAGCTGGCCCACGCCCAGGCGGGCCAGCCGATGCTCTCGCGCACCCACGGCCAGACCGCCTCGCCGACCACCCTGGGCAAGGAAATCGCCAACGTCGTGGCCCGTCTGGAACGGCAGATCAAGCAGATCGGCGCGGTCGAGCTGACCGGCAAGATCAATGGCGCGGTGGGCAACTACAACGCCCACGTCATTGCCTACCCGGATGTGGACTGGCCGGCCTTTGCCGAGCGTTTCGTCACCTCGCTGGGGCTGGTGTTCAACCCGTACACCACCCAGATCGAGCCGCACGACAACATCGCCGAAATCGGCGATGCGACCCGGCGCGCCAACACCATCCTGATCGACCTGGCCCGCGACATCTGGGGCTACATCTCGCTGGGCTACTTCAAGCAGCGGCTCAAGGAAGGCGAAGTCGGCTCTTCGACCATGCCGCACAAGGTCAACCCGATCGACTTCGAGAATGCCGAGGGCAATTTCGGTATCGCCAATGCGCTGTTCGAGCATTTCAGCGCCAAGCTGCCGATCAGCCGCTGGCAGCGCGACCTGACCGACTCCACCGTGCTGCGCGCGATCGGCACCGCCTTCGGCCATACCCAGGTCGGGCTGGATTCGCTGGCCAAGGGCCTGGGCAAGCTGACCGTGAACCCGCAACAGCTGGATGCCGATCTGGACGCCGCCTGGGAAGTGCTGGCCGAAGCGGTACAGACCGTGATGCGTCGCCACGGCCTGCCCAACCCCTACGAACAGCTCAAGGCGCTGACCCGCGGCCACGGCATCACTGCCGAGTCGATGCAGGCCTTCGTCGAATCACTGGCGCTGCCGGCCGATGCCAAGCAGGCGCTGCGCGAACTCACCCCGGGTGGCTATGTCGGACTGGCCGAGCGCCTGGCCAAGGCGATCTGAGTTTCCAGACAACATGTATCCAGCGGGGCGGGGGGAAACCTCCGCCCTTTTTTGCATCCGGCGCCCACCCAGGCGCACCGGGTGCCGCTCCCGCCGCGCAAACCGGTATCCGCGCCTCTCCAGCGCAGGTGCACATCCCAGGCAGGCAGCGGACAATAGCCGGGTGACGCCGGCTTCGGCCGCGCCCCGCATTCCCGTCTACACGCTGCAAGGATTTCCCCATGGCCGCACGCAAGACCAAAACCCCTGTCATCGAAGTCCAGGCCAAGCCGGGACTGCCGCTGGGCATGCCCGCCACCACCTTCCTGCGTGATTACTGGCAGAAGCGGCCGCTGTTGATCCGCGGCGCCTTCCCGGATTTCGCAACCCCGCTGATGCCCGAGGATCTGGCCGGCCTGGCCTGTGAGGAGGGCGCGCTGGCGCGGCTGATCAGCCATGACCGCGCCACCGACCGCTGGAGCGTGCGTACCGGCCCGTTCGCGGAAGAGGAATTTCCGGGCATGCCGAACCACGACTGGACCCTGCTGGTGCAGGACGTGGACAAATGGGACCCGGACGTCCGCGCGCTGCTGCCGCACTTCAGCTTCCTGCCGCGCTGGCGCATGGACGATGTGATGATCAGCTTCGCCGCCCCCGGCGGCTCGGTCGGCGCCCATGTCGACCAGTACGACGTGTTCCTGCTGCAGGGGTATGGCCATCGCCGCTGGCAGATCGATGCCAGCGAATCGATCAACGGCAAGCGGCCGCCGCTGGCGTTCCGCGACGACGTCGAGCTGAAACTGCTCAAGCGCTTCAAGCCCAGCCATGACTGGGTGCTGGCCCCGGGCGACATGCTGTACCTGCCGCCGAACGTGCCGCACCACGGCGTGGCCGAAGACCCGTGCCTGACCTTCTCCTTCGGCATGCGCGCGCCGTCGTCGGCCGAGCTGATCAGCGACTACCTGGACACACTGATCGCCGATGCCGATGAAGCCATCCGCTACCAGGACCCGGACCTGAAGCTGCCGGAAGATCCCAACGAGATCGACGTCAACGCGATGAACCGTGTGGTCACCGCGCTGAACGCGATCCGCATGAACGATCCCGACAAACTGGGCGCGTGGTTCGGCCGTTTCATCACCACCTACCGCGCCGCGGGCGAAGTGATGCCGTCGCAGGCCCCGCGCCCGCGCCAGGAAATCGAAGCCGCACTGGCGGAAGGTGCACAGCTGGAACGCCACCCGTGGGCCCGCCTGGCCTGGCGCCGGGCCAACCGCGGCGCCAGCCTGTTCTGCAGCGGGCTGGACTTCGCGCTGCCGGTGAAGGATGCGCAGACGCTGGCCGCGGTCGAATACATCGATGCCAGACTGTTCGCCAAGCTCTCAAAAAAAGGCCGCGAGACGGTATTCGAACTGATCGACAGCGGCCACTTCCAGCTGCTGCAGCACGGCGACGGGTTTGAAGACGACGACAGCGATGCGGCCGCCTTCGACCAGTTCCAGGCGATCGAGATCGACGAGGACGGCGAAGACGATGCCGCTGACGAGGAAGCGGAGCAGATCGTGATCGACCAGGTGATCGTCAGCGAAGCCGGGGTCGAGGTGGTGGTCAGCTTCGACGAAGAAGACGCGGAGCCCGACGCGCAATGACCTCGCCATCGACCTTCCACATCGAGCCGGCCGACTACGCCACCCAGCAGGCGCTGCTGCACGAGCTCCGCCATGCGGTATTCGTCGAAGAGCAGCAGGTGCCGGCCGAGTTGGAGGTCGATACGCTGGACCCGTTGAGCTGGCACGTGCTGGCGCGCGATAAGGGCGGAAGCGTCATCGGCACCGGCCGCCTGACCCCGGACCGGCGTATCGGGCGGATGGCGGTGCGGGCGCAATGGCGGGGACAAGGCGTCGGCGGCGCCCTGCTGCAGGCGTTGCTGCGGCAGGCCGGCGACCGCGAGTGGGAGGCGGTGACCCTGCATGCCCAGCTCACCGCGCGGGACTTCTACGTGCGCCACGGCTTCCTGCCCGAAGGGTCGGAATTCGAGGAGGCCGGAATCATGCACCAGACCATGTGCCGGCGCCTGTCCGGCGCGGCCACGGTGGAGGGCGTGGCGGCCGCCATTGCCGCCACCACCGCGCTCGTGGCCCGGGCGCGCCGGCGTCTGCTGATCCACAGCCGCCACCTGGACCCGAAGGTGCTGGATGCGCCGCCGGTGATGGAGGCCCTGCGCCGCTTTGCCACGGCCCGCAACGACAAGCAGGTGTCGATCCTGGTGCACGACGCCTCGGTTGTGCAGCAGGCGCACTCACCGCTGCTGGCGCTGGCCCAGCGCCTGCCCAGCGTGTTCCATTTTCGCGAGCCGGTGGATCCGGTTGACCGCAATTACCCTTCGGCCTATGTCCTGAACGACAACGGTGATTGCTACTTTCGTCTACTGGATTACCGTTTCGATGGCGAAGCCACGTTCGAGCAGCCTTCACGCACCCGGCCGCTGGAAGCGGAGTTCACCCGCATGTGGGAACGCTCCCGCCAATGCAGCGAACTGCGTGCCCTCGGGATCTGAGCGCACACAAGCAGGCCAGTGCCCGGTCATGCATGAACCGACCGGGACGCAGTGCTGCCCCTTCCTGTCCGGGCGGGGGTATAATTTGCAGGTTAGAACACGCCCGCGCGGCGGCCTTGCAGCAAGGTCTACGCCGGTTTCTATGCGTCATACCCCACAAGCGAATCCGACACTCAATCGTGGACAATCTCCTGAAGCAGTTTGCGCAGTCATCGCAGCTCGCCGGCGGCAACGCCGCCTATATCGAGGATCTGTACGAGCAGTACCTCGTTTCTCCGGACAGTGTGGACCCCAAGTGGAAGTCCTACTTCGACGGCTTCAAAGGTCGCGAAGCCGGTGACGTGCCGCATTCGGCCGTTATCGCGCACATTACCGAGGCCGCCAAGAACGCGCTCACGGCCGGCCCTGCCGGCGGCGAAGGCGACGAGCGCGAGCGCCACGTTGGCCGTCTGATCACGGCCTACCGGTCGCGCGGACACCTCGGCGCCAGGCTGGATCCGCTGGGTCTCACCCCGCCGGTCAATCCGCCGGACCTGGGGCTGCCGTTCCATCATCTGAGCGAAGGCGATCTCAACGACGAGTTCAGTACCGGCGGTATCGCAGGTCAGCCGCGGATGAAGCTGCGCGACCTCGTTGCCCGCCTGAAGGCGACCTATACCGGCTCGATCGGCGCAGAGTTCATGCATATCGCCGAAGTGGAGCAGCGCCAGTGGATCTACCAGCGGCTGGAAACCGCCGGCGGCCAGTACAACCTGGATGCCGACACCCGGCGCCGTACGCTGGAACGCCTGACCGCCGCTGAAGGTCTGGAGCGCTACCTGCACACCAAGTACGTCGGCCAGAAGCGTTTCTCGCTGGAAGGCGGCGATTCGCTGATTCCGTTGATGGACACCGTGATCCGCGGCGCCGGCGCCGATGGCGTCAAGGACGTGATCATCGGCATGGCCCACCGCGGCCGCCTCAACGTGCTGATCAACACCCTCGGCAAGAACCCGCGCAAGCTGTTCGACGAGTTCGAAGGCAAGTTCGAGCATGACGAGCGTGCCGTCGCCGGTGACGTGAAGTACCACATGGGCTTCTCGGCCGACGTCGCCACTGACGGCGGTCCGGTGCATCTGGCGCTGGCGTTCAACCCGTCGCACCTGGAGATCGTCGACCCGGTGGTTGCCGGTTCGGTGCGTTCGCGCCAGGAGCGCCGCGGCGATACCGCGCGCAAACAGGTGATGCCGATCCTGATCCACGGCGACGCCGCCTTCGCCGGCCAGGGCGTGGTGATGGAGCTGTTCCAGATGTCGCAGGCCCGCGGTTTCGCGGTCGGCGGCACGGTCCACATCGTCATCAACAACCAGGTCGGTTTCACCACCAGCAACCGTGACGACGCCCGTTCCACGCTGTACTGCACCGACATCGCCAAGATGATCGGGGCGCCGGTACTGCACGTGAATGGCGACGATCCGGAAGCCGTGGTGTTCGCCGCCAAGCTGGCCTACGACTTCCGCCAGAAGTTCAGCAAGGACGTGGTGATCGACCTGATCTGCTACCGCCGCTGGGGCCACAACGAAGCCGACGAACCGGCGATCACCCAGCCGCTGATGTACCAGGTGATCCGCAAGCACCAGACCACCCGCGAGCTGTATGCCGCACAGCTGGAAGCGGCCGGAGTGATTCCCGCCGGTGCCGGCAAGGACATGGTCGACCGCTATCGCAACAAGCTCGATGCCGGTGAAGTCACCACCGAGCTGGCCGATGTGGGCAAGACCCCGGCCACCAGCAAGCTGTTCGTGGATTGGGCCAAGTACCTGTCGGGCAAGCTGGCCGACCCGGTCAGCACCAGGGTCGAGATGGGCAGGCTGACCCAGCTGGCCAAGATGATCAACACCATTCCGGAAGGCGTGGAAGTCCACTCGCGCGTGGCCAAGGTCTACGACGACCGTCGCAAGATGGCCGCCGGCGAGATCCCGGGCGACTGGGGCTTCGCCGAGAACCTGGCCTACGCCACCGTGCTGGATGACGGCCACGGCCTGCGTCTGGTCGGCCAGGACGTCGGCCGCGGCACCTTCACCCACCGCCACGCGATCCTGCACGACCAGAAGACCGACAGCTATTACCTGCCGTTGCGTCAGCTGGTCGAGTCGCCGGAACAGGCCACCATCATCGATTCGCTGCTCAGCGAAGAAGCGGTGATGGCCTACGAGTACGGCTTCTCCACCACGGACCCGAACACGCTGTGCATCTGGGAAGGCCAGTTCGGCGACTTCGCCAACGGTGCCCAGGTCGTGATCGACCAGTTCATCGCTTCCGGGGAAGCCAAGTGGGGCCGCATCTCCGGCCTGACCCTGCTGCTGCCGCATGGTTACGAAGGCCAGGGGCCGGAGCACAGCTCCGCCCGTCTGGAGCGTTTCCTGCAGCTGTGCGCGCTGGAAAACATGCTGGTGTGCGTGCCCTCGACCCCGGCGCAGGCGTTCCACATGCTGCGCCGGCAGATGTGCATGACCACCCGCAAGCCGCTGGTGGTGATGTCGCCCAAGTCGCTGCTGCGCCACAAGCTGGCCGTGTCGAGCCTGGAGGAGCTGGCCAATGGCGAGTTCCAGACCCTGATCGGCGACGCCAAGGCCGACCCGAAGAAGGTCAAGCGCGTGGTGCTGTGCTCGGGCAAGGTCTATTACGACCTGCTTGAAGACCAGACCAAGCGCGGCCAGGACGATGTCGCCCTCGTCCGCGTCGAGCAGCTGTATCCGTTCCCGCGCGAGGCCCTGGTGGCCGAGCTCGCCCGCTTCCCGAAGGCCGCCGACGTGGTCTGGTGCCAGGAAGAGCCGATGAACCAGGGCGCGTGGTACCAGATCCGCCATCACCTGCAGTTCTGCACCGGCAAGAATCAGGGCCTGCACTATGCCGGTCGTACCAGCTCGCCGTCGCCGGCGGTGGGCCATATGGCCGATCACGTGATCGAACAGCAGAAGCTGGTGGCCGATGCACTGGTCAATCCGTTCAACGACCAGATCGCTGAATAATTTTTCACCTTTCAAGAAAACGAACCCAGGAAGCTCTCCGAATGGCCACCGAAGTCAAAGTTCCGGTACTGCCCGAATCCGTATCCGACGCCACCATCGCCACCTGGCACAAGAAGGTCGGTGACGCCGTCAAGCGTGACGAGAACCTGCTCGACCTGGAAACCGACAAGGTCGTGCTGGAAGTGCCGGCGCCGGTTGATGGCGTGCTGAAGGAAATCAAGTTCCAGGAAGGCGATACCGTCACCTCGAACCAGATCCTGGCCATCATCGAAGCAGGCGCGGTCGCCGCTGCGCCGGCACCGGCCGCCGCGGAGGCGCCGAAGGCCGCTG
>NZ_JAUJUJ010000262.1 GCF_030711595.1 Stenotrophomonas sp. YIM B06876
GACCGCGACGAAAACCGACCCCTATGAGCAGGCTTCTTGAACTGCGCCAGCCATGACCGAGCTGCGCAACGTTGAGGCTGATGCGGCGCGCTTTCGCCTGCGCGCCGTCGTCGTCGGTGTGGTGGTGTTGCTGGCGTTCTGCCTGGTGGTGGCGCGCCTGCTGTTTCTGCAGGTGGTGCGCCACGAAGACCTGGCCGAGCAGGCCGAGAGCAACCGCACGGCCGTGGTGCCCATCGTGCCCAACCGCGGCCTGATCCTGGACCGCAACGGCGTGGTGCTGGCCACCAACTACTCGGCCTACACGCTGGAGATCACCCCGTCCAAGGCCGGCGTGCTCGAGGACACCATCAATGCGCTGGCCGAGGTGGTCGACATCCCGCCGCGCGACCGGCGCAAGTTCAAGCGCCTCATGGACGAGTCGCGCAGCTTCGAGTCGCTGCCGATCCGCACCCGCCTCTCCGACGAGGAGGTGGCGCGCTTTACCGCGCAGCGCTACCGCTTCCCGGGCGTGGACGTGAAGGCGCGGCTGTTTCGCAGCTACCCGCTGGGCGAGGTGGCGAGCCACGCCATCGGCTACATCGGGCGCATCAACCAGAAAGAAAAAGCCGCGATCCAGGACTCGGACGAAGAGGCCAACTACCGCGGCACCGACTACATCGGCAAGCTCGGCGTCGAGCAGAGCTACGAAGAGCAGCTGCACGGCCTCACGGGCGTCGAGCAGATGGAGACCTCGGCCGGCGGGCGCGCGGTGCGCCGGCTCAACAGCTTCCCGGCCACGCCGGGCCATACCGTGCAGCTGGCGCTCGACATCGGCCTGCAGAAAATGGTCGAAGACCTGTTCGGCACGCGGCGCGGCGCGCTGGTGGCGCTCGATCCGCGCAACGGCGAGGTGCTGGCCTTCGTCAGCAAGCCCACCTTCGACCCCAACCTGTTCGTCGACGGCATCGACCAGGAGAACTGGCAGGCGCTCAACGAGTCGATCGACCGGCCGCTGCTCAACCGCGCGCTGCGCGGCACCTACCCGCCGGGCTCGACCTACAAGCCCTTCATGGCTCTGGCCGCGCTGCAGACCGGCAAGCGCGCGGCCGGCACCATCATCCAGGACAACGCCTCCTGGACCTTTGGCGGCCACACCTTCCGCAGCCACGGCGACAT
>NZ_JAUJUJ010000263.1 GCF_030711595.1 Stenotrophomonas sp. YIM B06876
GCAGGACCTGGCCGAAGAGACCGGCGGCATCGTCAGCGACTCGCTGGAGATGGCGCGCTTCGGCCGCGACCACGCCGCGCAGACGCTGGTGGTGAGCGGCGTGCGCTTCATGGGCGAGACGGCCAAGATCCTGTCGCCCGAGAAAACCGTGCTCATGCCCGACCTCGACGCGACCTGCTCGCTCGACCTGGGCTGCCCCATCGATGAATTCAGCGCCTTTTGCGACGCCCACCCCGACCGCACCGTCGTCGTCTACGCCAACACCAGCGCCGCCGTGAAGGCGCGCGCCGACTGGCTGGTTACGTCCAGCTGCGCGCTCGACATCGTGCGCGCGCTCAAGGACCAGGGCCACAAGATCCTCTGGGCGCCCGACCGCCACCTGGGCGGCTACATCCAGCGCGAAACCGGCGCCGACATGGTGATGTGGAACGGCGCCTGCATCGTGCACGACGAGTTCAAGGCCTTCGAGCTCGAAGCCCTCAAGCAAGAGCACCCGCTGGCCAAGGTGCTGGTGCACCCCGAGTCGCCGGCCGACGTGATCGCTCTGGCCGACGCCGTGGGCTCGACCTCGGCCATCCTCAAGGCCGCGCAAGAGATGGACGCGCCCGAGTTCATCGTCGCCACCGACGCCGGCATGATGCACAAGCTGCGCACGCTCAACCCCGGCAAGCGGTTCTACGAGGCGCCCACCGCCGGCAACAGCGCCACTTGCAANCCGACGTGATCGCTCTGGCCGACGCCGTGGGCTCGACCTCGGCCATCCTCAAGGCCGCGCAAGAGATGGACGCGCCCGAGTTCATCGTCGCCACCGACGCCGGCATGATGCACAAGCTGCGCACGCTCAACCCCGGCAAGCGGTTCTACGAGGCGCCCACCGCCGGCAACAGCGCCACTTGCAAGAGCTGCGCCCAATGCCCGTGGATGGCGATGAACGGCCTGGCCGACGTGGCCCGCGTGCTCGAGACCGGCGCCAACGCGATCGAGGTCGACCCGGCCATCATCCCGCGCGCGCGCCAGCCGATCGATCGCATGCTGGCCTTTACCGCCGCTTTGAAAAATGGCCAGCCCACGGCCGGCCTGGTGCCACACCTGGGCGCCGCCTGAACGAGCGAGCGACTGGGCGAGGGTGGCGCACGCCGCGCCACTCTCTTTT
>NZ_JAUJUJ010000264.1 GCF_030711595.1 Stenotrophomonas sp. YIM B06876
AGTTCGCCGACCAGGGTGGCGGCGCCCAGGCTGATCTCGTCCATGCCGTCGCGGCCATAGACCACGATGGCGTGCTCGGCGCCCAGGCGCTGCAGTGCGCGCACCTGGATGCCGACCAGGTCGGGGTGGAACACGCCCATCAGGATGTTCGGCGCACCGGCCGGGTTGGTCAGGGGCCCCAGGATGTTGAACAGCGTGCGCATGCCCAGTTCCTTGCGCACCGGCGCCACGTTCTTCATGGCCGGGTGGTGGTTGGGCGCGAACATGAAGCCGATGCCGACCTCGGCGATGCACTGCGCAATCGCGGCCGGCGCGAGGTTGATGTGCACGCCGAGCTGCTCCATCACGTCGGCGCTGCCGCTCTTGCTCGAGACGCTGCGCCCGCCGTGCTTGGCGGTCTTGGCGCCGGCGGCGGCGGCGACGAACATGGCACAGGTCGAGATGTTGAAGGTGTTGGCGCCGTCGCCGCCGGTGCCGACGATATCGACCAGGTGCGTGGCGTCCGCTACCGGCACCTTGGTCGAGAACTCGCGCATGACCTGCGCGGCGGCGGTGATCTCGCCGATGGTTTCCTTCTTCACGCGCAGGCCGGTGATGATGGCCGCCGTCATGACGGGCGAGAGCTCGCCCTGCATGATCATGCGCATGATGTGCAGCATCTCGTCGTGGAAGATTTCGCGGTGCTCGACCGTGCGCTGCAGCGCTTCTTGCGGTGTGATGGACATGGCGGATTACAGCAAGGGAATTGAAGGTGTTTAAGGCCTCCAGCCCTTGCTGCGCAAGCGNGCCCTGCATGATCATGCGCATGATGTGCAGCATCTCGTCGTGGAAGATTTCGCGGTGCTCGACCGTGCGCTGCAGCGCTTCTTGCGGTGTGATGGACATGGCGGATTACAGCAAGGGAATTGAAGGTGTTTAAGGCCTCCAGCCCTTGCTGCGCAAGCGCTGAAAGCTATCAAAGCAAAAGCGCCTAGGCGCGCTGCTCGAGGAAGTTGCGCAGCATGGCGTGGCCGTGCTCGGTCAGGATGCTCTCGGGGTGGAACTGCACGCCCTCGATGGCCAGCTCCTTGTGGCGCACGCCCATGATCTCGCCGTCGTCGGTCCAGGCGGTGATCTCGAGCACCTCGGGGCAGCTCGCGCGCGCTATGGAC
>NZ_JAUJUJ010000265.1 GCF_030711595.1 Stenotrophomonas sp. YIM B06876
GCGGCACCACCTTGAGGCCCTTCTTGGCGGCCCAGATGTTCTGGTAGTGGAACAGCGGGATATGGCCCACGTCGTCGGTGACCAGCTTGACCGAGTGGCGGAAGATGGCCTCGCGGCGCTTGGCGTCGAACTCCACGGTGGCGGCGTCGAGCGCCTTGTCCACCGCCTCGTTGCTGTAGCGGCCCCAGTTGTTGACGCCGCGCCCGCGCTTGGCGTCGTTGCTGGCCAGGGTCTGCAGCAGGCCGTAGCCGGCTTCGCCCGTGCCGTTGCCCCAGGCAATCACGCTGACGGCGTACTCGTTCTTGCCGGCGCGGCCGGCGTACACGCTCCAGGGCACGACCTCGACCTTGGTCTTGACGCCCGCGCGGGTCCAGAACTGGGCCACGGCCTGCACGGTCTCGGGCGCCTGCGGGTAGCGGTCGCCCGGCACGTGGATGGTGATCTGGAAGCCCTGCGGATAGCCGGCCTCGGCCAGCAGCTTCTTGGCCTGCTCGGCGCTGTAGGCGATGTCCTTGACCTCGGGGTTGTAGCCGAAGGTGTTCTTGGGCATCCACTGGTTGGCCTCGGTCACCGTGCCCTGCAGGATGCGGTCGGCGATGGCCTTGCGGTTGATCGCGACCGACAGCGCCTGGCGCACCTTGAGCTCCTGCAGCGGGTTCTTGTCCAGCGGCTTGCCAGCGTTGTCGGTGATGAACTCGTTGGCGCCGGGGCGGAAGCTCGGCTGCAGCAGCAGCACGCGCAGGCCCGGGTAGGTGTAGACGCTGACCGACGGCGTCTTCTTGAGCTTGGCCACGTCGGTCACGGCCACCTTGTCGATCACGTCCACGTCGCCGGCCAGCAGCGCGGCCGTGCGCGCCGCGCCGTTGTTGATGAAGCGGTAGTTGACCTTGTCCCACACGGGCTTCGGGCCGTAGTACGACGGATTGCGCTCGAACACGGTGCGGTCGCCGGGGCTGTACGAGATGAACTTGTACGGCCCCGTGCCGACCACGGCGCGGCCGGCGTTGTAGTCCTCGGTCTTGGACTTTTCGCCGACATGCTTGCTCACGATGTAGATCGACGCGATGTCGAGCGGCAGCATGGGGTTGGGCGTGTTGGTCTTGACGATGACGGTGTGCGGGTCCTTCGCGGTGGTCGATTCGACCG
>NZ_JAUJUJ010000266.1 GCF_030711595.1 Stenotrophomonas sp. YIM B06876
GCGCCGTGGTTTCCGGCAGTACCTCTTCTTCGTTGAAGCAGGGCAATACCAAGCTCACCACCGGAGCCGGTCTCAAGACTCCGCTTTTTTGAAAGTCCAGATGCTGTTGATGCTGTAATTCCATGCGATGACACAACAAGTGCTCAGAGTTTGAGAAATAATAGGCCCCAAGCCAATGGAGATCAGCAGGGTCAATACGATGGTGTTAATCAAAAGACCAACACCGGCAACCGCAAAAAATCGGGGAAATGTCTCCTTATGAGGTTTTTTGCTCTCAAATGTGAAACGCGCATTCAAAAAATAATTGACAATGGCACTGATGGAAAATCCTATAGCAGACGATTCAACCAAGGGCCATTTGAATACAACGGAAAAAATAGCGGTCAACAGATAATGCAAAGCCGTGGCAAATCCACCCACCAACAGAAAATGAATACCGCTGCGTATGGAAAAATTGCTTGTGCGAGCGGGGAACGGATCCATCGGCATTTTCTATTTATCCCTGAAATTATTCGATCAAATTCTCATGTATTCGAGCACCATTTGCAACAAACATCCTTCAGCCAAATTCACACTCTGTGGCGGCAACAGCCTCTGCGGGGCACCTGCACGCCCCAAGGCAGCATCCCCGCAGCCAAGCATCCTCGATAGAGTGTCTCATGATCGCCGACTTCAGCCCACCCCATTACACACAGCTCTCCCCTGAGTTCCAATAGAGGCGCAGAGACACCCGAGGGGAAGAAGTGAACTGGGCGAGCGAAGAATTCAAGACACTGGATCTGGGCGATGAACGCCTGAATGCCCGCGCGGTGCTGCTGGCCCAGCGGCTGGCAGGCAAACCCACCGAGAGCATCCCCAACGCCTGCAACGGCTGGGCCGAAACCCAGGCGGCCTATCGCTTCCTGAGCAATCGCCGCAGCGACTGGCAAGCGCTGCTGCAATCGCACTGGAGCAGCAGCATCGAGCGCATGCGCGAGCACGACGTGGCGCTCAACATCCAGGACACCACGGAACTGGACTTCAATGGCCGCCAGGCCTTGGGCCTGGGGCCGCTGAGCTACGAGGTCCAGCGCGGCATGTACCTGCACCCGACCTACGCCATCAGTGCCTCGCGCGAGCCGCGGGGCGTGCTCGAT
>NZ_JAUJUJ010000267.1 GCF_030711595.1 Stenotrophomonas sp. YIM B06876
TCGGTGCCAAACGCCGCCTGTGCCGTCAGCAGCACGAGCATGAGCACAAAGAAATGGCTCTCGCGCGAAC
Organism: Stenotrophomonas sp. YIM B06876; assembly: GCF_030711595.1. Taxonomy (GTDB): domain Bacteria; phylum Pseudomonadota; class Gammaproteobacteria; order Xanthomonadales; family Xanthomonadaceae; genus Stenotrophomonas. The sequence continues at coordinate 71 of NZ_JAUJUJ010000267.1, forward strand.
TCCACAAGGGCGCATTGACCATGCTGTCGATAAAAAACACCACCGCGAAGCTCAGCATCAGCCGGCGCTGGCCGGGACTCGCGTGGCGCGCGCTCCACACCGGCGAGAACACCAGCACGGCGCACAGCAGCAAGCCCAGCAGGCCATTCTCCACCCAGAAAAACAGGAACTGGTTGTGCGGGTGCCAGCGCCCAAAAGCGCACCACTCCTGGGTTCGCACGGCCTCGCACCATTGCGTGTGGTAGCTGCCCGNTCCACCCAGAAAAACAGGAACTGGTTGTGCGGGTGCCAGCGCCCAAAAGCGCACCACTCCTGGGTTCGCACGGCCTCGCACCATTGCGTGTGGTAGCTGCCCGTGCCCCATCCTAGCCAGGGTTTTTCCTCCACCAGCTCCCAGGTGTTCTTCCAGAAGTTGATGCGCCCGCCAATGCTGGTGATTTCCATGCGATCGCTGTTTTTCGCCTCGGCGACCGCCTGCTCCACCCGTTGCTGGATGGCGGAAGAGGTCAGCCCCACGACCGCAATGCCCAGCGCCAGGCCCGCAATCGCCAGCCAGCGCCGCCAACCCTGTGTGGCGAGCACAAAAAAAGCCAGCAACGCTGCCGCCAGCAACACATACCCGGTGCGGCCGTTCGACAGGTGCGTCACGCTGAGCCCCGCCAGCCCTGCCACCAGCCACCAGGCGCCGCGCTGCCAAAGTGCCTGCGCACGCAGGCCGCGCTCCAGCGCCACGATGACAAAAAAGCTCATCATCACGTTCTGCGTGATGTAGTCGCCAATCACCGTGTGGTCCACGCCCCAACCCTGGTTGTGCATCTTGGACCAGGGCAGATCCCACCAGATGCTGGCGTAGACGGACGCCAGAATGAACAGCATCGCCACGACAAAGGCATGCATGCAGCGCTGGCGCCACTGCGCCTGGGTCAGCAGCGACAGGAACACGGGAATCACCAGCAGCTTGGCGTATTTCGCCAGGTGCAGTTCGATATCGGCAGAGGGTGCCGTGGTGAACCCCACGCCCAGCAACAAAAGCGCATACAAAGCCAGCGCCGCCCAGACCACGGGC
>NZ_JAUJUJ010000268.1 GCF_030711595.1 Stenotrophomonas sp. YIM B06876
GATGGCGAAGATTTCGCGCTCCTGCAGCGCGAACGAGACGTGGTCGACCGCCAGCAGGCCGCCAAAGCGCATGCACAGGTCGTCCACTTTCAACAATGTCATGCTCATGCGATTACCTTGGGTTGGCCCTTGTTGTTGGTGTCATGGAAGGCGTGCGTCATGCGTCGAGCTCCACATGCTGGCGCTTCATGGGCAGCAGGCCCTGCGGGCGCCAGACCATCATCACGATCATCACCAGGCCGAAGATAAGCATGCGGTAGTCCGAGAACTCGCGCGCCAGCTCGGGCAGCACGGTGAGGACGATGGCCGCGATGATCACGCCCAGCTGCGAGCCCATGCCGCCGAGCACCACGATGGCCAGGATCAGCGCCGACTCGATGAAGCTGAACGACTCGGGGCTGACGATNGTGAGGACGATGGCCGCGATGATCACGCCCAGCTGCGAGCCCATGCCGCCGAGCACCACGATGGCCAGGATCAGCGCCGACTCGATGAAGCTGAACGACTCGGGGCTGACGATGCCCTGGCGCGCGGCAAAGAAGGCGCCGCCCAGGCCGGCGAACATGGCGCCCAGCGTGAACGCCGAGAGCTTGATGGTCATCGGGTTCAGGCCCAGCGAGCGGCAGGCCACCTCGTCTTCGCGCAGCGCCTCCCAGGCGCGGCCTATGGGCATGCGGATCAGCCGGTTGGAGATCCACAGCGTGGCCAGTGCCAGCAGCAGCGCCATCAGGTACAGGAAGGTCACCATGTGCAGCGAGCTGAATTCCAGCCCGAGCAGCTGGTGCAGCGTGGTGCCGCCCTCGGTGCTGGCCTGGCGCGAGATTTCGTAGCCGAACAGGGTCGGCTTGGGAATGCCCGAGATGCCGTCGGGTCCGCCCGTCAGATGGGTCAGGTTGACCAGCAGCAGGCGGATGATCTCGCCAAAGCCGAGCGTGACGATGGCCAGGTAGTCGCCGCGCAGGCGCAGCACCGGAAAGCCAAGCACACAGCCGAATGTCGCCGCCACCGCGCCGGCCAGCGGCAGGGCCTCCCAGAAGCTCCAGCCGAGCCAGTGGAACAGCAGGCCGTAGGTGTAGGCGCCGACGGCGTAGAAGCCGACGAAGCCCAGGTCGAGCAGGCCGGCGAAGC
>NZ_JAUJUJ010000269.1 GCF_030711595.1 Stenotrophomonas sp. YIM B06876
AACCCGACGCCTTCAACGCCGCCACGAGCTGCGCGCCGCTGACGCCGCACGACAGCCCCGTGGCCAGGATGCCGCCGATCGATGTGCCGGCAATGAGATCGAAACGCTCGCCGAAAGGAGGGGGCGACTGCCCGGTCTGCGCCGCGCGGATGTCGGCTTCCAGGCGCTCAAGCACCTGCGCCGTAAACAGGCCGCGGTAACCGCCGCCAGACAGGCTCAGGACCTTGACGCGCTGCTTGGGGACGACCGGCTTGCCGGCGGGCAGATTGAACATGGGCGACTCACAGGGCCTGGACCTTGAGCCCCAGAGCAGCCATCTGCTGAAGGTAGAGGTCGCTGATGTCGGTGTAGACCAGATCCATCACCGCCGCCGTGGCGACCAGCAGCCGCACGTCCTGCCCGAGGATTTCAGGCGTGCCGCCCGATTGGCTCTGCAGCGGCTCGTGCAGGCGGTAGAGGTGGTATTTTTCGAGGATCGTCTCGTTGAGGTCGACCGTCTCGGCGCCGGCGGCCACCATGCGGGCCACGACCGCGTCCAGGGATTTGTGCCACTCCTCGCGGCTGATCTCGTCCTTGGCATTCTTGTTGATCACCGAGCGCACGATGGCGACGGCCAAGCGGCTGAGCACGCAATGGGCATCCCCGACCGTTTTGGCCCAGGCCATGGCCCGGGCCGTCTGCAGGCACAGCTCGATCAGCAGGTTCGGACCGATCAGGTGCCGGGATTTGGTCGCCATCTCAGGGGGCCCGCTCGGGCAGCGAGAAAGGATCGTGGGCCGAACCGGCCTGCATCACCAGGCTGGCGTCGAGCCGCTCCTTGGGCGGCGTCAGGGATGCCAAGGTGTCGGCGAGCGAACGCGTCTTGCTGCCAACACCGGCATCCATGATCTCGACCAGCTGGTCCTCGGTGAGCAGCACGTATTTCTTCTTGCCTTGAGAAATCACCTGCACCGCTCCATCGTCGGCGTCTTTGAGAATGCCGGCGTAACTCGCCTTGAAGATCGAAATCGGCGTGGATTTGGGCGCCAGCACCGTCCCCAGGCGTTGGGCCAGGCTATTGACAGCGAGGAAGAAGGCGCCTCCTTTGGGGGGCTCTTCCTGTCTTTGAACAGCGGAGTGCATGA
>NZ_JAUJUJ010000270.1 GCF_030711595.1 Stenotrophomonas sp. YIM B06876
CGCCACCTTGAAGTCTGGGCGCGGGTCGCGGCCGGGTTTCTCGAGTTCGCCGAGGATGTCCTGCACCGTGATGACGCCGAATTTCTCGTTCGCGAACAGCTCGGGCTTGAGCGTCTTGAGCATGTCGGCGCGGCCCATCAGATCGGCCACGCTCTTGCCGGTGGTCTGGATGATGCTCTCCACCACCGGGTAGGTCTCGGGGTGCACGCCGGTCATGTCGAGCGGGTTCTCGCCGCCGCGGATGCGCAGAAAGCCCGCGCTTTGTTCAAAGGTCTTGGCGCCCAGGCCGGCCACGTCCATCAGTTGCTTGCGGCTCTTGAACGCGCCGTTGGCCTCGCGCCAGCGCACCACGGCCTTGGCCACGCTGGCCGACAAACCCGAGACGCGCGAGAGCAGCGGCACGCTGGCCGTGTTCAGGTCCACGCCGACCGAGTTCACGCAGTCTTCGACCACGGCACCGAGCGTGCGCGCCAGCTCGCTCTGGTTCACGTCGTGCTGGTACTGGCCCACGCCAATGCTCTTGGGGTCGATCTTGACCAGCTCGGCCAGCGGGTCCTGCAGGCGGCGCGCAATGCTGGCGGCGCCGCGCAGGCTCACGTCGACGTCGGGCATTTCTTGCGAGGCGAACTCGCTGGCCGAATAGACCGAGGCGCCGGCCTCGCTGACCACCACCTTTTCGATCGCACGTTCGGCCTTGGCCATGAGCTTGATCAGGTCGGCCGCCAGTTTGTCGGTTTCGCGGCTGGCCGTGCCGTTGCCAATCGCAATCAGGTTCACGCCGTGCTTTTCGCACAGCTTGGCCAGCGTGTGCAGCGAACCGTCCCAGTCCTTNTTGATCAGGTCGGCCGCCAGTTTGTCGGTTTCGCGGCTGGCCGTGCCGTTGCCAATCGCAATCAGGTTCACGCCGTGCTTTTCGCACAGCTTGGCCAGCGTGTGCAGCGAACCGTCCCAGTCCTTGCGCGGCTCGTGCGGGAACACGGTGGCGGTTTCGACCAGCTTGCCCGTGGCATCGCAGACTGCCACTTTCACGCCGGTGCGGATGCCCGGGTCCAGCCCCATCACCACGCGCGCTCCTGCGGGCGCGGCCAACAGCAGGTCGCGCAGGTTGTCGG
>NZ_JAUJUJ010000271.1 GCF_030711595.1 Stenotrophomonas sp. YIM B06876
GGACAGAGCAGCCGCCGAGCATTGGTACGAATCGACCCTCGGTCTTCGTCGCCAGCCGGAGCTGGCGTTTTGGGCCAGCGACCGCGGTCCTCTCACAATCACGAACGCCGAAGGCACGGTTCACCTGGCCCTGTTCGAGAGGCCCCACGAAAAGTGCCGCTCAGTCATCGCATTGGGTGTCAGCGCGCAGGAACTCTTTGACTGGCAGCGGCACCTGACCGAAGTACTCGGTGAAAAACCGGTGCTCGAGGACCACGGCACCTCTTGGTCTTTGTACTTTCGAGATCCCGACGGGAACCCGTACGAAATCACAACCTGCGAGCACGAGGCGTTTGCGCAACTTAACAGCCGCACTGACGCCCGCCCCTTCCCTCAAGCCACCCCGCCTTCGGCGGCCAGCTGATTTTCATCGTTAGGCGCAACAGGAGAGGACATTGGCCTTAGGGATCGTTGGCAAGGCGCTCACGCTGTGGTTGGGCATTCTTGTATTGGCCATTGCCAACGGAATGCTTCGTGAGGCAGTCCTCATTCCCGCGCTCGGCAAGGCCGCGGGACTGATGCTTAGCGGCATCCTTCTGTCCACGCTCATTCTTGTGGTTGCGTACCTTGTACTGCCGTGGTTTGGGCCGGTGCCGCTGGCAAGGTGCGCCGCTATCGGCTTGGGTTGGCTTTGTCTTACCTTGGCCTTTGAGTTCACCTTTGGGCGTCTCATCCAAGGCAAGCCCTGGTCGCAGCTTNTCTGTCCACGCTCATTCTTGTGGTTGCGTACCTTGTACTGCCGTGGTTTGGGCCGGTGCCGCTGGCAAGGTGCGCCGCTATCGGCTTGGGTTGGCTTTGTCTTACCTTGGCCTTTGAGTTCACCTTTGGGCGTCTCATCCAAGGCAAGCCCTGGTCGCAGCTTCTGGAGGCGTACACCTTCAAAGACGGGAACCTTTGGCCCATTGTTTTGCTTGTCACGGCGGCAGCGCCATGCGTCGCAGCCAAAATCAGGGGCTGGGCGTGAGGTCGATAGCACGGAGCGATCCATTCGGGCCGAAACCGCTGCGCGGGCCGTCTTCATTCAAGGGCTAGTGTCGTGAGTTGAAAGTTCATTTCATAAAGATGCCGAGAA
>NZ_JAUJUJ010000272.1 GCF_030711595.1 Stenotrophomonas sp. YIM B06876
CCGCTGGCCTGGTAGTGGATGCTGCCGGCGTCGGGCGCGGTCAGGCCCAGGCACATGCGGATGGTGGTGGTCTTGCCGGCGCCGTTGGGGCCGATCACGCCCAGGCATTCGCCCGGTGCGATGGCGAACGACACGCCGTTGACCACGGTGGCGTCGCCGTAGCGTTTGCGCAGCGCGCGCACGTCGAGCAGGGCTGCGTTCATGGATTTTGATGAAATACGGCTCTAACGCTTATGGGGCAAGCGCTGGCAGCTATCAAAACATGAGTCCGCACGGTGGCGCCCTGGCCCTTACTGGAACGCCACCTCGGCAAAGCTGCGCAGCTTGCGGCTGTGCAGCCGGGCCAGGCTGCCGGCGCGCAGGATGTCGATGGCGCGCATGCCGATGCGCAGGTGCTGGTCGACGCGCTCGCGGTAGAAGTGGTTGGCCATGCCGGGCAGCTTGATCTCGCCGTGCAGCGGCTTGTCGCTCACGCACAGCAGGGTGCCGTAGGGCACGCGGAAGCGGAAGCCGTTGGCGGCGATGGTCGCGCTCTCCATATCGAGCGCCACGGCGCGGCTCTGGCTGAAGCGGCGCTGCGGCAGGTTGTCGGGCAGCAGCTCCCAGTTGCGGTTGTCGGTGCTGGCCACGGTGCCGGTGCGCATGATGCGCTTGAGGTCGGGGCCCGCGATCTGCGTCACGTCGGCCACGGCCTGCTCGAGCGCGACCTGGATTTCGGCGAGCGCCGGAATCGGTACCCACAGCGGCAGCTCTTCGTCGAGCACATGGTCTTCGCGCACGTAGGCGNCTGGCCACGGTGCCGGTGCGCATGATGCGCTTGAGGTCGGGGCCCGCGATCTGCGTCACGTCGGCCACGGCCTGCTCGAGCGCGACCTGGATTTCGGCGAGCGCCGGAATCGGTACCCACAGCGGCAGCTCTTCGTCGAGCACATGGTCTTCGCGCACGTAGGCGTGCGCCAGCACATAGTCGCCCAGCTGCTGGCTGTTGCGCAGGCCGGCGCAGTGGCCCAGCATCATCCAGGCGTGCGGGCGCAGCACGGCGATGTGGTCGGTAATCGTTTTGGCGTTGGCCGGCCCGACGCCGATGTTGACCATGGTGATGCCGCTGCG
>NZ_JAUJUJ010000273.1 GCF_030711595.1 Stenotrophomonas sp. YIM B06876
ATGTTGACCGTGGTTGCGGGGTCGGCCGGGTCTAGCGACAGAGCGTCCAGAGCCTCCAGCGCGTGCAGCACGGCGATTCCGTGGGTGTTGGGCGGGCATTCCAGTACCGTCAATCCGCGGAAGCGAGCGCTGATGGGTGGCGCGAAATGGCCGCTGTGCCGGGCAAAGTCCTCCATCATCAGCATTCCACCGCGCTGCTGCACGGCGCGCTCCGCAGCCATTGCGGGAGCGCCCAGGTAGAAAGCGTCGGGGCCTTCATTGGCTATCGCTTTCAGCACCGCAGCCAGTTCCGGGTTCGAGAAGAACTCACCGGCGCGGGGCAGCGTGTTGGCCCGGTACAGGGTTTCGGTGACGGGGTCTAGACGCAGGACCGGTTCAAACAGCGCCCACTCGCGCGAAGCGACGGGCGCGACGGGAAAGCCTTTGCCGGCAGCCTGGATGGCATCTTGGAACAGAAGCTGCCAGGGCAGGCGGCCGAAGCGGCTGTGCAGGTCGTGCCAGCCTCGCACCACGCCGGGCACCGTGACGGAGAACGCGTGCCGTTCGGGGATGCGCCTGCCGGGCAGGTTGTCCAGCGCGTCGAGGGAAAAATAGGCCGGTGCGCGACCAGTACCGTTGTAGCTCAGCGCAGCCCCGCTGGGCGGCACCACCATGGCCAGCACATCGCCGCCTATGCCTGTCGCCATGGGTTCGACCACGCCCAGCACGGCATCCGCTGCGATAGCGGCGTCGATCGCGCTGCCGCCTGATCGCAGCATGCTCGCGGCTGCCCTGGCTGCCAATGGGTGGCCAGTGGCCACCATCTGGCTGTCGCCCACCACGCCCCAGGGCTCGTCTCGGGAAATCGAATTCATCGCTGGTATTCCTATATCCAAGGCGACCTNCATGGCCAGCACATCGCCGCCTATGCCTGTCGCCATGGGTTCGACCACGCCCAGCACGGCATCCGCTGCGATAGCGGCGTCGATCGCGCTGCCGCCTGATCGCAGCATGCTCGCGGCTGCCCTGGCTGCCAATGGGTGGCCAGTGGCCACCATCTGGCTGTCGCCCACCACGCCCCAGGGCTCGTCTCGGGAAATCGAATTCATCGCTGGTATTCCTATATCCA
>NZ_JAUJUJ010000274.1 GCF_030711595.1 Stenotrophomonas sp. YIM B06876
GCCAGCGCAGAAAAGACAGGAGAGTTCACAAGGGCCGCCGGCACGCTGCCGGAACACGGTTGGTATGGTTTTAATAGCTGCTGGCGCTTGCCCATCAAGCGTTACAGCCGTATTTGACCATTAAACCTCAAACCAGCCAGGGCGGCCACCAGCACAGCTCCAATGCCCCGGATGCCGGCAACGGCCCAAGCCCGACAGCCTCCTAGGACTTCGCTTTTTTCGGCGTTCTCGACTTGCCAGCGCCGTTGAGGGCGACCGCCTGGCGAACGAGCATCTTGAAGGCGGTCTCTTCGACTTCCTCTCCTTCGTGGATGTCGATGGCGCGGCGCACGTTTCCGTCCAGGCTAGCGTTGAAGAGACGGGCCGGGTCCTCCAGAGACGCCCCCTTGGCGAAGGTGAGCTTCACTTTGTCCTTGTAGGATTCNTTCCTCTCCTTCGTGGATGTCGATGGCGCGGCGCACGTTTCCGTCCAGGCTAGCGTTGAAGAGACGGGCCGGGTCCTCCAGAGACGCCCCCTTGGCGAAGGTGAGCTTCACTTTGTCCTTGTAGGATTCGCCCGTGCAGATGATGCCGCCGTGCGACCAAACCGGAGTGCCCCGCCATTTCCACTCCTCGACGACGTCCGGGTCTGCTTCCTTGACGAGCTGGCGCATTCTGCTGAGCGCGGCCCCGCGCCAGTCCCCGAGTTCGGTGATCCTTTTCGAGATGCGCTCCGACGCCGATGGCTCTTGCCCCAGGTCCGACTTGTCCATGCTCTCGTCCTCCATGGTGGGTGAAACTACGGAGCCATGCTACGGCGGGCGTGCATGCGCGGCAATCGCCAGCCAGGCACACCTTCAAAGCCAGACAATGCATGAAAATAGCTGCCAGCGCTTGATACGCAAGCGCTGGCAGCTATTCAAGCTATAGCAGATCGCGCTCCAGCGGAGCGCCATGCCTGATGGCTCGATCAGCTCCATCGAGCCATCACCCTCAAAACGCCACCTTCACGCCCAGCGTGATGTTGCGCCCCATCAGCGGCGCGGCGTCCTTGATGAACGAGGTGTGGGCGTAGGCCAGGCGGTCGGTCAGGTTGTTGGCCTTGGCGTAGAGCTGCCATGGGTTGCCG
>NZ_JAUJUJ010000064.1 GCF_030711595.1 Stenotrophomonas sp. YIM B06876
CGCGGCGCTGCGGCCGGCACCCCCGCGGCGCCGTTGCCCGCGGCCACGATTGCCGCGGCGACTTCCATGGAGACGCCCACCGGCCACGAGTTCGACAACGGCATCGGCGCTTTCCGCGACGGCGGCCGCAGCTATCGCATCACCTTGCGTGGTGACCAGTGCACGCCGATGCCGTGGATCAACGTCCTCGCCAATCCGCAGTTCGGCTGCCTGGTGTCCGCCGAAGGCGGCGGCTACACCTGGTCGGGCAACAGCCAGCAGAACCCGCTGACGCCATGGCCGAACGATCCGGTCAGCGACATGCCGCACGAGGTGCTGTACCTGCGCGATGAGCACAGCGGACAGCTGTGGAGTGCGACGGCTGCGCCGATCGCCCTGCCCGCAGTGCGCTATACCAGCGAGCACGGCAAGGGCTGGAGCCGCTTCGGCCACACCGCGCAGGACCTGGAGGTGGAACTGCTGGTGCTGGTCGCGCCGGACGATCCGGTCAAGCTGTCGCGCCTGCGTCTGCACAACCACGCCGGCCACGCGCGGCGGCTGTCGCTCACCGCCTACGTCGAATGGGCGCTGGGGGCCAATGGCAGCGTGCCGGCGCCGTTCGTGACCACCTGGCGCGACGAGGCGACCGGCGCGCTGCTGGCGAAAAATCCCTGGCGGGCCGAATTCCACGACCGCGTCGCGTTCATGGATCTGGGCAATCGACCGTGCACGATCAGTGGCGACCGGCTGGAAGTCCTCGGCCGCTACGGCTCGGTGCAGCAGCCGCGCGCGCTGCTCGACCGGGTGCCCCTGTCTGGCCGCCTCGGTGCCGGTCTTTCGCCGTGCGGGGCGCTGCAGACCATGCTGGAACTCGCCGCGGGGGAGTCGCTGGAGCTGTGCTTCGTGCTCGGCGAGGCCGCCTCGGCCGACGCGGCACGGGCACTGGTGGAGAAATACCGGGTGGCCGATGTTGACGCGGTGCTCGGCGCGGTACGCGGGCACTGGGACGAGCTGCTCGATACCGTGCAGGTCAGCACTCCCGACCGGGCGCTGGATATCCTGCTCAACGACTGGCTGCTGTACCAGACGCTGGGCTGCCGGATGTGGGCGCGCACCGCCTATTACCAGGCCAGCGGCGCCTACGGCTTCCGCGACCAGCTGCAGGATGTGATGGCGCTGTGCGTGGCCCGCCCCGACCTGGCCCGCGCGCATCTGCTGCGGGCCGCGGCCCGGCAATTTGTCCAGGGCGATGTGCAGCACTGGTGGCTGCCACCGGCCGGGCAAGGCATCCGCACCCGCATCCGCGACGACCGCCTGTGGCTGGCCTATGTCGCCGCGCATTACGTGCGCACCAGCGGCGATGCCGCGGTGCTGGATGAAATGGTGCCGTTCCTCGACGGGCCGGCACTGAAGGACGGCCAGACCGATGCGTTCTACCTGCCGCAGCCGGCGGCCGAAGCGGCGAGCCTGTACGAACACGCCGCACGTGCGCTCGATTCCAGCCTGACCGGTGGCGCGCACGGGCTGCCGTTGATGGGCACCGGCGACTGGAACGACGGCATGAACAATGTCGGCGCGCAAGGCCGTGGCGAAAGTGTGTGGCTGGGGTGGTTCGTGCTCGCCGCGATCCGCGATTTCCTGCCCCATGCGCGTGCCCGCCACGAGCACGCACGGGCCGCGCGCTGGCAGGCGTATGCGCGCACGCTGCAACCGGTGCTCGATGGCCCGGCTGGCTGGGACGGACAGTGGTACCGGCGCGGCTACTACGACGATGGCACGCCGCTGGGCAGCCACACCAGCGCCGAGTGCCGGATCGACTGCATCGCGCAGTCGTGGAGCCTGATTGCCGGTGGTGGCGACCGCGCTCATGCGGCGCAGGCGATGGCCGCCGTCGAACGCGAACTGGTCCGGCATGACGACCGGCTGGCGCCGCTGTTGACCCCGCCGTTCGACCTAACGCCGTTGAACCCCGGCTACATCAAGGGCTATCCGCCCGGCATTCGCGAAAACGGCGGGCAATACACCCACGGCGCCACCTGGTCGATCTTCGCCTGGGCAGCGCTCGGTGACGGCGACCGGGCTACTGCGCTGTTCGATCTGCTCAATCCGATCCGCCACAGCGATTGCGCCGCGGCGGTCGCGCGTTACCGGGTCGAACCCTATGTGGCCTGCGCCGATGTGTATTCGGTCAGCCCGCATATCGGGCGCGGTGGCTGGACCTGGTACACCGGGTCGGCCGGCTGGCTGTACCGGGCTGGACTGGAGGCGATCCTCGGCTTCCGCAAGCGCGGCGGGCAGTTGTGGATCGACCCGTGCATTCCCGCGGCGTGGCCCGGCTTCGAGCTGGTCTACCGCCACCGCGGCGCGGCACATGGCATCACCCGCTACCGGATCACGGTCGACAACCCGGCCGGGGTCCAGCGCGGGGTGGTCTCGCGGGTGCTTGATGGCGCCGCCGTGGAGGGCGACTGCATCGCGCTGGTCGATGATGGCCGGGAACACCAGTTGCGGGTGACGCTGGGCGCGAAGGCGTGATCACCCGTACGGCCCCCGGCGCTGCTCCGCACGCCGGAGAGGGGGCCAGCGCGCCCCGGTCAGACCGTCAAAAGCGCGGCCAGCCAAGGCGGCGGATGGTGCTGCCGGTAGCGGTGGACCGCCGCCGCGGCGCCCGTGGAACTCAGGCGCTCGGCGGCAACGTATCCACGAACGCGGTGATCAGCGCCGCCACCGCTTCGGGCTGGTCCATGTGCAAATGATGATGGCCGGGCAGGGTATGCACCTGTCCATGCGGCAACAGCGCCGTCCATTCGCTGCGTTGCGGTTCGGGCAGATACACCTGCGCCGGCGTGGCGTAGATCACCTGCGTCGGGCAGACGATGGCGGCGAGCACATCGCGGATCTGCGGGTCGGTCATGCGCACCGCGGTGGGCAGCATCAGCCGCGGATCGCTGCGCCAGCTCCAGCCGCCGTCCACCGCTTTGACCCCGCGCTCGACCAGCAACCGCGCCGAGGCTTCGCTGAGCTGGTTGGCCCGCATCCGCGCCCGCACCGGCGCGGCGAGATCGGGAAATACCCGCAGACGCTTGTCGGCCAGGCTGCGCACCGCGGTGACATGCTCGCGCAGGCGGGTCACCGTTTCCGAGGCCGGGGCGGACAGGCCGCCCAGCCCTTCAATGGCGATCAGCGCCTGCACCCGCTGCGGCGCCACGGCCGCGAGCAGGCTGGAAATGCCGGCGCCCATCGAATGTCCGAGCAGGCTGAAACGGTCCCATCCCAGCGCGTCGGCCACGTCCAGCACGTGCACGATGGCGTTGGCACCGGTGTAGGGCGTGCCTGCGGGCAAGTGGTCGCTGTGGCCATGGCCGGGCAGGTCCAGCAGCACCAGGTCCAGCGCCGGCAGCAAGGCCGCCAGCGGCAGGAAACTGGCCGCGTTGTCGAGCCAGCCATGCAGCGCCAGCACCTTGCGTGCGCCGGATGTGCCGCAGCGCAGGCCGCGGACCTGGAGCCCGTCCAGGTCCAGCTGCAACGGCTGCACGCTCATGCCAGCTGGTCGGCGGCCAGCGCCACCAGTGCGCGGGCGTGATCGGGCGAATCGTTCAGGCAGGGGATGTAGCGCATCTGCGTGCCGCGTGCGGCCAGCGTGGCGGTAAAGCCGATCGCCACCTCCTCCAGAGTCTCCAGACAGTCGGTGGCAAACCCGGGGCAGGCCACGTCGATCCGTTTGACGCCACGGTCGGCCATCGCCCACAGCATCGGCTCGACGTAGGGCTGCAGCCATTTTTCCTTGCCAAAGCGCGACTGGTACCCCATCGCCCAGTCGTCTTCCCCCAGCGCCAGCGCGGCGGCAATGGCACGCGCGCTGGCCTCGCAGCGCTGCGGATACGGATCGCCGTTGTTGGCCACCCGCTGCGGGATGCCGTGGAAGGAGAACACCAGCTTGTCGCCACGTCCGTGCTGCTGCCACCACTGCCGGATCGAGGCGGCCATCGCTTCGACCCAACCCGGGTCGGTGGCGTAATCCTTGACCAGGCGGGCTTCGATCCGCGGGTTGCGCGCCTGCCAGTCGGCCAGCTTGTCCTCGATCGAGGCGGTGGTGGTGGTGGAGTACTGCGGGTACAGCGGCAGCAGCACGATCCGGCGCACCCCGCCGGCCGCCAACGCGTCCAGCGCCGGTTGCAGCGCCGGCTGGCCGTAGCGCATCGCCCAGCGCACCTGCGCCTGCGGCAGCTCCCGCTGCATGGCCGCGGCCAGACGCTGCGTATACACCGCCAGTGGTGAGCCCTCCGGCAGCCACACCTGGGCGTACTTCTCCGCCGACCGCGGCCCGCGCAGCGGCAGGATCAGCCCGTACAACAACGGCTTCCACAACAACGCGGGAATGGCGACCACGCGTTTGTCACTGAGGAATTCAGCCAGATAGCGGCGTACCGCCGGGGCGGTGGGAGTGTCGGGCGTGCCGAGATTGACCGCCAGCACAGCGGTTTGGGGGGCGTTGAGCATGGACGGCATTCTCGCAGCTACCGGGCCTGGCCGCGATCGGCACGCACCGGAGCTTCGCAGTCGGCGGCCAGCGCCGCGGTTACGGCCGATTCATTGCCAGGCTTCTAATTTCAGGCACTTGCTTTATCTTTCTGTGCATCGACTTCTGGAGCCCGCCATGCGCCGTCTGCCGTGCCTTTTACTGCTGTTGTCCGCCAGCCTGTTGTCTGCGAACGCTCTGGCCGGTCCACAGGAGGATCAGCGCGCCCGCAACGCGGTGCGCGTGCTCAGTGAAATCCAGGACATTCCCGAACAGGCCATTCCCGACAAGTTGCTCGACGAGGGCCGCGCGATTCTGGTGATTCCCGACACGATCAAGGCCGGCCTGGTGATTGGCGGCCGCCGCGGCCATGGCCTGATGTCGGTGAAGATGGCCGATGGCAGCTGGTCCAACCCGGTGTTCGTCAAGCTGACCGGTGGCAGCATCGGCTTCCAGGCCGGTGTGCAGTCCTCCGATGTGATCCTGGTGTTCCGCAACGACCGCAGCCTGGACAACATCGTCAACGGCAAATTCACCCTCGGCGCCGATGCCGGCGTCGCCGCCGGTCCGGTCGGACGCAGCGCCGCCGCCGCCACCGACGGCCAGCTCAAGGCCGAAATCTGGTCGTGGTCGCGTGCCCGTGGCCTGTTCGCCGGCGTCGCCCTGGATGGCGCGGTGCTGCAGATCGACGACGCCGCCAACCTCGATGCCTACGGTCCCAACACCACTCCGCGCATGATCCTGGAAGGCCGCCTCCGCGAGGCTCCGTCGCGCGATGTGGTGGCGTTCCGCGATCGCCTGGAAGAGTCCACCTACAGCGCCCGTGAAAAGCGCGGCACCCGGGGCAACGCAGCGGTCGCGCCGGCCGCTGCGCCGCGGATCGCGCCGGTG
>NZ_JAUJUJ010000275.1 GCF_030711595.1 Stenotrophomonas sp. YIM B06876
CGAGCAGCACCGGGCTCAACATCCTGACCGGCTACACCGGCCTGGTCAGCCTGGGCCAGGCCGCCTTCATGGGCCTGGGCGCATACACCGTGGCGATTCTTGAAATCCGCCTGGGCACACCGTTCCTGCTCAACATCCTGGCCGGCGGCTGCGTCGCCATGCTCGGCGGCCTGGTGGTCGGCATTCCGTCGCTGCGCGTCAAAGGCCTGTACCTGGCGATTGCGACCATCGCGGCCTCCTTCATCGCGCACTTCCTGTTCGCGAACATGGCGTTCACCGGCGGCACGGCCGGGCTCACGGTGCCACCGGCGAAGATTTTTGGCGCGGCGCTCGACACCTCGTTTCGCCTGTACTGGGTCATCGTGCCCATCACCGTGCTGATGCTGCTGGGCGCGGCGAACCTGTTTCGCACGCGCGTCGGCCGCGCCTTCATCGCCATCCGCGACCGCGACATCTCGGCCGAGGTGCTCGGCATTGCGCTCTTGCGCTANGTACTGGGTCATCGTGCCCATCACCGTGCTGATGCTGCTGGGCGCGGCGAACCTGTTTCGCACGCGCGTCGGCCGCGCCTTCATCGCCATCCGCGACCGCGACATCTCGGCCGAGGTGCTCGGCATTGCGCTCTTGCGCTACAAGCTGCTGTCGTTCGGCCTGTCGTCGTTCTACGCCGGCGTGGCCGGCGGCCTCTGGGCCTACTTCTTTCGCGTGGTCACGCCCGAGAGCTTTCCGCTCTTGATGTCGATCTTTTTCCTCGCCGCCATCATCGTCGGCGGCATGGGCACCATCCTCGGCGCGGTGCTGGGTGCCGTGTTCATGACCATGGTGCCCGAGCTGCTCAAACTGGCGGTCGACCTGCTGCCCGGCGGCACCGAGCTCACGGTGTTTCTCTCGCCCGTGCGCACCATCATCTTTGGCGCATTGATCATTGGCTTTCTGGTGTTCGAGCCGCAGGGGCTCGCAGAAGTGTGGCGGCGCGTTCGCCGTTTTTTCCACCTGTGGCCGTTCCGCAATTGATTCCATTTCTAAATCCAACGATTACTTTGTCGGCTTCGCTTGCCGTGCTACAGCACTGTCTGCGCTTCGCCTTCGCGTACTCGATGGA
>NZ_JAUJUJ010000276.1 GCF_030711595.1 Stenotrophomonas sp. YIM B06876
AGGCGGGTGAATGCCCCGTGGGCGGACGCTGGGCGGCACGCTCAGCGCTGGGCGGCAAAGCCGTTGCGCGCGGCGACGGCCAGGTCGGGGTAATTGGCAAACAGTGCATCCATGCCCATGCCCAGAAACTGGCGGAATTCGGCGCCTGCCAGCGTCGCGTCGGGCCGGGCAAAGGTCCAGCCATGCACCTGCAGGCCGGCGGCGTGCGCCTGGTCAATGAAGGCCTGGGTGAGCGGGTAGGTCTTGTTGCTGATGGACACGCCCACGCCGGCGCTGTAGCGCGCCACCTCGGGCAAGGCCAGCTCTTGCGGGCCAGCGCTGCCGTTCACACGGATGCGCGCGACGCCGTCTGCGCCCACGGCGGCATAGCCCAGCTGCACCAGCGGGTAGGCCAGGCGCTGCGCCTGCTGCTTGGCGTGCAGGCTGCGCAGCGTGGCATCGCTGAACGACTGGATGAACAGCTTGCTGCCGGCGCGATAGCCATTGGCCTGGAGCGTGCGCAGGATGGCGTCTTCCATGTCCGGGTCGGCCTGNGCCGTCTGCGCCCACGGCGGCATAGCCCAGCTGCACCAGCGGGTAGGCCAGGCGCTGCGCCTGCTGCTTGGCGTGCAGGCTGCGCAGCGTGGCATCGCTGAACGACTGGATGAACAGCTTGCTGCCGGCGCGATAGCCATTGGCCTGGAGCGTGCGCAGGATGGCGTCTTCCATGTCCGGGTCGGCCTGCTTGGCTTCGGGGTAGATGCCGATCTCGCGCCCGGTGGCCGCACTTTGTGCCTGGGCCAAGGTGACCACTTCCTGGAACGTGGGCACGGCCAGCGGCTGGGCGGCACTGGGCGTGAAGCCGGGGTAGCTGCTCTGCGCCGTGCGCGTGGGCTGCACCGTCAGCGTTTTGATTTCTGCCAGTGTGAAGTCGGCCACACGGTAGGCACCGCCGCGCTGCGCAAACAGGCTGGCCACATTGGTGGTGCGCTCGAGCCTGTCGTCGTGCATGGCGACCAGCTGGCCGTCGCGGGTGAGCTGCAGGTCGGGCTCGATGTAGTCGGCTCCCATGCGCACTGCCAGCTCATAGCCCGCCAGGGTGTGCTCGGGCAGATAGCCGCT
>NZ_JAUJUJ010000277.1 GCF_030711595.1 Stenotrophomonas sp. YIM B06876
TGCTGGGTCTGTACTACGCGACCCGCGAGCGCATCAACGCCAAGGGCGAGGGCCTGACCTTTGCCGATGCCGGCGAAGTGCAGCGCGCGCTCGACGCCGGCGAGGTGGACCTCACGTCGCGGATCAACGTACGCATGACCGAGTGGACCAAGAACAAGGACACCGGCGAGTTCGACCCTTCGACCAGCATCGTGGAAACCACGGCCGGCCGTGCCCTGCTGTCCGAGATCCTGCCCAAGGGGCTGCCGTTCTCGAACATGAACAAGGCGCTCAAGAAGAAGGAAATCTCCAAGCTCATCAACGTCTCCTTCCGCAAGTGCGGCCTCAAGGAGACGGTGGTGTTCGCCGACAAGCTGCTGCAAAACGGCTTCCGCCTGGCCACCAAGTCGGGCATCTCGATCGCCATCGAGGACATGCTGGTGCCGCAGCAGAAGGCCAGCATCATCGAGAGCGCGGAGAAGGAAGTCAAAGAGATCGAGCAGCAATATGTCTCGGGCCTGGTGACCTCCGGCGAGCGCTACAACAAGGTGGTGGACATCTGGGGCAAGGCCGGCGACGAAGTCTCCAAGGTCATGATGGCCCAGCTGGCCAAGCAAAAGACCACCGACCGCCACGGCAAGGAAGTGGAGCAGGAGTCGTTCAACTCCATCTACATGATGGCCGACTCGGGCGCGCGCGGTTCCGCCGCCCAGATCCGCCAGCTGGCCGGCATGCGTGGCCTGATGGCCAAGCCCGACGGCTCCATCATCGAGACGCCCATCACCGCGAACTTCCGCGAAGGCCTCAACGTGCTGCAGTACTTCATCTCCACCCACGGCGCGCGCAAGGGCCTGGCGGACACGGCGCTCAAGACCGCCAACTCGGGCTACCTGACGCGCCGCCTGGTCGACGTGACGCAGGACCTGGTGGTGACCGAAGAGGACTGCGGCACCGCCAATGGCGCACTGATGCGCGCCATCGTCGAGGGCGGTGAAGTCATCGAATCGCTGCGCGAGCGCGTTCTGGGCCGCACGGTGGCCGAGGAAGTGCTGCACCCCGAAACCCGCGCCGTGCTGGCACCCGCCGGCCAGATGCTGGACGAGGACCTGATCGAGGAGCTC
>NZ_JAUJUJ010000278.1 GCF_030711595.1 Stenotrophomonas sp. YIM B06876
AAGAAGGCTTGAGCACCATCATGGGTTTGACAACGCTGGTTATCGGCATAACCTCGAACGACCTGATGCACTGAGATCGTTCGGAGCGGTCAGGCAAACCGGGCAGAAACGGAGCCGAGGCCGGCGAACGTCGCTTCGAAGGCGTCACCCGCCGCAATTTTTGCCAGCGGCACCAGCGACCCGGCCAAGACGATGTCTCCCGCATTGAGTGAAACACCGGCGGCACCGAGCCGGTTGGCCAACCAGGCCGTGCTGTGCAGCGGAGAGCCCATGACCGCCGCCCCCACGCCTTCAGACTGCTTTTCGCCGTTGCGGGTCACCACGCAGGTGATGGCGGCCAGATCGACCTTCCTGGGGTCCACGCGCCCCTCGCCCAGCACGAACAACGCACTGCTGGCGTTGTCGGCAATGGTGTCGACGATGCGGATGCGCGGTGTTTCGAAGCGGGTGTCCACCAGTTCCAGGCAAGGCGCGGCATAGTCCGTCGCCTCCAGTACCTGCTTGGCGGTCACGTTTTCGGTGGGCAGATCGCGCTTGAGCACCAGGGCGATTTCCGCCTCCACCATCGGGTTCATCATGGCCTGCGCAATGGTGACACTCGCGCCATTGTCGANGCTTGAGCACCAGGGCGATTTCCGCCTCCACCATCGGGTTCATCATGGCCTGCGCAATGGTGACACTCGCGCCATTGTCGAACTGCATGGCGTCGGTCAGGAAACCGTAATCGGGCTCGTTGATACCCAGCATGTCCTGCACTGCTTTGGCGGTGAGGCCGATTTTCTTGCCCACCAGCCTTTCGCCGGCCGCCAGCCGTTTTTCCAGAACGGCCCGGGAGATGGCATAGGCGTCATCGATGTCGAGCGCAGGATGCCGCGCACTGATCAGTGCAATGGGCTGGCATTGGCGCAAGGCGGCGTAGAGTTCATCGGCAAGTTGTCTCGTGAGTTCCGTGGTCATTGAAAAGGTCTCCTTATATGTCTTTCAGGGGGTTCGAGTTTCATGGGTCGAAGTGCTGCAAGGCACGCCGACCCATGAACGGGTTGACTCGCCGCCGCGCAGCCTGGGGGCCTCGGCCTCTCAGAGCTTGCCGTGGATGG
>NZ_JAUJUJ010000279.1 GCF_030711595.1 Stenotrophomonas sp. YIM B06876
TCACCGGCTCGCACAGCCACGGCCAGGGCCACGAGACCACGTTCGCGCAGGTGGTGGCGGCGCGCCTGGGCATTCCGGTCGAGAACGTCGACGTGGTGCACGGCGACACTGGCCGCGTGCCGTTCGGCATGGGCACCTACGGCTCGCGCTCCATCAGCGTCGGCGGCTCGGCCATCATGAAGGCGCTCGACAAGATCGAGGCCAAGGCCAAGAAGATTGCCGCGCACCTGATGGAAGCGAGCGACGCCGACATAGACTTTGCCAACGGCGAGTTCACGGTCAAGGGCACGGACAAGAAGATCCCGTTCGCGCAGATCGCCCTGACCGCTTACGTGCCGCACAACTACCCGCTCGACAAGCTCGAACCTGGCTTGAACGAAACCGCGTTCTACGACCCGACCAACTTCACCTTTCCGGCCGGCACCTACATCTGCGAGGTCGAGATCGACCCGGCCACGGGCTTCACGCGCGTGGACCGCTTCAGCGCAGTGGACGACTTCGGCACCATCATCAACCCCATGGTCGTCGAAGGCCAGGTGCACGGCGGCCTGGTGCAGGGCATAGGCCAGGCGCTGCTGGAGAACTGCGTCTACGACCGTGAAACCGGCCAGCTGCTCACCGGTAGCTACATGGACTACGCCATGCCACGCGCCGACGATTTCCCCGAGTTCAAGCTGGGCACCGTATGCACGCCCTGCACGCACAACCCGCTGGGCACCAAGGGCTGCGGCGAGGCCGGCGCCATCGGCTCGCCACCGGCCGTGATCAACGCCGTGCTCGACGCACTGCGCCCGCTCGGCGTGAAGGACTTCGACATGCCCGCATCGCCGCACCGCGTGTGGGAAGCCATTCNGCACCGTATGCACGCCCTGCACGCACAACCCGCTGGGCACCAAGGGCTGCGGCGAGGCCGGCGCCATCGGCTCGCCACCGGCCGTGATCAACGCCGTGCTCGACGCACTGCGCCCGCTCGGCGTGAAGGACTTCGACATGCCCGCATCGCCGCACCGCGTGTGGGAAGCCATTCAAAGCGCGAAAGCCTGAGACCTTGCGGGACAGACCGCAGGCGGCGCAGCCGACCAGCTCTGTCCCCAAGC
>NZ_JAUJUJ010000280.1 GCF_030711595.1 Stenotrophomonas sp. YIM B06876
CAGTGTTGGCAATCGCCATGATCACATCGCCCTCGCGCAAGCCAGCCCGTGCGGCAGCCTCGGTGGCGGCGTCCACGCGCACGCCGCCCTTGAGCTTGAGTTCTTTCTTCTGCGCCTCGGTCAGCTCCACCACCGACAAGCCCCACTGCTGGGCCGCCGCCGATACCTTGGGCTTGGCGTCCTTGTCAGCCGCCTTGCGCACCGGCGTCTCGGGCTCGATCTCGGCAATGGTGACGCCCAGGTCGCGCGCGTTGCCACGGCGGAACACCGTGACCGTGCTCTTGGTGCCGGGCTTGGTGTTGCCGACCAGGCGCGGCAGGTCCGCCACCTTGTCGATGGCCTTGCCATCAAAGCGCGTGATGACGTCGCCGGCCTCGACGCCGGCCTTCTCGGCCGGAGACCCGGCTTCGACGCCGGTCACCAAAGCGCCCTGCTGCTTGCCCAGGCCGAGCGACTCCGCCACGTCCTTGCTCACCTGGCCGATCTGCACGCCGATGCGTCCGCGGATCACGCGGCCGCTGGCGCGCAACTGATCGCTCACGCGCATGGCTTCGTCGATCGGAATGGCGAACGAGATGCCCATGAAGCCGCCCGAGCGCGAATAGATCTGGCTGTTGATGCCGACCACCTCGCCGCGCATGTTGAGCAGCGGACCGCCCGAGTTGCCCGGATTGATCGCCACGTCGGTCTGGATGAACGGCAGGTAGTCGCCCGTGTCGCGCTGCTTGGCGCTGACGATGCCGGCTGTCACGGTGTTTTCCAGGCCAAAGGGCGAGCCGATGGCCATCACCCATTCACCCACCTTGAGGCGGCTGACGTCGCCGATCTTCACCGCCGGCAGGCCCGCGGCGTCGATCTTGACCACGGCCACGTCGGNATGCCGGCTGTCACGGTGTTTTCCAGGCCAAAGGGCGAGCCGATGGCCATCACCCATTCACCCACCTTGAGGCGGCTGACGTCGCCGATCTTCACCGCCGGCAGGCCCGCGGCGTCGATCTTGACCACGGCCACGTCGGTGCGCTTGTCGGCGCCGACGATCCTGGCCTTGAATTCGCGCTTGTCGGGCAGCGTGACCAGCACTTCATCGGCGCCG
>NZ_JAUJUJ010000281.1 GCF_030711595.1 Stenotrophomonas sp. YIM B06876
GCCTTCTTTAGGTAGGCTCAATCAGTCACATAATTCAAAGCTTGGCTTCAACGACATCGGACGTTTCGGAAGTAATCGGCGTTGGTGGTGCTTTCATTAACCCAAGCAAATAAATGAAATGAACGATAGCAAACAAGTCAGCAAAGACCATCGACAGAGAGCCTTAACTAAGCTACGTATTGAGCTGAAGAAAGACATAGTGCGTGCCGAGTGGATTGCTGCGAATTGTGGATTGTGGGAATTGCTGCGGTTGTGCTATCTGCTTCGTGTATCACGTACGCTCGCAATGCATCCATCCTTGCAAGGGAAGCTCACGAAGGCGCAGGTTACAGAATTTCATCTACACGATGAAGCAGCAAAGTATGCGATTGGTCTGGTGGCAAAGCATGGATCTTGGACCGGTGCGTGCGATCTACAGAGGTCGTTCAAGGGCTTTAACAATTACTTCGTCGACGAGTTGATGCGACATGCGCGTCACATCAACGCGAAATTTGAAACGGAAAAGCTCCTACATATTGCGAACGTTAAAGTCGTTGGAGACCGTGATCAGGATGCAATTCTTGATACGGACCTAAAAAGCCTTGAGCCGGAACGGGTAAATTACTTGAATTACGGTGTACGCCTTGAGCAACACACCAGCCGCAGTAAGGAAAATTTCAAAACAATTCCAGAACTGGTCGCACTGGTACGGCAGGACGTGAACGGATTGGAGGAGCAATTTGCAGCGCAGTTCGGTCTCTCCATAGAGCGCTACTGTNGAAAATTTCAAAACAATTCCAGAACTGGTCGCACTGGTACGGCAGGACGTGAACGGATTGGAGGAGCAATTTGCAGCGCAGTTCGGTCTCTCCATAGAGCGCTACTGTGAGGGGTTGCTTGAGCTGAAGACGGTATTCGAAGCCAAGTTTCAAGCTGCTTATGCGCGAATTGATTCCCAAAATACCGGAAACATCGACTTCGATAAAGCGGAATCGTTTGTGCAACTTGCCAGTTCCATGTTTTTCACGGACGACGAACTTGATACAGCAGTAAATGTTGACTTCGCGGCATATTTGCGCTCCCACCCATTCGCCACCGCAA
>NZ_JAUJUJ010000282.1 GCF_030711595.1 Stenotrophomonas sp. YIM B06876
ATGGCTGGCCTTGCCGCTTTTGATCGTTTTCCCGCCATGCACCGCCGCCTCGCACTCCGCCTTGTCCTTTGCTTTACCGCCCTGGCCGCCACGGCCTGTTCGGGGCCCGGGCCACGCAGCTACACGGTGACGCAGGAGCAGCTGCAGGAGGTGGTGGCGCGGCGCTTTCCCCAGCATTACCCGGTGGCGGGCCTGCTGTCGCTGGACTTGCAGGCGCCCGTGCTGCGCCTGTTGCCGCAGACCAACCAGATCAACGCCACGATGGTGGCCGAGCTCTCGGGCAACGCCTTGAAGCGCAGCTACAGCGGCGGGCTGGATGTGGACTTTTCGCTGCGCTACGAGCCGAGCGACCACACTTTGCGGGCGCACCAGATCCACATCAACGCGCTGATGCTCAACGACCTGCCGCCGGCGCTGGCCGACATGCTCCAGACCTACGCCCCGGCGCTGGCCGAGAAGACCCTGGACGAGGTGACGCTGCACCAGCTGCGCGACAAGGACCTGGCGCTGGCCCAGGGCGCGGGCCTGCAGCCGGGCCAGCTCACCGTGACCGACCGGGGGCTGGTGATGGAGCTGGTGCCGGTGCCCAAGCCGCAGCCGTAAAACGCATCCCCATCCGCACCCCGCCGCCGGCGGGCGTTTTTCATTCCACCCTGGGCCTGCCCATGAGCGATCTTTCCGCCTTCCCCATCACCGAGAAATGGCCCGCACTGCATCCCGAGCGCCTGCAGCTGTATTCGCTGCCCACGCCCAATGGCGTGAAGGTGTCGATCATGCTGGNATTCCACCCTGGGCCTGCCCATGAGCGATCTTTCCGCCTTCCCCATCACCGAGAAATGGCCCGCACTGCATCCCGAGCGCCTGCAGCTGTATTCGCTGCCCACGCCCAATGGCGTGAAGGTGTCGATCATGCTGGAGGAGCTGGGCCTGCCCTACGAGCCGCACCGGGTCGGCTTTGACAAGAACGACCAGATGTCGCCCGCGTTTTTGTCGCTGAACCCGAACAACAAGATCCCGGCCATCCTCGACCCCGACGGGCCGGGCGGCCAGCCGCTGGCACTGTTCGAATCGGGCGC
>NZ_JAUJUJ010000283.1 GCF_030711595.1 Stenotrophomonas sp. YIM B06876
GGCCTCGGGCACCGGGCCGCCCAGCCGCACCAGCAGCCCGAGCCCGTTGTCGACGGCGTCGCGCAGCACCGCGCGCCGGGCCGGGCCGAGGCTGGCGAAGCTGCGTTCGTCCAGCACCAGCAGATCGGTGGCGGCCAGCGTGGTGGCATTGAACGGGCGCGGCGCATCGCCCAGTTGCAGGCCGCCACCGACGGCCATCTGGGTGTGCATCGGCAGCCCGGCATCGCGGGCCCAGCGGCGCAGGTATTTCAGTTCCGGCCCCGGCGCGCTGGCCAGCAGCCAGATGCGCGGGGCCGTGCTGGCGAGCACCTGCAACGGCACCGGCAACAGGTCCGCGGTCTTGCCGTCGGCGTCGATCAGCCGCAGCGAAAACAGGGTCTGCCCGGGGGCCCGCGCGGTGCCGCTGAGCTGGACCCGGCCCTGACGGTCGAGCGGGGCGAGATCCACCCGCCGACCCGCCGGGTCCCGCAGTTCGGCCTGCGCTCCTTCCCCGGCGAGCGCACGCGCCGCCACGCTGAAGCGCGCGCCCGGTGCCACGGGGACCGGCGGCTGCCATGCCACCCAGCCGTGTGGTGACGCGGGCGGATCGAACGCCAGCGGCAGTGGCGTGGCCGCATCCAGATCACGCGCCTGCAGCCCGTTGCCGAGGATATGCAGCCGCTGCAGGCCCGGATGCCGGCGCAGCGCGGTGGCCAGATCGGGCACCCGCTCGACTCCGGCCAAGGGCGGCGCCTCCGGCAGCGCGACCACCTGTCCGGCCGCGTGCAGGTGCCGCGGATCGGTGCCGGCGGTGGCGACCAGCAGGGTGCCGGCCTGCCCGGGCAGCGGTGGCGGCAGCAGGGTGAAATACAGCAGCACGCCAAGCAGCGCCTGCAACGTGATCAGCAGCAGCCGATGTGCGCGTGGTGGCCCGCGGTGACGCCACAACCGCACGCTGCCGAGCACAACCGCCGCGGCAATCACCAAGGCCAGCGCGAGGGAGGAATTCATGGCGACTCCGCTTGCAGGGCGCGCAGGTAACGTTGGCCGGCCGCGTCGGCGCCGGGGCGGCGCAGCACCTGCGGCAGCGGCC
>NZ_JAUJUJ010000284.1 GCF_030711595.1 Stenotrophomonas sp. YIM B06876
GCATCGACGAACTGCACGCTGCGCGGCGCCTTGTAGACGGCCATGTTGTCGCGGCACCAGTCGATGATCTGCTGCTCGGTCGTGTCCTTGTGGCTGGCGCGCAGCACCACCACGGCTTTCACGCTTTCGCCGCGGTAGCTGTCGTGCGTGGCGATGATGCAGGCCTCCTGGATGGCGGGGTGGCGGAACATCAGCGCCTCGACCTCGGCCGGCCAGACCTTGAAGCCCGAGGCGTTGATCATGCGTTTCAGGCGATCGGTCAGAAAAAAGTAACCGTCCTCGTCCACGCGCCCCAGATCGCCGGTGCGAAAGAAGCGCTTGCCGTCCAAGGCCATGAAGGCCGCCGCCGTGGCGTCGGGCCGCTTCCAATAGCCATCGAACACCTCGGGGCCGCAGACGATGATCTCGCCCTGCTCGCCCTGCGACACCTCCTGCAGCGTATCGGGGTCGATCACGCGCGCATCGGTGCCCATGAAGGGAATGCCCAGGCATTGCTGCTTGGGGTGGTCGGGCGGATTGGAGTGCGAGGGCGCGGCCGTCTCGGTCAGGCCATAGCCCTCCGCATAGCGTAGGCCGTACTGGTCCAGCAGGCGCTGTGCCACCGCCTGCGGCATGGCCGCGCCGCCGCCGCCGATGTAGACCAGGCTGGAGAGGTCGTACTGCGCGAAATTCGGGCTGGCCAGCAGGTCGATCACCATGGTGGGGATGTTGGTCCAGGTCGTCACGCGCCAGCGCGAAATCAGGCGCCCGGCCAGTTCGCGGTCCCAGCGCGGCATGACCACCAGCGTCGCGCCGACGTAGATGGCCGCGTGCATCACGCTCACCATGCCCGTGATGTGGAACATCGGCANGGGGATGTTGGTCCAGGTCGTCACGCGCCAGCGCGAAATCAGGCGCCCGGCCAGTTCGCGGTCCCAGCGCGGCATGACCACCAGCGTCGCGCCGACGTAGATGGCCGCGTGCATCACGCTCACCATGCCCGTGATGTGGAACATCGGCACCACGGCGAGCGTCACGTTTTCGGCCGATCCCGTGCCCCACAGGGCGCCGGCGACGGCGTTGTGCATGATG
>NZ_JAUJUJ010000285.1 GCF_030711595.1 Stenotrophomonas sp. YIM B06876
ACGAGTACGGCGGCCTGGTCATGATCTACGGCACGCTGGCGACCTCGTTCATCGCGCTGCTGATCGCGGTGCCGGTGAGCTTCGGCATCGCGCTGTTTCTCACCGAGCTGTCGCCGGCCTGGCTCAAGCGCCCGCTCGGCACGGCCATCGAGCTGCTGGCGGCCGTGCCGTCCATCGTCTACGGCATGTGGGGGCTGATGGTGTTCGGCCCCATCCTGGCCACCTACGTGCAGCAGCCCCTGCAGACCCTGTTCAAGGGCGTGCCCTACCTGGGCGCCCTGGTGTCGGGGCCGCCGGTGGGCATTGGCGTGCTGTCGGCCGGCATCATCCTGGCCATCATGATCATTCCGTTCATCGCCGCCGTCATGCGCGACGTGTTCGAGGTCACGCCCGCGCTGCTGAAAGAGTCGGCCTATGGCCTGGGCGCGACCACCTGGGAGGTGGTCTGGAAGGTGGTGCTGCCCTACACCAAGACCGGCGTGCTCGGCGGCGTCATGCTCGGCCTGGGGCGCGCCCTGGGCGAGACCATGGCCGTCACCTTCGTGATTGGCAACATGAACCAGCTCAATTCCCTGTCGGTCTTCGAGGCCGCCAACAGCATCACCTCGGCGCTGGCCAACGAGTTCGCCGAGGCGGCCGAGGGCCTGCACCAGGCGTCGCTGATCTACCTCGGCCTGGTGCTGTTCTTCATCACCTTCGTGGTGCTGGCGCTGTCCAAGGTGCTGCTGGCACGCCTGCAAAAGAGCGAAGGAGCACGCGCATGAGCGGCACGGCACAGAAGCTGATCTCCGCCGCCGACCTGGCCCAGGCGCGCCGCGCCATGTACGCGCGGCGCAAGCGCGTCAACCGCATCGCGCTGGCGCTGTCGCTGGCGGCCATGGCGTTCGGCGTGTTCTGGCTGGTCTGGATCCTGTGGGAGACGGTGCGCCTGGGCCTGGGCGGCCTGAGCCTGGCCTTGTTCACCGAGATGACGCCGCCGCCCAACGAGGCTGGCGGTCTTTCGAACGCCATCTTCGGCTCGTTCGTGATGGTGCTGATGGCCACCTGCGTCGGCACGCCGGTCGGCA
>NZ_JAUJUJ010000286.1 GCF_030711595.1 Stenotrophomonas sp. YIM B06876
GCGCTCGTCCTGGCTCTTGTCGCCGTGCAGCGCGGTGGTCTTGAGGCCCTCGCGCTCCAGGCTGCGCGCCAGGCGGGCGCAGCCGAGCTTGCTGTTGACGAAGATGAAGGCCTGCTTGATGCCGCGCGTTTTCAGCACCTGGTGGATGGCGCGACGCTTGTCGTCGTCGCCCGCACTGTAGAAATGCTGCTCGACCGTCGAGGCGGTTTCGTTCGGCCGGGCGACCTCGATGGTCACCGGGTCTTGCAGGTAGCTGCCGGCCAGGCGCTTGATCTCGGGCGAGAAGGTGGCGCTGAAGAGCAGCGTGGTGCGCTGCTTTGGCAGATACGACAGGATGCGCTGCAGGTCGGGCAGGAAGCCGATGTCGAGCATGCGGTCGGCCTCGTCGAGCACGACGTACTCGACCTGGTTGAGCACCGCGTTCTTGGCCTCGATGTGGTCGAGCAGGCGGCCCGGCGTGGCCACCAGCACTTCGACGCCTTTTTTGAGCTCCAGCGTCTGCGGCTTCATGTCCATGCCGCCGAACACCACGGTGCTGCGCAGCTTGGTGTACTTGGCGTAGAGCGCGATCTGCTGCGCGACCTGGTCGGCCAGCTCGCGCGTGGGCAGCAGCACCAGGGCGCGCACCGGGTGGCGCGCGGGCGAGGTGGAGCTGCTTTCGTGCTTGAGCAGGCGCTGCAAGAGCGGCAGCGAAAACGCCGCCGTCTTGCCGGTGCCGGTCTGGGCGGCGCCCATCACGTCCTGGCCCGTGAGCACGACCGGAATGGCCTGTGCCTGGATGGGGGTCATGGACTCGTAGCCCATCTCGGCCACGGCGCGCGCGAGCGGCTCGGCCAGCGATAAATTGGAAAAGGAACTTGTCATTGAGCCCGCTATTGTCGCACCAGCGCTGCACCCTGGGTGAGCGGCCTGCCCAATGTGCGGTTCAGGCCCTGCAAAAGAAACCGGGGCCGCGCGCCACGAGACTCTTTATTTGATAGCTGCATGTGCTTGGCTGCATTGGCTTTGAGGCTGATTTCGCAAAAAATCAGCCCCACCGCCTCGGTCAAAGATTGCGCGCCGA
>NZ_JAUJUJ010000287.1 GCF_030711595.1 Stenotrophomonas sp. YIM B06876
GTGCCGGAAGAGGGCAGCACGACTGTCGAAGGCTGGCGCGAATCGATCGCGCTGTACATCTGCCCGCTCACGCACGAGAGCAGCCGCGTTTGGTTTCGCCTCGCCATGGCCGATTTCGATTCGCCCGACGAGAAGCTGCAGGCGTTCCAGCACACCATCTTCACGCAGGATCAGCCGGTGCTGGAGTCGCAAAACCCCAAGCGCCTGCCACTGGACCTGCGTGCCGAGCTGCACACCGCGGCCGACAAAGCCTCGTCGGCCTACCGCCGCTTCCTCAAGGGCAGCGGCATCACCTTTGGAGTCTGCTGATGTTCCAGGTCCCGCACATTGCCGCACACCGCCTGCCCGAGCTGCTGCGCAGCATGCCCAAGGCCGAGCTGCACATCCACATCGAAGGCTCGCTCGAGCCCGAGCTGATCTTTGCCCTGGCCCGGCGCAACCACCTGGCGCTGCCCTATGCCAGCGTGGAAGAGTTGCGCGGCGCCTATGCGTTCAGCAACCTGCAAAGCTTTCTCGACATCTACTACGCCGGCGCCAGCGTGCTGCTGCATGAGCAGGACTTCTACGATATGGCCCGCGCCTACCTTGCGCGGGCAGCTATCGATAACGTAGTGCACACAGAGATTTTCTTCGACCCGCAAACGCACACCGCGCGCGGCGTGCACATCGAGGCGGTGGTCAACGGTCTGCACCGCGCCTGTGCCGATGCGCGCACCGAGCTGGGCATCAGCGCCTCGCTGATCCTGTGCTTTCTGCGCCACCTCAGCGAGGAAGACGCGTTCGCGACGCTGGAGCAGGCGCTGCCCCTGCGGGACAAGTTCATCGGTGTGGGGCTCGACTCCAGCGAGGTCGGCNAGCGCCTCGCTGATCCTGTGCTTTCTGCGCCACCTCAGCGAGGAAGACGCGTTCGCGACGCTGGAGCAGGCGCTGCCCCTGCGGGACAAGTTCATCGGTGTGGGGCTCGACTCCAGCGAGGTCGGCCACCCGCCGGAAAAGTTTGCGCGCGTATTCGCGCGCTGCCGCGAGCTCGGCCTGCACCGGGTCGCGCACGCGGGCGAAGA
>NZ_JAUJUJ010000288.1 GCF_030711595.1 Stenotrophomonas sp. YIM B06876
AAGGCCGGGTCGGCCAGCAGCGGGCGCGCCATCGAGACCATGTCGGCGCTGCCGTCGGCCAGCACTTGCTCGGCCACTTCGGGTGTGTTGATGCGGTTGGAGGCGACCAGCGGCGTGGCAATGCCGGCGGCCGCAAACTCCTGCTTCATCTTGCGCGTGACCCAGGCAAAGGCGGCGCGCGGCACGCTGGTGGCTATGGTTGGAACACGCGCCTCGTGCCAGCCGATGCCGGTGTTGACGATGCTGGCACCACCCTGCGCCACGGCCTTGCCCAGGGTGACGATCTCGTCCCAGGCGCTGCCGCCGGGCACCAGGTCGATCATCGAGAGGCGGTAGATCAGGATGAAGTCCTGGCCCACGGCTGCGCGCGTGCGCGCCAGAATTTCGATCGGCAGGCGCATGCGCTGGCTGTAGTCGCCGCCCCAGGCGTCCTGGCGCAGGTTGGTGGTTTGCGACAGGAACTGGTTGATGAAGTAGCCCTCGGAGCCCATGATCTCGACCCCGTCGTAACCCGCTTCGCGGGCGCGCACGGCGCAGTTCACAAAAGCGCGAATCTGCCGCTCCACCCCGGCCGTTGACAGCGCAAACGGCGTGAACGGCGAAATCGGCGACTGCAGACGCGAGGGCGCCACGGCCAGCGGGTGGTAGGCGTAGCGCCCGGTGTGCAGGATTTGCAGCGCGATCTTGCCGCCCGCGCCGTGCACCGCGTCGGTCACCACGCGGTGGCGCTTGGCCGCGCCCGAGGTGCTCAGCGTGCCGGCGAACGGCTTGGCCCAGCCGGCAATGTTGGGCGCAAAGCCGCCGGTGACGATCAGGCCCACCTGCCCCTCGGCGCGCTCGCGGAAGTAGGCCGCCAACTTGCGCAGATCCCGCCCGTCTTCCAGGCCCGTGTGCATGGAACCCATGAGCACGCGGTTCTTGAGGGTGGTGAAGCCCAGGTCGAGCGGGGCCAGCAGGTGCGGGTACAGGGCCAGGCCCGGCGCCGGGGCGGTTGCAGAAGGGCTCATGTGGGTGCTCCGTGAAGATAGAATAATTTTCTAGAACTTTATTCTGGAATCTG
>NZ_JAUJUJ010000289.1 GCF_030711595.1 Stenotrophomonas sp. YIM B06876
GGAATGCCGGCGCCGTCCAGGCCGCAGGCGATGGTCTTCATCTGCTCCAGCGTCATCAGGTGGCGCTTGGGGTGCATGCCGTCGCGCAGCGTCATGTCGTGCACGGTGATCTTGGTGCCTTGGAGTGTCATGGTCTGTTTCCTTGTCTTCAAGCGGCCACGGCCACGGGTTCGAGCGTCAGGGCGCCGCTCAGGATTTCCTCGGCAAACATCTCGGCCGTGCGGGCCGCGGCCGCCGTCATGATGTCCAGGTTGCCGGCGTACTTGGGCAGGTAGTCGCCCAGGCCCTCGACCTCCATGAAGACCGAGACGCGCTTGCCGTCGAACACCGGGCCGTTGACCAGCTTGTAGCCGGGCACGTATTTCTGCACCTCCTTGATCATGTCGTGGATCGACTGGGTGATCGCCGCCTGGTCGGGCTCGTCCTCGGTCAGGCAGTGCACCGTGTCGCGCATGATCAGCGGCGGCTCGGCCGGGTTGATGACGATGATGGCCTTGCCCTTCTTGGCGCCGCCCACCTGCTCGACCGCGCCGGCCGTGGTGCGGGTGAACTCGTCGATGTTCTTGCGCGTGCCCGGGCCGACCGACTTGGACGACACCGTGGCGACGATCTCGCCATACGCCACGGCCTGCACGCGCGAGACGGCGTAGACCATGGGAATGGTCGCCTGGCCGCCGCAGGTGACCATGTTGACGTTCATCGCACGCTGGCCCAGGTGCTGCTTNACTCGTCGATGTTCTTGCGCGTGCCCGGGCCGACCGACTTGGACGACACCGTGGCGACGATCTCGCCATACGCCACGGCCTGCACGCGCGAGACGGCGTAGACCATGGGAATGGTCGCCTGGCCGCCGCAGGTGACCATGTTGACGTTCATCGCACGCTGGCCCAGGTGCTGCTTCAGGTTGACCGGCGGCACGCAGAATGGACCGATGGCCGCAGGCGTGAGGTCGATCATCATGGCGCCCTCGGCGTTGACCTTGCGCGAGTTTTCGGCATGCACATAGGCGCTGGTGGCGTCAAAGACGATCTGCACGCCATCCTGCTTCATGTGC
>NZ_JAUJUJ010000290.1 GCF_030711595.1 Stenotrophomonas sp. YIM B06876
GGCTGGCGCGGCGGTGCTGAGCTTGAGCTCGGTGGCCGCCTGGGCGGAAGCAGTGCCCGCCAGACAGGCGAGCAGCGCGGCGGCGACCAGGGCCGTGGGCCGTGCGATGGGTTTCATGGGAGCTCCTTCTCGGGGGTTAGGGTTGAAACAGACTGCGCCTGGGCGCCGCTGGCCTGTGCCGCTCATCGCACCAGGCCCATGGAAATCCATGGCTGCCAGGCAATCAGCGCGAGTGCCAGCAGCATGAGGGCGATAAAAGGCAAGGCGGCCATCACCACCTCGCTGAAGCTCTGCTTGAAGGCCGACATCGCGACCAGCAGGTTCAGGCCCACGGGCGGCGTCATCAGGCCGATCTCGAGGTTGACGATCATGACGATGCCGAACATCACCTCGTCCACGCCGAAAGCCTTTGCCGCCGGCGCCAGCAGCGGCGCGAGAATCAGGATGGCTTCGTTGGTGGTCATGACGCAGCCCACCACCAGCAGCAGCAGATTCACGGCGAGCATGAACGTCAGCGGGCTTCCGAACCACTGCTTCATCATGTCGACCATCATTTCGGGCACGCGATGCTCGGTCAGCACCAGATTCAGGCTCAGGGCCACCGCCAGCAGCGGAAACAGCGCGCCGCCCAGCTTGGCCGCATCGATGACCACCCGGTAAAAGCCCGAAGGCTTCATTTCGCGGTGCACGCAGATTTCGATGACCAGCGCGTACAGCAGCGCCACCGCCGCCGATTCGGTCGCCGAGAAGTAGCCGCTGTAGATGCCGCCGAGCAGGATCACCGGCATCAGGATGGCCCAGATGCCCGCGCGCAGCGCACGCCCGACTTCGGCGAAATCGAATTTCTGCATGGGAACATGGCGGTTGGCCCACATCGACCACGCCGACATCAGCACCAGCAGCAGAACACCGGGGCCGACGCCGGCGAGGAACAGATCCACGATGGACGTCTCGGTCACCAGGCCATAGACGATCAGCGGGATGGAGGGCGGAATCACGATGCCCAGGGTGCCGCCAGCCATCGTCGCGCCCAGCGCGAAGCGGTTGCTGTACC
>NZ_JAUJUJ010000291.1 GCF_030711595.1 Stenotrophomonas sp. YIM B06876
CAATGACGATGAGGGCGCTCATTCCTGGAACTCCGGAGGCAGGGGACGGACCGCCGGCCAGAAGGCAAACAGGACATAACGCACCGCAGCGGACGCAAAGCCCAGCGGGATGGCGGCCTGGATAGTCCAGGCCGGTATTTCCAGACCACCCGAGGTGAGCAGCCCCGAGAGGCGCGAACCATTGACGAAGACCACGCCGTAGTAAGCGACGCCCAGCAGGAAGGCCGCCGTCAGCGCATCGGCAAGCCGGTCCATCGTGGCTCCCCAAGTCCGGGGAACCCAGCCAAACGCCACCTTGGGCACCAGCTGCGCACCGGTGGCGGTGGCAATTCCAATGCCGGAGAAAGCACCAACGATCAACGCGTAGACGCCCATCTTGGCCGCGCCGACGACCATCACGGCGTTGGCGTTGCCGCCCGCCAGACGCAGCAGGGGGCCAAGCACCTCGCGCGCCACCACGTCGTAGACCACGATCAGGGCGATGAAACTGAATGCGGCCATGGCCACCCAGCACTCACCCCGGTGCCAGTAGCGCACCAACCCCGCCACGAATGGCGGCACACCGGGGCGCGAGACGTTGGAATATGTTTGCAAGTGAGGTCTCCTTCTAGGTTTTTTGCAGTGCGCATCGGCACGTACCGGCCAGGCGCAGCCCCGCAAGGCAGCGCCTCTGGTCTTGCGTCCAGCGCAGCGCTTGCCCGATGGACGGATGCGCCGAAGCCCGTATGCCGATGGCGCAGGCCCATCCGTCCCGGGCGGGAGCGCATGGTTTTATGTGAAGGGCAGGAGCGGCGGCGGGGTCTTCATGTCAACGCAGGTGCAAAGGGGTAGTGAGGCGCCATGAAGAGACTTCTCCTCCACGGCCACAGAAGTGCAGACTACCGAGCACCGGTCGACGGAACTGTCAATCAGTTGGCGGTTTACGGGTAAGCCCGAGGGCGCATGGCGCGCCGCGCCCTGCACCTGCCTTGCCGGGTTCTTGCCGCTCAAGCCAGGCGCAGCGGCTCCATGAAGCCGCGGGAGCGTCAGGCGCGCCGGGCCTCGGCGCGCAAG
>NZ_JAUJUJ010000292.1 GCF_030711595.1 Stenotrophomonas sp. YIM B06876
GTGATGGTGCTGGAGCTACTTTGGTCGACCCTGTTCTCCGGCACCGGTCCATGGGCGGTTTCGCACCTGATCGCCGCCATCGTGATGGGGCCAGCGACGCTGCAGTCGAGCGAATTCAGCGCCGCTGTGGTGGCCGTGGCGCTGCTGGCCCACTATGTTCTCGGTATTGCCTTTGGTTTGCTGCTCGCGATCACCATCGCGTCTCTCTCGCTGGATTCGAGCGTGGGCATGGTGTCGGTGGTTGGTGTGGTGTTTGGCGCATCTCTGTACCTGCTGAATTTTCATGGCATGACCCGCTTCTTTCCTTGGTTCATCGATTGGCGGGGCACCGAGACCCTGTCGACGCACCTTGTCTTTGGTGTGACGGCGGCCCTTTTGTACTGGAAGCTCAATCGTCGGATTTGACTCTGGTCGCCATGGGCAGTGCGGCTGCCATGCTGCTGCGGCCGGAGGGATTGTCAACGTGGCAGCAAGGGCACGCATATGCTCTTTGCCGTGGTGCTCGTTGCCATCGTTTTCGCCTCGGTGCTGTTTCACCTGATCAGCCCTCGGTGGACAACCGCTAGCCTCGAACTGGCAGTCCATGGACGATGCGCTGACGATCACGCTGCCTGGTCGCCGGTTTCTTTTTCGTCACCATCAATCGTTTCCTCGCCTACACGCTGCTGCGCTTTCGCGACTGCGATGGCGGTCGTGCCTCCTATGAACCCGAGAACAACTGTTTGGTATGCATGTCGGGGGGTGGATGTGCCATTGATGAGGATCGCGCTGGTGAGCTTCGTGCTGATCACCAGCAGCGGCACCATGGCACTGGCGGTGAACTGCGCCTACCGCCGCGACCGTGTGAATGCCGCCACGCTGAGGCTGGTGACGGCCACCTTCGGTGAGTTTTTTGTCGCCGTGCAGGGCTTCGAATGGATTTGTTTAATAGCGTTATGCGCTCATACCCATTGGGTTGCATGCGAATTTGTGCACTAAAGCGCACGCCAATGCGCCCTGCCCCACTCATCAGCCAGCCCGGCGCTGCAATTGGCAGGCCTGCCGTGCCAATG
>NZ_JAUJUJ010000008.1 GCF_030711595.1 Stenotrophomonas sp. YIM B06876
GCAGCGCCGGCTGACCGCCCTGCACGAGCGGCTGCTGGCACTGGCATCGCGGCCGCAGGCGGCAATGGCGCGGCAGCTGCAACGCGATGCGCTGCGGCTGCGGGCGCTGGCCCGGTCACTGGAAGCGGTCAGCCCGTTGGCGACCGTCGCGCGCGGCTATTCGATCCTCACCCGCAGCGACGATGGCAGCCTGGTGCGCAGCGCCGTCCAGGTCCGTCCCGGCGACCAGCTGCAGGCCAGACTGGCCGACGGCGTGCTGCAGCTGCGGGTTGAACAGTCCCGCACCGACTGCGCTCAGGGCTGAGCCGCAGCGGCCTGCCGCCATCCGTCCAGGATGATCCGCGCGAGCGTGACCGGGTCACGGTCGAAGTGGTGGCCGCCGGGGCGCTCCACCACCTCGGCAATCTGGCCGCGCAGTTCGCGGCACAGGCTGTCTTTTTCTTCCTTGCCATAGATGCACTGCACCCGCACCGGCCGCAGGCCGGCCAGGACCGGCAGGATCGGCACCTCGCGCGATTTGCCCCAGCCAAACCAGCCACCCACCCGCACCTTGAAATCGGCGCCGTGCGCCAGCCCGAGCAGGGACACGAAACGCACGCTGCGACGCTGCGCCGGGGGCAGCCGCGGATAGGCGAACGGCAGCACATCGGCGCCAAACGAGTAGCCGACCAGGGCCACGTCGTCAGCCTGCCAGCGCGCGCAGTAGTGGCCCAACACCCAGGCCAGGTCATCGGCCAGCTGCTGCGGGGTCTTCTGTTTCCAGAAATAGCGCAGGCTGTTCCAGCCTAGCACTGACACCCCCTGCCGGTTGAGCTCGGCGGCAATGCCCTGGTCCAGCTCACGCCAGCCGCCATCGCCGGACAGCAGGATCACCAGCCGGTGGCTGCCGGGCACCGGCAATTCGACCAGCGGCAATGCCCGCTTGCCCGGCGCAGCCGGTTGCGGGAAACGCGTGGTGGCCGCCTCCCCCAGCGCAACGTCGGTGGCCCCGGCCGGCAACACCTGCAGCGCGCCGGCCAGCGCCGCCAGTGGGCCGGTAATGCAATCGGCCGACCTGCCCGGCGCAGGGGCTTCTCGCACCAGTGCCCCCGGGGGAGCGCTCGCGGCACCCTGCCGTACCAGCGTCGCGCCGGCACCATCACCGACCAGCAAGGGCGGCAGGAAGGCGTCCCACTGCCCGCGTTCCAGTAATTTCCTCGCCAGCCGTTCGGCAGCTTCGGCCAGCCCCGTACAGGGACCCGGCGGCGCGGAATCAGGAAACAGCAGCAGCACCGCCCGCGCCGGCCCCTGCGGGCGCACCGGTTGCGGCTCGCCATGGAGCCCTTCCAGCGTCGCCTGCCGGTGCGTCCACAACGCGTAGCCGCCAAGCAGCACCACCAGCAGCAAGGTGCTCCACCCTTGCCGGCTCCTCCACTTCATCGTCTGGCTCCCGTCCTTCCCGCACTCACGCGCACACGCCGGCCTCCTCAGACGCCGGCAGCGGCTCCGCGGCAGAAGCGCTGCCGGTACTCCATCGCCTTGGGCATCAACGCCTGCAGGTTCTGGATCCGGGTCCCGGGATTGGGATGGGTGGAGGAGAACTCCGGCGGCGCCTGCCCGCCGCTGGCCGAATCCATGCGTTCCCACAGCGGAACGGCTTCCTGCGGATTGAAACACGCGGCCGCCGCCAGCATCAGCCCGACTTCGTCAGCCTGGGTTTCATGGCTGCGCGCATACGGCAGCAGATAGCCGTAGCCCATCGCGGCCATCATCATCTGTTGCTGCTGGGCATCCATGCCACTGGCCGCACCGGCCATCTGCCCGATCTGGGTCAGCTTCTGCTGGGCCATGCGCTGCGCACCGTGGCGCAGCAACGCATGGGCGATTTCGTGGCCCATCACCACCGCCACCGCATCGGCGTTCTGCGCCACCGGCAGCAACCCGGTATAGACCGCCATCTTGCCGCCGGGCAGGCAGAACGCATTGGCCTGGTCGGACTGGATCACATTGACGTCCCAGTCGAAGTCGCGGGAGAAATGCCGGGGCTGTTGCCCGTGTTCGGCGGCCAACGCGCTTTCCACCACGTCCACCTTGGCGATCAGGCGCCGCGCGATCTCGCGCACCTGGCGCGCCACCTGAGAATGGGGATCGAGCGGATGTTCCTGCGACAGGATCTGCTGGTAAGCCTGCAAACCCAGCGCTTTTTCCTGCTCGGCGTCCAGGCTGTTGTCGATCAGTACCTTCTGGCCGGTATACGGATCAACACTGCGGTTGGACAGGTAATAGCAGCCGCCATACACCGCAAATCCGAGCAGGATGATCCAGCGGAAATTGCCGAAAAGCCCGCCGCGACGACCGGCTTGCCCGGCGCCGCGCTGCCTGCCTGAGGGATCTTGTCGCATGGTGTGGATCCGAAGATGCGCCGGAGCGGCGGCGGCGATCTTAGCGCGCGCCCGGAGGCGGCGATGTCAAATGCCGCGCACCAGGCGGAAGCCGATGCGGGCACTGGTGGCATCCGAATCCTGCGCCAGTCGCCACGCCGCACGCGTCTGCTCGGGGGCGTTGGCCCAGTTGCCGCCGCGTACCAGCCGCTGCCGGCAGCCGGGGTTGTACCAGGCGGCACCGTCGGCCGGTGCACGCCGGTAGCTGGCATGCCAGCAGTCGGCGACCCACTCGCTCACATTGCCGCCCATGTCGTGCAGCCCCCAGCGGTTGGCGCGGAAGCTGGCCACCGGCGCCACGCCCCAGTAGCCGTCGCCGTAGCCGATGAAGGCGTTGCTCCAATGGCGGCCACTGGGGGACACATCTTCGCTGCCGGTAAAGTTGCCGGTGCCTTCCGGCGGCACGCCGGCATCGCCCCACGGGTAGCGCCCACTGGTGCCGGCACGCATCGCATATTCGAATTCGGCCTCGCTCGGCAGCCGGTAATAGCGGCCGGTCTGCTCCGACAGCCACGCCGCATACGCCTCGGCGTCGCGCACGCTGACGTGTATCACCGGGTTGTTGGGCGGGGCCTTGGCGCCGTTGTAATCCGAGCGCCAATCCACGCCGCTGTGACGGACGAAATTGCCGCTGCGCTCGTCATAGACCACCGAATGCCCGCGCCGGGTGGCGCGCGGCCGGGCATGGGTGGCTTCAACGAAGCGGCCGAATTCGGCGACGGTGACTTCGGTGATCGACATCGCAAAGCCGCGCTCAAAGCGCACGTAATGCTGCGGACGCTCGGCGTCGCTGGCCCCCAGCTCGGCGTAGCCCGCGCCCATCTGGAAGCCGCCATGCGGAACCACGATCATCTGCGGGCCGCGGCCCCCTTCGCGCAGGGCGTCGGTGAACACCTGCCCCGGTCGGAAGCTGCCGTAGTGGCTGACCAGATCGATCCGCTCGCGCAATTGCGCCACCGCCGCATCCCCGGGCAAGGCGATCCGCAACGCCCGCTCCAGCTTTTCACGCGCCGGTTTCAAACCCTGTGGTGTGGCCAGATCGCGCAGGCCACCATCGCGCAAGGCCGCCACCTGCGCAGCGCGCATCGCCTCGATGCGCACCCGGGCGTCGGCCACGGTTACCGCGCCCGGACGGATGGCAGCGGCTTTCTGCAGCCACTGCACGGCCATCGGAAAATCAGCCACCGTCGCCGTCAGTTCGGCGCGGCGGATCAACCCGCTTTCCACCGCCGCCAAACCCTGCGTGGCACGGCTGGACCCGGGCGCCAGCGCCAGCGCGGCGCGGAAGTTCGCCAGGGCACGGCCGCCGTCTTCGCCCAGACGGTCATTGCGCAGGTCTTCTTCACCGGCACGGTTGAACGCCAATACCTGCTGCGAACGTTGCACGCGCTGCTGCAGGCGGTTGCTGGCTTCATCGTCGGGGGCCAGGGTCGCAGCCACCCGGACCAGCTCGACCGCCTGCAGCAGCGCCTGGCGCTGCTCCTCGGGCTGCGTCAACAACCTCTCGGCGCTTTTCAGCAGGCGTTGCCGCGCTTTCAACAGGCCCTGCCTGGCTTCCCGGTCCTGTGGCTGCAACGAAAGAATGGCCAGATACAGCGGAATGGCGTCCTCGGCGCCCTGATACAACCGGTCTGCCGCCAGCGCTTTGGCCGCATCGCGCCGCGCCTTACCCAGATCTGCGGGCTGCAGCTGCACCTGCGGGATGATCCACGCCGGCCTGTTTTCAACTCGCGCCGGAAGCGGCGCCGGAAGCGGCGCCGGCAGCGGCTCCGGTCGCGGCACCTCCACCACCTCGCGCTGCGGCGCCTGCGCATCGGCCGCGTGCGGCGAAGGAGACGGCGCTTGCGTGCAGGCACTGCCGGCAAGCGCCAGCAGCCAGGTTGTCCGCAGCAGATGAGCGCTAATGCGCAAGGCCCCTCCCTTCGTTGTACATGGCTGGCGTGACCGTGGCCCGGCCGACGTTAGGCTATTCTCGCCTGCCAGAGCAAACCCTGCAGTTGACGGATATCACGTGGCTTATTGGATCACACACCCGGCGGAACTCGACGAACGCTACCGCCAGCGTCCCAGCCGGATCGGGCTGGATACGGAATTCATCCGCGAGCGCACCTACTGGCCGCAACTGGCGCTGGTGCAGATGGCGGTCGGCGACGAAATCCTGCTGATCGACCCGCTGATTCCCGGGATGACCGACGCCCTGCGCCCGTGGCTGACCGATCCGGAGATCCTCAAGGTGATGCACAGCGCCAGCGAGGATCTGGTCGCCTTCAAGTGCGCCTGCAACGCCGTTCCCAGGCCGCTGTTCGACACCCAGACCGGCGCGGCGCTGGCCGGAATCGGCAGCGGCATGGGCTACCAGAAGCTGGTGGCCGAGATCACCGGCACTGCCTTGCCCAAGGGCGAGACCCGCTCGGACTGGATGCGCCGCCCGCTTTCGCCCTCGCAGCTGGAATACGCGGCCGACGATGTGGTGCACCTGTTCGCGCTGCACGATGAAATTGCACAACGCCTGCAAACGCAGTCACGCCAGGCGTGGCTGCAGGAAGACTGCGAGCGGATGCTGGCCAATGCCGAGAATGACGAGAGCGAGCGTTGGCCGCACACCAGCATGCGCGCATCGCAATTCCTGGATGCCGATGCCCAGCATCGCCTGTTGCGCCTGCTGCGCTGGCGCGATGTACAGGCCCGGCAGAACGACAAGCCGCGCAGCTGGATCCTCGACAACGAGCTGGCCACGACATTGGCGAAGTTCCCGCCGGCCGATCCAGCCGCCATGCAGCGCCAGTTCGAGCGCTTCCCGAAAGCCCCGCGTAAACTGGCATCGCAGCTATGGCAGGCATTGATCACGCCGCTGCAAGACGAGGCCACTGCGCCGCTGGTGCCACCGGCCAGCGACAGCAACAAGGCCGCGCTGAAACGTCTGCAGGAGGCTGTCGCCGCGCATGCCGCCACGCTTGGACTGCCCGAGGGCGTGCTGGCCTCGCGCAAGCACCTGGAGTCGTGGATCGAACAGGGGCAATGGCCGCCCGCCTTGGGCCAGTGGCGCCGACAGGAACTGGAACACCGCCTGCAGCCACTGATCATGGATGCTGCCGGGCGATAACCACCCGCCCTCGGAATCGTCCCGTCGCAATGGCGGGACGACTGCAGTGCAGGTCATGCCCGCCATCTCCCGCACCGTTGCTGCCGTGCCAAAGGGACTCCGTCGACGGTGGACGGGGCGCGGCTTCATCCGCAGCTGGGGCGCAGCAGGCTGACCAGGACGTTGCATCCAACATGTGGCGCTCAGCGGCGCCCGGGAATGACGCCCGCAAAGCAGCAGCCCGAAACCGCCGCCTGCACGGGAGAAATTTTCCGCCGTACCGGCGACGCAAACAAAAACGCGCCACACCTTGGGGGTGCGACGCGCTTTGCATGTCGTGGTGGAGCGGAAGGGGATCGAACCCTCGACCTTCGCGATGCGAACGCGACGCTCTCCCAGCTGAGCTACCGCCCCGTACGACGGGGGAATCTTACCGGGTCCGATGGGCATCCGCCAACAGAAATCGAAAATTCCGGGTGACAAACCATCCCGCGCACGCCTGTGTCCCGTTGCGTTCCCGCACAGCGACAAGTCCCGGCCACCGCTTTGAATCCCGCCTGCGGCAGCGCTGGCATTCCAGGATATGCATCTGCGCCCCGGAAACCGGTCAATCGAAAATTCTTTTGCATTTTCTCTTGCCGAATCCTGAAGACCTTCGTATCATGCGCGTCCTCGCTGGCAACAACGCAGCGACAAAAGTGGCCGAGTAGCTCAGTTGGTAGAGCAGGGGATTGAAAATCCCCGTGTCGGCGGTTCGATTCCGTCCTCGGCCACCATTTACAGAAAGCCTGCAGAAATGCGGGCTTTTTTGTTTCCATTGTTGCCTGGCGGGAACCGGCACGGACTGCCGATAGCGGATTGACGGCATGGGTCTTGATCGGCGCGGACCACAACCCCGCCCGTCTCGATCGTTACCTCCGCACGCGATACCGTGCCGGTGGCAAACAAAAGCTTCACTTCCGCGGCGTCGACATTGCCTACCCTGCGCTGACCTCCGGGGAGAGACAGACATGCGCGGTCATCCTTTGTTGTTCCTGCTGCTGGCGCTGTTCGCCCCGGCCGCGATTGCCGCACCGGCAGTAAGCTCGGTGCAACATCTGGACATGGATCGTTACGCCGGGCAGTGGCATGAGATCGCCCACCTGCCGGTGTCGTTCCAGAAAAAATGCATCGCCGGGATCACCGCCACCTACAGCCTGCGCAGCGATGGCCGCATCAGCGTCATCAACGCCTGCAAGACCGGTGAGGGCAAGCGCCTGGAGGCGACAGGAGTGGCGCGCCCGGTCACCGGCCACCCCGGCCGTCTGCAGGTGCGTTTCGCGCCCGACTGGCTGTCATGGCTTCC
This sequence comes from Stenotrophomonas sp. YIM B06876, assembly GCF_030711595.1. Taxonomy (GTDB): domain Bacteria; phylum Pseudomonadota; class Gammaproteobacteria; order Xanthomonadales; family Xanthomonadaceae; genus Stenotrophomonas. The sequence continues at coordinate 6,848 of NZ_JAUJUJ010000008.1, forward strand.
GCTGGTGTGGGCGGACTACTGGGTAATCGCGCTGGACCCGGAGTACCAGTGGGCGGTGATCGGCGGACCGGACCGGAAATATCTGTGGATCCTCTCGCGCACCGCGGACATGGACGCCGCACTGTTCGAGCGCCTCAAGCAGCGGGCGGTGGACATGGGTTACGAGCTGGCCCCGCTCAAGGTGATGGCCCCATTGCGTTGAAAACGGCCGCCAGCGCCTGACGGTCCGCTGACAGGCGCGACAGGCGCGACAGTCGGCGGCGTCGCACTCCGTCCGCAGCAGTGCAGGATTCAACGCCCCCTCCTACATCACGAACCTCGGATTCCTCCTGGCCCACCGGTTCAAACCATTTGCGCGCAAGCGCAGCGGTTGTGGCGACGGCCGGACTGCATTGCTGCATCCGCCACAAAGTGGACGAAAAAAGCGCAGCGAGCCCGCCGCGTGCCGCCTTGAGGGATGGCCTCAGGGCGCAGCCTGCGCCCTGCCGTCGCGCGGAGCGCCCACCCCGGCCTTACTCCCGCCATACGCCGTAGTATCCTGAGGTCGATCCCCTATCCAGTTCCGAGGACCGTGCGGCATGCGCCAATTTACCCAGTACGCCCTGATCGCCCTTTGCGCGCTTGCGCTGACCGCCTGTGGCAACAGCACGGTCAAGCGCGTCTCCGAACCGGCCGCCAGCATCCAACAGCTCACCGTCGGCAATGACGGCCACTGGACCGTGGAGCTGCGCCTGCGCAATTACAGTTCGATGCCGATGCGCTTTGATCACGTCGCACTGAAGATCACCGTCGGCGACCAGCTGGCCGGCACGCTGACCGCCTCGCCGGCACTGTCGATCGGTCCGGAATCGGCCGATGTGGTGCGCGTGGAACTGCAACCGGCCTCCCCGGCGCGCCTCGTTGTTGCCGATACCCTCGCCGGCGCACGCGCACTGCCCTATGAGCTGCAGGGCGAGATCAGTGTCACCCCCGAAGCGCGCAAGCAGCGCAGCTTCCCGCTGCAGTCACGCAACACCCTCAGCCCCGCGCCCGGACTGCCCGGCGTGCTGCGCTGATCTCCCACCTGCATCGCGGCGCGCAGCGCCGCCGCACCCATCGTTCGAGGTTTGGTTGATGAGTTCCTACAAAGCTCCCCTTTCCGACATCCGTTTCGCCCTGCACGACGTGCTCAAGGTCGAACCGCTGTTCGCCCGTCTTGGCTTCAGCGATGCCACCGCCGACGTGGTGGATGCCGTGCTTGAAGAGGCCGGGCGCTTCAGTGCCACCGTGCTGGCGCCGTTGAACAGCATCGGCGACGAGATTGGCTGCGTGCTCGACCAGGCCAGTGGCGAAGTCACCACCCCGCCCGGTTTCAAACAAGCCTATGCGCAGTTCGTCGACGGCGGCTGGACCGGCCTGACCGCGGCGCCGGAACACGGCGGCCAGGGCCTGCCGCATACGCTGGGGGTGCCGCTGAACGAAATGGTCAATGCCGCCAACCTGGCCTGGGGCAATTTCCCGCTGCTCTCGCATGGCGCGGTCGAAGCGCTGAAATACCATGGCGAAGCCTGGCAGCAGGAGGTCTTCCTCAAGCCACTGATCGAAGGCCGCTGGACCGGCACCATGTGCCTGACCGAACCCCACTGCGGCACCGACCTGGGTCTGCTCAAGACCCGCGCCGAGCCCAATGCCGATGGCAGCTATGCCATCACCGGCACCAAGATCTTCATCACCGCCGGCGAACACGACCTCACCGACAACATCGTGCACCTGGTGCTGGCCAAGCTACCCGACGCACCGGCCGGGGCCAAGGGCATCTCGCTGTTCGTGACTCCGAAATTCAAGGTCGACCGCGACGGCAAGGTAGGCGCGCGCAATGCGCTGCGCTGCGGTTCGATCGAACACAAGATGGGCATCAAGGGCTCGGTCACCTGCGTGATGAATTTCGACGGCGCCGAAGGGTATCTGGTCGGCCAGCCGCACAAGGGCCTGCAGGCGATGTTTACGATGATGAACACTGCCCACCTCGGTGTCGGCCTGCAGGGCATCGGACTGTCTGAGCGCGCCTACCAGAACGCCCTCAAGTACGCCCGCGAGCGTCTGCAATCGCGTTCGCTGAGCGGGCCGAAGAATCCGGACAAACCGGCCGATCCGATCCTGGTCCACCCGGACGTGCGGCGCATGCTGCTCACGATCAAATCGCTGGTCGAAGGCAGCCGCCTGCTCGCACTGCACGCCGCCACCCTCATCGACATCGCCGGGCATGCCGAAGATGCCGGCGAGCGCGAGCGCGCCGATACGCTGGTGAGCTTCCTGACCCCGATTTCCAAGGCCTGCCAGACCGAATGGGGTATCGAGAACACGTACAACGCGCTGCAGTGCTTCGGCGGCCACGGCTACATCCACGAACACGGCATGGAGCAGCTGGCGCGCGACGCCCGCATCACCACGCTGTATGAAGGCACCACCGGTATCCAGGCGCTGGACCTGATCGGCCGCAAGACCGCCTCCAGCCAGGGCGCAGGGCTGAAGCTGTTCCTGGCCGAGATCGAAACCTTCCTCAAGGACAATGCCGACAACACTGCTGTGGCCGAGTTCCTGGCACCGCTGCAGGCCAAAGCCGAGGAATGGCGCAGGCTGACGATGGCAACCCTCAAGCGCGCCGCCGCCAATCCCGAGGAACTGGGCGCGGCCAGCTACGACTACCTGTTCTATTCGGGTTACGTGGTGCTGGCCTACTGGTGGGCCCGCAGCGTGGCCGCGGCCGATGCATCAACACACAGCGAAGACTTCAAACAGGGCAAACGCGAAACCGCCCGTTTCTACTTCGCCCGCGTGCTGCCGCGTACCCTGACCCACGCTGCCAACATCGACGCCGGCGCCGATTCGTTGATGGCCATGAGCGACGCCCACTTCGGCGAATAAGTCCCACACCGGGACGGGCCAGCCCGTCCCGGTGCCGGTCGCGCTGGTTTACAAACGCCAGCCACATGCCCGAACGGTGCAGTTACACACGCCGCCAACATTCGGGTATAAGCTGTTTTCCCGATGGAGACAGACACAACCCCGCTGGGTCTGGTCGATACCGGAGCAGTTTCCGCTCCGGCGACGGAGTTTTCGCCTTCATTTCCGCTGCACCGCCTCGGCACCGTGCGACTGCTGTCCCTGGATGCGCATGGCCGGGTGCTGGACTGGATCAACTGGCAGGACGCGGCATGTCTTTACGCCCGCGGCGCGGTGGCCTGGACCCTCGGCGATCCCTGCCTGCATGTACACGGCGGTCTGTGCCGTCTCACCGGATTGCGAAGCGGGCTGGACCTGCATCCGATCATCGCTGCACGCGGACATGCGCGCTCACGCGCGGCCGACCCCACTCCCAACCTGACCAATCCGGCGCTGTTCAACCGCGATGCGCAACTGTGCCTGTATTGCGGCCAGCAGTTCAGCCGCCCGCAGCTCACCCGCGACCATGTGCTGCCGCTGTCCAAGGGCGGCCTGGATATCTGGGAAAACGTCGTCAGCGCGTGTTTCCACTGCAACTCGCGCAAGAGCAACCGCACGCCCCAGCAAGCCAACATGCCGTTGCTGGCCGTGCCGTACCGGCCGAGCTGGATCGAACACCTGATCCTGTCCAACCGCAACATCCTCGCCGACCAGATGGCCTTCCTGAAGGCGCAATTGCCAAAGCGCTCCAAGCTGCTGACCTGAACCGGCGCTTCAGATTCAAAATTTCCCTCCTCATTCCGCGCTCACAGCTGAACCGCTTTGCTTGCCCCACCCTGCAATGGCGGCGAAAATAGCGGTTCAGCTGAAGCACGAAGAAAATGATCGACTCTGCCCGCTATCCACGCCTCGCGCGTATCCAGACGCCGGATGACCTGCGTACGTTCGACGAAGCCGATCTGACCGCGGTTGCGGAGGAACTGCGTGCGTATCTGATCGAGTCGGTGGGCAAGAGTGGCGGCCATTTCGCCGCCGGTCTCGGCGTCATCGAATTGACCGTCGCCCTGCACTATCTCTACAACACGCCGGTGGACCAGCTGGTGTGGGATGTCGGCCACCAGACCTATCCGCACAAGATCCTCACCGGACGCCGCGACCAGATCCATACGGTCAAGCAGAAGGATGGCGTGGCGCCGTTTCCCAAGCGCGAGGAAAGCGAATACGACACCTTCGGCGTCGGCCACTCTTCGACCTCGATCTCGGCCGCGGTGGGCATGGCCATCGCCCGCCAGCGCCAGGGCGATCAACGCAAGGTCGTGGCGGTGATCGGCGATGGCGCGATGACGGCCGGCATGGCCTTCGAAGCGCTGGCACACGCCGGCGGCATGGACGACGAGCCGGATGTGCTGGTCGTGCTCAACGACAACAACATGTCGATTTCCGAAGCGGTCGGCGGCATGACCAAGATGCTCGGCCGCGCCACGGCCAGCCGCACGCTCAACGCGCTGCGCGAAGGCGGCAAGAAAATTCTTGGCGACAAGCGCAGCAGTCCGCCCGCGCGCTTCGTCAAACGCTGGGAAGAGCAGTGGAAGGGCATGTTCGTGCCCTCCACCGCGTTCGAGCAGATGGGCTTCCATTACACCGGCCCCATCGATGGCCACGACCTGCCGCTGCTGCTGTCCACGCTCAAGACCCTCAAGGGCAAGAAGGGACCGCACCTGCTGCACATCATGACCACCAAGGGCAAAGGCTACGAGCCGGCCGAGGATGACCAGATCGGTTACCACGCCGTCGGCCCGTTCGATCCGAGCAAGGGCCTGCCAACCAAGAGCGCGCCGAAGAAACCGACCTATACCGACGTGTTCAGCGACTGGCTGTGCGACGCCGCTGCCGCCGAACCCCGGCTGCTGGCCATCACCCCGGCCATGCGCGAAGGCTCCGGGCTGGTGCGCTTCAGCAAGGAATATCCGCAACGTTATTTCGACGTCGCCATCGCCGAGCAGCATGCGGTGACGCTGGCCGCGGGCATGGCGACCCAGGGCGCAAAACCGGTGGTGGCGATCTATTCCACCTTCCTGCAACGCGCCTACGACCAGCTGGTCCATGACGTGGCGATCCAGGATCTGGACGTGCTGTTCGCGATCGACCGCGCTGGCGTGGTCGGCCCGGATGGCGCCACCCATGCCGGCAATCTCGATCTCAGCTTCCTGCGCTGCGTGCCGAACATGCTGGTCATGGCGCCGGCCGATGAAGCCGAGTGCCGGCAGATGCTCAGCACCGGCCTGCAACACGGCGGTCCGGCCGCAGTCCGCTATCCCCGTGGCAGTGGTACCGGCGTGGACGCCGGCCGCGACCTGCAGACCTTGCCGATCGGCAAGGCGCAACTGCGCACCAATGGCTCGCGGATCGCGCTACTGGCATTTGGCTCCACCGTGGCCGCGGCCGAACAGGTCGGTCGCGAGCTGGGCCTGACCGTGGTCAACATGCGCTTCATCAAACCCCTGGACCGCAGCCTGTTGCTTGATCTGGCCAAGCGTCACGAGGGTTTTGTCACCATTGAGGACAACGTGGTCGCCGGCGGCGCGGGTTCAGGCGTATCGGAGCTGCTCAACGCCGAAGCGGTCCTGATGCCGATACTGCACCTGGGCCTGCCCGATGCGTTCCAGCACCACGCCAGCCGCGAGGACCTGTTGGCGGAAGCCGGCATCGATGCCGCTGGCATCCGCCGCGCCGTACTTGCGCGCTGGCCGCTCCTGGTTGGCGACGCCAAAGCACCCGTCAGCGCCGCCGGCTGAGTACCGCCACCGCCGGCCGCGCTGCAGCGGGTCGATTTCACGCCACGGGTATTTTCCTGTTGCCGCCGGCCATGCGATCAGGTTGCGCGGTGGAGCAGCCCGCTCCGCTTCAAACCAGGCACGACGGCCTGCGCAACGCGCGACGTGCCTGTAGCGCACACGACCGAAAAACACAATGCAGTAACAACGGGGGGCATACGTTGTTGGAGCGGTGAGTCCATCGCAGTGGAGGACGAAATGAGTGACACCAAGCACACCCCGAGCCAGCCGAAAAAGCCTGCGGCCAACGATCCCAAGCGCGAACAACATGGCCAGCAGCAACAGCAGGTAGAGCGCAAGGAACACGGCCACAAGGAGCAGCACTCGCCCGGCGCCGGCAAACAGCACAAATAATCCGTTCCCCCGCACTACAGCCGGAATACACAAGGGTCGCGCCGCCAGGCGCGGCCTTTTTCTTTGCGACCGGCGTGGCCGCCGAAAAACCCTCCATGCGCCCTGGCAAAGCACAGGACAGCAGTCACCAGATACGGGGGCTGCGCTGCCGGGCGCAATGAAAAAGGGCCCGCGCATCGCTGCGCAAGCCCTTGTTCCGTTGCAATTGTTGGTCGGGACGGCCGGATTTGAACCGACGACCCTCTGCCCCCCAGGCAGATGCGCTACCAGGCTGCGCTACGCCCCGAACTTGAATTGCGTTCCGGTCACCATGGTGACCGGCCGGTGATTATAACGGGTTTGATCGCGCAATGGACCAGCGGCGATGCAATTGCCTCACTGCTTCCAACGCCATCGCGCCACTCCACTACAGACACCATTGCTGCAGCCGTTGGCGGATTGCGCCGCGAACCTGCATGCAGCCTGCCGCCTCAGCGTCGCAGCAGTTGCAGCACTTCCTCCAGCTCCATCCGCACCTGGCGGATGATCTGGTTGCTGAGCGCGGACTCTTCCTTCGCGCCCTCGCCTTCCAGGCGCAGGCGCGCGCCCCCGATGGTATAGCCCTGCTCGTAGAGCAGACCGCGGATCTGCCGCACCATCAGCACATCGTGGCGCTGGTAATAACGGCGGTTGCCGCGGCGCTTGGCCGGCTCAAGGCTGGGAAACTCGGTTTCCCAATAACGCAGCACATGCGGCTTGACGTCACACAGCTCGCTGACTTCACCAATGGTGAAGTAGCGCTTCGCCGGAATCGGCGGAAGTTCGCGATTACTGCCCGGATCCAGCATATGCCTCCACCCGCTCCTTGAGCTTCTGGCCCGGACGGAAGGTGACCACCGTACGGGCGGAAATCGGAATTTCCTCGCCGGTCTTGGGATTGCGGCCCGGGCGCTGGTTCTTGCGCCGCAGGTCGAAATTGCCGAAGCCGGAAAGCTTCACCTGACGTCCCTGTTCCAATGCATCGCGCAACACATCGAAGAACGCGTCGACAAACTCCTTGGCTTCGCGCTTGTTCAGACCGACTTCGTCGAACAACCGGTCTGCCATCTCCGCCTTGGTCAATGCCATGCCTGCCCCCTGTATCTCCGCCTCAACCTCGAATCCGCGCGCGATGTTCACGCTCGATGGCGGCCACCACTCCAGTCATCACGGCGTCCACGTCGTGGTCCGTCAGAGTGCGCGACTTGTCCTGCAAAATCAAGCCCATAGCGAGACTCTTGAAACCCGGCTCGACGCCCTGGCCGACATAACGATCGAACAGGATGACATCACGCAACAGCGGCCCGACCGACTGGCGGATGGTCGCGGACAGCGCCGCCCAGCTGACCTGTTCAGGCACCAGGAACGCCAGGTCGCGGCGAACCGAGGGAAACCGCGACAGCTCACCGGAATGCGGCAACGTGCGGGCCACCAGCGGCGCCAGATCCAGCTCGAACGCCAGCACATCGACATCGATCTCCAGCGCCCTGGCCAGACGCGGGTGCAACTGGCCGATCCAGCCAATGCACAGACCTTCGCGATAGATATCGGCCGAACGCGCCGGATGGCCGAACGGGCGCTGCGCCGGACGGAATTCCAGCACCGCGGCAGACGCCAATGCCAGGGATTCCAGGTCGCCCTTGAGGTCATGGAAATCGACCTTGCGGGACGTCACGCCCCATTGCTGGGTCTGGGCATCACCGCACACCGCCGCCGCCACGCGCAGGGTCTCCAGCGGCGCAGGCTGGCCATCGCCTGCCTGCGCCTGGAACACACGCCCCAGCTCGAACAGGCGCACGCGTCCGGCTTGGCGCGCCACGTTGCGTCCCAGACCGGCCACCAGGCCCGGCAACAACTGCGGCCGCATCACCGCCAGTTCGGCCGACAGCGGGTTGGCCAGCGTCACCAGCGACTGCTCCAACTCCCACTGCGCAAGCAGGCCGGCGTCGACGAAAGCGAAATTGATCGTCTCCAGCATGTCGCGGGCCACCAGCTGGCGACGCACGCTCGCCTCGTCCAACCGGGTCTCGCTGGGCATCGCTATCCGCGCGGCCCCACCCGGCAGTGTGGTCGGAATGTTCTCGTAGCCATGGATGCGCGCCAACTCTTCAATCAGGTCTTCTTCGATGGCGATATCGAAACGACGGGGAGGCGCGGTGACCTGCCAACCCTCGGCGGACGCCACGACCTGCATGCCCAGCGCCCGCAGAATGCGCTCCACTTCGGCGTCGGCAATCGAAACCCCCAGCACCCGGCCGATACGGGCGCGTCGCAGCAGGATGGTCGCCGGCACCGGCAGATCGGCGGCCCGCACCGCTTCGGTCACTGGCGCAGGCGTACCGCCGGCCAAGTCGATCACCAGCCGGGTGGCGTATTCAATGGCATCACGCGGCAGCGCCGGATCCACCCCGCGCTCGAAGCGGTGGCCGGCATCGGTATGCAGGCCGAACTTGCGGCCACGGCCCATGATCGCCGCCGGCGCGAAATGCGCCGCTTCCAGGAACACCGCCGTGGTGTCATCAGTGACGCGGGTATCAAAGCCGCCCATCAAGCCGGCCAGGCCCACAGGACGATCGGCATCGGTGATGACCAGGAAGCTGTCATCCAGAGTGACGTCCCGACCATCCAGCAATTTGAGGGTCTCGCTCGCACGCGAGCGCCGCACCCCGATCGCACCCTGCAACGTCGCCAGGTCGTAGGCGTGCATCGGCTGGCCCAGCTCCAGCATCACGTACTGGGTGATGTCCACCAGCAGCGAGACCGGACGCACGCCACTGCGGCGCAGGCGCTCGGCCATCCACAGCGGGGTCGCGGCGGCGGCGTTGACGCCTTCGATCACCCGCCCGAGATAACGCGGCGCTTCGGCACCGGCATCGAGCTGGATCTGCAACTCGCGCGTGCCCACCGCCGGCACTGGCGTGGCCGCGAACGGCAACACTTCGCTGGAACAGGCGGCCGCCACATCGAAGGCAATGCCACGCACGCTGAAGCAGTCGGCGCGGTTCGGCGTCAGTTTGATCTCGATACTGGCGTCCGGCAGCCCCAGATATCCGACCAGCGTCTGGCCAACCGGCGCATCGGCGGGCAGCTCGAACAAGCCGGAAGCATCGCTGTCCAGCCCCAATTCCCTGGCCGAGCACAGCATGCCGTTGGAGTCCACGCCGCGCAGCTTGGCCGGCTTGATCTTCAACTCGCCGATCTGCGCGCCGATCATCGCCAGCGGCGCAACCAGCCCCGGGCGTGCGTTCGGCGCACCACAGACGATCTGCAGCGGCTCGCCCTGCCCGGCATCGACCTGGCAGATCTGCAGCCGGTCGGCTTCGGGATGACGCTCGGCGGAGAGGATCCGCGCCACCACCACGTGCTGCAGGCCCTCGCCCAGCGCGGTCACCTCTTCCACTTCCAACCCGATGGCGGTCAGGACCGCACTCAACTCATCGCGCGATGCGGTGGTGGGAACGTGGCTGCGCAGCCAGTTTTCGGAGAATTTCATCGATTGTCACCTCGGGCGAGCCGATCGCCCGCCATTGCCTTCTGTCATTGTCCGCGCCGCCAGCGCCACGCGCCCGGGGCCACGCATCCCGATGTATCGTGCGGCCGCTTACGCGAACTGCCGCAGGAACCGCACGTCGTTCTCGAAGAACGCGCGCAGGTCGTTCACCCCATAGCGCAGCATCGCAAAACGCTCCACCCCGAGCCCAAAGGCGAAGCCGGTGTAGCGCTCCGGATCGATGCCGACGTTGCGCAGCACATTCGGGTGGACCATGCCGCAGCCCAGCACCTCCAGCCAGCGGGTGCTGCCATCCTCCTGCTGCCAGGCGATATCAACTTCGGCCGACGGCTCGGTGAACGGGAAATAGCTCGGGCGGAACCGCATTTCGAAGTCGCGCTCGAAGAACGCACGCACGAACTCGGACAACGTGCCCTTGAGGTCGGCAAAGGTCGAATGTTCATCCACCAGCAGGCCTTCAACCTGGTGGAACATCGGCGAATGGGTCTGGTCGCTGTCACTGCGATAGACCTTGCCCGCGGCGATCATCCGCAGCGGCGGCGCGTGCTCGCCCATGTAGCGCACCTGCACCCCGGAGGTGTGCGTACGCAGCAGGCGGCCATCGCCAAAATAGAACGTGTCGTGCATCGCGCGCGCCGGATGGTGCGGCGGAAAATTCAACGCTTCGAAGTTGTGCCAGTCGTCCTCGATCTCCGGGCCTTCGGACAATTCGTAACCCAACCGGCCGAAGATGCCGGTGATGCGCTCCAGCGCACGCGTCACCGGATGCAGGCCGCCGCGTTCGCCCTGCCGTCCCGGCAGGGTGACATCGATCGATTCGGCCGCCAGGCGCGCATCCAGTGCGGCGTCTTCCAGCAGCGTCTTGCGCTCGCTCAACGCGGTGGAAACCGCATCGCGGGCACGGTTGATGGCCTCGCCGGCCGCTTTGCGCCCATCGGCTGGCAGCGCTCCCAGTTGCTTGAGCTGGGCGGTGATGCTGCCGCTTTTGCCCAGCAGGGCAACGCGCAGGTTTTCCAGCACTTCCGGGCTTTGTGCCGCAGCCACGTCGGCCAGCGCCTGGGCCGTCAGGGATTGGATGTCACTCATGGATCGACGGAACCTCGAGTCGGTTTGCCATCGCGATCTGCGCCGGGCCGACACCCGTCGCCACCGCTGCCTGATCGGCACGCTGCTCGCGCATCGACCAATACAAAAAAGAATGGGGAAGGACTTGCGCCCTTCCCCATGCATTGCCTCACCCTCAAACCGCTGCGCGTGAACGGCAGCGGCGGGGCATGGACTTATGCCGCCAGAGCGCTCTTGGCTTTCTCAGCCAGCGCGGCAAAACCGGCCGCATCGTGCACGGCGATATCCGCCAGCACCTTGCGATCCAGGGTAATGCCAGCCTTCAGCATGCCGTTCATGAAACGGCTGTAGCTCAGACCATTGATACGGGCCGCCGCATTGATACGGACGATCCACAACGAACGGAAATTGCGCTTCTTCTGCTTACGGCCAATGTAGGCGTACTGCTGTGCCTTGATGACGGCCTGCTTGGCAACACGGAAGACCTTGCGACGGGCGTTGTAATAACCCTTTGCCAGATCCAATACTTTCTTGTGGCGGCGACGCGCCTGCACACCACGCTTTACTCGTGCCATGGTTCAGTCCTCAGAGGTAGGGAAGCATACGGTCCAGACGGCCTGCGTCTTCTGCGCGGACGTGATTCGTCTGACGCAGGTTCCGCTTCCGCTTGGTCGCTTTCTTCGTGAGGATGTGGCTACGGTTGGCGTGGCCGCACTTGTACTTCCCGGAGGCGGTCTTGCGGAAACGCTTGGCCGCCGCCCGGTTGGTCTTGATCTTGGGCATTGCTATGTCCTTGATGGTGTTTTTTTTACTGACCAGGGCGGTGGCATTGCCACACTTTCCGTCCGTGCCCTTGCCTGCTTGTAAGCCCCGGATCCCTGGAGGATCGAGGCAGGTCCTGTTGAAACTCAAACAACAAACCCGGAAAACCGGGCCGCCTATTATGCCTGCGGCCACACCACCTTGCAATCATCGGCGCCAAAAGGCATCACCGAGGTCACGGGGCGGCTACCGCTGCCAACAGGGAAATGGAAAAGGCGCTGAAACACCCTTTTCCGCGAAGCCGGCCCGGACGCGGGACGCCGGGCGGCTGCGAAGCGGCGGCACGGCGCCGCACAGACTTCACTTCTTTTTCGGCGCAATCATCATGACCATCTGCCGGCCTTCCAGGCGCGGACGCGACTCGATCACGATGTCCTCACCAAGATCACTTTCGATGCGGGCCGCCATTTCACGCCCCAGCTCCTGGTGACTCATCTCACGGCCACGGAAGCGGATGTTGACCTTGATCTTGTCGCCATCTTCCAGAAAACCGCGCATCTTGCGCAGCTTGATCTGGTAGTCCCCGTCATCGGTGACCGGACGGAATTTGACTTCCTTGATCTCGACCTGCTTGGTCTTCTTCTTGGCTTCGTTCGCTTTCTTCTGCGCTTCGAACTTGAACTTGCCAAAGTCCATGATCTTGCACACCGGCGGATCGGCCTGCGGCTGGATCTCGACCAGATCCAGACCTTCCTCCTCAGCCTTCGACAGTGCTTCGTCGCGCGTCAACACGCCGAGCATTTCACCGTCGCTACCGATCACGCGCACGCGCGGCACACGGATTTCCTGATTCTTGCGGTTCTGTTTGTTGTCAGGGGTACTGATGTTGCAATCTCCCAGTGGAATCGAACCGGCCCCAGCAGAGCTCTCTACCAGGGCCGGGCTTTAGCTTGCTGCAGCTTACAACGTCCGCTCGGCCTGCAAGCGGCCAATGAAGGCCTGGACAGACATCGTACCCAGATCCTCACCCGCCCGCGTGCGCACGGCCACGGCACCCTCCTCCTTCTCGCGATCACCGATCACCAGCAGATAGGGCACCCGCTGCAGCGTGTGCTCGCGGATTTTACGGCCGATTTTCTCGTTACGCAAATCGGCGATCACGCGGAAGCCTTGCCCCGCAAGGGTTTTGCGCACATCGTCGCCGTAATCGGCCTGTGCGTCGGTGATGTTGGCCACCACCACCTGGGTCGGCGCCAGCCAGGCGGGGAATGCGCCAGCGTGATGCTCGATCAAAATACCGATGAAGCGCTCCATCGAACCGACGATTGCGCGGTGCAGCATGACCGGATGCTTCTTCTGGCTGTTCTCGTCCACGTACTCGGCGCCCAAGCGGCCGGGCATCATGAAATCGACCTGCATCGTGCCCAGCTGCCAGGTACGACCGATCGCGTCCTTGAGGTGGTACTCGATCTTGGGACCATAGAACGCCCCCTCGCCCGGCAACTCCTGCCACTCGACGCCGCAGCTGGACAGCGCCGCGCGCAGCGCGCCTTCGGCCTTGTCCCAGGTGTCGTCATCGCCCAGGCGCTTTTCCGGGCGCAGCGCGATCTTGATCTGGATATCGTCGAAACCGAACGCGGCATACACCGCCAGCGCCTGCCGGTGGAACGCGGTGACTTCGGCTTCGATCTGGCTCTCGGTGCAGAAGATGTGGCCATCGTCCTGGGTGAAACCACGCACGCGCAGGATGCCGTGCAACGCGCCCGACGGCTCATTGCGATGGCAGGCGCCGAATTCGCCATAGCGGATCGGCAGGTCGCGGTAGCTGTGCAGGCCCTGGTTGAACACCTGCACGTGGCCCGGGCAATTCATCGGCTTGAGCGCATAGGTGCGCTTTTCCGACTCGGTGAAGAACATGTTTTCCTGGTAGTTGTCCCAATGGCCGGACTTCTGCCACAGCGATACATCCAGGATCTGCGGGCAGCGCACTTCGCCGTAGCCGCTGTCGCGATAGACCTTGCGCATGTACTGCTCGACCACCTGCCACAGCGCCCAGCCCTTGGGGTGCCAGAACACCAGGCCCGGCGCTTCTTCCTGCAGATGGAACAACTCCTGCTGCTTGCCGATGCGGCGGTGGTCGCGCATTTCGGCTTCTTCGATGCGTTTGATGTAGGCCTCCAGCTGCTTCTTGTCGGCCCAGGCGGTGCCGTAGATGCGCTGCAGCTGCTCGTTCTTGGCATCACCGCGCCAGTAGGCACCGGAAATGCGGGTCAGCTTGAACGCTTTCAGAAAACGCGTGTTGGGCACGTGCGGGCCGCGGCACATGTCCACGTATTCCTGGTGGTAGTACATGCCCATGGCCTGGATGTCGGCGGACATGTCCTCGATCAGGCGCAGCTTGTAGTCCTCGCCCCGCGCCTGGAAGATCTCGACGACCTCCGCGCGCGGCGTCACTTTCTTGATGACGTCGTAGTCCTGCGCGATCAGCTCGGCCATGCGCTTTTCAATCGCAGCCATGTCCTCCGGGGTGAACGGGCGTTCGGAGTAGATGTCGTAGTAGAAGCCTTCGGCGATGACCGGGCCGATCACCATCTTCACCTCCGGATACAGCTGCTTGACCGCATGGCCAACCAGGTGGGCGCAGGAATGGCGAATGATCTCGACGCCCTCCTCGTCCTTGGCGGTGATGATGCGCAGGCTGGCATCGTGGTCGATGACATCAACGGCATCCACCAGCACACCGTCCACCGAGCCGGCGATGGTGGCCTTGGCCAGGCCGGCGCCGATCGACTGGGCGACGTCCATGACACTGACGGGGTTTTCGAACTCACGGCGGCTGCCGTCGGGGAGCGTGATCGCGATCATGTCTGTGCTTTGGCTGATGGCCCGCGTAATGGGCCAGGGAATATGGATTCGAAGGGGAAGCGCGTGGCGAATAAAAAAGGCGCCACGCGGGCGCCTGTTGTCAGCGGCCGTCGGCAGTACTCAGCGGTGGACGGTGGTAGTGCTCATGTCACACGCTCGGCCGGCGCTTGGCGCGGGCCACCTTGTTGCCTTGCTGCGGAGGCAATGATCTTAAACCAATCAAGGCATGAATGCGCCGCAACCGGCCTGAAGCCTACCTGCGCCGCGGGCGCCTGCCACCGCGGCCGGTCGATGCGCCGGCTATGGGCGCGACGAAGACCCGCGCGCCCTCGCTGATCGCGAATAACTGTAAGTGGCGCCGGCAAGGCAACACGCACAACGCCAACGCAGGCAGCCCCATCACTTTTCCCGAGGCAACAAAAAACCGGCACGATGGCCGGCTTTTTCGATACCCACTTCCCGCCCGATATTCCGAACTGAAGTGGTGGGCGGTACAAGGTTCGAACTTGTGACCCCTACCATGTCAAGGTAGTGCTCTACCGCTGAGCTAACCGCCCGTATTCCCGCAATGAATTGTGCGTTGCGGGGCGCGTATCTTAGTCCAGCCGTTTGCGAAGAACAATAGCTTTCGCAAAATTTCAGCAATCTTTCCGCCTCAGCCCAGGCTGGCCTCCTTCAGCTGCCGGATCTGGTCACGGATGCGCGCCGCCTCCTCGAACTCGAGATCACGCGCGTGCTGGTACATCTGCTGCTCCAGCGCCTTGAGCCGGGCGGCGACCTGCGCCGGTCCAAGCGAGCGGTAATCCGTCGTTTCTTCGGCCACACGCCGCCCGCGCCCCTTGCCGGAACGGCTGTCACCGCCCGCCTCCGTGCGCGCCCCTTCCAGGATGTCCACGATCGGCCGCGCCACCGACTTGGGCACGATGCCGTGCGCTTCGTTGTACTCGACCTGTTTGGCGCGACGGCGGTCGGTCTCATCGATCGCCGCCTGCATTGAACGCGTTATCCGGTCCGCATACAGGATGGCCTTGCCACGCACGTTGCGTGCCGCGCGACCGATGGTCTGGATCAACGAGCCGGTCGAGCGCAGAAAGCCCTCCTTGTCGGCGTCCAGAATGGCGACCAGCGACACCTCCGGCATGTCCAGACCCTCGCGCAACAGGTTGATGCCGACCAGCACATCGAACTTGCCCAGACGCAGATCGCGGATGATCTCCACCCGCTCCACCGTGTCCACGTCCGAATGCAGGTAACGCACGCGAATGCCGTGCTCGCCCAGGTATTCGGTCAGGTTCTCGGCCATGCGCTTGGTCAGCGTGGTGACCAGCACGCGGTCGCCCAGCTTGATGCGCTCGTGCACCTCGGACATCACGTCATCGACCTGGGTGCCAACCGGGCGGATCTCCACCACCGGATCGATCAATCCAGTGGGCCGCACCACCAGCTCGGTGATCTCGCCGCCGGATTCACGCAACTCGTATGGCCCCGGTGTGGCCGACACATAGATGCTGCGCGGCGAGCGCGCCTCCCATTCCTCGAACCGCAGCGGCCGGTTGTCCAGCGCGGAAGGCAGGCGGAAACCGAACTCCACCAGCGTCTCCTTGCGCGAGCGGTCGCCCTTGTACATGGCACCGACCTGCGGCACCGTCACGTGCGATTCGTCGACCACCAGCAATGCATCGGCCGGCAGGTAGTCGAACAGGGTCGGCGGCGGTTCCCCGGGCGCCTTGCCGGTCAGGTGCCGCGAGTAGTTCTCGATGCCGTTGCAGTAGCCGACCTCGGCCATCATTTCCAGGTCGAACTGGGTGCGCTGGGCCAGCCGCTGCGCCTCGACCAGTTTGTTCTGCGAATAGAGCTGCTCCACCCGCTCCTTCGCTTCCACCTTGATCGTTTCCACCGCGGCCAGCACGCGTTCGCGCGTGGTGGCGTAATGGGTCTTGGGGTAGATGGTGTAACGCATCATCTTGCGCAGGCTTTCGCCGGTCAGCGGATCGAACATGCTCAGCTGTTCCACCTCGCCATCGAACAGCTCGATGCGCACCGCCTCACCGTCCAGCTCGGCCGGGAACACATCGATCACTTCGCCACGTACGCGGAACGTACCGCGGTGCAACTCGTACTCGTTGCGCGTGTACTGCAACTGCGTCAGATGCCTGATCAGGTCGCGTTGATCGATGCGCTCGCCCTTGGACAGGATCAGCCGCATCGACAGATAGTCCTCCGGAGCGCCAAGGCCATAGATCGCCGACACCGTTGCCACCACAATCGCGTCCGGCCGCGACAACAGCGTCTTGGTCGCTGCCAGCCGCATCTGTTCGATGTGCTCGTTGATCGAACTGTCCTTCTCGATGAAGGTGTCCGACGACGGCACATAGGCCTCGGGCTGGTAGTAGTCGTAATAGCTGACGAAATACTCCACCGCGTTGTGCGGAAAGAACGCCTTGAACTCACCGTACAGCTGCGCGGCCAACGTCTTGTTTGGCGCCATCACCAGTGTCGGCTTCTGTACCTGCTGGATCACGTTGGCGATCGTGTAGGTCTTGCCGGACCCGGTGACGCCCAGCAGCGTCTGCTTGGCCACCCCTGCCTCGAAGCTGGCAACCAGCTTGTCGATGGCCGCGGGCTGGTCACCTGCCGGCGAATACGGGGAAACGAGCTCGAAACGGTCGGTCATGGCGACGTCAACGGCGGGGGTTGTCAAGTATAGCGAGCCTGCGGATGACAGCCGGACAAGGAACTTCCCTACCCGCCAACCCGCCCTCGCCCGAATGGCGGGCCCGAAGCGGGAACGCAACATGCCCATGTGCCCGGATACAGGGCAAATCCAGGAAGGATCATGGCAAGGACGCCACCTGACGGCCGCTTCCCGGGCAACGGGTTCACGCTGATCGAAGCCCTCATCACCGTCGCCATCCTGTCGGTCACCCTGGCGATCGCCGCACCCTCCCTGAGCGAGTTCAGCCGTCGCCAACGTGGCATCGCCGCCACCAACCTGCTCGTCACCCATCTGCATCTGGCGCGCACCCACGCGGTGACTCACCGCGCGACCACCTCGGTCTGCCCATCCGCCGATATGAGCACCTGCATTGCCGGCTCCGACTGGAGCTCCGGCTGGATCGTATTTTTCGACCCCCGCGGAAACAAGCGCCCCGACAGTGCCAGCGACATCATCTGGAAGGAATCGAGAGCTACGAATACCGGCATCAGCATCACCTCAACCACCGGCCGACCGCAGGTCCGCTATCTGCAGGACGGGAGGAGTTCGGGGAGCAACCTCACCGTAAGCATCTGCACGCAAAAACGGCTGTTGAACCAGATCATCATCAACAATGCGGGCCGCGCGCGACTCGCCCGCCCGACACAACCGACGCCTTGCCCGTAGGCGGGAACATCCATGACCGCGCTGCGGCTATTGCACATCCCTACATGCACCAATACAATGCGCACCTCGCCCGAATAGCTCAGCCGGTTAGAGCACTTGACTGTTAATCAGGGGGTCGTTGGTTCGAGTCCAACTTCGGGCGCCAAATGAAAAAACCTGCCTTACGGCAGGTTTTTTTTTTGCACCTTCTACAAGTGGGCGCCTCGGTGACGCTCACTTGCGGAATGATCAGCGCAAGTGCCTCTTTGGCATTACCAGCACTCACCCGCAGTAGCCGCCGTGCCGGTCTTGCCACGAGCACCCTTGGCATCAATGGATAGCGTCCCGCACTTTCCATCCTTCTGCTTGGCAGTAGGCGTCGCAGTGATGGCGTAAGTTTTCGCAGCCGGCGCAGCACTGAAAGCAATCACATAAAAATCGTCCACACCCTGCCCACACTGTGCCGGCGCTGGGGCATTCGCGTAAGTCATATTAGTCGTGTAAAAGCGCTCCATGAATTGCGCTCGTTCCTGCAAGCATGCAGCAGCAGTCGCACGCCGGGTTTTTATTACATGCGCCTGATAGCTGGGTAACGCGATGGCGGAGAGAATCGCCACGATCGCCACCACGACCATCAACTCGATCAAGGTAAACCCAGCCACCCTGGACCGCGCCGGCAACAGGGAGTCGCTATCGCGCCCCCCTTTGATCATCGGAATCATCATCTCAGTCACTCCCTGATAAGTTCACGCCACGAAACACGCCGGACATTCATGGAGGACGCGTTGGTCTTGATCACTTTGCTACTACCATCATCCAAGCCGGTATACATGGTGTCACCCAGGAAAATCGGGTTGTTCGGGCTGCTGTCATAACCAATGCCCGACACCGGCACTCCGTTCAAAGTATCACCACTGTTAAACGCCCCATCGCCATTGACATCAAAGAATGTCTGCGCGAGCCGACCGCCGGTAAACGGCGAAATGGCCATGGTAAAGCCGGTACCACTGGGACTGCAGACATCATTCGAGTCCGGTATGCGGGTGGTGCCGATCAACGCCAGTCCCTGGAAGAAATTCGGCTCGACCATACGCTCACCGCGCTGACCACCAGTACCAGGTGACACCAGATCCAGATACCAGCCGTTCAAGCCAGCGGTAGCATAGGACTCCAGTGCTCTGGCGTTGACGCCTTTGACAGACCCTTCAGCAAGAATCGCCGTGCTGCGCAGATTGGCCTTACTGACAGGCAAGGCACCCTTATCTATTATCCCATACCAGCTCTGCACCGCCTTGCTGGCGATATCGGCGGAGCTCAGATAACGACCAGTTCCAAAAAATACCCACGTTTCCGCAGTGGCAGGATTCTTGGCCACCAGCGGAGTCGCGGTAATGGGCTGCGAAGCCCCCGCAGCGAACAGCTTCTGGGAGGCACCCGCACCGGTCAGGCCGGTGAACTTCCACATATTCCCAAGATTGTCGCCAGCATAGACTGTATCGACAAAGCCGCTGTTGTTTGACGACCACGCATTGATACCCGACAACCCGTTATCCGACCCCACCCCAGTATCAATGGTGGATACGGCGCCATTCGTCAGACTGACCATCACCAGCTGCGCGCGCTGGCCCGTACTGTTGGGCCCATTGCCAACCAGCACCCTCCAGTCACCATCCGCAAGCTGCGCAATGATCGGCTGCCCAAGGTTGTTACCCAACGCCGGAATATCGGTGGCGCTCTTTTCCCACAACAGTGAAGGTGCGGTGGGATTGGTTACGTTCAGCGCGAACAGGCCGCGGCCACCACGCCCCAGACTGCCCACCAACACGGTCTTCCAGGACCCGCCCGTATACACATCGGCAACAGTCAGATCACCATCCACCGTATAGCTATGCGGATAATCGGGATCGGTATATCCCTTGGCACCGATCAACTTACCCATCGACGCGGTGGGCACGAAAGCAAACACCTCCGCACCGGTATTGGCATTAAACGCGTGCAGCATGCCATCGTTCGCACCCACATAGACCACCGGGATGCGGCTGCTGGAGGTATTAGCCGCCACAAACGAAGCGTAGGTCGATGCACCCGAGAATGACTGGCCAAGATAAAGACGACTGTTTGGAGTGCCCACATATACCGGCTGTGAATTCACAATGTCACCCAGGACACTGCGGCGCGCACGAAACTTGCCCGCGGGTGCTTCCTTGGATCGGTCGCCACGCAAATAATTGATTTCGTCCGCACTTGCGGATGCCAGCGGGGTGCCACCAAGCTTTCCGGCTTCAAAGCTATTCAGCGAAGCACCATTGGCAAAGAATATTTTACGCGCAGCCTTGCCACCCACTACCGTGCTATTGAGTGGCCCCCACAACGGAAATTGACTTGTGGCTGACCATGCTGCAGTCAGTGCGGGCGCTTTATCGTCGGTAGAAACATTGACGTTATACCCGGTCAACTCACCACCCCAGCTACCGCCATAGAATTGGGCCTGATAGGTCATTGCCCCGGCCTCCAACTTGGTCGTGTTGCTGGCGAACGAGCTGCCGGAGCCCTGCATTTCCTGAATGATGTTCTTGAACGCAAGCGTCAGACTTTCCACCATCTTGTCCGCTTCGCTGGCTACATAGAAGTTGTCAGGACGCTTATCACCGGTGGACAGCACGTCACCCGTCGTTGTCCACAGCGAATCCGGAAGAGCGGCGGTACGGGTATCCGGATCAAATCCGGCTGGTACGTTGAAGCCACCATATTTGGCCGCCAGCCAATACTGGTTACTGGCCTTGCCTAGAAGAACCTGATTTTCACGGACATCCACCCAATAAGTGGAGACGGTCTGCTTTCCTTTTGTCTGCGGAACCGCAGCGTCATCCGGGCGAATATCCCTCGTATGGGAATCATAGGCCAGACCGGCAATATATGCCGTATTATTCCGCCCGGTAAACTGGTCCGAGGCCTTCTTATTAATTCCTTCCATGACAAACACCTTGTTGGTCATGACAGACACATCAACGGTTTTATCCGCAGCAACCAAAGCTGGAGTAGCTGGCTCATTTCCGCGATAGGTACTACCCGGAAGATTGCCATCGACGTGCGTATTTACGTCGCCAATTCCCAGAATGGCGTTTACCTGGCAGCTATATCGAATGGGATCATCCCACGCCGTTATAACAGGAAACCCATCAGCCAACTGGTATTTGGCATCCGCACTGCCAGTCATATTTGAGTACTGCGAAACATTGCCCAGATTTTTGAAGTAGCGGATGGCCGCATAATAGAGCTCACTTACCGGATCATATGACTTCGGAACCTTCGGAGTCATTCGGCCAAACTTGTTCAAATAATTTATGACACCACTATTAACAACCGCAGCATCAGTATTCTTAGCATCCACGCCATCCGGATTATCAATAAGCTGCCCAGTAACCGGATTCCATTCAGCCGCAGAATTCGCGACCACACCCAATTCCGGATAGTGAGAATTCGGGCCCACAAACTTCTGTCGCGCACGCATCACACCACCATCTCGAGCGGTAGTGGAATCATTAAGGTAGCCAAATATACTGAAACGAATCTTCTGCGAATACTCCTGCACCAACCCCTCAGGCTTGTATCCACCAGAGTATTTAACGCAATTATCTTCAAGCATACCAGCAACACAAACTTTTACACGCACACTAACTTGGTACACAACCTTACTATCACTGTCATTCAATAGGTGCTTTGATGGATTGTAGTCAACTACAGTGCCACTATTCACAGTACCGGTATTGGTAAAATTCATCTTATTACCAAGGCCTTGAATTCTGACAGTGATATTTTTCCAATTCGAAGCAGTAACCTGTTTTACCAGCGCGGCATTATCGCCACTTCCCGGAAGACGACGATCCTTATATTCCCCCTGTCCATCATGCCGGGCCTTCTGGAGCCAGGTTTCATCCACCGTGTCCTTTACCCGGTCACCACCGGTTAGCGCGAGACGGAACGGGTCGATTGTTTGCGTTGCCACCCAGCTAAGATAGTTACCACTCCACAAGCCATCACCCGTGCAGTCGCGCCCATTTACAACCTTTACCGGGTAAAAATAGCGCTTACTCTCGTCACTATCATAATTATAGCCATAGCACTTTTTGGCATCAAAATAGCCCATATAATTTCGGGAATTGTCATAATTTCCGATATTCGCCTGGCTATCGATTGTCGGGTATTCTACCGAAGGAACAAGAGCAAGATTACCTGGAACTTCGCTGCCAATATAAAGCGGCGCCTGCGCGATCTCCACCGAGCTGGCGGACATCGAGCTGAGCCCCGCGAGTGCACCAACAAGGAATGCGAACCCCCTGGACATGAAATTCGCCTGGAGTTTCTTTTTTATTGCGGAATTGGTTTTCATATAGACCTCATGGCGAGCTCGGAGGACGCCGACGTGAGCGAATGCAGCCTAGTCACTTGACCACGATGTTGGATTTGAGCACCACAAGCGCACGATCCGCAGCCTGCGCAGGATCGGAACTGCGGGCAGTGATCCGATAGAAAGACTCAAGTTGCACCCCGCCGCCGCCGCCATACTGGTTGGCATTTGCGCTTGAGCCCAGGCTCAAGGTGTCGGTGCTATCGCGCTTGCCGAAATACTCGATGTAATACTGCGGCGCACCTGCCGAAATGGCCTGCTGCGTAGTCCCGTCAATCCAGCAGTTCTGGTCGTTGGCTGCACATCCTGCGACATTCCCGCTATAGGTATTAACCGGCACCACCGGACAGGAACGCCCTGGAAGCGAGCAGTCATAGCCGATCGTCACGCCAGCCCGCGCGTTATCCCTCACCAACACTTCGGCCTGCCTCAGCGCAGATTCCGCGCCTTGAAAGGCCAGGCTGCGGTCATAGAGATTGGCGCTCATTTTTTCTTCAAGCAGGGTACTTCTGAGCACAGCAAGACCCAGCAAGGTCATCACCAGCAAAAGCAACAGCACGACAACCAGCGAGACGCCCCGCTGACTACGCCAACTCTTGCGAAACAAGGCGCTGTTCATAGATTCCGATTCCGTAAAGTAACAACGTGCTCAAGCTGCCGGCGCAAAGGCTGCCCATCGGTCCCCAGTAATTCGGTACCCGTCAGCCCAAGGACAATTCGCACGGCACGGACCTGCCCCCAATTGGTGACGGCATCCGCCGCCACATAATTGGAAGCGTCGGCGTCAGGTTGCAGATAGGTAAGCTGCAGGTTGGAGACACCCTCTGCGACCTCCTGTCCCGCGGCGCCATTGGTGGCCTGATAAAGCGAAGTGCCGCCGCGCCCATTGCCTGCGATGTACCAGCGCGACGCATGCAGCTGGCTGATCACGGCATTCTCCTTGTAGAGATACGCTGGTGCACCTGCGGCGCACGCCGCGGGCACCGTTCCCAGGCTGTCGCTGCAATTACCACCGGATGACGCGTGGCCGATCGTCGTACCCGCCACACTGGAGGCCTTGAAAAGCGCCATCTGCTGCGTATCGCAAACCATCAAGTTTTCGCCCGCCACATAAGGATGCGCAGCGACGGTAAAGGTGGTCCCAGCGTGCCCGGTAACCGTTACCGATTCATCGCCGGCTGAAAGCAACTGGATGGCATCAGTCCCCGCCAGACTGCCCGGCAACGCCCCCTGGTCATACCCTTGCAGGCCCACGCCCCAGTTCGTCCACCACTGGGTGGCACCATTGATGATCACGTTCGCAACGGGAAGATCCACATCGCAAGGATTGCCTCCGGCCTCGCGGATATCACGCGCCATCAACTCAAAGGCCGTCCTTACATTCTCCTGCACCCGACCGAGTCCTTCGGTGGTGGCGTAGGCGCGCTTGTTTGACAGGAATATCCCGATGGCCGCGCCCACTACCAGCAGCCCGAGCAGGAGGGCAATCATCAACTCAACAAGCGTAAGCCCCCGCATCTTGCCCGGAGCAGCAAACAAACCAAAGGATGAGCGCTTCTTCATAGCCGGGCCCTGGTAATGATCTGCGAGGTGGCACTGCCTGCGGCAGCCCCATCGGACGAGCGACTGTCGTCCCACTGGACCGTGATGGAGCAGTCGGTGCCATTGCAGTTGACCCCGCCGCACGTGGCGGCCCCATCCCCCAGCGTCGCTTTGAGCGAGGTGATCCAAAGTCGCACATCAGTCTGTGCCAGTGAACCTGCAGCTGGCGCCACACAGGCAAGTCCGGCGGTGTTGTAGCTACCGGTTACGACTGCATCCCGGTTGGCGCGCATCGCATCCAGAATGGAGTAGCTCTGCACGACTGCCTGGCTACGCTCCAGAGCGCCTTGACTGTTCCGCAATGCAGTCGCCTGCATCGCAGCGACGCCCAACATTCCGATACCCATGATCAACACCGCAATAAGTACCTCAAGCAGACCGGCGCCATGCTGGCGGGTCCGGCCCGGGGCAACCGAGCGCTGCAAGGACATTTCTTGACTCCTGTAATTACGGCATTTCATTAAGGACATGCCCCAGCACCGGACGCACTCGTGATTGACATGCGGCTACCCGAACCCACTGCCAGTACACGCTGGTTCTGCGCCGGCGTTGAAGTAGCCATGCACACGTTCAAGCTGGTTACCAGCAGTGCACCGCCGGCGTCCCGTGCCAATCCGTCAGGCCGGAAGGTAATTCGATCCACCGCCGAAGTGATCTGCAGTGGCTGCTTGATGGAGCTGTCACGCAGCACTTCAACCGCACCGGCCGCCGTTGGTACCACCGCAATCCAGCGATCCCACTTGCCCACAGCTCCGGCACAGGCGGTTCCGTTAGTTGTCCTGCACAACGTCACCGAGCGGTTCCGACGCACGGCTTCCGAGCGCGCCAACTGCAATGACGCCACCAGGTCATTTGCCTGTGAGGTCAACCGGTTGGAATTGATCAGCGAAGTAAAACTGGGCACTGCCATTGCCACAAGAATGGCCAGGACCGCGACGGTCACAACCAGCTCGATCAATGAGAACCCACGCTCTACTTTCCCGGTATCACCGCTGTGCGGCACCTCTTTCCCCAAGTACTCCCGACGCATATCCAGCCCTAGAGTAGATCCCAGCACACAATAAGCACACCGGCACCACAAGACCACGGTAGTGCCGACAAACGGCAGGCCGAGTGACTCGAACGGCCGAAACCGCCATGTGCCGCTTCAACAAGGCATCATAGGCCGCCCTCGCCACACTCCCCTTGGGGATCTGAAACATGCGTAGAACGCCGCCACCGCAGAGCCAGCTGGACGCTCTCTGGCAAGCCTCTGTGATTGTCTGGATATTGCTTGCCGGGGAAGGCCTGGCGCTGGTGTTGACATTGGCACCTGGGGTCGAGAATGACCGGCTGACCTATTTCGGCTTGACCTCGCTGATTATCCAGTGGGTGTCATTGCTGACACTTGGCTCGCTGTATCTATTGCGACGGCAGCTTGTCCGGCTACGCCCGATCTATGTCGCATATACGGCCCTGCTACTGCTGATTGTTGCCAGCAGCCTGGTCAGCGCCTCGGCGTGGCTGTTGCTGCACGAATTCTGGGCGATGCCCGCAGGAGGATGGCACTCCCTGTTTGTGAGATTTTTGGGAATCTCGCTGACGGTCGGGCTCTTGGGATTGGCCGCGATCCAGAACCACCTCCGCGCCAGACAGCTCGCCATCCATGCCCAACGATCGCGACTTGAGGCACTGCAGGCGAGGATCCAACCCCACTTCCTCTTTAACACCCTCAATACGGGAGTGGCACTTATCCAGCAACGCCCGGAACAGGCCGAACGCCTGCTGCTGGACTTGGCCGACCTTTTCCGCGCCGCTCTTGCAAGCCCTTCAAATATCACCCTTGGGGAGGAACTGGAGCTTGCAAAGCGCTACCTTGAAATCGAATCATTACGCCTTGGACAGCGACTGGTGGTCGTCTGGGATTTACCCGAGTTGATCGCCGCTGTAACACTACCCTCGCTTTCAATCCAACCTCTGGTCGAAAACGCCATCCGCCACGGCATCGAACCCTTTCCGCTGGGTGGCACGCTGCAAATCTCAGTCTCCAACGACAATGGCTACACGAAAATTGCGATAACCAATCCCGTATCACCCTCCGCTTCACTTACTCAAGGCCACCAAATCGGACTGGAATCGGTGCGCGCGCGCTTGAAAGCCATGACCCGCGAGAAGGGCCGACTGGAAACCTACGTGGAAGACGGCCGCTATGTCGCGACCATCCTCCTGCCGCCAAACCCTCAGGTCACAACCCGGTAACAGGGCCGGTACTCGCCGGAAATCTTCATGCGACGCTGGCCCACGAACGCGCGGAGCAGTTCGTCCAGCGCCTGCATCATGTCCGGGTCGCCGTGGATCTGGAACGGGCCGTGCTGTTCGATACGCTGCATGCCATCCTCCTTGACGTTGCCGGCAACGATGCCGGAGAACGCGCGCCGCAGATCAGCGGCCAAGGCATCGGCGGGCCGGCCCTGGTGCAGGTTGAGCGCAGCCATGGCTTCGTGGGTGGGGACGAAGGGCTGCTGGTAGTCCAGCGGGATGTCCACCGACCAGTTGAAGAAGAACGAATCCTTCTGCGCCAACCGGTATTCGCGGACCCGCTTGATGCCCTGCGCCATCTTGCGCGCCACTGCGACCGGGTCGCCCACCACGATCTCGTAGCGGCTGGCGGCCTCGTCACCCAGGGTCAGCCGGATGAAGCGGTCGATCTGCTCGAAGTACGGTGCGGCAATGGTCGGGCCGCTGAGGATCAGCGGGAACGGAAGCCCCTTGTTCTCCTCGCGCAGCAGGATGCCCAGCAGGTAGAGGATTTCTTCGGCGGTGCCCACACCGCCCGGAAACACGATGATGCCGTGGCCGATACGAACGAACGCCTCAAGGCGCTTTTCGATGTCGGGCATGATCACCAGGTGGTTGACGATCGGATTCGGCGACTCGGCGGCGATGATGCCCGGCTCGGTGATGCCGATGTAGCGGGTGGTGGTCTTGCGCTGCTTGGCATGGGCGATGGTCGCGCCCTTCATTGGTCCCTTCATCGCTCCCGGGCCGCAGCCGGTGCAGATGTCCAGACCGCGCAATCCCAGCTCGTAACCGACCTGTTTGGTGTAGAGGTATTCGTCACGCGAGATCGAGTGCCCGCCCCAGCACACCACCAGATTCGGCTCGCTCGGCTGCAGGATGCGCGCGTTGCGCAGCAGGCCGAACACCGCGTTGGTGATGCCATCGGAAGATTCCAGGTCCGAGGCGTATTCCGGGCCCAGCTCTATGGCCATGTAGGCCAGGTCGCGGACCACGGCAAACAACAGTTCGGCGATACCGCGGATGATCTCGCCATCGACGAACGCCATTGCCGGCGCGTTGCTCAGGTCGATGCGCACCCCGCGGTCCTGCTGGGTGACCTGGATATCGAAATCCGGGTAGAGATCACGCGCGGCGCGCGGATCATCCGAGGCGCTGCCACTGGTCAGCACCGCCAGCGCGCAACGGCGCAGCAGCTCGTGCATACCGCCGGTGGATGCGTCGCGCAGACGCGCCACCTCCGCCCGCGACAACACATCCAGCCCGCCGCGCGGGTAAATCCGCGCATCCTGGACCGGCAGTGCGCGGACCGCCATCTCGCTCTTCTTCATTTCCATCTATAACCGCTCTCTTCTTTGAGCAGCGACTGTAGCGCCGCTCTCCACAAAAGGAAAACGGCCGGGTTGCCCCGACCGTTTCCAGTTTACGACCGATCAGCCAGCCGATCAGAACTTGTACTTGAAGCCCAGCTGGAGCGACCACTGCGACACACCCGTGTCGAAGCCGTCAGCGTCGTTGTTGGCGATGGTCGGCGCATCGGCACGGTTGAAGTTGTAGACGTACTTGCCGCCCTCCATGCCCAGCAGCGAGGCGACGCGTGCGTCGGCGAAGAAGCCGTAATCGTAGATGTTGCCCCACTTCTTGTTGAGCAGGTTGCCCACGTTCTGGATATCAAGCCAGATCTCGGACTTGTGGCCCTTCATGAAGCCCGGCAGGTCCTGGCTGATACGCACGTCGAAGGTGTTGATCCAGCTGGTGCGGAAGTCATTGGCCGGAGCCACGCGACCCTTGTAGCCGGCCAGCGACGGATTGGCCTCCAGCCATTCGAAGAAGCGCTGCTCCATGGCCGCATCGGCAACGAACTTGCCGTTGACATACGAACCGAACAGCACATCGCCACGGTTCGGCACGTAGAACAGGTCGTTGGCGGTACGGCTGTCGCCGTTGGCGTCATTCACATAGACATAGCTGAACGGACGACCGCTGCGGCCTTCATACACCATGCCTACGCGGGTCTGGTAATCGCCGAAGAAGTTGTGCTTCCAGTTCAGGCTGCCCGATACACGGTCACGGATTTCGTAACGCGCGGTGGTCTGAGCGCCGTCATTGGCATTGAAGCCGTACTGGTAACCCCAACCCGAGCTGGCGGTGGAGCTGGTCAGGCTGCCCACTTCCTTGGCGCGGGTGTAGGTGTAGCCCAGATTCCACGACCAGTCGCTGTCCATGCTCCACGGCTTGGTCAGACTCACCGTGACCTGATTGGTACCACCCCTGTCGGTGTTGTCGATCAGGAAAACGTTGTTGTACGCGGTATTGCGGCCGAAGCGGGCATCGCCGCTGCCCCATGGGCCCACCTTGCCCGGGTTGTAATACATCTCACGGCCATCGGGGCCGATGAACGCCGGCACGGGACCGTCACCCGGCACCGGCACCTTGCCGATATTCAGGCTCTGGTAGTACAGGCCGTCCTTGACCCGGGTCAACGCCACTTCGGCCGAGGCGACCAGGCCGTACCACGGCAGTTCGTGATCGAACGCGAGGTTGGCCTTGTACACCGACGGCAGCTTGAAGTTGTTGGCGACGAAATTGACGTTCTGTGCGCCCAGCGAACCACCCGTGGCCGGGAACGAATCCTTCTGGTTCACGCCATCCGGGTTGAACGGATAGGCCGGATTGAAGCTGGTGAAGTTGTACGAGGTGTAGTTGAAACCGGTGGTGCTGAAGCTGTTGCTGATCCACACCTGCGGCGCATCACCCTGGAACAGGCCCACGCCACCACGCATCTGCGTCGGACGGTCGCTGTCGAAGGTGTAGTTGAAACCGACGCGCGGCTGGATCAGGAACTTGCTGTCGAACACCTTGCTGTTGTTGTAGCCGAAATAGGCCGACGCCGCAGCGTTGTAAGCCGGATCCTTGTCGACGTCAGGACGGTCGGCGCGCACACCGTAGGTCAAGGTCAGGTTGTTGTTCACATACCAGGTGTCCTGGATGAACAGACCCAGATTAGTGCTGGCGTAGGCGGCGGCAATGGAACCCGGCGCGGTCTCGACGCTGGTGTTATAGCTGCTGTAACGGCCGGCTGCGAAGTTGTCCAGGCCAAAGAACGTGTAGGTGCCCCACGAGTTGGCGCCGAAATAGTTGTAGATATCGTTGTCGCTGTAGTTGAAGCCGAACTTGATATCGTGGTTACCCAGCGTCCACGTCGCCGAACCGGAGTAATCCCAGGTCTTGGTGATCAGGGTGTTGCCCTGGGTATTGGCTTCGGTACCCAGATAGATCGAATCGCCCGACGGTGAGGCTTCGGTGCCGCCAAAGAACACGCGGATGCTCGGAGCGGTACTGTCGGTCACACGCACCGAACTGAAATCGCGGTACGACGCCTTGAATTCGGTGGAGAAGTTGTCCGACCAGTCACTGAACACCTGGCCGACATAGGACTCGACCGTCTTCTGGTGCTGATACCAGTACGAGCTCAGCGAAACCGACGAAGTGCCCATGCCCTGCACGCGCAGCTTGTTCTGGTCCAGCTTGCTGTAACGCACGTTGGCGCGGTGGTTTTCGTTGATGTTCCAGTCGATCTTCAGCGCGTACTCTTCCAGCTCGGTATCACCGTTGCTGGACAGGCCGCCGGCATTGAAGCCGTACTTGTCGGCGATCTGCTGGGCGCGGGCGATGTCGGCATCGGTGATGACCGCATTGGCCTTGCCAAGCGCAGTGCCGCTCAGGTCGGTACCCGGCGCCGACTGCAGGTAGTTTTCATAGTTGGCGAAGAAGAACAGCTTGTCCTTGACCAGCGGGCCACCGAAGGTCACGCCGTAGGTGCGCTCGTCGTCGAAACCGGCGAACTTCTTGCCTTCCGGATTCTTGCCGAACCAGTTGCCATCCCGCATGTAGCCGTAGACCGAACCATGGAACTCGTTGGTACCGGACTTGGTCACCGCGTTCACCGTCGCGCCCGAGGCCGACGGCGAGCTGACGTCATAGCTGGACAGCTTGATGTCGATCGCCTCGATGGCTTCCATCGACACCGGCTGGCGCTTGGTCGGCATGTTGTTGCCTTCCAGACCGAAGGTATCGGAGGCGGACACGCCGTCGATCGAGATCGAGTTGAAGCGCGGGTTCTGGCCACCGGCGGAAATGGAACCGGACGCGCGGTCGATGAAGGTCACACGCGGATCCAGGCGCATGAAATCCTGGATGTTGCCGTTCATCGACGGCAGCGACTCGATCGCAACCTGGTCGATGCTGGTGCCCGAGCCCATCTTGGTGGCGCTGAACACTTCCGAACCACCGCCAATCGCGGTGACCTGCACCGACTCGAGCGTCTTGGCGGCAAGATCACCGGTCAGCGAGGCATTGACCGTGGCCGACTGGTTCAGCGCCAGGTAGACGCCTTCTTCGGTCTTGGTGCCTTCACCCGGCTTGGTGATGGTGATGTTGTACGGACCACCCACGCGCAGACCGCGGGCGTTGTAGCGACCAGCCGCATCGGTCGTGGCACGGCTGACGGTGCCGGACTCGACGTGCGTGATGGTGACTTCCGCGCCTGCCACAGGCTGGCCTGCGGAAGACAGGACCTGGCCGCCGACACCGGCGGAGGTGCTCTGGGCAAAGGCGGGAGCAGCGGCAAGCGCGGCCACGAGGCCAAGAGCAAGCTTGGACATCCTGATGCGTGGGTGGTTCATTTTTTGGGTAGCCTCGACACGAGTTAGCGATTGAGAAAGAGAAAAACGCGATCCATCAGCCCCAGGGTCGACTGGGCGCCTGATCGGCTTGAATCTGGGATACCTTCCGGCGCGGTTTCAGCCGCAACGGTTAACAGTAGGTTAACACAATATAGAGGGATTGTGACGGCGGCATGACGGCAATTACCGCATCGCAACATAGCGCTATCTCATTGAATCTAATGACATATCTCAAGAAGAAAGGCGCAGATATGCGGTAATTCCATCGAGAAACATTTGCACTGAAATAGCCACCAGCAACATGCCCATCAGCCGTTCCAGCGCACTCAATGCACGCATCCCCAACAGCCGGTACAGCAAGGTGGCCGACATCAGGATTGCCGCTGTCGCGCCCCACGCCAGCAGCAACGCCAGGCTCCAGTCCCCCAGGCGCCCGGGTTCATTGCTGCCCATCAGCATCACCGCCGCCATTCCCGACGGACCCGCCACCAGCGGAATAGCCATCGGCACGATGAACGGCTCACCGTCCGGTATCGCGCC
Organism: Stenotrophomonas sp. YIM B06876; assembly: GCF_030711595.1. Taxonomy (GTDB): domain Bacteria; phylum Pseudomonadota; class Gammaproteobacteria; order Xanthomonadales; family Xanthomonadaceae; genus Stenotrophomonas. The sequence goes on from NZ_JAUJUJ010000008.1 coordinate 38,052, forward strand.
CATCAACCCCTCCGGGCGCGGAAAGATCATGCGGATACCGATCAGGAACAGCACGATGCCGCCAGCAATGGCGACCGACTCCTGGCGCAGGTGCATCAGTTCCAGTGCGTATTTGCCGCCCCACAGGAAGGCCATCAGCACGCCGAGTGCGATCACCAGTTCGCGCACCAGCACGATGCGCTGGCGCCTGGGCGGCAGCGGCCGCAGCAGGCTCAGGAACACCGGGATATTGCCCAGCGGGTCCAAGATCAGGAACAGCAGCAGCGCTGCCGAAAGAATCGTCACGCCGTCAGATCCCGCACCCGGCCACGCCAGGCCGCGCCCGCGGGGGCAAGCAGGTTGACGCAGGCGGCAGCATAGGCGGCCGGGTCGGCGGCGGACATATCCTCGTCATCGACGAACGCGCGTGCGCGCAGCCCGGTGCGCATCGGCCCCGGCTGCACCCCGCAGACCCGTACCGGGCTGTTGACCAGTTCGTGCTGCAACGACTCCAGCAACCCGCGCAGCCCATGCTGGGCCACGCCATAACCGCCCCAGTAGGCTTGGCCGACACGCTGCAGATCGTCCAGGGCGAATACCACCGCCGCATCGTCGCGCTGGCGCAGCAACGGCAGGCAGGCCTGCGTGAGCCAGGCGCGGGCGGTCAGGTTGATGTGGATTGCGCGGGCAAACGCGGCCGGATCCCCCTGCTCGAACGGGGTCAGCCCCGCAAACTCGGCGGCGCAGTGCAAGACGCCATCCAGCCGCCCCAACTCGGTCTGCAGCCGCCCGGCCAGGGCGGCGTAATCGTCGGGCACCGCGCCTTCGAGGTCGAGCGGGTACAGCAGCGGCTCGGGACCCGACCGGGCCACGCTGTCATAGACGCGATTGAGCTTGGCCACCTTGCGACCGAGCAGCACCACGGTGGCGCCCGCGGCGGCACAGGCCCGGGCGGCGGCGGCACCAAGGCCGCCAGCGGCGCCGGCGATCAATACCACCCGGCCACGCAATGGCTCCGGGAGTTCCTCCGCCGGCTGCGCGCTCATGGCTCCCCCGCCTCGGCCACGATCCGCTTGAGCTCGCCGGATTCGAGCAGCTCCAGAATGACGTCGCAGCCGCCAATGAACTCGCCATGCATGAAAAACTGGGGGAACGTCGGCCAATTCGAATAACGCGGCAGGTTGGCCCGCACTTCCGGAAATTCCAGCACATTGACCGTGCGCAGGTTCGTCGCGCCGGCGGCAAGCAGCGCCTGCGCCGCCCGGCTGGAATAACCGCACATCGGATACTGCGGCGTACCTTTCATGAACAGGACGAGCGGGTGATGCTCCACTTCGGCCTGGATCTTCTCCATCACCGGCATTCGAAATCTCCCTGCTGATGCGAACGAACAGCCTGCCCGGGTCGGATAGACTTTCCCGCAGCTGCCAATTGTAAGCCGGCGCGGCGAAGTAGCGGTGCCCCTTCCCTCAAAATGATACGGACCATGCCCGTCGAATTGCTCGAACTGCCCTACGCCCGCACCTCCCTTCAGCCACATCTGTCAGCGGCGTGTCTCGACCTGCATCACGGCCGGCACCATCGCGGCTATGTCGATGCGGTCAATGCCCGCATCGCCAATACCGAACTGGCCGACCTGCCGCTTGCCGACATCGTCCGCCACAGCCAGGGATCGCTGTTCGAGGCCGCGGCACAGGCCTGGAACCACGAGTTCTTCTGGCAGTGCCTGCATCCGCGCGGCGGCGGTGAGCCGAGCGGCCCGCTGGCCGAAGGCATCGCCCGCAGCTTCGGCGACACCCGGCGGATGCGCGAGGAATTCAACAGGGTCGCGCTGGCGCTGTTCGGCTCGGGCTGGGCGTGGCTGGTCCAGCATCCGGATGGCTCGCTGGCGGTGCTGGCAACCCGCAACGCCGGCACCCGGTTGACCGGGGCCAGCCGCGCCCTGCTCGCCTGCGACCTGTGGGAGCACGCTTATTACACCGACTTCCAGAACGAGCGCGCGCGCTATCTGGAAGCCTTCTGGAAGCTGGTGAACTGGGATTTCGCCAGCGCCCAGCTGCGCTGAGTCGACCGGGCCGGCCGCTCGCGCCCGGCAAGATCAGCCGTGCGCGGCAACCGCATCCAGCACACGGGCCGAATACACCAGCGCGGCACCGGCATTGAGCGCCACCGCTACCGCCAACGCCTCGGCGATTTCCTCGCGACTGGCGCCGTGCTTCAGGGCCGCATCCACGTGCGTGGTGATGCAGCCGTCGCAGCGGGTGGTCACCGCCACCGCCAGCGCGATCAGCTCGCGGGTCCTGGCATCCAGATGCCCGGTCTGCGCCCCGGCATCGCTCAACGTGACGTAGCCCTTGACCGTGTCGGGCGACAGCTTCCCGAATTCGCCAATCCGGCTCTTCAACTCTGTGCGGTAATCATTCCAGTCCAACATGACGCGGCCTCCACAGGATCCGTGAAGGACGCTAGCAAACGCGGCATTCAATCCGCGCAAACAAAACCGCGTTCAGGAACGCAGTATCGCAACCACCGGCGCGACCTGCTCCGCGCGCCCCAGGCCCTGCCCCACCCGCTCCAGCGCATCGGCCAGGGCGGCGGCAGTATCCTCGCGCAAGGTGGCGTGGCCGACCTTGCGCCCCGCCCGCGGCTGCTTGCCGTAGTCATGCCAGTGACCGGCCGGCTCGGACAGCACGGCAATCGCCGCCGGCATCTGCCCGATCCAGTTCAGCATGCAGGCATGGCCCAGCATCCGGGTATCGCCCAATGGCCAGCCGAGCACGGCACGCAGGTGATTCTCGAATTGCGAGGTTTCGGCGCCTTCGCAGGTCCAATGCCCCGAGTTGTGCACCCGGGGCGCCATCTCGTTGGCCAGCAGCTCGCCGTCACGGCAGAACAGCTCCAATGCGAACACGCCGACATAGTCCAGGTGCTCGGCCACCTGCCGGGCATAACCGATCGCGACATCGTGCTGGCCGGGAGCAACCGGGGCCGGCGCCAGACTGGCCGACAACACGCCGTCCACGTGCCAGTTCCGGGTCAACGGCCATGCGCGGAATTCACCATCGCGCCCGCGCACCGCGACCACGCTGAGCTCCTGCTCGAAGGCGACAAAGCCCTCCAGGATCAGCCCGGTCACCTCGACCTGCGCACCTAACGCCTGCCACGCCAGATCGATATCGGCCTGCTCACGGATGCGGAACTGGCCCTTGCCGTCGTAGCCCAACCGTCGGGTCTTGACGATGCACGGCAGACCGAACTCGGCCACTTTGGCGGCCAGTTCGTCACGACTGCGGATATCGGCAAACGGCGGCAGTGGAATTCCCAGCTGCCGGAACAGGGTCTTTTCACTGAGCCGGTCCTGCGCCAGCGCCAACGCGGCGGGCGCGGGAAAGACCGGCACCCGCTCGGCCAACCACTGGGCCCCGGCTGCCGGCACGTTCTCGAAATCGAACGTGACCACATCCACCTTGGTGGCAAATTCGGCCAGGGCGAGCGGGTCATCGAACTCGCCCACCTGCAACGGCGCCACGTGTCCGGCGCAGGCATCGGCGGCCGGATCGAACACCACGAAACGCAGCCCCAGCGGCGCTCCGGCCAACACCAGCATGCGCGCGAGCTGGCCACCGCCCAGGATTCCAACCGTGATCATAGGCGCGGGTCGTCGCTGGCCATGACATCTTCGGTCTGCCGGGCGCGGAACGCCGCCAGCGCCTGACCGATGGCCGGTTGCTCAACGGCCAGCAGCGCGGCAGCGAACAGCGCCGCATTGGAAGCACCGGCATTGCCGATGGCAAACGTGGCCACCGGAATACCCGCAGGCATCTGTACGATCGACAGCAGCGAATCCATGCCGTTGAGCGTCCTGGACTGCACCGGCACGCCCAGCACCGGCACCGCGGTCTTGGCCGCCAGCATGCCCGGAAGATGGGCCGCGCCACCGGCACCGGCGATGATCGCCCGCAAGCCGCGGGTCGATGCCTGCTCGGCATAGGTGAACAGCACATCGGGCGTGCGATGCGCCGAAACCACTTTCACTTCATAGGGAATACCCAGCGCATCGAGCTTCTGGGCGGCGTGCTGCATGGTTTCCCAGTCGGAACGGGAGCCCATGACGATGCCGACAAGCGGCGCGGATTGGTTGGGGGTCATTGGCCGTCACCTGCCTCAAAGACGTATTCTAGCCATCTTCCACGCAAGACCAAGACCAGATGGATCGCAAACTGCTCGACCTGCTGTGCTCCCCCGATACCCGCCAGCCGCTTTTCCAACTGGAATCCAGCGGGCTTGAAGCGCTCAATCGCGCCATCGCCGCCGGCGGCATCGTCAACGCCGAGGGCGTCGCCGTCACCGCGCCCTGGCGCGAGGCGCTGGTCACCCGCGACCGTAAACAGCTGTTCCGGGTGGACGATGGCATCCCGGTACTGCTGGCCGAAGAAGCGGTCGCCACCGCACAGATCGCCGGCTTTCCGGCAAAGTAATGGCGCCGCATCCGCCGACCGCGCCCGCCCAGGCGCTGATTGAAGCCGATGTCGCCCGCGCCTTGGCCGAAGACATCGGCAGCGGCGACGTTACCGCTGCCCTGTTGCCTGATACCGCCGACTGCGCCTACCTGCTGTGCAAGCAGGACGCGGTGATTGCCGGCCGCCCGTGGTTCGACGCCACCCATCGCGCCCTCGATCCGGATGTGCGGATCGACTGGCGCGTAGCGGAAGGCGGCCACGTCAGCGCCGGCACCGTGCTGGCCATATTGCGCGGCCGCAGCCGCAGCCTGGTCAGCGCCGAGCGCACCTCGTTGAACTTCCTGCAGACGCTGTCCGGCACTGCCACCACCACCGCGCACTACGTCGCCGCCGTGGCTGGCACCGGCACCCGTATCCTCGACACGCGCAAGACCCTGCCCGGCCTGCGCCTGGCACAGAAGTACGCGGTGCGCTGTGGCGGTGGCGACAACCATCGCATCGGCCTGTTCGACACGGTGATGCTGAAGGAAAACCACATCCGTGCGGCCGGCTCGCTCACTGCCGCCGTACACGCGGCACGCGCGCACTACCCCTCGCTGCCCCTCGTGGTGGAAGTCGAAGACCTCACGCAGCTGCGCGAGGCACTGGCAGCCGGCTGCGAGCGGATCCTGATCGACGATTTCGAACCGGACATGCGCCGCGAAGCGGTGCGTATCACCGCCGGCCGGATTCCGCTGGAAGTCTCCGGCAGTGTCGATCTGCGCGGCCTGCGTGCCATTGCCGAAGACGGCGTGGACTGCATCTCCATCGGCGGGCTGACCAAGCACGTCCAGGCGATCGACCTGTCGCTGAAGCTCGGGCCAGCGCCCGACTGATTTCACGACCCGGGCACGGTCGTTTCTGCAACGCTGGTCCGCCCCGTCGAGGAGCGCGCCATGGCGTACAGAAACTGCTTGTGGTTGCTCGTGCTGCTGGCCCCGGCCCTCAGCGCAACCGCGGCGGAAGTCTGCGATATCCCGCCGCGATACGGCCTCAGCAGCGTTGCCGTGGCGGTGGTGCGCGCCGCCTGCGACGAACACCGGCTCTGGTTCCGGCCGTTCATCGACCGCGACGGCCGCATCGCCAGCCTCAGCGTGACCGAGGCGGAAAGCGAAAATCTCGCCGACAACGGCCTGATCGCCTGGCAACGCGTCGCCGGTTACTGGCGCGAAAGCAGCACCCTGGCCGCCATGGGCGCCATCCCGGGTGCACAAAGCTGTTTTGCGGCTCCCGGCGCGCGTTATACCGACAGCGACTGCCGCAGCTTCCTGGTCGACAACCCCTGGTCGGCCGCGTTCATCTCCTGGGTGATGACCCGTGCCGGTACGCCCGGTTTTGTCCGCTCCCCGCGCCATATCGATTACATCCGCGCCGCCTATCAGAGCAACACGTCCCGGGACGGCCCCTATCGGCTGACCGACCCGATGACGGAAAAGCCTGCTCCGGGCGACCTGCTGTGCTTCCTTCGCGATCGCAGCAATTCACTGAGTTACAGCGACCTGCTCACGGCATTGGCCACTGGCGGCGCCGGCAACTGGAAATCCCACTGCGAAGTGGTGGTTGCCGCCAATGTCGGCGGCGACCGCACGCTGTATCTGGTCGGCGGCAACGTCGCCAACACCGTCGCCATGCGGATGCTGACGCTGGACCGCCCTGGCAGGATCCAGCCGCCCTTGGCCGGCGCCCCGCTCGATGCGACCCTCGAACAACGCTGCTCACCCGGGCAGGAGGACGAGTGCAACCTCAACCGGCAGGACTGGGTGGCGCTGTTGAAGTTGCGTGTGACAACTCCGGCGCCGGCACCAACGCCAGCGCCGACGACATCGCCCACCAATCCGCAGAGCGGGCGGCTGCCGGCAGTCGCCACACCCGTTCGGCCCCCGGACATCCCGGCAAGGCGCTGACGCACCACGATCGCCGCGCCCGACCCCACCGTCGCGTCCCTCCCACAAATTTCACGGCGCCGCCCCGGTTCCTCTTTTGGCTCCAGCCCCCTAAAGTGGCGGCATGCCTAGCCTTATTCTGCTGATGATTGCCGGCGCTGCCGGTTACGCGTTCTGGAACTCCTCGCGCGCCGCGGCCGAGCGTGCCGGCGAACTGGGGCGCAATGCCTGCCAGGCCGCCGATGTGCAGTGGCTGGACCAGAGCGCGCACGCCACCGGGCTGCGCCTCTGCCGCATGCCCAACGGCTGGCTGGGGTTCGAGCGCACCTTCCGCTTCGAGTACTCCCACGATGGCACCGATCGCCACAGCGGCCGGATGGTGTTGCGCGGCGACCAGCTGGTCTCGTTCGCCGGCCCGTCCGCCGCGCGGGTCAGCCAAATCGAAAAAAGCATCGACGCCGGCTGAATCTGCCGCACCGCCACGCCTTTCGCTGGCTGCTCCACGGAGTCCTGCCGCCACAACGAGCGTGTCCACGCACTTTTGAACAGCCATGGAAAAGGCGGCCAACGGCCGCCTTTCCAGTGGTGTCTCCAGACTATTTGACGACCCGCAGATGTGGACGTTTGCCCGCCACAGGGATGTCATCCGGCGGACCGGGCGGGGGCGGCATATCGTCATCCGGCGGACTGTCGCTACCGGCAATATCGTCCGGCAACGCCATCCCGTGCCCGGTTTCGCGCGCGTACACCGCCAGAATCGCAGCAATCGGCACGCTTACCGGAAAACTGACCCCGGAAAAACGCGCGGTGAAGCTGAGCGTTTCATTGTCGATATGCAGCCGCATTACGGCGCGCTCGGCAATATTGAGCACCACGCGACCGTCATTCACCGCGCTGGCCGGCACCTGCACACCCGCCACACCGGCGTCCACCATGACATGCGGGGTCATCCCGTTGTCGTTGATCCACTCCACCAGCGCCCGCAGCAGGTACGGGCGATGGCTGCTCATGCGAAAATTTTCTTCAGTCATGTGACAAGTGTACGCGGCAACCCCGTGCATCCACAGCGGTCGGCAGCGGCCGATAAGTCGGCATACAGCCGGCCGATGCCGATCAGACCGGCAACTCGCGCAGCTTCTTTTCCTGATCGGTCAGGCTGCGGATGAAGCCGGGATTGCGGAAGATCCGGTTGCCGTAATCCTCGATCGCCTTGCCATCCTTGGGCAACGGGATACCCAGTGCCTGCAGCCGCCAGATGATCGGCGCCATTGCACAATCAGCCAGGCTCATTTCGGGATTGAGGAAGAACTTGGAGGCCTTGAACAGCGGCACCGACTGCGCCACAAGCTCCTTCAGACGCTTGCGCCCGGCTTCGGCCTGGGTCTTGTTGCCCAGCTGGATCGCCTGCACCTGCGGTACCCAGTCGTGCTCGATGCGCAGCATCGCCAGACGCAGCCGCGCCTTGGACAGCGGGTCCACCGGCATCAGCGGCGGATGCGGATAACGCTCATCCAGGTATTCACTGACCACCGAAGCGGCATAGAGGACCAGCTCCCGCTCCACCAGCGTGGGCACCGAATGGTAGGGGTTGAGATCGATCAGGTCTTCCGGCGGGTTCTGTGCATCGACCGCGACATAGTCGTAGGTCACGCCTTTGGCGGCCAGTACAAGCCGCACCCGGTGGCAGAGGACATCATCATTGGCCGAGAACAACGTCAGGGTATTTCGCATACGCACACTCGCCGCCATCAAAGGCTCTCCAACGGCCGGAATCCGCCAGCCAAACGGCGCCGCCGGCCCATTACCGGCGGTCGCCACGGTTACCGAGTGTGCAATCCGACACCACGGATGCCAACTACAGCTACGGACCACCGTGGAAACAAATGCCGGCGTTGCAAATCACCGGGGCCACTTAACTCAATGCACGTCCTTCCAGTATTCCTTCTTCAACAGATAGGCCAGCAAGGTAAAGAACGCCAGGAACAGTACCACCCACACCCCCATTCCCTGGCGTTTGAGCGCGGCGGGTTCGCCGGCATACTCCAGAAAATTGGTGATGTCGCGAACGGTCTGATCATATTGCCGGGCGCTGACAGTGCCCGCCTGCTCCACCTTCAGACCCAGCACCGGGCGCTCCCCGCTGACCTTGTCCGGGGCGCCATACACGGCATGCTGCATTCCCTGCAGCTGCCACAGCGGATTGGGCATGGAGGCATTCGGAAACAGCGTATTGTTCCACCCCAGCGGCCGCGACTGGTCCAGGTAGAACGACTTCAGATACGTGTAGATCCAGTCGCTGCCGCGAACGCGGGCAATCAGGCTCAGATCGGGCGGCATCTTGCCAAACCATTTGTCCGCTGGTGCATGCGCCATCGCCACCTGGATCTGCTCGCCATAGGCCGCACCGGTGAAGTTGAGGTTGTTCATCACCTCTTCCTCGGTCAGCCCGAGGTCATCGGCCATGCGCGAATAGCGCAGGTATTTGAGCGAATGGCAGCCCGAGCAGTAGTTCATGTAGGCCTGCGCGCCACGCTGCAACGACGCACGATCGGTCAGGTCGGTACCTGCCTGTTGCAGCGCGCCCTGCCCGGAGGCGGAGACGGAGCCCGAGAACATCAGGGCGGCCATGCAGGCCAGCCGCACAATCCATTTGTCAGTCATGCGTCGTCACCCGTCCCGGAACCGGCTTGACCTGGTCCAGCTTGGTCCAAATCGGCATGGTGAGGAAGAAGGCAAAGTACAGGAAGGTCAGTACACGGCCGATGTAGGTTTCATGGATATCGGTGCCGGGACCGGAGCCGATGATCCCCAGCCACACAAAGCAGACCACCAGCGTGCCCAGCATGACCTTGGAGATCAGGCCGCGATAACGGATCGAGCGCACTTTTGCCCGGTCCAGCCAAGGCACCAGGAACAGGATGGCGATTGCGGAAAACATCACGGCCACCCCGCCCAGCTTGTTCGGGATCACCCGCAACATCGCGTAATACGGTGTGTAGTACCAGACCGGCTTGATGTGCTCCGGGGTGACCAGACGGTTGGCCTCGGTGAAGTTGTCATGCTCCAGGAACAGGCCGCCAAAGCCGGGCGCAAAAAAGATGATGAAAGCGGCAATCACCAGCAGCGCGCCGACCCCGACCAGATCCTTGACCGTGTAGTACGGATGGAAGGGAATGCCATCGGCCGGCGCCAGGGACGACCAGCGATTCCCCTTCGGCCCTTTCTTGATCTCCACGCCATCGGGGTTGTTCGAGCCCACTTCGTGCAGCGCACCCAGGTGCAGCACCACCAGCAGCAACAGCACCAGCGGCAGGGCGATCACGTGCAGGGCGAAAAAGCGGTTGAGGGTGGCGTCGGCGGGCAGGTAGTCGCCCATGATCCACTCGGTCAGCCCCGTGCCGATCACCGGAATCGCGCCGAACAGGGAAATGATCACCTTGGCGCCCCAGAACGACATCTGTCCCCAGGGCAGCACGTAGCCCATGAACGCCTCGGCCATCAGCACAAGGTAGATCAGCATGCCCAGGATCCACACCAGTTCCCGCGGCTTCTGGTAGCTGCCGTACATCAGTCCACGGAACATGTGCAGATAGATCACGATGAAAAACAGCGAGGCACCGGTGGAATGCATATAGCGGATCAACCAGCCCCAATCGACGTCGCGCATGATGTATTCGATCGATGCGAACGCCTCGGTTGCACTGGGCTTGTAGTGCATGGTCAGGAAGATGCCGGTCAGGATCTGGTTGACCAGAAGCACCATCGCCAACGAGCCGAAGTAGTACCAGATATTGAAATTCTTCGGCGCGTAGTACTCGCTGACATGCTTGCGGTACACCGGCATCAAACCGGGCGCGCGCTCATTGACCCAGTTCATCAGGCCATCGGCAGTGCGGGCAAGGATATTGTTGGCCATGGCTTATGCTGCCCCCTGCGGATCAACACCGATGACGATGGTGTTGTCGTCCTTGTAGTGATGCGGTGGCACCAGCAGATTGATCGGCGCTGGCACATCCTTGAACACCCGCCCGGACATGTCGAAGCGCGACTTGTGGCAGGGGCAGAAGTAGCCTCCCTTCCAGTTCGCGTCGTAGGGCTCGGGACGGATTTCGGCGACCATATCGGGGGAACAGCCCAGATGCGTGCACAGCCCGACCAGAACCGATATCTGCGGCTTGATCGCACGGAACTCCGGATTACCCTTGAGCACATAGGCCGGCTGCTGGTCCTTGACCTCGGATTCGGGGTCGCGCAACCGCCCGTCAAGCCCATGCAATGCATCAAGGATGGCCTTGGATCGCTTCACGATCCAGATCGGCTGCCCCCGCCACTCCAGTATCAGTCGCTGCCCTTCCTGCAGGGCGCTGATATCCGCCGTCACCGGAACACCCGCCAGCTTGGCGCGTGCGCTGGGATTCCAGGACTTGATGAAAGGCACTGCCGCGAAACCGACCCCGACCGCCCCGACTACTGCCGTGGTGGCGGTGAGAAACCGTCGACGTCCCGTGTTGACTGGATCGTTTACCCCATCGTTGGCCATCCGGCACTCCGATATTGATTAGGTAGCTTGAGGCTGCCCGCGTCCTGGTGGGGGCCAGTGCGCGTTGTATCTTCCCCGAGTGTAGCGGAACGCTTAACGGCCGCACAATGCGATAACACTACAGCGCGCGACTTTTGTCACGGGCGGTGGCAACACGGTTACTGCGCGGTGCCCGCAATGCCGCGGTAGCGCTCTGCAAGCTGTGCCACACGCTTTACGTAGTACTGGGTTTCACTGTAGGGGGGAACACCGCCATGACGATCCACCGCGCCTTCGCCGGCGTTGTAGCCGGCCGCGGCGAGCGTCAGGTTGCCATTGAAGCGCTTGAGCAGCCACGACAGATACTGCACGCCACCGCGGATGTTCTGTGACGCGTCATAGGAGTCGTTGACTCCGAACCGGCGCGCCGTCGGCGGCATCAACTGCATCAGCCCCTGCGCACCGGCCCGGCTCAGCGCCATGGGATTGAACGCGGATTCGGCGTGGATGATCGCGCGCACGATCGCTTCCTCGACGCCGAACTCGCGGGCGGCCGAGGCGATCTCGCCCTGATAGGCGGTGGTGTTGAGCCGCACCGATCCGAAGTTGACCCCGGGGTTGGCGCCGCAGGCGTAGCACTTCTCGATGAAGCTGTAGCGGATGGTGCGCAGCCCGCCGACGCTGGCCACCTGCTGCGGCCGGGTGCTGGTGTAGTGGCGCACCCCGTCTTTCATGTAGCTGTAGACCTGCCCGCTGACCACCCGCTGGGTCTTGCTTGGCCTGGCCGGAACCGGCGCGGCCAGCGAATCGGCATCCAAACTTGCCGGGGCGATGGATGCTGCCAGCGGAGTCGACGCAGCCGGCGCGGGAGCCGGTGGGATAACCGTGGCCACCGTGGGCGCCGCCGACGGGCGCCGCGGCGGGGTGTGCCGGGACGGCGTGTAACTGCTGAGCGCACTGCAGCTGGCGCCGCCGATCCGCTTGCTGACATAGCTGGGAATGCCGTCGCCACCGACGCACTTGTACAGCGTGCCGGCACTGGCGGGCACAGCCGTCAGTGTTGCAAGCAACAGTCCCGATAACCCCAACATCCCCTTCATGGGCGCAAGTTTCCCCGAAACCGCGGCCAATTGCCAAGTTGCTGACGCCGCCCCCGCCCTGACCGCCACCGCAGCCGCCGCGCAGCCCGGCCCGCGCGCCGATACAATGGCGCCCTCGTCGCAGCCCCGTGCTGCCTGCCCGCCCACCCGTCTGGAATAAGCACCATGCCCGGGACCTCCGCCTCTCCCCTGTCGGCCACGGCCGGCTCTGCCGCGCCGGCCACTGAAATGACCCCCGCTGAACTGATCCCCCTGCCTGGCGCCAAGCCCCGGGCGTCCGGCCCCGTGCGCGGAAAGCTGTACATCAAGACCCACGGTTGCCAGATGAACGAGTACGACTCGGCGAAAATGGCCGACGTGCTGGCCGCTTCCGAGGGCCTGGAACTGACTGACAACCCGGAAGAAGCCGACGTGGTGCTGGTCAACACCTGTTCGATCCGCGAAAAGGCACAGGAAAAGGTGTTCAGCCAGCTGGGCCGCTGGAAGGCGCTCAAGGCCGGCGGCAAGCCGGTGATCATCGGCGTCGGCGGTTGCGTGGCCTCGCAGGAAGGCGAAGCCATCGTCAAGCGCGCGCCCTACGTGGACCTGGTGTTCGGGCCGCAGACGTTGCACCGGCTGCCGGAACTGATCCGCCAGCGCCGCGAGTCGGGCAACCCGCAGGTGGACATCAGCTTTCCGGAAATCGAGAAGTTCGACCGCCTGCCCGAGCCGCGCGCCGACGGCCCTTCGGCATTCGTGTCGATCATGGAGGGCTGTTCCAAATACTGCTCGTTCTGCGTGGTGCCCTACACCCGCGGCACCGAGGTCAGCCGTCCGTTCGAGGACGTACTGGTGGAAGTGGCGCAGCTGGCGGCCCAGGGCGTGCGCGAGATCAACCTGCTCGGGCAGAACGTCAATGCCTATCGTGGTCCTTACGGCGAAGGCGAAGTCGCCGACCTGGGCTTGCTGATCCGCACCATCGCCGAGATCGATGGCATCGGCCGCATCCGTTTCACCACCTCGCACCCGCTGGAGTTCTCCGATTCGCTGATCGATGCCTATCGCGATGTGCCGCAGCTGGCCAACTATCTGCACCTGCCGGTGCAGGCCGGCAGCGACCGCATCCTCAGCGCCATGAAGCGCGGCTACACCGCGCTGGAGTTCAAGGCCAGGATCCGCAAGCTGCGCGCGGTGCGCCCGGACATCTCGATCAGCTCGGACTTCATCGTCGGTTTTCCCGGCGAGACCGACGCCGACTTCGAAAAAACCATGAAACTGATCGAGGACGTGGGCTTCGACCAGAGCTTCTCCTTCATCTATTCGCGCCGCCCGGGCACCCCGGCGGCCGACCTGGAAGACACCACCCCGGATGCCGAGAAGCACGCCCGGCTGTCGCGGCTGCAGGCGCATATCAATGCGCATGCCGCTGGCATCTCCCAGGCGATGGTGGGCAGCGTGCAGCGCGTGCTGGTCGAAGGGCCTTCGCGCAAGGACCCGAACGAGCTGACCGGCAAGACCGAGAACATGCGCTCGGTGAACTTCGCCGGCCCCCCGCGTCTGGTCGGCCAGTTCGTCGATGTGCTGATCACCGAGGCGCTGAGCAACTCGCTGCGCGGGCGCCTCGTCGCCGCCTGACCCGGCACCTGCCCGCGTCGGCCGGATCATCCCGGCCGACGCTGGCGGTATTTTCACCACACCTTCGAAAGCATTGGCGCGGCTGGGTTGCCGCGACTTGTCCACACGTTTGCCCAGCCGCGGTCCACAAGCGGTGTGGAGAAGTCCGGCGGTCGACGCGGTTGCCTGCCGGTTGGCCGTTCCGCTGCGTGGTCCGGGGTTCGCCAGCAGTCGAGGCGGCCCGGCCCAGCCATGCGCATTGCCTGCAGCCACCGGCTAGGCGCGATGACGGCGCTCAGTCCAGCCGTTTGCGGAAGCGCAGGATCGCCAGCGTCATCATCACCCCGATGAAGGCCAGCAGCGCCAGCACCTCCGGCCACAATTCCCACAACCGCGCGCCACGCAGCATGATGCCGCGCACCAGCCGCAGGAAATGCGTCAGCGGCAACACCTCGGCCACCCATTGCACCACGCGCGGCATGCCGGCAAACGGAAACATGAAACCGGACAGCAGGATCGATGGCAGGAACACGAACATCGTCATCTGCATCGCCTGGAACTGCGACTGCGCCTTGGTCGAGATCAACAGGCCCAGGGCCAGGTTGGCGGTGATCAGCAGCAGCGCCGCCAGATACACATCCAGCACGCTGCCGCGCACCGGCACGTCGAACAGCCACATCCCCAGCAACAGCACCAGCGTGGTCTGGATAATGCCGATCGCCACGTAGGGCAGCACCTTGCCGATCATCAGCTCGCTGCGGCCGAGCGGTGTGGCGATCAACAGTTCCATGTTGCCGCGTTCGCGCTCGCGCACGATCGACACCGCGGTGAACATCACCATGGTCATGGTGAGGATGATGCCGATCAGGCCCGGCACGATGTTCACCGCCGAGCGCCGCTGCGGATTGTAGAACGCGACCACGCTGATCTGGCCCGCGCCGGCGATCGCACCGGACCGCAGTGGCCGGTCATTGCTGACCGGAGTCGTGTCCAGTGGCACCTGCGCCAGCTGGATCGCCGCGCTTTGCACCACCGTGTCGCTGCCATCGACCAGCACCTGCACCGCCTCGCGCCCTTCGAACCGGCGCCGCTCGAAATCCGGCGGAATCACCACACCGATGCTGATCTCGCCGCGCCGCAGCGCCGCCATCAGCTGCTGCGGCGTATCCACCCGCAGTTTTGGCGCGATCACGCCGCTGGCCAGCATGTCCATCACCAGCGCGCGCGAGGCCGAGGTATCGGCCTGGTCGGCGATACCGGTATCCAGGTGGCGCAGGTTGAGATTGATGGCGTACCCGAACAGCACCAGCTGCATCACCGGGATGCCGATGATCATCGCCAGGGTGATGCGATCGCGGCGCAGTTGCCGCAACTCCTTGAGCACGATCGCACCCAGCCGGCGCGGGTTCATGGGCCTGGCTCCGCTGCGCCGTGCCGCTGGGCCTGGCGACCGCGTGTGGCCGACACGAACACGTCTTCCAGATTGGCCGGTACCGGTGTCACCTGCCCTTCCAGCCCGGCACTGAGCAGTGCCTGCTGCAGCTGGTCGAGGCTGCCGCCCCCGCGATCGAGCAGCACCCGCAACGTGTTGCCGATCTGGGCCACGCTGAGCACGCCGGCCAGCGTGGCCAGCACGCGCTGCACCTGCCGCGGCTGCGCGGCGCCGACCTCCAGCGTGCGCCCGTGCAGTGCGGCAGTCAGCTGCGCGGGCGTGCCATCGGCGACCAGCACGCCCTGGTCGAGGATCGCCAGGCGATGGCAGCGTTCGGCCTCGTCCATGTAATGGGTGGAGACCAGCAAGGTGCTACCGGCGTCGGCCAGGTCGAAGAGCTTTTCCCAGAAATCGCGGCGCGATTCGGGATCGACCGCACTGGTCGGCTCGTCCAGGAACAGCAGCTCGGGCTGGTGGATCACCGCGGCAGCCAGTGCCAGCCGCTGCCGCTGGCCGCCACTGAGGGTGCCGGCCAGTTGCGTCTGGCAATCCTGCAGGTGGAACTGTCCGGCCAGATCATCGATGCGGCGGGCCGTGGCAGCACGCGGCACGCCCTGCACCGCGGCGAGGAATTCCAGGTTCTCGCGGATGCTGAGGTCTTCAAACAAGGAAAAGCGCTGGGTCATGTAGCCGATCCGCCGGCGCAACGCCTCGGCCTGCTCGGGAATGCGCAGGCCGAGCACCTCGATCTCGCCGGCGCAGGGGGTGAGCAGCCCACACAGCATGCGGATGGTGGTCGACTTGCCCGATCCGTTGGGCCCAAGAAAGCCGTAGACCTGCCCGCGCGGCACGCTGAGGTCGACCCTGTCGACTGCCACCAGGTTACCGAAGCGCTTGCTCAGCCCGCGCACGCGGATCGCAAGCCCCGCGGAATCGGCGCCGCCCGCGTCAGCCCGGACAGGTATCGCCGGGTTCAAAACACAACCTGCACGGGTACCCCCGCCGGCAACTGCGCCATGCGCGCGGCGGCGTTGTCGGCGGTCAGTTCGATCTCGGCCAACCAGCTCAAGCGCGAGACATCGGCGCCACTGAGCGCGTAGTACGGCGTGAAATCCGGATCGCTGCGGATGCTGCGCACCCGTCCGGCAAACGTACCCTCGCGTCCCTGCAGCTGGATCCGTGCGGCCTGCCCCACGCTGACCTTCAAACGCAACGACTGCGGCAGGTAGACGCGCGCATAGGGGCGCTCGCCGACCAGCATCACCACCAGCGGTGCACCGACCGGGGCTTGATCGCCGAGCCGGTACGGCAGCGCATCGATCCGCCCGGCGCGTGGCGCCACCAGGTCCAGTTTCTGCAGCGTCACGGTTTGCCCTTCCACCTGCGCCTGCACCGCGCGCAGCGCCGCTTCGCCCTGTGCGATGTCTTCGGCACGGGAGCCATGCTCCAGCACCAGCAATGCCTGCTCGGCCGCATGCATCAACCCTTGCGCATTGCCCGCCGCGGCGCGCGCGGTGTCGACATCAGCGGCGGCGACCAGCTGCTGCCGCCCCAGCGGTTGCAGCCGGGCATAGTACGCGGCGGCGGTGGCGGCCTGCGCGCGCGCGGCGGCCAGATTGGCACGTGCCTGGGCGATGGTTTCGGGCCGGGGGCCGCGCTGCAGTTCCTCCAGCGCTTGCGCGGCCTGCCGGGACTGCGCCTGCAGCGCCTGCAGCTGCGCCGCGGTGCGGGTTGGTTCCAGTTGCAGCAGCGGGGTACCGGCGCTGACGCGCTGGCCCTCGCGCACATGCACCGCCACGATCTGCTCCATGGCGGGCGCCGGCACGCTGATGCGATCCCACTCCAGCGTGCCCAGCGCCGGCTCCCCGGCGGCCTGGCAACCCGCCAGCAGCGCCAGCATGCCGGCCAGCCACCACCGTCCGGACGTCCTCGCCGCTGCACTGCCGTGCGCATTGGCGGCACTGTCCATGCAGGCGCACAGGCACGCCTCCGTGTCATGGGAACCGCGCACCTGCGGAATATCGATCCTGATCACAAAATGATCACCCGTCGGAAAGCATTGAAGTGATTGACGCCTGAACAATTATCCACAGCTTTGGCCACCGTCTGCCCACAGCCACTGTGGATGAAACCCGATACCGCAGCTGTGAAGCCCGCCCGGTTGAAAAGCCCCCTCCGCGGCAATGGTCCGTGCCCGCAGTTTCCCTTTTCCCGCCTCATGCCGCACGACAGCCTGGCACCGGTGTTTATCCCATGAGCTGCTCCGGTGTATGCCCGTCGCACAGGCCGCTCCACGGCATGCCGCATCCGGGCGCAAAACACCCCGGACACTGCGGTGCCGTGGCCGCCGCGCGGTAGCCGTCGCAGGGCGCCCGCGCTACCCTGTGGTTCCTTCCCCCAGCTTGCGGCCCGGTCTGTTGGACTGGCGGTCGCCGGATGCAATGACCGCCTTGGCACAACACGATTTCACCCTTGAACCTGTCGACAACGAGCGCCTGGCCAACCTGGCCGGTCCGTTTGACGAACACCTTCGCCAGATCGAACTGAAGCTGGGCGTGGAAGTGGCCAATCGCGGCCACATATTCCGCCTGACCGGCCCCAAAAAAGCCGTGACTGAAGCTGAAAAACTGATCCGTGCGCTGTATGAGGAAGCGGCCCAGACCGTGTTCGACAGCCATGCCATCCATCTGCGGTTGAATGATGCGCACCTGGAACAGGTGGCCGAGCGTGCTTACGAGGCCCAGGAAGTGGCGATCAAGGTCAAGCGCGGCACCGTGCGCGGGCGCGGCGCCAACCAGTCCAGATACCTGCACCAGATCACCACCCACGACATCAACTTCGGGATTGGCCCGGCCGGTACCGGCAAGACCTTCCTGGCCGTGGCCAGCGCCGTGGAAGCGTTGAACGAATCGCGGGTGCAGCGCCTGATCCTGGTGCGCCCGGCGGTGGAGGCCGGCGAGAAGCTGGGCTTCCTGCCCGGCGACCTGAGCCAGAAGGTCGACCCCTATCTGCGCCCGCTCTACGACGCCCTGTATGAAATGTTGGGCGTGGAAAAAGTGCTCAAGCTGCTGGAAAGGAACGTCATCGAGATCGCGCCGCTGGCCTATATGCGCGGACGCACGCTCAACGACGCCTACGTGATCCTGGACGAGGCGCAGAACACCACCATCGAGCAGATGAAGATGTTCCTGACCCGACTCGGCTTCGGCTCCACCGCGGTGGTCACCGGCGACCTGACCCAGACCGACCTGCCCAAGCATGTGCGTTCGGGCCTGCGCGATGCCATCGACGTGCTGCACGATGTCGACGGCGTCAGCTTCACCTTCTTCGACGCGCGCGACGTGGTCCGCCATCCGCTGGTGGCGCGCATCGTCAGCGCCTACGACCGTCGCGACCTGCACCAGGTGCAGCCTGGAGTGAACCCGTGACCCGCGGCCCGGTCCGCCTCGACGTTGCCATCAGCTACGCGCTGCCGCGCGCCGGGCTGCCGGCGGCGGCGAGTTTCCGCAAGTGGGTGGCTGCCGCCTTGGACGGGCGCATCCGCGAAGCCGACCTGGCCATCCGCCTGGTCGATGCCAAGGAGGGCCAGTCGCTGAACCGCCACTATCGCGGCAAGGACTACGCCACCAATGTGCTCAGTTTTCCGGCGGACCTGCCCGAAGGCCTGCCCAAGGGGGTGAAGTTCCCGCTGCTCGGTGACCTGGTGATCTGCGCGCCGGTCGTCGCCAGCGAAGCCGTCGAGCAGGGCAAGGCGCTCAATGCCCATTACGCCCATCTGACCGTGCATGGCGTGCTGCACCTGCTGGGCTGGGACCACGAGGACGACAAGGAAGCCGAGGCGATGGAGCAGCTGGAGCGCGAAATCCTGGCCGAGCTCGGCATTGGCGACCCGTACGCGGGCGAGCGCTGAAGCTCCCCGAGCCACCACGCCACCGCGTGGCCGACCTTTCCGGCACAAACCCGAGTTCCCCGCGTTGAAAAATATCCTGCCGCCCTTGGCCCTGCTGTTGCTCTGCCCGCTGGCAAACGCGCAGGCCGCCAAATCCGCTCCCGCGATCGACCTGCCGGCGCTGATCGAATGCCGCCAGAGCGTCAGCGATTTTGCCGCGCTTGCGCCGATCGCCAACGATCCGCTCAAAGCGGTCGCGCTGGGCTGGCAGCCGCTGCCGCAGGGCAACCTGTTCATGAACGAATACGTGCTGAACACGCCCATCACCGTGTTCGGCCGCCGCGTCGAGCACATCGCCATGGCCGGCGGCACCATCATCGCCGTGTTCGATCTGGCCGATCCGCGATCGTTGGCCAAAGCACTGGAGCTGGAAGTCGGCTACGACACTCCGGAGAAATTCATGGCCGGGCGCGAACTCGTCAGCCGCGATGTGATCGACGCCAAGACCGGGGAGGCGCTGATCGAATCGGTGATCCTGGGTGTCTCCAACGTCCAGACCCACCCGGGCAAGACCCTGGCCGGCTGCACCTACAGCCTGGACCTGCCGGCCGAGGACGAGGTCCCGGCCACACCTGCCGCCAGCACCCGGACCCCGGCCGGAAACTGAGCGGGAGCGGCGGGACATCCTGCTAGACTTGCGGCTATCGCCCGGTTTGCCGGGTGCCGTTTCTATCAGAGATGTCAGAAGACGACAGTAGTACCTCCCCGGAGCATGCGGACCGTAAGCGCAGTTGGCTTGAGCGCTTGAGTGCGGCCTTCTCCGGCGGCGAACCCCATACCCGCGACGAACTGGTGGCCGTGTTACGGACGGCCCAGCAGGACGGCCTGATTGCGGCCGATACCCTGCGGATGATGGAAGGCGCGATTTCAGTGGCCGAATTGACCGTAGGCGACGTGATGGTGTCACGCTCGCAGATGGTGTCGCTGCCAGCCGAATCCCCCTTCATCGACCTGATGAAGCAGGTGGTCGAGTCCGGCCATTCGCGCTTCCCGGTCCACGGCGAAAACAAGGACGACGTGCTGGGCATTTTGCTGGCCAAGGACCTGCTCCGCGGCGTGGTGGCCGACAACGGCCCCGGCAACGTCCGCGAACTGCTGCGCCCGGCGGTGCTGATTCCCGAATCCAAGAAGCTCAACGTGCTGCTCAAGGAGTTCCGGCTCTCTCGCAACCACATGGCGCTGGTGGTGGACGAGTACGGCGGCGTCGCCGGACTGGTGACCATCGAGGATGTGCTGGAGCAGATTGTCGGCGAGATCGACGACGAGCACGACGAGGCCGAAGACCACACCGCGCAGATCGCCATCCAGGCCGACGGCCGCTATGTGGTCGACGCGCTGACCGCCATCGGCGACTTCAACGAACGCTTCAGCGCCGATTTCCCGGATGATGACTACGACACCATTGGTGGTCTGGTCACCGAGGCCATCGGCCATCTGCCGGAAACCGGCGACGAACTGGCCCTGGACCGCTTCGTGTTCCGGGTGGCGCGTGCCGATGCCCGCCGCGTGCAGGCCTTCCACGTCACCGTGCTGCCCCCTGAGACCGGGGAGGAAGATTGATCAACCGCCAGCGTCCGCTTCGCCGCCTCTCCCTGTTCGGTTGCGCCTTGCTGGCGCTGCTGGTGTCGTTCGCCTCCCGGGCGCAGGCACCCGACGGACAGGCAGCCCCGGCTGCAGCCGCGCAATCCACCGCGCCGGCGCCGCGGATCGGCGTGGTGACGATGCAGCCGGGGGAAATTTTCTTCGAGCGCTTCGGCCACGACGCCCTGGTGGTTGCCGACCCGCGCAGTGGCACCGCCATTTCCTACAACTTCGGCTATTTCGATCCGGGCGAGAAGGACTTCATCAGCCGCTTCGTGCGCGGCGAAATGATGTATTACCTGGTCGCGCTGCCGCTGGGCGAGGATCTGGCGCAATACCGTGACGAGGGCCGCGGCGCCAGCATCCAGTGGCTGGACCTGCCGCCGACGCAGGCACGTGCACTGGCCGCGGAACTGGCCGACCTTGCACGCCCGGAAAACGCGCGCTACCGCTACGACTATTTCACCGCCAACTGCTCCACCATGGTGCGCGACGCCCTCGACCGCGCGATGGAAGGCGGCCTGCAATCGCAGTTGGCTGGCCGCTCACGCGGCAACACCTATCGCAGCGAATCGATCCGCCTGGCTTCGCCGTCACTGTGGATGTGGCTGGGCTTCGACCTCGGCATGGGCCCCTATGGCGACCAGCCGCTGTCACGCTGGCAGGAGGCCTTCGTGCCGATGCGCCTGGCCGACAGCCTGCGCCAGGTCCACAACAGCGAGGGCCGCCCGCTGGTGCAGTCCGAGCAGGAACTGCTGCCGCAGCGCGTGGCCGCCGAGCCAGCCGAACATGCCCGTTACTGGTGGCCATGGTTGCTGGCAGGAGGCGGGGTGGCTTGCCTCATCCTTTCCGGCGCGCGGCGGCCGCGGCTCATTGCCGGGTTCGCATTGCCGTTCTGGCTGCTGTGCACCCTCTTCGGCCTGCTGCTGGCCTGTGCGTGGGGGTTCACCGCGCATCAGGGCACCTGGGCCAACCGCAACCTGCTGCTGCTCAATCCGCTGTGTGTGGTGCTGTTGCCCGGCGCCTGGCGGCTGCTGCGCAGCCGCCCGCCCGGTCGCTGGTTCAGCACGCTGCTGTGGCTGGTGACGGCAACGGCCGCACTGGCGCTGCCGATCCACTGGCTTTCGTTCCAGCCGCAGTTCAACGTGCAATGGATCGTGCTGCTGTTGCCGATCCATGCTTCGCTGGCATGGACGCTGGGGGCGCGGCGCTTGCCGGCCGGCGCGCGCGGACGCACGCTGCCGTGATGCAATCTTCCCAAGCCACGCTGCCGGGCAATCCGCCCTGCGTCATCAACTGCACCTACTACGATGCGCAGGGAAACCCCCGCAACCTGGACCTGGACAGCATCAGCGATGTGCTGCGCGACGACGACGACGGCTTCATCTGGGTGGGCCTGTACGAACCGGACGAGGCGGTGCTGGTCAAGATCCAGGAGGAGTTCGCCCTGCATGACCTGGCCATCGAGGACACCCGCAAAGCGCACCAGCGGCCGAAGGTGGAAACCTATGGCAACTCGCTGTTTGTGGTGGTGCATACCGCCCAGGTGGTGGACGAGCGCATCCGCTACGGCGAAACCCATGCCTTCCTCGGCCGTCGCTTTCTGGTGACCGTGCGCCATGGCGCATCGCTGTCATATGCCCCGGTACGGGCGCGGCTGGAGCGCGACCCCGAACTGCTGGCGATGGGGCCGTCGTTCTGCCTGTATGCCGTGCTCGACGCGGTGGTCGACAACTACCTGCCGATCACCGACAGCTTCCGCGACACGCTGGACCTGCTGGAACAGGACATCTTTTCCGAGAACTACAGGCGGCGCACAGTGATCCGCCTGTACGAGCTCAAGCGCGAGCTCAACAAGATGCGCCTGGCGGTGGCGCCACTGCAGGACTCGCTGGCGCAGATCCAGCGCAACCAGGGGTCGCTGATCCAGGACGAGGTGAAGCTGTACATGCGCGACGTGCTCGACCACGCCGCGCGCATCAACGACGCCATCGACACCCTGCGTGAAATGCTGGGCACCGCGTTGAGCGTGAACCTGTCGCTGGTGACGCTGGCGCAGGGCGAGACGGTCAAACGCCTCGGCGCGTGGGCGGCGCTGCTGGCCGCCCCGACCCTGATCACCAGCTGGTACGGCATGAACTTCAAGTTCATGCCCGAACTGGAGGGGCGCTTCGCCTACCCGCTGCTGATCACCACGGTGGGCGTGGTCTGCGTGGCGCTGTACCGCCTGTTCAAGCGGGCGCGCTGGCTGTAACCGAACGCGGGGGCGGGAGCGACGCAGGCTCTCCATGCGTTGGGCCGCATGATCAAGACAGTTGGCTCCTACAGAGTGCTTCCCAGCACTTTCTCGGCGCGGCTCTCGCGGCTGAGGTTTTTTCTGCGCAGCAGCCAGGAGCTCCTAGGCCACATAGATCGTCTTGATATTCATGAACTCGTGGATGCCGTGCCCGGCCAGTTCGCGGCCGAAGCCGGAGCGCTTGGTGCCGCCGAACGGCAGCCGCGCATCACTTTTCACCACCGAATTGACGAACGCCGCCCCGCACTGCAGCTGCTGCGCCACGGCCTCGCCCCGCGCGCCATCGGCCGTCCACACGCTGCCACCCAGTCCGAAGGCGGTGTCGTTGGCCACCCGCACGGCCTCGGCTTCATCGCGCACGCGCAGGATCGCGGCCACCGGGCCGAACAATTCCTCGCCGTAGGCCGGCATGCCGGGGCCGACCCGATCGAGAATCGAGGCCGGATAACCGGCGTAGGTCCCGGCCAGCGGTTCACACCCCAGCAGCACTTTTGCGCCCTTGGCGATGCTGGCCTGCACCTGCCTGTGCAATTCGTCGCGCAGGTCCGCACGTGCCATCGGCGCCAGCGTGGTGGCCGCATCCTGCGGGTCGCCGTAGACCCGCTGCCGCGACGCCGCGACGAAGCGGCGGACAAACTCGTCGGCAATCGCCTCGACCACGATGAAGCGTTTGGCGGCGATGCAGGTCTGCCCGGCATTGTCGAAACGCGAACTCACCGCCGCGGCCACCGTGCTCTCCAGCTCGGCGTCTTCCAGCACTACGAAGGCATCGCTGCCACCCAGCTCCATCACGCATTTCTTCAACTGGTCGCCGGCATTGGCCGCGATCGAGCGTCCCGCGCGCTCGCTGCCGGTCAGCGTCACCGCCTTGATCCGGTGATCGCGCAGCACCGCGGCCGCCTGCTCGTTGTCGATATGCAGCACATCGAACACGCCGGCCGGCACGCCGGCGGCGGCCACCACCTCGGCGATCAGATCGGCGCAGCGCGGCACGTTGCTGGCATGTTTGAGCAGTGCCACATTGCCGGCCATCAATGCCGGGGCCAGGAACCGGAACACCTGCCATATCGGGAAATTCCACGGCATCACCGCGAACACGCAGCCGATCGGCTCATAACGCACATAGCTGCGCCGGGCTTCGGTGGCGATCGGCTGCGGGGCCAGATAACCGGCGGCATGGTCGGCGTAATACCCGCAGGCCGCCGCACACTTTTCAATTTCGGCCAGCGCCTCGTGGCGCAGCTTGCCCATTCCCGTGGTCATGCTGCGCTGGAGGTCATCGCGTCGATCACGCAGCCCTGCGGCAATCTTTCGCAGGTAATCATCACGCGTTTCCAGACTCGACGCCGCCCACGCCGGGAAGGCGGCCTCTGCCGCCGCCAGACGCTGTTCGACGGCCGCGGGGGTCATCAGCTCGACCGTATCCACGGCCTGCCCACTGAAGGGATTGATGGTCTGGTATGACGCCATGGAATCACCTGCATTCAATGAATGGGGAAATGGTAGCGCCGGCAGTGTTGTGCGCAGGTAAACCCGGGCGCGGGCCGTGCAGGCCGAGCCCTGCCCGGCTGACGATCTACCGGTGAAACCCGTGCCGAGCAGGGCCCGGCACCACAGGCGGCTGCGCTCAGCTGTTGTCCTGCAATGCCAGCTGCATATCGCGCTGGCGGCGCTTTTCCGCCCGTGCCATCAACCACCAGCCGACGAACGCGGCCAGCGACACCGCCAGCACCAGCAACGTGGCCAGCGCATTGATCTTCGGGCTGACGCCCAGGCGCACCGAGGAGAAGATCTTCATCGGCAAGGTGGTCGAGCTGGGCCCGGCAACGAAGCTGGCAATCACCACGTCATCCAGCGACAGGGTGAAGGCCAGCAACCACCCCGATACCAGCGCCGGGGCGATGATCGGCAGCGTGATCAGGAAGAACACCTTCAGCCGGTTGGCCCCCAGGTCCATCGCCGCCTCTTCCAGTGACACGTCCAGCTCCTGCAGCCGCGAGGACACCAGCACGGTGACAAACGAGATGGTGAAGGTGACATGGGCGATCCAGATCGCCACCAGGCCCTTGGACGGCAAACCCAGCAGCCCCCCCATCGACACCAGCATCAGCAGGATCGACAGGCCGATGATCACCTCGGGCATCACCAGCGGTGCGGTGATCAGGGCGCCGAACAGGGTCTTGCCGGGAAAGCGCTTGAAGCGGGTCATCACCATGGCCGCCATGGTCCCGATCACCATCGAGGCGGTGGCGGTCCAGAAGGCGATCTTGAGGCTGATCCACGCCGCTTCCAGCAATTGCCGGTCGCGCAACAGCTCGCCATACCACTTCACCGAGAACCCGGCCCATACCGTGGCCAGCCGCGAGGAGTTGAACGAGTACAGCATCAGCAGCAGGATCGGCAGGTACAGGAACGCGAAGCCCAGGGCCAACACGCTCCAGCCAAACCACGGACGCCGGCGGGCCATGCTCATGCCAGCTTTCCTTCCAGCGCGCGCTGCTGGGAGCGGTTGAAGATCAGGATCGGGATCAGCAGCAGCACCAGCATCACGATCGCCACCGCAGATGCCGCCGGCCAGTCGCGGTTGTTGAAGAACTCGCTCCACAGCACACGGCCGATCATCAGCGTATCCGGCCCGCCCAGCATTTCCGGAATCACGAACTCACCCACCACCGGAATCATCACCAGCATGCAGCCGGCGACAATGCCGCTGCGCGACAGCGGCAGGGTGACCGTCAAAAATGTTTTCCACGGCTTGGCCCCGAGGTCGTAAGCCGCTTCCAGCAGGCGCTGGTCGAGCTTGACCAGGTTGGCGTACAGCGGCAGCACCATGAACGGCAGGTAGCAGTAGACGATGCCGATATAGGCGGCCAGCGGGGTATAGAGGATGTGCAACGGCTGGTCGATCAGGCCGCTGGCCATCAACCAGCGATTGAGGATGCCGTTGCTGTCGAGGATCCCGATCCAGGCGTAGACCCGGATCAGGAACGAGGTCCACGACGGCAGCACCACCAGCATCATCGCGATGTTGCGGGCCGACGGCGACATGCGCGAGATCACGTAGGCCATCGGATAGCCGATCAGCAGCGTGAGCAGCGTGGAGACCACCGCGATCTTGATCGAACTCAGGTAGGCCACCGCGTACTGGCTGTCGTGCAACAGCGCCACGTAGTTGCCGAGGTTGAGGTTCAGCGTCAGCGCGTTGTCGACGTATTCGACCACCGATGTATACGGCGGCATGGCCACCGCCATGCGCGAGAACGAGATCTTCAGCACGATCAGGAACGGGATCGCGAAGAACAGCAGCAGCCACAGGTAGGGCGCCGCGATCACGGCCGAACGCAGGCCGGGCACCCAGCGCTTCCAGCCGGTGGCGTTCATCCAGCCAGTGGCACTCATGAGGTCAGCACCACGCCGTCGTTGTCGTCCCAAGACACCCACACCTCATCGTTCCAGGTGATGCCGTCGCTGTCCCAGCGCTTCATGTTGGCGAAGTTGGACAGGATCTTGATGCCGCCGGGCAGGCGCACGTGGTAGACCGAGTGGCTGCCGAAATAGGCGATGTCCTCGACCACGCCGCGGGCCTTGTTGGTGCTCTGTTCCGGCTCGTCCTTGCCGATATGCACTTTTTCCGGGCGCAGCGCGAACGACACCGGCTGGCCTTCGTAACAGGTGATGCCGTGGCCGATGTAGATCGGGTCCGGGAAGGAGGGGGTGCGCACGGTAACGTAGTCGGGCAGATCCTCGTCGATCACGCCCTCGATCAGATTGACCGAGCCGATGAAGCCGGCGACGAACCGGTTGGCCGGCTGTTCGTAGATGTCATCGGGTTTGCCGACCTGCTGGATCCAACCCTGGTCCATCACCGCGATGCGGGTGGCCATGGTCATGGCTTCCTCCTGGTCGTGGGTGACCATGACGCAGGTGACCCCCGACTGCTCGATGATATTGACCAGCTCCAGCTGCATCTTCGAACGCAGCTTCTTGTCCAGCGCGCCCATCGGCTCGTCCAGCAGCAGCAGTTTGGGGCCCTTGGCCAGCGACCGCGCCAGTGCCACCCGCTGCTGCTGGCCGCCGGACAGCTGGTGCGGCTTGCGCTTGGCCAGCTTCTGCAACTGCACCAGTTCCAGCATCTCGCCCACGCGCCTGGCGATGGCGGCCTTGGGCAAGCCGTCCTGCTTCAGCCCGAAGGCGATGTTCTGCTCCACGGTCATATGCGGGAACAGCGCATAGGACTGGAACATCATGTTGAGCGGCCGCTCATAGGGCGGCAGTCCGTTCATCAACTGGCCATCGAGGAAGATCTTGCCCTTGGTCGGGGTCTCGAACCCGCCCAGGCAGCGCAGCAGGGTGGACTTGCCGCTGCCCGAACCGCCGAGCAGCGCGAAGATCTCGCCCTTGCGGATCTGCAGCGACACATCATCGACCGCGACAAATCCGTCGAACTCCTTGCGCACAGCCACCAGTGACAGATAGCCCTCGTCGGTACCGACGGCCGCCGGGATGCCTGCCTGTGTTGCTTCGCTAGCTGCCATAAACCTCTTCTCGACCAGGAGGACGCGGCACCGGCTGCGCGCCGGCGATTGCCCACCGACGCAATCGCCGGCGGCACATGATCGCAAAAGCCACCTCTTGCTGCATCGCCGCAAAAACTTTCCGGGTTCATCACGCCCAAGCCCGGCACCGCCAGCATGTGCCTGGGGGGTACGATCCGCCCGTCAATGGCAGCGCCGGCCTGCCCAATCCGGCAGCCTGCCGACCGGCGCCGTCCGCCACGCCGCAGCGCGGCGTGTGGCCAATGCCCCCCGCGTGGCGAAAGCCCGCACCCGGTGCCGCGCGCCTTCCCCGATTCCGCCCGCAGGGGCCCGCCCTCCAGGCGGACCACCTGCGCTGGAGGGGGGCCGAAGCCGCCACACCGGTGCGGAGCCGATCAGCGTCCGGTCTTGATTTCGGTCCACAGCCGGGTGTAGAGCTTGTCCACTTCCGGCGGATTGATCGAATAGGTGAACATCTTCGCGGCGACATCGGCCGGCGGATAGATGGTCGTATCGTTGCGGATGTCCGCATTGACCAGCGGCGTGGCGGCCGGCACCGGGTTGGCATAGTGGGTGACGTTGGTGTTGTCGGCGGCGACCTGCGGTTCGAGCAGGTAGTTGATGAACGCATAGGCGTTCTCCGGGTGCTTGGCGTCCTTCGGGATGGCCAGCATGTCGAACCACTGCGGCGCCCCTTCCTTCGGGATCGAATAGGCCACTTCCACGCCGTTGCCGCCCTCCTCGGCGCGGTCGCGGGCCTGGATGATGTCGCCCGACCAGCCCACCACCAGACAGGTGCCGCCATTGGCCAGCGACCCCACGTACTGCGAGGAGTGGAAGTTCTGCACGTACGGCCGGATCGACTTCAGCAGCGCGGCGGCCTTTTCAATCACCGCCGGGTCGCTGCTGTGCGGGTCCAGCCCGAGGTAATGCAGCGCCACCGGGATCATGTCCGAGGGCGTGTCCAGGAGGGTGACCCCGCAATCCTTCATCTTGGCGATGTTTTCCGGCTTGAACACCAGGTCCCAGCTGTTGGCGATCTCGGCGCTGCCGCCGAAGCGCTCCTTGAGCTTGGCCACGTTGTAGCCGATGCCGGTGGTGCCGATCATGTACGGCACCCCGTACTTGTTGCCCGGATCCTGGGTGGCGATACGCTGCATCACTTCCGGATCGAGGTTGGCCAGGTTCGGGATCTTGCTCTTGTCCAGCGGCAGGAACACCCCGGCCTGGATCTGCCGGCCGAAGAAGTTCAGCGTCGGCACCACGATGTCGTAACCGCTGTTGCCGGTCAGCAGCTTGGTCTCGACCATCTCGTCGCTGTCGAACACGTCGTAGGTGACCTTGATGCCGGTCGCCTTTTCGAAGTTCGGAATGGTGTCCTCGGCAATGTAGTCCGAGTAGTTGTAGACATTGAGCACCTTGGCTTCGGCGGCGGGCTTGGCGCCCTCGCCCGCGTTCTTGCCGCCGCAGGCGGCGAGCAGGCAAACGGCGATACCAGCGGTCAGGATTCGAAGGTTCATCAGGTTCTCCAGTGGGGATCCGGGAGCGGAAAAGCGGGGCCGGCGCGGCCGGACAGGAGCGCCAGCCTAGCGGCGGGCGGGTTATTTTCCCATCGCGGCGGCGGTTTCGCCCAGCGACTTCCAGGTCTTTTCAAACAGTTCGTCCACCTGTTCGCGGCTGATCACCAGCGGCGGGGACAGCAGCATCGCGTCATGGGTGGCACGCAGGATCAGTCCGTTGCGCCGCGCGATATCCCGGCACAGCGCCCCGACCCGGCCGCGATCGGGGAAACAGTCGCGCCGGGTCTTGTCCGGCACCAGCTCCAGCGCGCCCATCAGCCCGACGATGCGGGCCTCGCCGACCAGCGGATGCTCGCCCAGTTCGGCCCAGCGCTGCGCCAGGTAGGCGGCGATGCCGTCACGGGCGTGCTCGACGATCCGCTCGTGCTGCAGGATGCGCAGGTTTTCCAGCGCCACCGCCGCGCATACCGGGTGCCCGGAATAGGTACAGCCATGGGCCAGCTCGCCGCCCTGCGCCTTCAGCACCCCGGCCACGCGATCGTTGAACATCGCCGCACCCAGCGGCACGTAACCGGAGGTGATGCCCTTGGCCAGCGTCATCACGTCGGGCTGGAAACCGTAGGTCTGCGCGCCAAACCACTGCCCGGTGCGGCCGAAGCCGCAGATCACCTCGTCGGCCACCAGCAGCACATCGTAACGGCGGCAGATGCGCTCGATCTCGGGCCAATACGTGCGCGGCGGGATGTAGACCCCGATCGCGCCCATGACGGGTTCGCCGATGAACGCGGCCACCCGCTCCGGCCCCAGCGCCAGGATCTTGGCCTCCAGCCGGCGCGCGGCCAGCAGACCGTAGTCGTCCGGGTCCAGCTCGCCGCCATCGCCGAAGCCGTAGGGCGGGTCGATATGGTGGATGTCCGGAATCGGCAGTCCGCCCTGGCGGTGCATGCCCTTCATTCCGCCCAGGCTGGCGCCGGCCATGGTGGTGCCGTGGTAGCCATCGTGGCGGCCGATGAAGATGTTCTTGCGCGGCTGGTCCTGCACCGCCCAGAAATGCCGCACCAGGCGCAGGATGGTGTCGTTGGCTTCCGATCCGGAATTGGTGAAGAACGCATGGTTCAAATCGCCCGGCGCCAGTTCGGCCAGCTTGGCCGCCAGCTGGATGGTCGGCTCGGTGGTGCACTGGAAGAAGCTGTTGTAGTACGCCAGCTGCTGCATCTGCCGGGCGGCGGCGTGGCCCAGCTCGGCGCGGCCATAGCCGATGTTGACGCACCACAGCCCGGCGAAGGCATCGAGCAGCTGGTGGCCTTCGGCATCCCACACATAGCAGCCCTGCCCACGGGTCAGGATCCGGGTGCCCTGCTCCGCCAGCGCGCCGTTGTCGTTGAACGGATGCAGGTGATGGGCCGCGTCGAGCTGCTGCAGGGTACGGGTGTGCAACGCATCCATGACGCCTCCCCCAAGGGTTCCGCGGCAACAACGCCAGCGGCAGTGTCGTTTCGCCGCCGGCACCGGGAATGGCGCGCGGCGCTGTGTCCCAGGCGATTACACGTTGAGCAGCAGGAACTCCCGCTCCCACGAGCTGATCACCCGGAAGAAGGTCTCGTACTCCTTGCGCTTGACCGAGATGTACGCGCGCACGAAGCGCTCGCCCAGCATTTGCTTCAGCTCGGTGCAGCCTTCCAACCCGTCCAGCGCCTCGCCCAGCGAGCGCGGCAGGTCGTAGCCCATTTCCTTGGCGTTGCCGGTGACCGGCGGGGTCGGCTCCAGCTTTTCGCGGATCCCCAGCAGGCCGCAGGCCAGGGTGGCGGCCATCGCCAGATAGGGATTGGCGTCGGAACCGGCGAAACGGCTTTCCACGCGCATGTTCTGCGGGGTGTCCAGCGGCACCCGCAACCCGCAGGTGCGGTTGTCGAAGCCCCACTGCACGTTGCTGGGCGAGACCTCGCCAAACATCAGCCGGCGGTAGGAATTGACGTTGGGGGCGAAGAACGCCATCGCCATCGGCACGTACTTCTGCAGCCCGGCCAGGTAATGGCCGAACAGCGCGGTGACCTCGCCCTCCTTCTTGCCGGCGAACACGTTCACCCCGTCCTTCTCGCGCAGCAGGCTCTGGTGGATATGCATGGCGCTGCCCGGCTCGGTCGACATCGGCTTGGCCAGGAAGGTGGCATACACGCCGTGGCGCATCGCCGACTCGCGCATGGTGCGCTTGAACAGGAACACCTGGTCGGCCAGCGACATCGCATCGGAATGGGTGAAGTTGACCTCCAGCTGCGCCGCGCCGGATTCGTGGATCAGGGTATCCACGTCCAGCTTCATCGCATCGCAGTAGTCGTACATCAGATCCAGGATCGGATCGAACTCGTTGACCGCATCGATCGAATACGACTGCCGCGCGGTTTCCGGCCGCCCCGAGCGCCCGGCCGGGGGCAGCAGCGGGAAGTCCGGATCGGTGTTCTTCTGCACCAGGAAAAATTCCACCTCCGGGGCGACCACCGGTTGCAGCCCCCGTTCGGCATAGGCGCCAAGCACGCGCCGCAGCACGTTGCGCGGGGCCAGCTCGTGCGGCTCGCCATTCTTGGTGTAGCAGTCGTGGATGATCTGCGCGGTCGGGTCGGTGGCCCACGGCACCATGCGCACCGTCTCCGGGTCCGGGCGCAGGACCATGTCCGAATCGGCCGGCGAGGTCAGCTCGTAGTAATCGTCGGGAAAATCGCCGGTCACCGTGGTGGCGAAAATGCCTTCCGGCAGGCGCGTGCCGTAGTCGTGCGAGAACTTGTCGGCGGGGATGATCTTGCCACGCGCATTGCCGGTGATATCCGGCACCAGGCATTCGACCTCGGTGATGTTCCGGTCCTTGAGCCAGCGCAGCAGGGAACTCTCCTGCTGGTCGCTGGTGGCCGTCTTCTTGCGGGAGCGCTCGCGCGTACTCATGGCAGGTCAGTTTCGCTTGTGTGTCTGGTAGCGGCGACATGCCTCGCCGAAGGCCTGGAAAATCCCCAGATTGAACGGGTCATCGCGCACCCGCCACTCCGGATGCCACTGTACGCCGAGCAGGAACGAGCAAGCCGGCCCCCGGAATGCCTCGATCAGGCCATCCGCTGCCCGCGCCTCCACCTCCAGCCCGGTACCCAGCCGCGCCACCCCCTGGCCGTGCACCGAATTGACCCTCACGGTGTCGGCCCCGGCAATGCCGGCCAGCAGACCGCCAGCGCTCAGATGCACGGCGTGCGCCGGGCCATACTGCACCTCCAGTGGCGCCTGCGGGTCCTCGCGGTGATCGGACAGCCCCGGCACCTGGTGCAGCTTCTGGTGCAGGCTGCCGCCAAAGGCCACATTCACTTCCTGGAAGCCGCGGCAGATCGCCAGGATCGGCATACCCAACGCCAACGCCTGCGGAATCAGCCCGTCCAGCACATTGGCATCGCGCGCCGGATCGTGCGGGTTGCCCGGCCAGCTGGACTCATCACCGTAACGACCCGGTTCGATATTGCTGGTGGCGCCGGTCAGCAGCAGACCATGCAGCTGTGACAGCCATGGCTGCAGCGGCAGTGGCGGTTGCAGCATCGGCAGGATCAGCGGCATCACTCCAGCGCCATCGACCGCAGCGCGGACGTACTTCTCGCCAACCACGAGAAACGGGTGCGATCCGATCGGTTTGCTGTCGGTAGGCAGGCCGACCAGCGGTGGACTGGTCATGCATCAGGCTCTGATAGCGTGCAGGAAACTTACCCCGGCCGTTTCATTTGCGCAACACACCGCCGGCGGTGGGTCCTTGGATTCAACACCCGCCGCGCGTGCATCGGCTACGCATGGCCCGCAGGCGCGGCTGCTAAGCTGCCGGGGCCACCAACCGGGCATGGCCATGACCGATTCGACCTCCGACTCGCCGCTGCCAGCGCAAGACCTGCAGACCCTGCGCGGGATGGCGGACTGCCAGTCCGTGGACCTGCTGCTGTCCGACACCAACGGCCTGCTGCGCGGCAAACGGGTCACCGCGCAGTCGCTGCCGGCGGTCTACCGCGATGGCATCTGTCTGCCGATGTCGCTGATCGCCACCGACATCACCGGCAATACCGTCGAGGAAACCGGACTGGGCTATGACATCGGCGACCAGGACCGGATCTGCCGGCCGGTGCCCGGCTCCTTGCGGCCGGTACCGTGGGCGCCGCAACCCACCGCGCAACTGCTGCTGTCGATGGAAGACGGCAACGGCGCCGCTTTCGCCGCCCATCCCCGCAGCGTGCTGGAACGGGTGCTTGCCCGCTTCCACGCGCTAGGCTTGACCCCGGTGGTGGCGGTGGAGCTGGAATTCTATCTGTTCGATGCGAGGGCGGATGCCCGCGGCCGCCCGCAGACTCCGCCCCATCCGCTCAACGGCGAACGCAGCGACCGCACGCAGGTCTACTACCTCGACGACCTGGACACCCATCGCGGCTTCATCGATGCGGTCACCGCCGCCTGTCGCCAGCAACGGGTGCCGGCCGACACCGCGGTGGCCGAATACGCGCCGGGCCAGTTCGAGATCAACCTGCAGCATCGCAACGACGCCCTGCTCGCCTGCGACGATGCCGTGTTCCTGAAACGCACGGTCAAGGCCATCGCCCAGCAGCAGGGCCAGCTGGCCAGCTTCATGGCCAAGCCGTTCGCCGCCCAGGCTGGCAGTGGCATGCACCTGCATGTGAGCCTGCTCGACCGCGCCGGCCGCAACATATTGGCCTGCAGCGCCGATGCGCCCAGCGCGGCACTGCGCCATGCCATCGGCGGCCTGCAACACGCCATGTCCGATTGCCTGCTGCTGTTCGCCCCGCACGCCAACAGCTATCGCCGCTTCGTGGCCAACGCCTTTGTCCCGTTGAATGACAGCTGGGGCTTCAACAACCGTACCGTGGCCATGCGCGTGCCGCACAGCGACGCCGGCAATACCCGTATCGAACACCGCATCGCCGGCGCCGACGCCAATCCCTACCTGGTCACCGCCGCGGTACTGGCCGGCATGCTCGACGGATTGCAGCGCCAGTGCGATCCGGGCCCGCCTGTGGTCGGCAATGCCTACACGCAGCGGCCGTTGCAGTCGCCGGCGTGGTCCGAATCGATCCAGCGCTTTATCGCCAGCGAGTTCATCGCGCGCCATTTCGGTATCGCGTTCCGGCATATCTACGGGCAGCAGAAACGCCGCGAGATGCTGGATTTCCAGTCCCAGGTCAGCGATCTGGATTACGCCTGGTACCTGAGAACCGTATGATCGCCATGGTGTCCGCCGGTTCCGCCACGCCCGACTATCCGCCCAGCTGGTATGCCGCCAGCGAGCCGCAACTGTCCGTGCTGCCGCCGCTGCAAGGCAGCGCGCGCAGCGATGTGTGCATCCTCGGCGCCGGCTACACCGGGCTGACCGCGGCACTTTCGCTGGCCGAAGCCGGCTACCGGGTGACGGTGCTGGAAGCCGAGCGCGTCGGCTGGGGTGCTTCGGGACGCAATGGCGGCCAGGCCATCGTCGGTTATGGCTGCGAACAGGACACGCTGGAGCAGCTGCTGGGCGAGGCCGATGCCCGCCTCCTGTTCGACTTCTCGCGCGAAGGCATGCAGCTGCTCAAGCAGCGCATCCAGCGCCATGCCATCGCCTGCGACTGGCGCGACGGCCACGCCCATGTGCCGATCAAGCCGCGCCAGGAACGCGCGCTGCGCGCCGGCATCATCGACATGGCGCAGCGCTACGGCTATCCGCTGCAATGGTGGGACCGTGCGCAACTGCGGACGCAACTGGGCAGCGAGCGCTACCGCGGCGCGATGTACGACGCCGCCAGTGGCCATCTGCATCCGCTGGCCTATGCGCAGGGGCTGGCACGCGCGGCACGCGCGGCCGGCGTGGTCATCCATGAGCACTCACCGGTCCTCCGTCTGCAACGCGGCCGGCAACCGGTCCTGCATACGGCGCAGGGCCAGGTCAGCGCCGATTTCGTGGTCCTGGCCGGCAATGCCTGGCTGCACGGCATCGCCCCGGAACTGGAAGCGCGGATCATGCCGGTAGGCACCTATATCGGTGCCACCACGCCCCTGGGGCCCGAGCGCGCCCGCGGCCTGATCGGCAACGACATGGCGGTGGCCGACATGAACTGGGCGCTGG
Source organism: Stenotrophomonas sp. YIM B06876 (assembly GCF_030711595.1). Lineage (GTDB taxonomy): Bacteria > Pseudomonadota > Gammaproteobacteria > Xanthomonadales > Xanthomonadaceae > Stenotrophomonas. The sequence continues at coordinate 73,062 of NZ_JAUJUJ010000008.1, forward strand.
ACTATTTCCGCCTCAGCCGCGACCACCGCCTGCTGTTCGGCGGATGCGCCAGCTACTCGGCGCGGCCGCCGCCGGGATTGCGCGCAGCGATGACCCGGCGCATGCGCACCGTATTCCCGCAACTGGCCGATGTGGAACTGGAGTACGTCTGGGGCGGTTATGTGGATATCACCCGCAACCGCGCCCCGCACTGGGGCCGGCTCGGCGACAACATCTATTTCGCCCAGGGCTTCTCCGGGCACGGCGTGGCCGCCACCGGGCTGGCCGGCCAGGTGATTGCCGAAGCCATCGCCGGCCAGTCCGCGCGGCTGGACCTGTTTGCGAAAATTCCACACGCCCCCTTCCCCGGCGGCCGTGCGCTGCGCACGCCGCTGCTGGTGGCGGCGATGTCGTGGTACAAGCTGCGCGACGCGCTGTGGTGAACCGCCCCGTTCAAGTTCCACCGGGGCCAGCCGCTATCTGTGCTGGATACCCCACGAGTGCATCGCCATCATGTCTGCCGCGCTTCAGGCCGCCTTCCCCGGCAGCCCGATAGAAGCCCTGCCCCAGCGCATCCTGCTGGTGGAAAACTCGCGCACCTTCACCAGCATGCTGCGCGAGGCGATCGAGCAGCGGCTGGAGCTGCCGGTCAGCGTGGCCGCCACCCTGGCCGAAGCCGGCGAACTGCTGGATCGCCAGAGCGGCTGGTTCCTGGTGCTGACCGGGCTGGTGCTGGCCGATGGGGATCGCGACCAGGTGGTGGACTACTTCGTCTCGCGCGGGCTGCCCACCATCGTGGTCAGCGGCGTCTATGACGAGGACCTGCGCAAGCGCGTGCTGCAGCAGCAGATCATCGACTACGTCCTGAAGAACACCCCCGGCAGCATCGACTATCTGGTATGGCTGGTGCAGCGGATGGAGCGCAACCGGCGGATTTCGGCACTGGTGGTGGACGACTCGCCTTCCGCACGCGCCTATGCCGCATCGCTGCTGTCGATGTATGGCTACGACGTCAGCCAGGCGGCCGACGGCAACGAAGCGCTCAAGGCGCTGGAGGCCAACCCGGCGATCCGGCTGGCGATCGTGGACCAGGAAATGCCCGGCATGGAAGGCGTGGAGCTGACCCGCCGGCTGCGGGCAATCCGCTCGCGCGACAAGGTGGCGGTGATCGGCATTTCCGGCAATTCGGACCCTTCGCTGATCCCGCGCTTCCTGAAGAACGGGGCCAACGACTTCCTGCGCAAGCCCTTCTCGCGCGAGGAGTTCTTCTGCCGGGTCTCGCAGAATGTGGACCAGCTGGAACTGATCGGCACGCTGCAGGATCTGGCCACCCGCGATTTCCTGACCGGACTGCCCAACCGCCGCAGCTTTCTGGAACAGAGCCAGCGCCACCTGGCGCAGCCGCAGGCACTCGACCAGGAGGTGGCGGTGGCGATGATCGACATCGACCACTTCAAGCACATCAATGACAGCTACGGCCACGAAGCCGGCGACGAGGCGCTGTGCGCGGTGGCCGCGGCAGTCAGTGCCCACACCCGGCCGCAGGACCTGAGTGCGCGCTTCGGCGGCGAGGAGTTCTGCCTGCTGGCCCCGGGCCTGGATGCGGAGGCCAGCAGCGCGTATTTCGAGGCGTTGCGGCTGGCCGTGGCCAGCATCGAAGTGCCACTGGGCAGCGCGATCCTGCGCATGACCGTCAGCATCGGGGTGTGCCGCATGCCACCGCAGCGCGGCGCCCTGCATCGGCTGATTTCCGAAGCCGACCGCCAGCTGTACCTGGCCAAGGCCGGCGGACGCAACCGCGTCAGCTGTTCCGAAGCAGCGCGGTAATGCCTGCGCGCCAGGGGCGTTGATCCAGATCAACGCCAACCCCGCCGCTCCCGCCTAGAGTTCGCCGCGAACGCTACAACAGGAGAAAGCGCGGTGGCACTACTGGTCTGGCAGGACGACCTCAATACCGGGGTCGATGTCATCGATCACCAGCACATGCGCATCGTGGAGATGCTCAATCATCTCCACATTGCGCAGAAGAGCCTGGAGCGGATGGCGGTGGCCGACGTGATCGACGAACTGGTGGACTACACCATGTCGCACTTCGCCTTCGAAGAGGAACTGATGGAGGAAGCCGGCTACGCCTTCTGCGCCGCGCACAAGCGCGTGCATGAGGTGTTCGGCAAGCGGGTCTCGGAGTACCGGCTGCGGTTCCAGGCCGGCGAAGACGTGACCGAGGAATTGCGCAACATGCTGTCCCGCTGGCTGTTCAACCATATCCGCGGCGACGACAAGGCCTATGCCGAACAGGTCAAGCGCCACCTCAACCAGTTCGCCCGCGAGCACCAGCAGGGCGGCTGGCTGGGGCGCACGCTCAAACGCATCTTCAATTGACCGCGACACGGCGGCGCTGGAGCGCGGCCCGGGCCAGCAGGCTGGCCCGCGCGGCGGCACACCGGTGATAAGAAACCGCGCCAAAGCCGAACCGGCCCGCCAGCCAGGTGGCGGCATACGGCGCAGGGACGGTGCCCAGGAGACTGGCCGGATTGAACGCCAACGACGAACCTGGTGGCAGCCGCCAGCGGGAACCGGCGCGGGCCGCCGGCAGACTATTCGCGCTTGAGCAGCGACTTGAGGTTGGCGAAGGGATTGGCGGTGGCCGCGGCGGTGCGGTCCTCGGCCTCACTGGCCGCCACCCCGGTGTGGTCGACGTAGCGCGAGTGCTCGTTGTCGTGGCAGTACACGCACAGCAATTCCCAGTTGCTGCCATCGGCCGGGTTGAAATCGTGGTCGTGGTTGCGGTGGTGCACGGTCAGTTCCATCAGGTTGACCCGGGTGAACTCGCGCGCGCAGCGCCCACAGACCCACGGGTACATCTTCAGCGCACGCTCGCGGTAACCCTTTTCGCGCTGCTCGGCATCGCGCCGGGCCTGGGCCACGATGCGATCCAGCGCGGCGTTGTCGGGACCGGTTTTCTTCGGTTGCATGCAGGTTCCAGCGTAGCGGCGGATGGCGGCAACTGTATCGCCGTCGCCCGCCGGCAACCAGCGACGTCGAGCAATCCGCCGGTTCAGGCGTCGAGGTTGATCCAGGTCGCCTTGATCTCGGTGTACTTGTCGAAAGCGTGCAGCGACTTGTCGCGGCCATTGCCCGACTGTTTGTAGCCGCCGAACGGCGCGGTCATGTCACCGCCATCCCAGCAGTTGACCCACACACTGCCCGCCCGCAAGCGGCGCGCGACCCGGTGCGCACGGGAGATATCCCGCGTCCACACCCCGGCAGCCAGCCCATAGGGACTGTCATTGGCCATGTGCAGCGCCTGCGCCTCGGTGTCGAAGGCGATCACCGACAAGACCGGGCCGAAGATCTCCTCGCGCGCGATGGTGTCGCCGTGCTCCACCTCGTCGAACACGGTCGGCTCGACGTAGCAGCCCCCCTCGACCACCGCCGCGCGCTTGCCGCCCAGCAACAGGCGCCCGCCCTCCTCGTTGCCCTTGGCGATATAGTCGAGTACGCGCGCGGTCTGCGCCTCATCCACCATCGCGCCCATTGCCGCGCCCTCCTCGAACGGATGAGCGGGCTGCATCTTGCGACCGTGCGCGATCACCCGCGACACGAATTCGTCCCTGACCGGACGCTCGACCAGCAGCCGCGAGCCGGCGGTGCAGACCTCGCCCTGGTTGTAGAAGATCGCGCCGGCCGCCGCTTCGGCCGCCACATCGAGATCGGGCGCGTCGGCAAACACGATATTCGGGCTTTTGCCGCCGCATTCCATGTAGGCGCGTTTCATGTTGGACAGGCCCGCGCACTGCAGCAGGCGCTTGCCCACCGCGGTGGAACCGGTGAACACCAGCCCGTCCACATCCATATGCAGCGCCAATGGCTCGCCGGCGCCCACGCCATTGCCCGGAACCACGTTGAACACGCCCTCGGGGATGCCCGCCTCGGCCACCAGCTCGGCAAAACGCAACGCGCTCAGCGGCGACTTCTCCGAAGGTTTGAGCACCACCGAATTGCCCATCGCCAGCGCCGGTGCGAGCTTCCACGTTGCCATCAGCAGCGGGAAATTCCACGGCACGATCGCGCCGACCACCCCCAGCGGCTCGCGCGTCACCAGCCCCAGCTCGTCCATGCCGGTGGGCGCGACCTCGCCATAGACCTTGTCCAGCGCCTCGGCGGTCCAGCCCAGGCAGCGGATCACCGCGGCGATATCGACGTTGCGCGCATCGCGTACCGGCTTGCCCATGTCCAGCGATTCCAGCACGGCCAATTCGTCGGCGTGCTGTTCCACCAGCTGCGCCAGCTTGAGCAGGGTCTTCTTGCGCTGCACCGGCCTGGCCTGCGACCAGTGCCCGGCCTCGAAACTGCGCCGCGCCGCGGCCACCGCGTGGTCGATATCGACCCGTCCGCCATCGGCCACCTGGCCCAGCACGCGGCCATCGATCGGGCTGATGCAGTCGAAGGTCGCTCCGGAGACGGCATCCACGTAGCGCCCGCCAATGAAGGCGCGGGTTCGCAACGACAGGCTGTCCGCCAGCTGTTGCCAGTCTTTTCGGGTGCGTGCTGCGTTCATCGCGGGAATCCTCGTGGCGGGCATCGCGGCGGCGGTTGCCGTCAATGCGGTAGGGCTTTCAGAACCGGGCCGGGGTGTTGGCGCGTGCAATCACCACCGGCCCAAGGCGGCTATCGGGCACACGCGGCGGCAGGTGGGTGTCCGGATCATAGGCCTGGCCGGCGTCGAGCAACGGTAAAACGGCCTATCCGGCGGTGCCGGATCCGGGGCAAAAATCGACCGGCACGGGCGGAATGCGCCGGGGGCCCCTTTTCAGCGAGCCGGGTGCGGGACCGTCCATGGCCCGTTCAATCGGCTCGGGGTGCCGGGGGATCGCCCGCGCCTGGCTCGCCCGCGCAGCATCGGCGCAGCTGCCGCAGCCGCCCGGCGCTGCGCCGTGCCTGCATTGCCAAGGGGAGATGTTGCCGGATACGTTACCCGGCACTGCGATGATGATTACGGCATTGGCGCCTGCCTGAGGGCGCCGGTGTAAAGCTTTTTCGACATTGCCTGCTGGAGCGTCCGATGACCCGCGACACGTTCCCCGCCGCCTGCGGCGCCGATCCGGCGACCACGATGCCCGAGTCGCTGGAGGCGTTCTGGATGCCATTCAGCGCCAATCGGCAGTTCAAGGCCGCCCCGCGCCTGCTGACCGGGGCCTGCGGCATGTACTACCGGAGCATCGACGGCCGCCAGATCCTGGATGGCGCCGCCGGGCTGTGGTGCTGCAATGCCGGCCATGGCCGCGAACGCATCGTGCAGGCGGTGCAGCGGCAGGTGGCGCAACTGGATTTCGCCCCCGGTTTCCAGCTCGGCTCGCCGCTGCCGTTCGTGCTGGCGCAGCGGCTGGCACAGCTGGCCCCGGACGGGCTGGACCACGTGTTCTTCACCAATTCCGGCTCCGAGGCCGTGGACAGCGCGATGAAGATCGCCCTCGCCCACCACCGCCTGCGCGGCGAAGGCCAGCGCACCCGCTTCATCGGCCGCGAGAAGGCCTACCACGGGGTCGGCTTCGGCGGCATCTCAATTGGCGGCCTGCCCAACAACCGCAAATGGTTTGGCCCGTTGCTGCCCGGGGTGTCACACCTGCGGCATACGCTGGATATCGGCCGCAACGCGTTCAGCCACGGCCTGCCGGCGCACGGAGTGGAACTGGCCGAGGACCTGGAACGGCTGATCGCGCTGCAGGACGCCTCCACCATCGCAGCGGTGTTCCTGGAGCCGGTGTCCGGTTCGGCCGGGGTGATCCTGCCGCCGCAGGGCTATCTGCAGCGGATCCGCGAGATCTGCGACCACCACGGCATCCTGCTGGTGTTCGACGAGGTCATCACCGGCTTCGGCCGCGTCGGCAAGGCGTTCGCCGCGCAACGTTTTGGCGTGGCGCCGGACATGATCACCTGCGCCAAGGGCCTGACCAACGGCACCGTGCCGATGGGCGCGGTGCTGGTATCCAACGCGGTGCACGAACCGTTCATGCAGGGGCCGCCGGAGGCGATCGACCTGTTCCACGGCTATACCTATTCCGGCCATCCGCTGGCCTGCGCGGCCGCGCTCGCCACGCTGGACACCTATGCCGAGGACCGCCTGTTCGAGCGCGCGATCGAACTGGAGGACTACTGGCAGCAGGCCATCCACCGCCTGCGCGGGCTGCCCAACGTGATCGACATCCGCAACATCGGCCTGGTCGGCGCGGTCGAACTGGCGCCACGCGACGGTGCCCCGGGCCGCCGTGGCTTCGAGGTGTTCGAGCGCTGCTTCCACCACGGCGACCTGCTGGTGCGGGTGACCGGCGATACGCTGGCGCTGTCGCCGCCGCTGATCATCGACAGGGCGCAGATCGACCATCTGTTCAATGTGCTTGGCGAGATGATCCGCGCCACCCCCTGATTTCCCGTTGCTGATTCCCACCGTTGCGGTTCCAGGAGAGCGACATGCTGATCGGCGTCCCCCGTGAAATAAAGAACAACGAGTTCCGGGTGGGTCTGACCCCGGCCGGCGTGCGTGAGCTGGCCGCCAATGGCCACAGCGTGCTGGTGCAGCAGGGCGCCGGCGAGGCGATCGGGCTCGACGATGCCCGCTACCAGGCGGCCGGTGCACAGATCGTCGCCGAGGCCGCCGAGGTGTTCGCGCGGGCGCAGCTGCTGGTCAAGGTCAAGGAACCGCAGCCGGCCGAATGCGCGATGCTGCGCCCCGACCAGGTGCTGTTCGCCTACCTGCATCTGGCCCCGGACCTGCCGCAGACCCGCGCACTGCTGGCCTCCGGCTGCACGGCCATCGCCTATGAAACGGTGACCGATGGCCGCGGCGGGCTGCCGCTGCTGGCGCCGATGAGTGAAGTGGCCGGACGCATGGCGATCCAGGCCGGTGCACATGCGCTGGAGAGCGCGCAGGGGGGCCCCGGGCTGCTGCTGGGTGGGGTGCCCGGGGTGCGTCCCGGCAGAGTGCTGATCCTGGGCGGCGGCGTGGTCGGCATCAATGCCGCACGCCTGGCCATGGGAATCGGTGCGCAGGTGACGGTGATGGACCGCTCGCTGGAGCGCCTGAAATATCTGGACGAGTTGTATGGCCCGCAGCTCACCACGGTCTATGCCACCCGCGACGCGATCGACGAGCATCTGCCGCATGTCGATCTGGTGATCGGCGCGGTGCTGGTTCCCGGCGCCCCCGCGCCGAAGCTGATCTGCCGCGCGCAGCTGGGGCTGATGCGGCCGGGCACGGTGCTGGTGGATGTGGCCATCGACCAGGGCGGCTGTTTCGAGACCAGCCACCCCACCAGCCACCAGGCCCCCACCTACGAGGTGGACGGCATCATCCACTACTGCGTGGCCAACATGCCCGGCGGGGTCGCCCGCACCTCCACCTTCGCGCTGACCCACGCCACCCTGCCGTTTGTGGTCGCCCTGGCCGACAAGGGCGCACCGCAGGCATTGCGTGACGATGCCGGCCTGCGCAACGGCCTCAACATCCACGCCGGCAAGGTGACCTGCCACGCGGTGGCGCGGGCGCTGGGGCTGGACTATATGCCGGCCCTCGCCGCACTCGGCTGAGACGACCAGGACGCCGCCATGACCGACCTGCTTTCCCACCACATCGACGGCCGTCCGCAACCCGGCCACAGCCACCGCTGCGGCGAGGTGTTCGACCCGGCCACCGGAGGCGTCAGCGCGCGGGTGCCGCTGGCCGATGCCGCCGACGTGGATGCCGCGGTAACGGCCGCCGCACGCGCGTTCCCGGACTGGGCCGGGACCACGCCACTGGGGCGGGCGCGGGTGATGTTCCGTTTCCGCGAACTGCTGGAACGCCATACCGGCGAGGTGGCCCGCCGCATCACCGCCGAGCACGGCAAGACGCTGTCCGATGCGCGTGGCGAGGTGACCCGCGGGCTGGAAGTGGTCGAGTTCGCCTGCGGCATTCCGCACCTGCTCAAGGGCGAGCACTCGATGGCGGTGGGCCGCGGCGTCGACAGCTGGAGCGAATATGCGCCGCTGGGCGTGGTCGCCGGCATCACTCCGTTCAACTTCCCGGCGATGGTGCCGTTGTGGATGCTGCCGATCGCGCTGGCCTGCGGCAACAGCTTCGTGCTCAAGCCGTCCGAGCGCGTCCCGTCCGCCGCGCTGCTGCTGGCCGAACTGCTGCAGCAGGCCGGGCTGCCGGACGGGGTATTCAATGTCGTGCACGGCGACAAGGTCGCGGTCGATGCGCTGATCGGGCATCCACAGGTGCAGGCGCTGGGTTTTGTCGGCTCCACCGCGGTGGCCGAATACCTGTACGCCCGCGGGTGCGCCACCGGCAAGCGGGTGCAGGCGCTGGGCGGAGCCAAGAACCATCTGGTGGTGATGCCCGATGCCGATCTGGACGATGTCGCCAGCGCGCTGCTCGGCGCCGGCTACGGCTCGGCCGGCGAACGCTGCATGGCGATTTCCGTGGCGGTCTGTGTCGGCGATGCCGTGGCCGATGCGCTGGTCGCCCGACTGGCACCGCGGGTGCGGCAGCTGCGGCTCGGCCCCGGCAGCGACGATCCGGACCTGGGCCCGCTGGTCACCGCCGCCCATCGCGACAAGGTCCTGGCCCATATCGCCAGCGGCGTGGCCGATGGCGCCACGCTGCGGGTCGATGGCCGCGGCCTGAGCGTGCCTGGCCACGCACAGGGCTACTTCCTTGGCGGTTGCCTGTTCGACCACGTCACCAGCGCCATGCGCATCTACCGCGAGGAGATTTTCGGCCCGGTGCTGTGCGTGGTGCGGGTGGCCGACGCCGACGCCGCACTGGCGCTGGTGAACGCGCATGAATACGGCAACGGCACCGCCATCTTCACCGCCCACGGCGGACTGGCGCGGAACTTCGCCCACCGCGTGCAGGCCGGCATGGTCGGCATCAACGTGCCGATCCCGGTGCCGATGGCGTTCCACAGCTTCGGCGGCTGGAAACGCTCGCTGTTCGGCCCGCTGCATGTGCACGGCACCGATGGCGTGCGCTTCTATACCCGGCTCAAGACCGTCACCGCGCGCTGGCCGGCCACCGCGCGCGGCGCCGAATTCGGAATGCCGGCGATGGAGTAAGCGCCACAACCGGCACACGGCGCGCATGAACCCGCTGCGCGCCGGACCGGGCCACCGCCTCCCGCTGGACGGCCGTGGTTACTACAATGCCGCCCCCACGTTTCACCGGCAGCATTGCGCATGGACATCATCGTCAACGAAGAACTCAAGGCCTACATCGACCCGCTGACCGCGGACGAACACGACGCGCTGGAGCGCAGCATCCTGGCCGAAGGCTGCCGCGACGCGCTGGTGCTGTGGGGCGACGTGCTGATCGACGGCCACAACCGCTACGGCATCTGCCGCAAGCACGGGCTGCCGTTCAGCACCGTGCAGAACACCCGTTTCCAGTCGATGGACGACGTGCACCTGTGGATGATCGAGCAGCACCTGGGACGCCGCAGCGTGTCCGATTTCCAGCGCGGCGTGCTGGCGCTGCGCAAGCGGGAAATCATCGAAGAACGGCACCGCGCCGAGCAGGAACAGCTGCGGCGGGAAAGCGAAGGCGAGGCGTCCAGCAGTGACGCCGCGGCCGGCGATGAGGGCGACACCCCGCCGTGGGAACCGGCGCCCAGGCTCAGCAAGGCCGAGATCGCCCGCGAGGCGCGCCTGAGCAGCAGCCAGGTGACGATGATCGAGAAGATCCACAAGCAGGCCGCGGCCGAAGTGGTGGAAGCGGTGAAGGCCGGCACTTTGTCGATCAGCGCCGCCGCGGTGGTCGCCAGCCTACCCGAGGCCGAGCAGCGCGCCGCGGCACTGGGTGGCAGGGAAGAGCTGAAGCAGGCCGCCAGGCGCGTGCGTGACGCCCGCCGCAAACCCCGGGCCGACGTTCAGGAGGACAGCAACGACAAGCAACTGGCCAGCACCGACCCCGAAGCGGCGCCGGTCAGCGCCGAGCTCGAAGTCCTGCGGCAGCGGGTCAACACGCTGACCGCCGAGAACCAGGCACTGCGGATGGAGCTGGACGCGCTGCGGGCGCGTCTGCACGGCGGCGCGGCGATGGCGGCCGGGGACGCTTGATCGCCCCGGGGCCGGCGCCTAGGCTGCAAGGCATCAACCCAAGGAGTCGGTGATGGCCGCAGGTTCCCCGGAACTGGAACAGTTCGTCCGTGACGCACTTGCACGCGGACACGAGCGGACACAGGTAACGGCGGCCCTGCTGGCCGCCGGGTGGCGCCGCGGACAGGTCCACAGCGTGCTGGAGGGCTGGGCACAGGTGGACTTCCCGCTGCCGGTTCCGCGCCCACGGCCCTCGCTGTCGGCCCGCGAAACCTTCCTCTACCTGGTGCTGTTCAGCACCCTGTACTTCTTCGCCTACCACCTGGGCAGCCTGCTGTTCGCGCTGATTGAACACGCCCTGCCCGATGCCGCCGACGCCGCCTGGCGAACCGCGCGTCGCAGCGCTTCGATCCGCTGGTCGATCTCGGCACTGGTGATCGCGCTGCCGGTGTTCGCCTTCATGGCCTGGCATATCAGCGGCGAGGTCAGCCGCGACCCGCTCAAACGGCTGTCGCCGGTACGCCGCTGGCTGACCTGGCTGACCTTGTTTCTCGCCGCCGCGATCCTGCTCGGCGATCTGACCACGCTGGTCTACAACCTGCTGGGCGGCGAGCTGACGGTCCGCTTCGCGCTCAAGGCGCTGGTGGTCGGGACGATCGCCGGCAGCGTGTTCGGCTACTACCTGTGGGACCTGCGCCACGAAGAGGGCCAGGCATGAGCCGGCTCCCGCCCGGTACCCGCCTGCTGGCGGTGGCCAGCCTGGTTGCGGGCGCCGCGATCATCGCCGGCATCCTGGTGACGGGCTCACCCGCACAGCAACGCCTGTGGCGGCTGGACGAGAGCCGCAAGGCGGATCTGGAAACGCTGCAGCTGGCCACCCGGGATTACTGGCGCGCACATGGCGCGCTGCCGCAGAGCCTTGCCGTGGTGGCCGCGCAGCCGGGCATGAGCCTGCCACTGCACGACCCGGTCAGCGACCTGCCCTATGGCTATCGCGTTATCGATGCCACCCGTTTCGAGCTGTGCGCGACGTTCGCCACCGACAGTGCCCGGCATGGCGGGCACCGCGGCGCCCCGCCCGATGCCTGGGTGCATCCGCGCGGGTCGCATTGTTTCCGGCGCGCCACCCGGGACCCCGTTGGACTGCCATGAGCGATGGCGTGCCTACTGATCCGCGCCGCGCCCAGCTGCGCCGGCTCAAGCGGATCGCCGTGGCGATGCTGGTGGCGATGCTGGCCGGCTTCCTCGTCAGCCACCTGCATGGCGAACGCGGGATCTGGGCCTGGGTTGCCGCGTTCTGCGAGGCCGCGGCGGTCGGTGCACTGGCTGACTGGTTCGCGGTGGTGGCGCTGTTCCGGCGCCCGCTGGGCCTGCCGATCCCGCATACCGCGATCATTCCACGCAGCAAGGAGCGCATCGCCGACAGTCTTGCGGTGTTCGTGCGCGACCATTTCCTTGAGCCCGAAGCGCTGCTGGCCAAACTGAAGGTGTTCGATCCGGCCACCCGCCTCGGCCAATGGCTGTCGCAACCGTCGCAGGTGCGGATGCTGGCCGGTATGGCGCGCGGCTGGGCGTTGCAGGCATTGGACCTGTTCGATGAGGCGGCGGTGCGCCGCGCCATCCAGGGCTTCGTGGTCGATCAATTGCGCAAGTGGAATGCCGCGGCCACGGCCGGCGAACTGCTGGGCCTGCTGACCGCCGGCAACCGCCACCAGCGCGTGCTCGATGAAGGCCTCAGGCGGGTTGCCGAATGGCTCGACGATGAATCGATCAGGCAACGCGCCTCCGCCCTGATCGTGCGCTACATACGCAAGGAATGGCCGAAGCTGGCCAGCACCGTGGAATGGGTCAAACCGATGGACGAGATCGGCGACACCCTGGCCGAGCGGCTGGCGCGCGCAGCGCTGGAAGAACTGCAACAGGTGCTGTCCGAGCCGGAGCATCCCCTGCGCCAGGATTACGCCCGCTGGATCGGCGGCTACATCCAGCAGCTGCGCCAGGATCCCGCACTGGCCGCGCGCGTGGACCAGCTCAAGCAGCAGGTGATCGACCACCCGGCCGTGCAGGACTACGTGCAGGGGCTGTGGCAGCGGATCCAGCATTCGCTGCGCGAGGACCTGTCACGCCCCGACTCGGTGCTGGCGGCCTATCTGGAACGCAGCCTCGGTTCGCTGGGACAGGCCATCGGCCGCGATCCGGCACTGCGCGATGCCCTCAACCAGCACATGCTGGCCGGCGCGGAGAAACTCACCCTGCGCCTGCGCGAGGGCGTCACCAGCCACATCGCGCAGACCGTGAACAGCTGGGACGAACACAAGCTGGTGGAACAGCTGGAACTCAGCGTCGGCCGCGACCTGCAGTACATCCGCTTCAATGGCACCCTGGTAGGGGGATTGGTCGGCCTGCTGCTGCATGCGATCACCGGCTGGCTGCACTTCTGAAAAAACCGCGGATCTGGATCGAGGCGTGCCGTAAGTTCCGCCCGCTCCGGGGGATTGGGATGAGACGCAAGCTGAAGCCATCACCGGCCCGCGGCTCAGCGGTGACGTGCAATCGCAACGAGGAAATGCTGCGGGGCGCGCGCATGCAGGCCGACGCCGGGCGCGCCCCGGCCAGCCGCGGCACCGTGATCGATGGCGCAGCCGATCCGGAGCGTTGCGGTACGCCAAGTGGCGTCATGAAATGGCCAGACCTTCGGCCGCCCGGAAACGGGCAGCCTGGAAAACCCGGTCACCGGAGCCTGCCGCCGCTGCGCGCGGGGGCGAGCGGGTCCACGCCGGCGCCGGGCCTTCGACTCACGCCCCGTAGCGGCGCAGCTCCCACGCACGGTGGATGCGCCCGTTACGCGCGAAGTCCGGCCCGATGGTCTCGGCCGAAATCTCGCGGCACTCGGCGAATTCCCTGATCGCCTCCTCGTCCAGCTTGAAGCGACGGAAATTGTTCGAGAAATACAGCACGCCCTCCGGGCTCAAGCGCGCCACGGCCGCGCGCAGCAGACGCACGTGTTCGCGCTGCACGTCGAAGTCCTCGGCGCGCGCGGAGTTGGAGAAGGTCGGCGGATCGCAGAAGATCACGTCGAAGCGGTGGCGCTCGGCTTCCAGCCAGGCCAGGGCATCGGCCTGGATCAACTGGTGCGCGCTGCCCCCTTTGCCGTTCAAGGCCAGGTTGTCGGCGCACCATTGCAGGTAGGTACCGGACAGGTCGACGCTGGTGGTCGTGGCCGCACCGGCCACCGCCGCCTGCACACTGGCCACGCCGGTGTAGCAGAACAGGTTGAGGAAGCGCTTGTTGATGGCCTCCTGGGCCATGTGCCAGCGCAGCGGGCGATGGTCGAGGAACAGCCCGGTGTCCAGATAATCGAACAGGTTCACCCGCAGCAGCGCAACGTTCTCGCGCACCAGCACGAATTCGCCGCGCTGCTCGAAGCGACCGTACTTGCTGCCGCCCTTGCCGCGTTCGCGCGACTTCAGCGCGACCTGCTCGGCCGGCACCTGGAACACTTCACGCGCGGCCAGCAGCAGCTCGTTGCGACGCCGCCGCACATCGGCCTCGGGAATGGTCGCCGGGGCCGCGTATTCCTGCACGTGCAGGAAGGTGCGGGCCTTGCCGCCGTCCTCCTGGTAGACGTCGATGGCCGCGGCGTATTCGGGCAGATCGGCATCGTAGACGCGGTAGCAGGTGATCTGCTCGCGGCTGAGCCAGCTCTTGAACTTCTTGAGGTTCTTGCGCAGGCGGTTGGCCACCATCTGCGCGCCTTCACTGAGCTCACGCGGCGGGCCGGCGTTCTCGCGCTGCGGCACTGCGATCGGATCGCAGACGATCAGCGCGCATTCGATCGCGCCATTGAACAGCTGGTATTTCTTGGCGGCGCGCAGGCCGGTGGCGAAGGCCAGATCGGCACTGCCGCACAGCAGACTGGCCCGCCACTGCGGCACCGCGCGTTTCAGCGCATCACCCAGCTGGCGGTACAACGCGTTGTCCGCGGCCAAGCGCTCGTCGTACGGCGGGTTGCAGACCACGCAGCCGGTCGCCTGCGGCGGCACCTGCAGATCGACCACGTCGCGCACCCCGAACCAGATCGCCTCGGCCACTCCGGCCACTTCGGCGTTTTCCCTGGCGGCGCGGATCGCATGCGGATCGTTGTCGCTGCCGCGGATCACCTGTTTCAGTGCCGCGCGACCTGCCGCCTCGCGCTCACGCGCTTCGGCCAGCAGGGTGTTCCAGGCGTCACGGTCGAAGCCCAGCCAGCGGCTGGGCGGAAGGCTGCCGTGGCGCTGCAGGCCCGGAGCGACGTCGGCGGCCATCAGCGCGCCTTCGATCAGCAGCGTGCCGCTCCCGCACATCGGGTCGAGCAGGCCGCCGCCTTCGGCGTGGATCTTCGGCCAGTTGGCCCGCAGCAGCACCGCCGCGGCCAGGTTTTCCTTCAACGGCGCCTCGTTCTGCGCCATGCGCCAACCGCGCCGGTGCATCGGACCGCCCCCCAGATCGATCGAGATCGTGGCGCGGCCCTTGCGCAGCGACAGGTTGATGCGCACGTCCGGGAACTCGGTGTTCACCGACGGCCGTTCAAGCCCCTGTGAGCGCAGGCTGTCGACCACGCCGTCCTTGACCCGCTGCGCGGCGAAGCGCGCGTGGGTGATCTCGGTACCGGACACGTGGGCGTCCACCGACAAGGTCAGCCCGGGGTTGAGGTGCTGGTGCCAGGGCATGGCGGACACGCCCTGGTACAGCGAACCCTCGTCCGGGCACGCGAATTCGGTCAGCGGCCACAACACGCGGCTGGCCAGGCGCGACCACAGCACGATGCGCTGCGCATCGCGCAGTTCGCCTTCGCAGTTGACCCCGGAGATGGTGGCGGTGGCCTTGCTCAGGCCCAGCGCCAACAGTTCGTCGGCAAGCAGGTACTCCAGGCCTTTGGCACAGGAAACAAAGAATTTCACGGGATCGGGTCGATTTTCAGGAAAGGGGGCACACCGGCGGCACCGGAGCGGTTCCGGGCCTGCGGCCATGGCCGCTATTGTAGGCAACTGGGGCCGCCGCCGCCCTCACCCCGCGCGGCCGGCGCGCGGCTACAGCGTGCGCAGCAGCTCTTCGAAGGCGCGCGCGCAGGTGTCGACATGGGCGCCGAGCCGATGGCTGTCGTCGAGCAGCAGCAGCCGCGCCGACCGGGCCTGGGCCCAGGCGACCACCTGCGCGGCGGGAATCAGCTCGTCATGCCAGGCATGGACCACGCTGATCGGCACCTTGGCCGCGTCCAGCGCCGGCATCGGCCCCATCGCGGTCGGCGGCACCATCAGGAACAGCGCGCGGGTCGGCACCTGCAGCGAGGCGATCGCCGAAATATACGAGCCCAGGCTGGAGCCGGCCAATACCACCGGACCGTCAACCGCCGCCACGGTGGCCAGGTCGATCAGCCGCTGCAGCCGCGCGGGCACGTCGCCGACACTGCTGATCCCGTGCCTGGCATCCAGATCGGTGTAGTCGGGGCGTTGCACGGTCCAGCCCAGCCGCTGCGCCACGTCGGCCAGCGCGGTGACTTTGATCGCGTCCGGGCCACTCTCGAAACCATGGGAGAGGATGCAGTGGCCACGGCTCATCGTGAACTGTCGGGGAAATAGCGGGTCATCTTCCGGATGCTAGCATCCACCGATGCATCCGATCCCGCCGCCCATCGTCCACGTTCCGCTGCCCTATGAGGAGAAGCTGGAAGCGCGGGCGTTGTCCGCCATCGATCTGGTGGTGATCCACTGCACCGAGCTGCCGGACCTGGCAATGGCCCGCGCGTATGGCGAACGCGTGCGGTATGGCAGCGGCACCGGCAACAGCGGTCATTACTACCTCGACCGCGATGGCAGCGTGCAACAGTACGTGGCGCTGTCGCGGGTGGCCCACCATGTGCGTGGCTACAACCCGCGCTCGATCGGCATCGAGCTGGTCAACCGCGGCCGTTATCCGCACTGGCTGGATTCGCGCCACCAGGCCATGGACGAGGCCTATCCCGACGCCCAGATCGCCGCGCTGCTGGCACTGCTGCAGTGGCTGGCGCAGGCGGTACCGTCGCTGCGCTGGATCGCCGGCCACGACGCGCTGGACACCACGCTGGAAGCGGCCAGCGATGACCCGCAGCAACAGGTGTCGCGCAAGCGCGATCCCGGGCCGCTGTTTCCGTGGCCGCGGGTGCTGGCGGCAATGCCGTTGCAGCCGTTGCCGCGCTAGCCGCGGTACACGCCGTCACTTCCCGGCGAGATAGCGTTTTTCACCGGCGGTCACTGCCAGATCCAGCCGGTTGGCCGGTGGCGCAATCGGGCACACCACATGCGGTGTCAGCGCGCAGGGCGGGTTTTCGGCGCGGTTGAAATCCAGCACCACGCGGCCGTCGCGGGCCATCTCCGCGAACAGATAGCGCGCCCCGCCATAGGTCTCCTTGCCGCTGGTGCGGTCGGAGAACAGGAAGAACAGCTGTGGGCCTCCCTGTGCCCGCTCCAGCTGCAACGGCAGCAGCCGGTGGGTGCGTCCTTCCATCTCGAATACGGCCTCGCCCGGGGAGGTTACGGCCTGCGGGGTACCGATGGAGGTCAGCAACATCAGCTCCCGCGGAGTGGGAAACGCATGCCATTGCGCCACCACCCGCCAGTGCGGCTGGACCGGGAAATGCTCGATGCCGCTGAAGGTGCGGCGCCGGATCGAGCCGGGATCCCGATAGCGCCAGCCCGTGACCGCGCCGGTGCGGACCAGGTAGAACTCCGCGGCGCCAAGCATGATGCTGCTCGCTTGCGCGCCACCGGCAATGGCCGGCTGCAATTCAACCTGCGCCAACGGCCGGCCCTCGAACGTGGCGCCGGAGCCGGCAACGGCGGTGAAGCGCGCGCGCCCGTCAGGATCGAGAACAAGTTCCCCCAGTCGTGCAGGTCCACCAGGCAATACCAGCTGGTTGCCGCTGCCACTTCCCACCCGATAGCGGCCCGGCTTCAGCCGTCCGGACCCGGTGTAGCTCAACCAGCCATCGGCCGCGCGCAAGCGGGCCAGCCGCTGCATCCGCCACTGTTCGATTTCACGCGCGTAGACCTGCGGCGAGGGGGCGGCGTTGCTGTCGTCGGACGCACCCGACCGACGCCCGTCACACCCGATGACCAGCAGCACGGCGATGCCGATGATCCATCGCCGCAGCCCCATACGCCCAGTCCCGCCCGTGTCGCGCAATTCCCGGTGACCATTGCCGGTTGCCGTCCGCGCTGCTCGCATGCGCCGGACTCAGCCGCGGGCCACCGGCCGCGAGGGATCGCTGATCCAGCCGCTCCACGAGTCGGCATAGACCCGCGCCCCCACCAACCCGGCATGTTCCAGCGCCAGCAGCAGATGGCAGGCGGTCACGCCGGATCCGCACATCAGCACCACCTGTTCGGGCGCACAGCCTCCCAGCAGCGGCTGCAATTCGGCGCGCAATTCGGCGGACTGGCGAAACCGGCCCTCATGCACATTCAGTCCGAAGGGCCGGTTCACCGCGCCGGGCACATGCCCGGCCACGGGATCGAGCGGCTCCACTTCGCCACGGAAGCGCTCGCCGGCGCGGGCGTCGAGCAGCCAGCCCGGAGCGTGCGACAGGCGCGCGGAAATTTCCTCGGCGCGCACGATCCGGCGTTCATCGAACTGCCCCGGATACGGCGGCAACGGCGTGATGTCCGGCAGCGCCGTGGTCAGCGGCAAGCCGGCGGCCTGCCATGCCGCCAGGCCGCCATCGAGCACCGCCACCTGCGGGTGTCCGATCAATTTCAACAGCCACCACAGACGCGCGGCCGCCATGCTGCCATCGCCGCCGTCATACACCACCACGGGGGTGTCGACCGCGATTCCCCATTGACCCAGACGCGCGGCAAACGCGGCACTGTCGGGCAGCGGATGCCGTCCGTGCCCGGGCTTGGACAGGTCGGCCAGGTCCCGGTTGAGGTCGGCATACACCGCGCCGGGCAGATGGCCCCGGGCATAGGCTTGCGCACCGGCCTGCGGATCGCCCAGCGAGAACCGGACATCCACCAGTCGCGGCACGGCGTTGGCACGTGCATCGAGCGGGCGCGCATCGGCGGCGGCCAGGGCATCGGCCAGGCCGGCAGCATCGATCAGCGTGGTCCAGCCAGGGACTGCGGTAGTCATCGGGTTTGCTCCAGGCGGTGGCGCAGGTTGTACAGGATGGCCGCGGTCGCCCCCCAGATACGCTGCCCGGGCCAAGTGTATTCGAGCACGTGGTGCACGCGGCCCTGATATTCCATCTCGATCCGCCGCAGGTTGGCCGGGTCCATCAGGAAGTCCAGCGGCACCTCGAACACCTCGGCCACCTCGGCCGGCTGCGGTACCGCCACGAAGGCCGGGTCGATCACCGCCACCACCGGAATCACCCGGAAACGGGTGATGGTCACGTATGGATCCAGATACCCCAACGCCTGCAGCTGGTTGTTCTGCAGCGCGATTTCCTCGTCGCTCTCGCGGATCGCCGCCGCCACCGGGTCGTCATCTCCCGGATCGATCCGGCCACCCGGAAACCCCACCTGTCCGCCGTGATGGCGCAGCGCCTCGGTGCGCCGCGTCAGCAGCACCTGGGTTCCCATCGGGCGCGGGATCAGCCCGACCAGTACCGCGGCTTCGGCCGGCGGGGTCGGCGGCAACAGAGCGGCCAGCTCCGGATAGTTCCAGCCCGGGCCGGACGGCACCTGCGCCAACGGATTGAGCGAGCGCACCAGCCGCTCGCGCCCCCGCAGCGCTTCAACAAACGGAGTGGCGCCGTGCTCCCGCGCGGGCAACACCGCGTCCATGAAATGCAGGCGCTCGGCGTCGCTCATCCGGGTCCAGCGCGCAATCTCGTCACCCGTGCGGAAACACCCCTCGCACAAGCCGTTGCGGTCCAGCGAACAGAGGCCGATACAGGGGCTGAGTACGGCGCGGTGACCAAAATCCATCAGAGACAACACCAACTGGAGTCCGCCCTATTGTGCGCCAGCCGAAGCCGGCAAGCGTGCCAGAACCTGCGCAGACCGGTTTCAGCCAGGCCACGCCTGCGCGGGCGTGACCTGGCGGGCAACGCCAGACAAAAAAATTGCGCCGGCGTACTGGACCCCGGCGCAATCTGGAAAAACCGCTGGAAACAGCTGTTACTTGACGCTGACCAGCTTGATCTCGAACTGCACGGCCACGTTCGGCGGGAACGGCGTACGCGGATCGGCACCATAGGCCTTCTCCGGCGGCAACGTCACTTCCCACTTCGAGCCGGCCGGCATCTGCAGCAGCGTGTCACGCATGGCCTGCATCTCCACTTCGCTGACCTTGATGGCCGGGATCTGCTGGGCCGGACGTGCTTCGGCCGGATGCTGGCCGTACGGGAACGGGCCGGCCACTTCCAGTGCCACGGTGCTGGCCTGGGTCGGCTTGGCGCCCTTGCCGGCTTCAATCACGCGGTACTGCACGCCGCTGGCCAGCGTCTGCACGCCCGCCTTGGCCTTGTTGGCGGCCATGAACTGGTCGCTCTTGGCCTTGTTCTCGGCGGCGGCCTTTTCGTACTCGGCCTTGGCGGCCTGGGCACGGCCCTGCTCGCGCTTCTGGAACGCTTCAACGGCCGGCTTCAGCTGCTCGGCGGTGACTGCCGGCTGCTTCTTGGCGTAGGCGTCCTGCAAGCCCTTCACCACCGAGTTGATGTCCAGCTGCTCACCGCGCCCGGTCAGTTCGGCCAGGTTGTTGCCGTAGTCGTATCCGAAGTAATAACTCAACTTGCCCTTTTCGGACGCGATGTCCTGGGCGAAGGCATTGCCCGTCAGGGCCAGGGCCGCGACGGCGACCGCGATTGCACGCAACTTCATCAAACAATTCTCCAGGGGTGGTGGCTCAAGGCGATCATGCCGCCTGAGGCGACGAGTTAGGATAGCCGCGGCAACGGCAGACCGCCACTAACGACCTGTGCTGTGACAGGCAACGGTTCAAAGAGTTCAATACTCACTTTTTTTTAACGTTTTCAGGAGTTTCACGCATGTCCGACGCCCCGGTTTCCCTCCGCACCGCCGACGCGATCCGCACGATCACCGTCCAGCGCCCGGAAAAACTCAATGCGTTGAACCGGCAGACCCTGCAAGCACTGGATGCGGCCTTCGCCGACGCCGCGGCCGATGACGCGGTACGCGTGGTGGTGTTGACCGGCGCCGGCGGCAAGGCGTTCGTGGCCGGCGCCGATATCGCCGAAATGACCACCCTCAGCCCGGTGCAGGGCCGCGACTTTTCGCTGTTGGGCCAGCAGCTGATGCGTCGCATCGAGCGCCTGCCCAAGCCGGTGATCGCGATGGTCAACGGGTTCGCGCTGGGCGGCGGCATGGAGCTGGCCATGGCCTGCCATCTGCGTATCGCCGCCGACAGCGCCAAAGTGGGCCAGCCGGAAATCAACCTCGGCCTGATCCCGGGGTTTGGCGGCACCCAGCGGCTGGTGCGTCTGGCCGGTCGCGCCGCCGCACTGGAACTGTGCCTGCTCGGCGCGCCGATCGATGCCGCCCGTGCCCTGCAGCTGGGGCTGGTCAACCGCGTGGTGCCTGCCGCCGAGCTGGAAACGGAAACCCTGAAAATGGCCGCGCAGCTGGCCAACGCGGCGCCGCTGGCACTGCGCGGCATCCTCGATACGATCAACATCGGCGGGGAATGCGCGATCAGTGAAGGCCTGGAATATGAAAGCGCGCAGTTCGGGCTGATGTTCTCCACCGCGGACATGCGCGAAGGCACCGGCGCGTTCCTGGAACGCCGCAAGCCGGCGTTCAACAACCGCTGAGCCGCTACCGATGTCCGCTTCCCCCATTTCACCGCAGCAGTTGCTGGATCTGGTGCTGGCCGATGACCTGGACGGCGCCGTGCGCGCCGGCCTGATGGACTACGCCGCCACTGCGGGCGATGCCACGCTCACTCCGGCGCAATCGCAGCTGCTGCTGGACACCCGGCAACGCCTGCAGTCCGCCTGGGCCGCGCGCGCGCGGCATCGCGCCCGCACTGAACGTCTGGCGCGACGCGCCGCCGAACGTGAGGCGCG
>NZ_JAUJUJ010000293.1 GCF_030711595.1 Stenotrophomonas sp. YIM B06876
CCTGGACGCGGCACCGGCATGTGAGTGAAAACTCCTGATCAGCGACACACCTCAGCCAGAATCCGTTCGCCTTGAGCTTGTCGAAAGGCTCCCCCGGCTTCGACAAGCTCAGCCCGAACGGTGGGAGATACCTGAGGTAGGTAGCTAATCAGATGAAAACTGGCTCCAGCGCTTGTGTGGCAAGCGCTGGCAGCTATGAAAAGCGAAGCGCGCGCGAGTCGCCATGGCCTGCCCATGGTTTTTGGCCCGGCCTCCGGAGAAAGCCTGAAAGTGCTAAGGTTTCTTTCCCTCCTTTCGTCGCAAGGCACGCCATGAACACGGTCTCCACCGCCCAGGCTCCTCTGTACACGCTGGAGGAAAAGCGCAAGCGCATCTTCGCCATCGTCGCCGCCTCGTCGGGCAACCTGGTCGAGTGGTTCGACTTCTACATCTACGCGTTTTGCGCGATCTACTTCGCGCCGTCCTTCTTTCCCAAANCGTCGGGCAACCTGGTCGAGTGGTTCGACTTCTACATCTACGCGTTTTGCGCGATCTACTTCGCGCCGTCCTTCTTTCCCAAATCCGACCCGACCGCGCAGCTGCTGAACACTGCGGGCGTGTTCGCGGCCGGGTTCCTGATGCGGCCCATCGGCGGCTGGGTCTTTGGCCGCATCGCCGACCGGCGCGGCCGCAAGACATCGATGGTGCTCTCGGTGCTGATGATGTGCGCCGGCTCGCTGCTGATCGCCGCGCTGCCCACCTACGCCACCATCGGCGCCTGGGCGCCGTTCATGCTGCTGATGGCGCGCCTGCTGCAGGGGCTGTCGGTGGGCGGCGAATACGGCACCACGGCCACCTATATGAGCGAGGTGGCGCTGCGCGGCCAGCGCGGCTTCTTCTCGTCGTTCCAGTACGTCACGCTGATCGGCGGGCAACTGCTGGCGGTGCTGGTGGTGGTGGTGCTGCAGCAACTGCTCGACGAGAGCGAGATGCGCGCCTGGGGCTGGCGCATTCCGTTCGTGATCGGCGCCATCACGGCCGTGGTGGCGCTGTTTTTGCGGCGCAGCC
>NZ_JAUJUJ010000294.1 GCF_030711595.1 Stenotrophomonas sp. YIM B06876
AGGGCTGCGCAAAACAACATCAAGCAGTTTTTACAAGCCATCGAAACTGTTGACGTGAAAAGACCAATGTTCCCTAACGAGAAGCCGCAATGACGCGCCTCGCAATCCTGGCGATTTCCTTGGCTTTTGTCGGGTGCGCCAACACGACAGACCCAAGCACGTACTCCGTGGGGTCAGTTGGCCAAGTGAACAGAAGCGTTCCGGGAACCATCATCAGCGCGCGCCCTGTGACCATCAACACGAATACAGGCACTGGCGGATCTGTTGGTGGCGTGGCTGGCGCTGTCGCGGGGTCCAGCATTGGTGGCGGCACAAGAGCAAATGCGCTTGGAGCCGTTGGCGGCGCTGTGGCAGGGGCATTGGTCGGATCGGCTATCGAGCAAAATGGTGCTCGGCAACCTGGCATGGAATACGTTGTTTCCACTTCCAACGGCACGTTGCTAACAGTCACCCAAGGGTCAGAGCCTCGCTTCCAAGAGAATGACAAAGTCATCATTCTTTACGGAAACCCCGCCCGGGTGATCCGCGATCCCCGCACGTAAAAACAACCTCTGGTTGAACCGAATGGGTTGCGGCCCTCACGCCGCAACCATGACAGGCTCTCGTGCGAAATTTCGTTCAAAGAGACAGAGCCGCCCCGCGCGCACGGCTCTTCACAAGGTGCTCACCTTGCCGATGGAATGCGAAACCGCATTAGTTGTCCTGCCTGCGAATCAATTGTCGGCCTGATTCCGTGATGGCCAGTTCGCCCGACCTGTTTTTACCGATGTAGCCACGTTCCACCAAGCGGCCCGACATATGTTCTTTGAGCGCCTCGGGCGTGGTCACCAGCGCGCCCATTTCGAGCTGCTTCAAGGTTTCCAGCTCGTCCACGGTGGGGTCGAAGTGCGGGGCGTGGTAATTGGTGGTCATAGTGGGTTCTCCCAATTCAAGACTCAGGTCAGCGGTGGTGCCGCATTGCAGGTTAGCCCTGCGGCGCGCGCAGTGCAAGCGGGTCGCACCGGGCTCTGGCCGCTGGCATACTCGCCGGGCTGCCGCTGCTTGC
>NZ_JAUJUJ010000065.1 GCF_030711595.1 Stenotrophomonas sp. YIM B06876
TGCGCCGCTCCTGCAGCGCGCGGCTGCGCATGATGCGCGCGTAATGCGCCCATTGCACGACCACGATGGCGATCACCACCTTGTCCACGCCCCGGCCCAGCATGGCCAGCAGCACCAGCGCGACCAGGATGGTGGGAAACCCGAGGATGAAGTCCACCAGGCGCATCAGCAGGGTGTCGATCAGGCCACCGGCATAGGCCGCCACCAGCCCCACCAGACTGCCGATCACCGTGGCCAGCGCCACGGCGCTCAGGCCGACGGTCAGGCTGATACGCAGTCCGTAGAGAATGGCGCTGAGCATGTCGCGGCCCTGGTTGTCGGTGCCCAGCCAGTACCGAAAGCCGTCCATGCTGGCCGAGCCCGGCGCCAGGCGGCCGTCCATCAGGTCGAGGTTCGCCAGGTCGTAGGGATTTTGCGGCGCCAGGAACGGCGCCAGCAGCACGATGGCCAGCAGAGCCACCAGCGCAATCACCGAGCCCTTCACGGTCGGGTGGCTGCGCAACTGCCTCAGGATGGCACGCCGGCGCGGCGTGTCGGTCATGGGGGATCGGGGGGTCTCTGGAGTCTGCATAAAACGCTTGGCCCGTTCTTTATTCGGACTCTTGCAATTGCACGCGCGGGTCGAGCACGGCATAAAGCATGTCCACCAGCATGTTGATCATCACGAAGATGAAGGTCACCAGCATCACATAGGCCACCACCACCGGGCGGTCCAGGTGGTAGATGCTGTCGATGAGCAGCTTGCCCATGCCAGGCCAGGCGAACACCGTTTCGGTGATGGTCGAGTAGGCGATCAGCGAGCCGAACTCCATGCCGATCACCGTGACCACCGGGATCAGGATGTTGCGCAGGATGTGCCGCGTGAGGATGCGCCGGGGCTTCAAACCCTTGGCGCGCGCGAACTTCACGTATTCCTGCTTCTTGGCGTCCACCACGCCCGTTGCCGTGAGGCGCAGCACCAGCGCGATGTTGGCCAGCGCCAGGTTGACAGCCGGCAGCATCACGTGTGACCAGCCATCGGCCGTCAGCAACGAAACCGGCACGCCCAGGACCGCGACCGTGTCGCCCCGGCCCGAGGCCGGCAGCCAGTGCAGCCACACGGCAAAGCACAGGATCAGGACCATGCCCTGCCAGAAGTTGGGCAGCGAAAAACCCAGCACCGAGCCCGCCATCAGCCCGCGCCCCGTGGGCTTGTCGCTTTTCAGGCCCGCGATCAGCCCCAGCGGAATGCCGATGAGGATGGTGAGGGAGATGGCCACGAACACCAGCTCCAGCGTGGCCGGAATGCGCTGCACGATGAGCTCGATGGCCGGAATGCCGTGCACGAACGAGGTGCCCAGGTCACCCTGCAGCGCGCGGAACAGAAAGCCCGTGTACTGCAGCCAGACGGGCAGGTCCAAACCCAATCGCTGGATCATGACCTGGCGGTCGGCTTCGCTCGCCTCGGGGCTGACGAGCAGCTCGATGGGATCGCCCACCGCATACACGGCGAAGAACACGACGACCGAAACGGCCAACAGAACGAACAGGCTCTGCACGAGCCTTCGCAAAATGAAGACGAGCACTCAGGCATCCCCTTGCGAAATGGATTGGGACCGCGCGCCACATCACTGTGCCGATCACCCCGGCCAGGCCAAGGGCGCCTGCAGTACACGCGGGTGAGGTCGATACGGGTAATGGTCGGCCCAGGGGACCTGCGGGAACGCAGCATGGCAAAGAAAGTACGGAGTGCGCAGGCGCACCCCGTACTCATACGGGCCGTGTGATCAGTTCTTGGCCTTGACCGAGGTGGCCAGCGTGTACTGGTCGCGGCGGCCTTCATAGGTCAGGCCCTTGCGGAAGGCCCAGATGCTGCTTTCGAAATGCAGCGGAATCAGCGCCACGTTGTCGAGCGCGATCTGCGTGGCCTCTTCCAGCCCCTTCTTGCGCTTGGCGGCATCGACCGTGTTGGCTGCCGGGATGTACACCTTGTCGAACTCGGCACTGCTGAAGCCGCCGTAGTTGCTGGTGCCCTGGCCCTTGGGCGCATCGAGCGAGGCCAGCCACAGCTGGAACAGCGCCGACGCTTCACCGCTCTCCGACGGCCAGCCGCCCATGGGCATGCTGAACTCGCGCTTGGCACGCTTGGGGAAGTAGATAGATGCCGTCATCGCATCCACATTGGTCTTAATGCCGATGCGCGTGAGGTACTGCGCCACGGCCTGCACGACCTGGCTGTCGTTCACGTAGCGGTCGTTGGTGGACGACAGCGTCAGTTCGAAGCCATTGGGGTAGCCCGCATCGGCCAGCAGCTTCTTGGCGGCTGCCGGGTCGAACTTGATCTCGGGCGCCTTGGGCAACGCGCCGAACATGCCGTCGGGCATGTATTGAAACGCCGGGGTGGCCATGCCGTCCATGATGCGCTGCACGATGGCCTTGCGGTCGATGGCCATGTTCATGGCCTGGCGCACACGCAGGTCCTGCAGCGGGTTCTTGCCATCGGGGCTCTTCACGAACGGGCTCGGGTTGCGGCCGATGTCGGGCTGCAGGAAGATCAGGCGCGTCGAGGGCGTCGCCACGAAAGCAAACTTGCTGTCTTCCTTCACGCGGGCGAGATCGCGCGCTGCGGGGTTCTCGATCACGTCGTAGTCACCCGACAACAGGCCGGTGAGACGGGGGCCGGCGCTGGGTACGGGCACCATCTTCACGGTCTTCCAGTGGGGCTTCTCGCCCCAGTAGCCTTCGTTGCGTTCGAGCTGGATGCCACTGCCCTTCACGTACGACTTGAACAGGAAAGGCCCCGTGCCGATCGACACTTTGCCGGTGTTGAAGTCAGTCACCGTGGGCCAGGGGCCGGTGACGCCGCAGCCCGTCTTGGGCGCGAAATGCAGTGTGCCGTGCTGCGCAATACCGCTCCAGATGATGGGCAAGGAACGCGCCATTTCGGCGGGCAGCAGTGGCAGCGGCGTTGCCGTCTTGATGATGACGGTGTGGTCGTCCGGCGTCTGCACATCGGTGATGCGCTTGGTGGTGTCGGTGTACGACACCGACACATTGGTCTCGTTGTTCAGCGTGCGGCAAATGGTGAACAGCACGTCCTTCGAGGTAAATGGCGAACCGTTGGAGAACTTCACGCCCTGGCGCAGCTTGAACTCCCAGGTCAAATCGTCGATATTTTTCCAGGAGGTGGCCAACGCGGGCACCAGCTCCATGNTGTTCAGCGTGCGGCAAATGGTGAACAGCACGTCCTTCGAGGTAAATGGCGAACCGTTGGAGAACTTCACGCCCTGGCGCAGCTTGAACTCCCAGGTCAAATCGTCGATATTTTTCCAGGAGGTGGCCAACGCGGGCACCAGCTCCATGTTGGCATTGCGCCCCACCAGCGAGTCGTAGACATGGGCAGCGAAAGCATCGTTGGCCGTCATCTTGTGGTAGTGCGGATCGGCCGCCGTGGGTTCGGCCGCCAAGGCGATGGTGAGCGACTGCGCATGGGCGGCGCCCACCAAGCCCACCGACGCTGCCACGCCGCCGGCCAAGGCGAACACGGTCTTTCGAATGCCCATCTTCATTTCGGATTCCTTTTCGTCAAAGACTGGATAGCCCGCCCAAGAAGCGAGCCGGCTTCAATGCCCTGATAGAGGCCCCGAGACGCGAGACAAAGACGTGCACGCGCTGCCGGACTGCCCCCAATGCTTGGCCCATTTTGGTGCTGCCGGCATGCCGAGAGCTACCACGTTTCCACGGATGGTCAATAAACGTAACCATCAGTAAAGTGCCGGCCCAAAGGCTGACTGGAGTCAAGGCATCCATACGTTTTGAATCTGGACAGCGTCGATTTCCTGGCTATCGTTTGCGTACGGCGTCCGCGATGACCTGAGCCACAGATGCCAACCCGGGCGCGGCCTGTGCCGCCGGCCCGGCGCACCGGAGAGCACCCATGCCAAAAATCACCCCCTGCCTGTGGTTCGACACCCAGGCCCAGGAAGCCGTGGCGTTCTACAGCGGCATCTTCGCCAGCGCCAGGACGCTGCGCACCACGCACTACGGCGAGGGTGCGCCCCGGCCGGCCGACATGGTGCTGACGATCGAATTCGAACTCGAAGGCCAGCGCTTCATCGCCCTCAACGGCGGGCCGGAGTTCCCGTTCACCCCCGCTGTTTCGCTGTCCGTCGAGTGCCAGACCCAGGACGAGGTCGACCGCCTGTGGCAGCAGCTCGGCGCGGGCGGCCGCCCCGGCCAGTGCGGCTGGCTGCAGGACAAATACGGCCTGTCGTGGCAGATCGTGCCGCACCTGCTGCCCGAGCTGCTCAGCGACCCCGACCCGCGCAAGGCCCAGGCCGTGATGCAGGCCCTGATGGGCATGCACAAGCTCGACATCGCCGCCTTGCAAAACGCCCACGCGCGCGCATGATTCCCTTCCCATCCACCCACGGAGATACACCATGCAAGTCCAGCCCTACCTGTTTTTTGACGGCCGCTGCGAAGAGGCCCTGGAGTTCTACCGCAGCGCCCTGGGCGCCGAAGTCACCATGTTGATGCGCTACAAGGACAGCCCCGAGCCCCAGCCGCCCGGCGCCTGCGCGCCCGGCAGCGAAGACAAGGTCATGCATTCGAGCTTTCGCGTTGGCGGCGCCGAACTGATGGCCTCAGACGGCCAGGCGCAGGGCCACCCCGAATTCAAGGGCTTCTCGCTCTCGCTCACCCCGGCCAACGACGCCGACGCCGAGCGCCTGTTCCACGCCCTGGCCAGCGGCGGCAAGGTTCAGATGCCGCTCGGCCCGACCTTCTTCGCCTCGTCCTTCGGCATGGTGGCCGACCGCTTTGGCGTGTCGTGG
>NZ_JAUJUJ010000295.1 GCF_030711595.1 Stenotrophomonas sp. YIM B06876
CTATACCGTGATCGCGGTGCCCGCGTTGGTTTATGCGGTAGGCGCCTATGGCTTCTTCGCGCTGCCCTACACCATCGTCGTCTATCCGATCGTCTTTGCCATCATGCCGCGGCTCTGGCGCGTGGCAAAAGAGGCGGGCCATGTGACGGCCGCCGACGTGGTCTACGGCCAGTACGGCTCGCGCACGCTGGAGTTGGCCGTGGCCCTGACCGGCGTGGTGGCCACCATGCCCTACATCGCGCTGCAGCTGGTCGGCATGCAGGTGGTCATCAAGGCGCTGGGGCTGTCGGGCGAGTTTCCGCTGGCGGCGGCCTTTGTCATCCTGGCGCTCTACACCTATTCGGCCGGCCTGCGCGCGCCGGCGTTGATCGCCTTCGTCAAGGACCTGATGATCTACATCGTGGTGCTGGCGGCGGTGGTGCTGGTGCCGGCCAAGCTGGGCGGCTATGCCGCCGTATTCCAGGCGGCCGGCGATGCCTTTGCGGCCAAGGGCGGCGCCACCGGCCTGATTTTGCAGCCCGCGCAGATGCTGCCCTATGCCAGCCTGGCGCTGGGCTCGGCGCTGGCGGCCTTCATGTACCCGCACACGCTGACCGGCATCTTCGCCGCCAAGAGCGCCGACACCATCCGCAAGAACGCGGTGTTCCTGCCGGCCTACACGCTGCTGCTGGGCCTGATCGCGCTGCTGGGCTACATGGCGCATGCCGCGCACCTGGCGATCAAGACGCCCAACGACGTGGTGCCGGCGCTGTTCGGCGCGCTGTTTCCGGCCTGGTTCAGCGGCTTTGCGTTTGCGGCGATTGCCATCGGCGCGCTGGTGCCGGCGGCCGTGATGTCGATCGGCGCGGCCAATCTCTTCACGCGCAATTTCTGGAAGGCCTATGTGAACCCGGCGGTGTCGCCGCAAGGCGAGGCCCAGGTGGCCAAGATCGCCTCGCTGGTGGTCAAGTTCGGCGCCCTGCTGTTCATCCTGTTCGTGCCCACGCAGTACGCGCTCGACCTGCAGCTGCTGGGTGGCGTCTGGATCGTGCAGACCTTCCCC
>NZ_JAUJUJ010000296.1 GCF_030711595.1 Stenotrophomonas sp. YIM B06876
TCACGCTGGGCGGCTCGGCGCTGCCGGCGGTGCGCGTCGAAGTGAATCCGGACGCGCTGAGCAAGTACGGCATCGGCCTCGAAGACGTGCGCGCCGCGCTGGCCTCGGCCAACGCGCATGCGCCCAAGGGCGCGCTCGAAGGCGAAGGCGTGCACTTCCAGATCTATGACAACGACCAGGCCACGCAGGCCAGCGACTATGCGCCGCTGATCGTCGCCTGGCGCAAGGGCGCGGCGGTGAAGCTCTCCGACGTGGCCGAGATCGACGACTCGGTCGAGAACATCCGCAACGACGGCATCGCCGACGGCAAGCCCGCCGTGCTCGTGATCCTGTACCGGCAGCCGGGCGCGAACATCATCGAGACGGTCGACAACGTCAAGGCCGCGCTGCCCTTCCTGCAGGCCTCGATCGCCGGCGACATCGACCTGCAGGTGGCGGTCGATCGCTCGACCACGGTGCGCGCCTCGCTGCGCGAGATCGAGGGTGCGGTGCTGCTCGCCATCGCGCTGGTGATCGCCGTGGTGTTCGTGTTCCTGCGCAGCGCGAGCGCCGCGCTGGTGCCCGCGGTGGTGGTGCCGGCGTCGCTGATCGGCACCTTCGGCGTGATGTACCTGTGCGGCTACACGCTCGACAACCTCTCGCTGATGGCGCTGACGATCGCCACCGGCTTCGTCGTCGACGACGCCATCGTCGTCATGGAGAACATCACGCGCCACNGTGTTCCTGCGCAGCGCGAGCGCCGCGCTGGTGCCCGCGGTGGTGGTGCCGGCGTCGCTGATCGGCACCTTCGGCGTGATGTACCTGTGCGGCTACACGCTCGACAACCTCTCGCTGATGGCGCTGACGATCGCCACCGGCTTCGTCGTCGACGACGCCATCGTCGTCATGGAGAACATCACGCGCCACGTCGAGGCCGGCATGCCGCGCTTCGAGGCCGCCCTGGTCGGCGCGCGCGAGGTCGGCTTCACGGTGCTGTCGATGAGCCTGTCGCTGATCGCGGTGTTCACGCCCATCTTGCTGATGGGTGGCATCGTCGGCC
>NZ_JAUJUJ010000297.1 GCF_030711595.1 Stenotrophomonas sp. YIM B06876
GGCATCACGACGGTGAACCCGGGCCAGTACCTGAACCCGGGCGACGCCATCGTCACGCTGCAGACCATAGACCCGATCTACGCCAACTTCTCGGCGCCGCAGAAGCAGATCGCCGGACTCTCGGTGGGCCAGGTGGTGAATGTGGCGACCGATGCGTTCGCGGGTGAGCTGTTCCCCGGCAAGATCAACGCCATCAGCCCCAAGGTCGACCCGAGCACGCGCAACGTGCTGCTGCAGGCCACGATCGCCAACCCGCAGCGCCGCCTGCTGCCCGGCATGTTCGC
The DNA here is from genome assembly GCF_030711595.1 of Stenotrophomonas sp. YIM B06876. Taxonomy (GTDB): domain Bacteria; phylum Pseudomonadota; class Gammaproteobacteria; order Xanthomonadales; family Xanthomonadaceae; genus Stenotrophomonas. The sequence continues at coordinate 285 of NZ_JAUJUJ010000297.1, forward strand.
GCGCGCCAATGTCGATGTCGGCGAGAAGCAGCGCCACCTCACGCTGCCGCAGACCGCGATCACCTACAACCCCTACGGTGCCACCGTGTTCATCCTGAAACCCGCCGAGGCCCAGCCCGCGCCGGGCGGCAAGGACGAGAAGAATGCCAGGCCCGCTGCCCCGGCCGCGCCAGCGGGCTCGCTCATCGCGCAGCAGGTGTTCGTGACCACCGGCGAGACGCGCGGCGACCAGGTGGCGATCCTCAAAGGCATAGAGGAAGGCCAGGAGGTCGTCACCAGCGGCCAGCTCAAGCTCAAGAACGGCACGCCGGTGGTGGTCGACAACAGGGTGCAGCCGGCCAACAACGCTACCCCGACCCCGCAGGAACGGTGAAGGCCCGGCCATGAAATTCACCGACATCTTCATTCGCCGGCCGGTTCTGGCCATGGTGGTGAGCCTGCTGCTGGTGGTGCTGGGGCTGCGCTCGCTGTTTAGCCTGCCGGTCAACCAGTTCCCGAAANGCAGGAACGGTGAAGGCCCGGCCATGAAATTCACCGACATCTTCATTCGCCGGCCGGTTCTGGCCATGGTGGTGAGCCTGCTGCTGGTGGTGCTGGGGCTGCGCTCGCTGTTTAGCCTGCCGGTCAACCAGTTCCCGAAAACGCAGAACGCCGTGGTCACGATCTCGACCACCTACTACGGCGCCGACGCGCAGACCGTCGCCGGCTTCATCACCCAGCCGCTCGAATCGGCGATCGCGCAGGCCCAGGGCAT
>NZ_JAUJUJ010000298.1 GCF_030711595.1 Stenotrophomonas sp. YIM B06876
AGCCTCTCCGGGAGTCCCTGGACATCAACAACGTCAAGCCGAAGCCCTTCGCATGGTCGGAAACGGCCGACGATATCCTCGCCAGCGTCGAGAGATTTTGTCTGCGAACTTCTAACTCGCGGCATTGGCGTCACCAATCCATACGGCAGGCCAGAGACCTCCTGCAACGAGGTCGCACATCTGCTCGGTAACGAGCGAAATCATGGCCGCAGTAGGGGGCGTCACCGGGCGCGTCATTGAGGTCGCACATGCCACCTGCCGCGAGATATGTGGTCTCGTGATGGTTGTGACTGCAAGTTGACCTGCTTGCACTTCATCAGCGACGGCGCCGGGCGACAGGATAGTGCTGGCCATTCCTTCTTGTACGGCCTTCTTGATGTTGGGCAGTGAGTCAATCTCTGCAATCACGTCCAACGCAACACCATGCTCCGCGCAAACCTTGTCGATGATTCTGCGCAGTCCATGTTCCTGGGCAGGAAGAACCAGAGGACGTTTCGCCAAGGAATGCAGAGAGACTTCCCTGCTCCCAGGCGTGTCACGAGGCCTGGTCACCAGCGCGAGCCGCTCCTCCAAGAGTAGCCGGTACTCGAACGCCGATTCATGTCNACGAGGCCTGGTCACCAGCGCGAGCCGCTCCTCCAAGAGTAGCCGGTACTCGAACGCCGATTCATGTCCCGACACGAAGAGAACGGAGAGGTCGAGCCTGCCCGCACGCAACCACTCGCCGAGGAAGCCGCTATGGCTCTCGATAATTTTGAGCTTGACCTTCGGGAACTGCGCTCTTGTTGCACGAAGGATGGGCAGTGTTGCCACCAACGCGACTGTTGTAGGCAATCCGATAACTACTTCGCCTTGGATGTCCTGTGCCGAATGCTGAACCGCGCTGCGCGCACGCTCGATGTCAGCAAGCACGACACGCGCATGCTGCAGCAAGGTACGTCCTGCATCGGTGAGACTCATTCCCCGGTTGGTCCTCAGAAACAGCCGGACCCCCAGCTCGCTTTCAAGCGACGCGATGCTTTGGCTGAGCGCAGGCT
>NZ_JAUJUJ010000299.1 GCF_030711595.1 Stenotrophomonas sp. YIM B06876
AATACGACACAAGCATGGATGGGTATGTGGTTTCGCTTACCAAGGATCGGCTTGAAAGCGCACCACGTTATGACTGGAACACTGTCCCGGACTACACCGAAGAATATGGCAAGCGTGTGTATGAACACTACGGCGTTCCTTATCTGTAAGCCTCTCAGCGTCACAACAAGCGCACCGATAGTCTGCACGCTTAACAGCAAGCCACCTTTGGGTGGCTTTTTCACGGTCGAGAGAACGCAGCACAGAGCGAGTACCGTGCCGTGCCCGTCGTGATGACAACGACATTTGCGCAACCCGACTGTCTGGCGCGAAGTAATGTGGACTGGCCATGAGCGCTGGGTCGGCGCAAAATCCAAAGCTGCAACTGACCATCAAAAAGTGATGATTGACTCTCCCCCGTTGAGACCTGATAGTTCTAGCGCAAATTTGCGCCTAGCAAAAATGAGGCAAGACTATGAAGCAGATACGGATTTGTATTGACCCGGATGTAATTTACGACCTGGGAATGAACCGACCCTGCACCGACTGGGTGGACGACACCCCAGAAGAGCGGTCGGCATTCGAGGTCCTCATCCAAGCAGGTAATGCCCGCTACGGCAAGAGCACGCATTGGCTGGAGGAACGTGAGGTGTAGCTCACGGTGCGTGAGGTTTGGCAAAAGCGGTAAATCAGATCCGCTCCTACCCCGATAACATCTGACTGACNGCTCACGGTGCGTGAGGTTTGGCAAAAGCGGTAAATCAGATCCGCTCCTACCCCGATAACATCTGACTGACGACTGCAATTGCCCAAGGCCGCGAGCCCAATTGTGGGGCAGATGATATTGTCTGCATGCTAGGAGTATGTAATGTCGAAGCACCCGCAACATGAGCGTGATCAGCAACAGGCAGGCGATCAACGCACAAATGTCGATCAGCAAAAAGGGAACGCGCAGCAACGCCAGCAAGACCAGACTGGCAAGCAGCAGCAACACGGTGGCGTCCACACCGAAAAAGACGACAAGGGACAGTCCCACGCAGGCTCATCCAAAGACGCC
>NZ_JAUJUJ010000300.1 GCF_030711595.1 Stenotrophomonas sp. YIM B06876
CGCAGGACGGCCTGGGCAAGGACTCCAAGGTGACCAACTGGGCCAGGGAAACCATCGCGCCCGAGCAGTTGCAGCAAGAGTTCGACGCCGTGCTGCTCACGGGCGGTGCCGAGCAGTCGCGCGACCTGCCGGTGCCGGGGCGCGAGCTGGGCGGCATCCATTTCGCGATGGAATTCCTGCCGCAGCAGAACAAGGTCAACGCCGGCGACAAGATCAAGGGCCAGATCTTGGCCGCCGGCAAGCATGTCATCGTGATCGGCGGCGGCGACACCGGCAGCGACTGCGTGGGCACCAGCAACCGCCATGGCGCCCTGAGCGTGACGCAGTTCGAGGTCATGCCGCAGCCGCCCGCAGAAGAAAACCGGCCGCTCACCTGGCCCTACTGGCCGCNGCGACAAGATCAAGGGCCAGATCTTGGCCGCCGGCAAGCATGTCATCGTGATCGGCGGCGGCGACACCGGCAGCGACTGCGTGGGCACCAGCAACCGCCATGGCGCCCTGAGCGTGACGCAGTTCGAGGTCATGCCGCAGCCGCCCGCAGAAGAAAACCGGCCGCTCACCTGGCCCTACTGGCCGCTCAAGCTGCGCACCAGCTCCAGCCACGAAGAAGGCTGCGTGCGCGAGTTCGCCATTTCGACCAAGGAATTCACCGGCGAAAAGGGCAAGGTCAAGGGCTTGACCACGGTGCAGGTCGAGTTCAAGGACGGCAAACTGGTCGAAGTGCCCGGCACCGAAAAGCACCACCCGGCCGACCTGGTGCTGCTGGCCATGGGCTTTGTCAGCCCGGTGGCGGCCGTGCTCGACGCCTTTGGCGTGGACAAGGACGCCCGTGGCAATGCGCGCGCCAGCACCGATTTCGATGGCGGCTACGCCACCAGCGTGCCCAAGGTGTTTGCCGCCGGCGACATCCGCCGCGGGCAGTCGCTGGTCGTGTGGGCGATTCGCGAGGGGCGCCAGGCGGCACGCTCGGTGGATGAGTTCCTGATGGGTTACTCCGACCTGCCGCGCTGATTCCATTTCTAAATCCAAC
>NZ_JAUJUJ010000301.1 GCF_030711595.1 Stenotrophomonas sp. YIM B06876
TGTGATCTCTCAGTAGGTTGTTCATCCGGGGCGATCCCGGAATTCTGTAGGTGCGACCCAAACAGCACCCCAGGAGCCCCGGATGAACCTGCATAAACATGCCCGTCTTAGTCCTCGCGGTCGAGCCTTGCTCGTGCGACGCGTGGTCGATGAAGGGCTTCGTGTCGAAGAAGCTGCCCATGCCGCGGGTGTCAGCGTCCGGACCGCCTACAAATGGCTGCGGCGGTTCCGGGAGGAAGGCCCCGAAGGGTTGGTGGATCGGTCGTCGCGGCCGACCCGGTGTCCACATGCAACCCCGCCGGCCGTGGTCGCGCAACTGATCGAGCGCCGCCGGGCGCGGCAGACGTACCACCAGATCGCCGCGGCTGTGGACGTCGCGCCCAGCACGACCGCCAGGCTGCTGCGACGTGCCGGGCTGCATCGGCTGGCGGAGTTGGAGCCGGCCCGTCCGGACAACCGCTACGAACATGCCGCGCCGGGCGACATGCTGCACCTGGACATCAAGAAACTGGGGCGATTCTGGCGCCCCGGGCATCGCGTGACCGGTGACCGGACCGGCGCATCCGAGGGCGCCGGATGGGAGTTCGTCCATCTGGCCATCGACGATCACTCCCGTGTCGCGTTCGGCACGATCGAACCCGACGAGCGCGGCTCCAGCGCCTGCCGGGCGCTGCTGAGCGCCGTGCGCTACTACCGGGCCTTGGGCGTCCGCTTCCAGCGCGTCCTGACCGACAACGGTGCCTGCTACAAATCCCGTCGCTTCCGCCGGCTCATCGCGCGCTTGGGCCTCCGCCACAAGCGAACCCGGCCCTACACCCCGCGAACGAACGGCAAAGCCGAACGATTGGTCCAGACGGCCCTTCGGGAATGGGCCTATGCCAGGTCCTATGAAAGCTCCGTCCAGCGCGCCGAAGCCTTCCCGCGGTGGCTGCACCACTACAACTGGCACCGACCTCATGCCAGCGTCGGCTACCAGCCCCCTGTCAGCCGGCTGTCGTTACCACTGAACAACGTGGTGGGTTTACACA
>NZ_JAUJUJ010000302.1 GCF_030711595.1 Stenotrophomonas sp. YIM B06876
GCAGATAGGCGGCGCGGCGGGCGCGCAGCCGGGCCCACAGGGGCAACCGCCTGGGTCTTATGCGCCGTCGCAGAGCATTGGCACAAGCATGGTTTCGGGAGAGTCGCAGCAGTCGAGCCATGGAAGTCGCGCTATCAGTGCTTCTCCCAGATCAAATGGCGATCAACCAATTACCGGGCAGCGTGGAATTGCTGAGTCGCGCTAGCTTATCTAGAAATCCAGTTGAAATGTGGAGGTGGTATCAATGAAAATTTTATTAATATTGATGTTAAGTATATTTCTACCACTTTCGGCCAATGCTGAGGGAAGTTGCCCTCCCGGCCACTATCCCATTGGAGGTCAAGGTGTTCAGGGATGCGCGCCAATTCCCGGTGGTTCAGGCGGGGGCGCCTCAACGCCCCCCGTCGCTACGGGAAAATGGGAGTCCCGTTGGGGCGCAATCGCTGAGGAGTCCGCAGAGCTACCTGACGGTGCGAGCATTCCAACCGGAGTTTCAGAATCTAAAAAATCAAAAAGGGAGGCGTCTGCAGCGGCAATAGCGGAATGCGAGCGAGTTGGTGGAAGACGATGCGTAATTCTCTTGATCTATAAAAACCAGTGCGCCGCTCTGGCGGATCCAAAACCAAGCAAAGAAGATGATCGACCGGGTCGGTCGGCTGCAGGTGGCGCTGGAAAAATGTCAGAAGCTGAAGCGCTGGCTATTAGTCATTGCGAAAGAATAAGTGACGGGCAGCGTTGCGCAATTGTATATGCTGGATGCAGTATGTCTGAATTCAAGTCATTCAAGTAATCAGTATTTATCAAAAATAAATGGTTATCAAATAAAGGCTTTGGTGCCCTGGTTGCGAGCTTCAATGAATTTTTTAGAATTATAATTTTTATTATGCAATACATCATCTTGAGTGGTTTAAAAGGCCTTCGCCTTTCACTGTGAATTGCCAGGTGATGTAGCAGGCTGGCATATTATTATGGCCACATTGATTCTGACGGCGCCGCCGATGGCCGCCATGTTCTTCCAAGGC
>NZ_JAUJUJ010000066.1:0-3498 GCF_030711595.1 Stenotrophomonas sp. YIM B06876
ATCCGTTGAGCGATGGCCCTTCCATACAGAACCACCGGATCACTAAGTCCTAGTTTCCTACCTGCTTGATCCGTCGATCTTGCAGTCAAGCACGCTTATGCCTTTGCACACAGTGCGCGATGTCCGACCGCGCTGAGCGTACCTTCGAGCTCCTCCGTTACTCTTTGGGAGGAGACCGCCCCAGTCAAACTACCCACCATACACGGTCCCCGATCCGGATTACGGACCTAGGTTAGAACGTCAAGCACGACAGGGTGGTATTTCAAGGATGGCTCCGCTGCAGCTAGCGCCACAGTTTCATAGCCTCCCACCTATCCTACACAGACGAACTCAACGTTCAGTGTAAAGCTATAGTAAAGGTTCACGGGGTCTTTCCGTCTTGCCACGGGAACGCTGCATCTTCACAGCGATTTCAATTTCACTGAGTCTCGGGTGGAGACAGCGCCGCTGTCGTTACGCCATTCGTGCAGGTCGGAACTTACCCGACACGGAATTTCGCTACCTTAGGACCGTTATAGTTACGGCCGCCGTTTACTGGGGCTTCGATCAAGAGCTTCGCCTTGCGGCTGACCCCATCAATTAACCTTCCAGCACCGGGCAGGCGTCACACCCTATACGCCCACTTTCGTGTTTGCAGAGTGCTGTGTTTTTGATAAACAGTCGCAGCGGCCTGGTTACTGCGGCCCTCTTCAGCTCTAGCTCGCATGAGCCACCAAAAAGGGCGCACCTTCTCCCGAAGTTACGGTGCCATGTTGCCTAGTTCCTTCACCCGAGTTCTCTCAAGCGCCTGAGAATTCTCATCCTACCCACCTGTGTCGGTTTACGGTACGGTCTGCGTAAGCTGAAGCTTAGGAGCTTTTCCTGGAAGCGTGGTATCAGTGACTTCGTCTTAAAGACTCGTCTCGGTGCTCGGTCTTAAAGGATCCCGGATTTGCCAAAGATCCCAACCTACCGCCTTTCCCCGGGACAACCAACGCCCGGTACACCTAACCTTCTCCGTCCCTCCATCGCACTTACGCGAGGTGCAGGAATATTAACCTGCTTCCCATCGACTACGCATTTCTGCCTCGCCTTAGGGGCCGACTCACCCTGCGCCGATTAACGTTGCGCAAGGAAACCTTGGGCTTTCGGCGTGCGGGTTTTTCACCCGCATTATCGTTACTCATGTCAGCATTCGCACTTCCGATACCTCCAGCAGACTTCTCAATCCACCTTCAACGGCTTACGGAACGCTCCTCTACCGCGTACATATAAATATGCACACCCCAAGCTTCGGTTCACTGCTTAGCCCCGTTAAATCTTCCCCGCAGACCGACTCGACCAGTGAGCTATTACGCTTTCTTTAAAGGGTGGCTGCTTCTAAGCCAACCTCCTGGCTGTCTGTGCCTTTCCACATGGTTTTCCACTTAGCAGTGAATTTGGGACCTTAGCTGTGGGTCTGGGTTGTTTCCCTTTTCACGACGGACGTTAGCACCCGCCGTGTGTCTCCCATACAGTCCGTCTCGGTATTCGGAGTTTGCAATGGTTTGGTAAGTCGCGATGACCCCCTAGCCATAACAGTGCTCTACCCCCGAGAGGATACATATGAGGCGCTACCTAAATAGCTTTCGAGGAGAACCAGCTATCTCCGGGTTCGATTAGCTTTTCACTCCTAATCACAGCTCATCCCCGTCTTTTGCAACAGACGTGGGTTCGGGCCTCCAGTGCGTGTTACCGCACCTTCACCCTGGCCATGACTAGATCACCCGGTTTCGGGTCTACTGCCCGCGACTATGCGCCCTTATCAGACTCGGTTTCCCTTCGCCTCCCCTATACGGTTAAGCTTGCCACGAACAGTAAGTCGCTGACCCATTATACAAAAGGTACGCAGTCACTCTTGCGAGCTCCTACTGCTTGTACGCACACGGTTTCAGGATCTATTTCACTCCCCTCTCCGGGGTTCTTTTCGCCTTTCCCTCACGGTACTGGTTCACTATCGGTCGGTCAGTAGTATTTAGCCTTGGAGGATGGTCCCCCCATATTCAGACAGGGTTTCACGTGCCCCGCCCTACTCGTCTTCACTGGTACGGCCCTTTCAAATACAGGGCTATCACCTTCTATGGCCAGTCTTTCCAGACTGTTTTTCTAAAGCCATACCAGCTTAAGGGCTGCTCCCCGTTCGCTCGTCGCTACTCAGGGAATCTCGGTTGATTTCTTTTCCTCTGGTTACTTAGATATTTCAGTTCACCAGGTTCGCCTTGCATGGCTATGTATTCACCATGCAATACCGCCGGAGCGGTGGGTTTCCCCATTCGGACATTACCGGATCAAAGCTTGTTGCCAGCTCCCCGATACTTTTCGCAGGCTGCCACGTCCTTCATCGCCTCTGACCGCCAAGGCATCCACCGTGTGCGCTTATTCGCTTGACCATATAACCGCAAGTTGCCTTGGGTTATACATATGACCCGGGGGTACAACGCCCGGATACGAATATAACGACTCAATTTAAATAAGGGACATGAAAGTCCCCGCCTTAGCCACGACACGTCAAGATAGATATCTCAAACGCTCGCTACGTCACAAGTTTTAAAAGAACAGAAACCAGCCACAATGCCGATCCCTATAAATTCTTCGTATGCGCCTAACATTCAGAGTGGTGGGTCTGGGTAGACTCGAACTACCGACCTCACCCTTATCAGGGGTGCGCTCTAACCACCTGAGCTACAGACCCAATAAACGGGCACAGCATCAAAATGGTGGAGCCTGTCGGGATCGAACCGACGACCCCCTGCTTGCAAAGCAGGTGCTCTCCCCGCTGAGCTAAGGCCCCGTAATGGGACTTTTCAACCACGGCCGTTGCCGTTGTTGAACTCTGAATTCAGGTTTAGTGTTGGGACGCCTGACAGGCGATGTGCTGTCTTTGCTCAACAGGAGGTGATCCAGCCGCACCTTCCGATACGGCTACCTTGTTACGACTTCACCCCAGTCATCGGCCACACCGTGGCAAGCGCCCTCCCGAAGGTTAAGCTACCTGCTTCTGGTGCAACAAACTCCCATGGTGTGACGGGCGGTGTGTACAAGGCCCGGGAACGTATTCACCGCAGCAATGCTGATCTGCGATTACTAGCGATTCCGACTTCATGGAGTCGAGTTGCAGACTCCAATCCGGACTGAGATGGGGTTTCTGGGATTGGCTTACCGTCGCCGGCTTGCAGCCCTCTGTCCCCACCATTGTAGTACGTGTGTAGCCCTGGCCGTAAGGGCCATGATGACTTGACGTCATCCCCACCTTCCTCCGGTTTGTCACCGGCGGTCTCCTTAGAGTTCCCACCATTACGTGCTGGCAACTAAGGACAAGGGTTGCGCTCGTTGCGGGACTTAACCCAACATCTCACGACACGAGCTGACGACAGCCATGCAGCACCTGTGTCACGGTTCCCGAAGGCACCCTCCCATCTCTGGAAGGTTCCGTGCATGTCAAGGCCAGGTAAGGTTCTTCGCGTTGCATCGAATTAAACC
>NZ_JAUJUJ010000303.1 GCF_030711595.1 Stenotrophomonas sp. YIM B06876
ATGGTGATCAGGAAGCGCTTGGACGCCACGGTCGGGTGGCTCAGCACGTCGATGACGGACTGCTGCAAGCTGACGCCGGTCAGGTCCATGGGCGTGAACTCGCGCGCCACAGTCTGCACGTCGCGGTGCATCTTGGGCGGCTTGCCCAGCAGCACGGACATGGGCATGTCGACCGGAAACTTCTGGTCGTCCGCCGTGGCGGCCGTGTCGGCCAGCACCAGCTGGCGCTCTTCGGTGGCGGTGCCGATGACGGCGAACGGGCAGCGCTCGCGCTCGCAGAAGGCCTGGAACTGCGCCAGCGATTCCGGTGCGATGGCCAGCACATAGCGCTCCTGGCTTTCGTTGGACCAGATCTCTTTCGGCGCCATGCCCGACTCTTCGAGCTGCACGGCACGCAAGTCAAAGCGCGCGCCGCGGCCGGCGTCGTTGGTCAGCTCGGGGAAGGCGTTCGACAGCCCGCCCGCGCCCACGTCGTGGATCGCCAGGATCGGGTTCGCCGCGCCCTGCGCCCAGCAATGGTTGATGACCTCTTGCGCCCGGCGCTCGATCTCGGGGTTGCCGCGCTGCACCGAATCAAAGTCCAATTCGGCCGCATTGGCGCCCGTCGCCATGGAGCTGGCGGCGCTGCCGCCCATGCCGATGCGCATGCCCGGGCCGCCGAGCTGGATCAGCAGCGAGCCGGCCGGGAAGGCTATTTTTTGCGTGAGCTGGGCGTCGATCACGCCCAGGCCGCCGGCGATCATGATGGGCTTGAGGTAGCCGCGCGCAACGCCCGCCACGGTCTGCTCGTATTCACGGAAGTAGCCGAGCAGGTTCGGCCGGCCGAACTCGTTATTGAAAGCGGCGCCGCCCAGCGGCCCCTCGGTCATGATTTGCAGCGGGCTGGCGATGTGGCCGGGCTTGCCGCCCACCTGGTCGGATGCGCCGCCCCAGAGCTTGGACACGGTGAAGCCCGTCAGGCCCGCCTTGGGCTTGGAGCCGCGCCCGGTCGCGCCTTCGTCGCGGATTTCACCGCCCGCGC
>NZ_JAUJUJ010000304.1 GCF_030711595.1 Stenotrophomonas sp. YIM B06876
GCTGGTCGGCGGCGTGCCGGTGCTATACCAGAAGGACGGCGAGACGGTCGGCGACTTCGTGCGTCTGGTCGATTGGGCCGAACCGTCGCGCAACGAGTTCTGGGCGGTCAACCAGTTCACTATCAAAGGCCCGCACCACACCCGCCGGCCCGACATCATCCTGTTCCTCAACGGCCTGCCGCTGGTGCTCATAGAGCTGAAGAACCCCGCCGACGAGAACGCCGACATCTGGAGGGCCTACGACCAGATTCAGACTTACAAAGAGCAAATCCCTGACGTGTTCCAGACCAACGAGTTGCTGGTCATCTCCGACGGCACCGACGCCCGCCTGGGCAGCCTCTCGGCCAACGCTGAACGCTTCTTGCAGTGGCGCACCATCGACGGCGTGAACCTGGACCCCCTGGGCGAGTTCAACGAGTTGCAAACCTTGGTGCGCGGCGTGCTCGTCCCGGCCACCCTGCTGGACTACCTGCGTTACTTTGTACTGTTTGAAGATGACGGCCGGCTGGTCAAGAAAGTGGCGGGCTACCACCAGTACCACGCGGTGCGGGCTGCCATCGGCCATGTGGTCGCCGCCTCCCGACCTGACGGCGCCGCCAACCAGCGAGGGAAGGGCGGGGTGGTCTGGCACACCCAGGGCAGCGGCAAGAGCATCACCATGACCTGCTTTGCCGCCCGAGTGATGCAAGAGCCTGCCATGGCCAACCCCACCATCGTCGTCATCACCGACCGCAACGACCTAGACGGCCAACTGTTTGGCGTCTTCAGCCTGGCGCAAGACCTGCTTCGCGAGCAACCGGTGCAGGCCACTACCCGGCAGGAACTGCGCCAGTTGCTCAGCAATCGGCCCTCAGGTGGCATCGTGTTTGCCACCATCCAGAAGTTCATGCCGGGGGAAGACGAGGACATGTTCCCGGTGCTGAGCGACCGGCACAACATCGTGGTGGTAGCCGACGAAGCCCACCGTACGCAATATGGGTTCGAAGCCAAGCTTAAGACCAGGAAGGTGGC
>NZ_JAUJUJ010000305.1 GCF_030711595.1 Stenotrophomonas sp. YIM B06876
GCTGGAGATTGCCGCAAAAATAGCCGCCAAGAGCCCGGCCATGATCCGCATCGCCAAGGAGGCGCTCACCGGCATCGAGGATGGCGACCTGGAAGCCAAGTACCGCTGGGAGCAGGGCTTCACGCTGCAGGCCTACATGAGCCCCGATTCCAGCGAAACCCGGGCGGCCTTCGTCGAAAAGCGCGACGCCAAATTCTGAACCAGAGGACGCAACGATGGACCTGAACTACACCCCTGCACAACAGGCCTTCCGGGTCGAGGTGCGCGACTGGCTGCAGGCGCATGTGCCGCGCGAAAAATTCGCCAGCTACGACACGCGCGAAGGCTTCGAGCAGCACCGCCGCTGGGAAGCCACGCTGGCCGAAGGCGGCTGGAGCAGCGTGACCTGGCCCCGGGAGCTGGGCGGGCGCGGCTGCGACCTGATCGACTGGCTGATCTTCGAGGAAGAATATGCCGCCGCCGATGCGCCCATGCGCGTCAACCAGANCCTGGCCCCGGGAGCTGGGCGGGCGCGGCTGCGACCTGATCGACTGGCTGATCTTCGAGGAAGAATATGCCGCCGCCGATGCGCCCATGCGCGTCAACCAGAACGGCATCCTGCTGCTGGGCCCGACGCTGATGGAATTCGGCACTCCCGAGCAAAAGGCGCGCTTCCTGCCGCGCATGGCGCGCTGCGACGACATGTGGGCCCAGGGCTGGAGCGAGCCCAACGCCGGCTCCGACATGGCGGCCATCAGCAGCCGCGCCATTCGCGACGGCGACCACTATGTGCTTAACGGCCAGAAGACCTGGTCGACCCGGGCGGTGTTCGCCAACTGGGTGTTCGGCCTGTTCCGCAGCGACGCCAACTCCAGCCGCCACCACGGCCTGAGCTACCTGCTGGTGCCGCTCGATGCGCCGGGCATCACGATCCGCCCGATCCAGGCGCTCAACGGCAAGGAGGCGTTTGCCGAGATCTTCTTTGACGACGTGCGCGTGCCGCTCGAAAACCGCCTGGGCGATGAAGG
>NZ_JAUJUJ010000306.1 GCF_030711595.1 Stenotrophomonas sp. YIM B06876
GCTGCCGTCCTTCAGGCCGCTCTTGACTTCCTCGACCTTGGCCTTGGTCTCGGCCGGCACGTCTTCAGCCAGCGAGACGAGGTCGATCGCACCTTCCTTCACGCCCCACCAGCTCTGGCCGGTGACCCAGGTGCCGTCGAGCACGTCCTTGGTGGCCTTGATGTAGTAGGGAGCCCAGTTGATGATGGCCGAGGCCAGGTGGGCCTTGGGGCCGTAGGCGGTCATGTCGGAATCCCAGCCGAAGGCGCGCTTGCCCTTCTCTTGCGCCGTCTTGAGCACGGCGGGCGAGTCGGTGTTCTGGAACAGCACGTCGGCGCCGCCGTTGATCAGCGAGGTGGCGGCTTCGGTTTCCTTGGGCGGGCTGAACCATTCGTTGACCCAGACCACCTTGGTCTTGATCTTGGGGTTCACGCTTTGCGCGCCCAGCGTGAAGCTGTTGATGTTGCGGATCACCTCGGGAATCGGCACCGAGCCCACCACGCCCAGGGTGTTGGTCTTGGTCATGGCACCAGCCACCACGCCGGCCATGTAGGCGCCTTCGTAGGTGCGGCTGTCGTAGGTGCGCAGATTGGGCGCCGTCTTGTAGCCGGTGGCGTGCTCGAACTTGACTTCGGGGTTGTCGGCCGCCACCTTGACCATCGCCTCCATGTAGCCGAAGGTGGTGCCAAAGATCAGCTTGTTGCCCTGGCTGACGAAGTCGCGCAGCACGCGCTCGGCGTCGGCCGACNAGCCGGTGGCGTGCTCGAACTTGACTTCGGGGTTGTCGGCCGCCACCTTGACCATCGCCTCCATGTAGCCGAAGGTGGTGCCAAAGATCAGCTTGTTGCCCTGGCTGACGAAGTCGCGCAGCACGCGCTCGGCGTCGGCCGACTCGGGCACGCTCTCGACGAAGGTGGTGACCACCTTGTCGCCGAACTCCTTTTCGACCGCCTTGCGGCCGTTGTCGTGGGCATACGACCAGCCGCCGTCGCCGACCGGGCCGACATAGGCAAAAGCGATCT
>NZ_JAUJUJ010000307.1 GCF_030711595.1 Stenotrophomonas sp. YIM B06876
GAGTCAAAAAACTCAAAGGCGGCAGCATCATCACACTGGCTGCGCGGCACAACAAGCGCGAGATTCAGGCAGAGCTGGGCGCGGGGGGCTCTATCGACCCGACACGCGCACGCTTGAATTACGCCCTTGCCGGGCCTGCTGGCGCTGCTGATGTGGGTCACCTGGCCAAAGAGCTGATGGCGCAGGCTGGCGTGGACAAGCTGCGCAAAGATGCGGTGATGGGGTTGGAGTTCGTTTTCAGCCTGCCAGTGGGCACGGCCATTGATGACCGGGCTTACTTCACCGCCTGCACCGAATGGGCCTGCACTGCCTTCGGTGGCGTTGTTCTGAGCGCCCAGGTGCACCATGACGAAGCCGCGCCGCATTGCCACATCCTGATGCTGCCGCTGATAGATGGCCGCATGAATGGGAATAAGGCCATCGGTGGCAAGCAAAAGCTGATGGCGCTGCAAAAGCAATTCAATGCCGAGGTGGCTGGCAAGTTTGGCCTGAGCAAGGCACCTGCACGGCTGTCTGGCACAGCAAAGCAGGCAGGGGCAAAGGCGGTGTTGCNGATGGCCGCATGAATGGGAATAAGGCCATCGGTGGCAAGCAAAAGCTGATGGCGCTGCAAAAGCAATTCAATGCCGAGGTGGCTGGCAAGTTTGGCCTGAGCAAGGCACCTGCACGGCTGTCTGGCACAGCAAAGCAGGCAGGGGCAAAGGCGGTGTTGCAAAAGCTGCGCCAGACCGGCGACAGCGCTTTGCAAAGCAGTGCATGGGCCGTCATCCGTGATGCCGTGGAGCGTGACCCTGGCCCGTTCATGCTGGCGCTGGGCATCGAGCTGGTCACCCCAAAAAAGCCGGGCCGGACGATGGCGCAAATCTTCACATCCAAGGGCAAGGGCAAAGCAAAAGAGCCGCCAAACGCTATAGCCTTTCCGCCTTCCAAGGAGCCAAACCCTATAGGGCTCACGTCAAACGCTATAGCCTTTGCACCGCCTGAAAAAGGGCAAAGGCTA
>NZ_JAUJUJ010000308.1 GCF_030711595.1 Stenotrophomonas sp. YIM B06876
GGCGATTTAGCAGAGCCATAAACGGGTGGTCGGCCGGCGGAGGTTCCACAGAGGTCACATCGAAAGCCGCTCCCGAAATGTCACCGGCGTTCAGCGCCGGACCCACAGCAGCTTCGTCCACTAGGCCGCCACGGCCGGTATTGATGAGCAGTGGACGGCGCGTCATTAACGCGAACTCAGGCTTGGAAATCATGTGGCGCGTGCGGTCGTTGAGCGGACAGTGCAGCGTGAGGATGTCAGCCTCACCCAGCAACTGCTCGAACGGCGTGTAAAGGCGTCCCTGGCCTGTGCGGCCTTTGTGACCCGAGAACAGCACGCGCATGCCCAGTGCACGGCCGATGGCTGCGACCGACTGGCCCAGTTCGCCGTCGCCGATGATGCCCAAGGTGGAGCCCGCCAGATCGCGGATCGGGTGGCCGAAGAAGCAGAACTGCCCGGCGGCCTGCCAGCGCCCGGCGCGCACCGCATCGCGGTAGGCACAGACGCTGCGCCGCAGGGCAAAGATCAGGGCGAATGTGTGCTCGGGCACGGTGCGGGTGGCGTAGCCGCGAATGTTGCTGACCACGATGCCGCGGGCCGCACAGGCCGCCAGATCGATGTTGTCGGTGCCGGTCGCGGCTACGGCGATCAGCTTCAGGCGCGGTGCCTGCGTCAGGATGGCGGCAGGCAGCTTGGCCTTGTTGACGATGACGATGTCGGCATGAGCGATACGCTCGGCCACCTGCTCGGCGCTGGTGCGNACGATGCCGCGGGCCGCACAGGCCGCCAGATCGATGTTGTCGGTGCCGGTCGCGGCTACGGCGATCAGCTTCAGGCGCGGTGCCTGCGTCAGGATGGCGGCAGGCAGCTTGGCCTTGTTGACGATGACGATGTCGGCATGAGCGATACGCTCGGCCACCTGCTCGGCGCTGGTGCGGTCGTGGGCCTGCCAGGTGTGGTCAAAGTCCGGACGCCGCAGCCGCGTCTGGGGCGAGAGGGTTTCGCGGTCGAGAAA
>NZ_JAUJUJ010000309.1 GCF_030711595.1 Stenotrophomonas sp. YIM B06876
GCGCGCTGCATGATCACGCGCCCCAAGCTGCTGATGCTCGACGAGCCGGCCGCCGGCCTGAACCCGCAGGAAAAGCAGGACCTGCAGGGCCTGATCCGCCAGCTGCGCCAGGAGTACGGCGTGTCGGTGCTTTTGATTGAACACGATATGAGCCTGGTGATGGGAGTGTCCGAACGCATTCTGGTGATGGAGCACGGCAAGCCGATTGCCACCGGCACGCCCGAACAGATCCGCAGCGACGAGCGCGTGATCAAGGCCTACCTGGGAGAAGCCTGATGCAACCCATGCTTGAGCTGGACCATATTTCCACCCACTACGGCGCGATCTGCGCCGTCAACGACGTCAGCCTGCAGGTGCGGCGCGGCGAGATCGTCTCGCTGATCGGCTCCAACGGCGCGGGCAAGACCACGCTCTTGATGACGGTGTGCGGCAGCCCGCGCGCCAGCAGCGGCAGCGTGCGTTTCGAGGGCGAGGACATCACGCAGCAGTCCACGCACCTGATCATGCGCAAGGGCATCGCGGTCTCGCCCGAAGGCCGGCGCGTGTTCCCCGACCTGACGGTGGCCGAGAACCTGAAGATGGGTGGCTTCTTTCTCGACAAGGACGCGATCGAGGCCGGCATGGAGCATGTCTTCAAGCTCTTTCCGCGCCTGCGCGAGCGCGCCCAGCAGCGCGCCGGCCTGATGTCGGGCGGCGAGCAGCAGATGCTGGCCATCGGCCGCGCCCTCATGTCCAAACCGCGCCTGCTGCTGCTCGACGAGCCGACGCTGGGCCTGGCGCCGCTGATCATTGCGCAGATCTTCGAGATCATCCAGACCATTCGCAGCGAAGGCGTGACCGTGTTCCTGGTCGAACAGAACGCCAACCGCGCGCTGCAGATCGCCGACCGCGGCTACGTGCTGGAGAACGGCCGCGTCGTGCTCGAAGACACGGGCGCCAACCTGCTGACCAACAGCGACGTGCGCAAGGCCTACCTGGGCGCGTAGGCTG
>NZ_JAUJUJ010000067.1 GCF_030711595.1 Stenotrophomonas sp. YIM B06876
CGCGGTCGGCGCCACCGGCCGCACCATCGAAACCGGCAGCGACATCAGCGCCGGCGGCCGTTTCGCCTCTTTCCTGCGCCCGCGCCAGGCGCTCGCCCCGGCGCCGGCACCCGTTCCGGTACGGCAGCAGCTGCCGGAGCAGATTTTCGCCACCCTCCCCTCCACCGACCAGGAACCGCCGGCGGTGCCTTTCGCACGCCAGCCCGAGCCGGTGCAAGAGGCCGTGGAAACACCGGCCGCCCCGTTGGCCGCGCCAATCAACCGCGCCCGCTTCGTGATCGATCCGCCGCTGGAGGAAATGCCCGCGGCAGTCTTTACGCCCGCGGCGGCGATAGCGGCCAGCCCGGCGCCGGCCACCGTCGCGCCTGAACTACCCGCCTTGCCGGTCCCGGCGGAAGTTGTCCAGGCGGTCGAAGTCGCTGCCGAAGCCGTGGCCGCCGCGCCGGAACCTGCGCTGCCGGCGGCGCCGTTGAGCGCGGTCCCGGTCACCATCGCCCATGACGACCAGCAGCTGGCGCACCTGCGCCAGGAAGTGGCCGGCATGCGTCAGATGATCGAACGCGAAATGAACCGCTTCACCGATGAACGCCTGCGGGGCAGCGCGGTCCGTGCCACCGCGCTGGACCTGATGGACGAATACGGTTTCGATGCCGGCCTGACCCGCGACGTGGTGATGCAGATTCCACTGGATACCGAAGCGGCCCGTGCCCGCGGCCTGATGCTGGGGCTGATCTCGCGGAAGCTGCCGATCGCCCCGGTCGACCCGATCGAATCGGGCGGCGTCATCGCCCTGGTCGGCCCCACCGGGGCCGGCAAGACCACCACCATTGCCAAGCTGGCGTCGCGCTTCGCCGAAGCCCACGCCGCCCGCGACGTGGCCCTGGTCACCACCGACACCCAGCGCATCGGCGCACGCGAACAGCTGTACGGCTTCGGCCGCCAGCTCGGCGTGGCCGTGCACGAGGCCAACAGCGGCACCAATCTCAACCAGCTGCTGGAGCGGCTGGCCGACTACAAGCTGGTGCTGATCGACACCGCCGGGCTGGGCCAGCGCGACCGCGCCCTCGCCGCGCAGCTGCAGTGGCTGCGCGCCGCCGGCCAGATCCGCACCCTGCTGGTGCTGCCGGCCAACACCAGCTTCCAGGACATGGACGAGGTGGTGCGCCGCTTCGGTGCGGCCAATCCGCAAGGGGTGGTGCTGACCAAGCTGGATGAAACCAGCCGCTTCGGTTCGGCGCTGTCGGTGGCGGTGGATCACCACCTGCCGATCACCTGGGTCACCGACGGCCAGGACGTGCCGGAGGACCTGCATCGCGCCTCGGCAGCAAATCTTGTACTTCGCCTTGAAGATTTGCGCCGCGCGGCCGATATGCCCTGCAATCCGGAGATCAACCATGCCGTCGCGTGAGTACGCCAGACTGACCAACACCTTCCCGCTGTCGGCTACCCGCCAGCAGCCGACCGGTCCTGTGCGCACCATTGCGGTCACCGGCGGCAAGGGCGGCGTGGGCAAGAGCAACATCTCGGCCAACCTCGCGGTGGCCCTGGCCGATATGGGCAAGCGCACGCTGTTGCTGGATGCCGACCTGGGCCTGGCCAACCTCGATGTGATCCTCGGCCTGAACCCGAAATTCACCCTGGCCGACCTGGTCGCCGGGCGCTGCGCGCTGGAAGACGTGATCATCGAAGGCCCCGGCGGCGTGCTGGTGGTGCCGGCCGCCTCCGGTCGCCGGCACATGGCCGAGCTGCAGCCGGCCGAACACA
Organism: Stenotrophomonas sp. YIM B06876; assembly: GCF_030711595.1. Lineage (GTDB taxonomy): Bacteria > Pseudomonadota > Gammaproteobacteria > Xanthomonadales > Xanthomonadaceae > Stenotrophomonas. The sequence continues at coordinate 1,765 of NZ_JAUJUJ010000067.1, forward strand.
TCGGCCTGGTCAACGTGTTCTCCGAGCTGGAGCGCGAGCTGGACGTGATGGTGATCGACACCGCCGCCGGCATCACCGACAGCGTGCTGACCTTCTGCCAGGCCGCCCAGGACACCGTAGTGGTGGTCTGCGACGAACCGGCCTCGATCACCGACGCCTACGCCCTGATCAAGGTGCTCTCGCGCGAGCGCGGCGTGGACCGCATCCAGGTGGTCGCCAACATGGTGCGCGACCCCAACGAGGGCCGCGTGCTGTACGAAAAACTGGTGCGGGTGTGCGAGAAATTCCTCGCCGACGTCTCGCTCAACTACCTGGGCTGCGTGCCGCAGGACGACTGGCTGCGGCTGTCGGTGCAGCGCCAGCAGCCGGTGGTGAAAGCCTATCCGTCGTCGCCGGCCGCGCTGGCGATCCAGGAGATCGCCCGGCGCACCGCCCGCTGGCAGGCGCCAACCGAGGCCCGTGGCGGCGTCGAGTTCTTCCTCGAGCGCATCCTGCAGCGCGGGGTGACGCCATGAAGGGCGCTGCCCAGTACCGCGAGGTGCAACGCATCGCCGACACCGACTGCGTCACCCGCCACTCGGACCTGGTACGCCGCATCGCCCATCACATGGCCGCACGGCTGCCGGCCAGTGTCGAGGTCGATGACCTGATCCAGGCCGGGTTGATGGGGCTGATCGAAGCCTCGCGCAGCTACGACGCCGAACAGGGCGCCTCGTTCGAGACCTACGCCTCGATCCGTATCCGCGGCTCGATGATCGACGAGATCCGCCGCGGCGACTGGGTGCCGCGCTCGGTGCACCGCCGCGCCCGCGAGGCGGCGGCCACCATCCGCCGGATCGAACAGAGCAGTGGCCGCGCCGCCAATGCGATCGAGGTCGCCGCGGCGATGGAGATGCCGCTGCCCGAATACCTGCGGCTGATGGAAGATGCCGCCCGGGGCCAGGTGCTGAGCCTGGAATCGCGCATCGAGGACCAGGGCGAGCTGGATACGCCCGCCACCGGCGGCCCCACTCCGCAGCAGGTGCTGGAGCGCAGCCAGTTCGGCGATGAGCTGGGCAAGGCCATCGGCCTGCTGCCCGAACGCGAACAGCTGGTGCTCTCGCTGTATTACGAGCAGGACCTGAATCTCAAGGAGATCGGCGCCGTGCTCGGCGTGAGTGAATCGCGCGTCTGCCAGATCCACGGCCAGGCCACGCTGCGTCTGCGTGCCCGGCTGAAGACATTCGAGGCGGCCGACGCCGGCCTCGAGAATCATTGAAGAGGAATGTGACTTGAACAAGAACATGCGGATCCTGATCGTCGACGACTTCTCGACCATGCGGCGCATCGTCAAGAACCTGCTGGGCGACCTGGGCTTCACCATCACCGCTGAAGCCGAGGACGGGCATGCCGCGCTGGCGCTGTTGCACAGCCAGCCGTTCGATTTCGTCATCACCGACTGGAACATGCCGGTGATGACCGGCATCGAGCTGCTCAAGGCCATCCGGGCCGATGACAAGCTGAAGTCGCTGCCGGTGCTGATGGTCACCGCCGAAGCCAAGCGCGAGCAGATCATCGAAGCCGCGCAGGCCGGCGTGAACGGCTACATCATCAAACCGTTCACCGCGCAGACGCTGGAAGAGAAGCTCGGCAAGATCTTCGAACGATTGGCTGCCAGCGCATGATGGAGACCCTCGGCGACAAATCGGCACTGATCCAGCGCCTGCAGGATGCCCTGGCCGCGCTGGAATCCGGCAACGAGGCCGGCTGGCGCGCCGAGATCGACGCGTTGGCGGCGCTGCGGACCCAGCCGATGATGGCCGGGCTGGGCCGGCTCGCCCGCGAGCTGGGCCAGGCGCTGGGCGAACTGCCCAACGTGCCGTCCGAGGCGGGCGAGCTGGACGACGCCTGCGCGCGCCTGGACCACGTGGTGGCGATGACCGAGAAGGCCACCCACCGCACCCTGGACCTGGCGGAGGAATGCCGCGCGCTTACCGAACGGCTGCGCGCCGATGGACTCAACGCCGATCAGGGCCAGGTGCTGGACCGCATCCGCCACAATCTCACCGAAGTGGCACTGACCCAGAGCTACCAGGACCTCACCGGCCAGATCATCCGCCGGGTGGTGGGCATCGTGCGCCGCGTGCACGAGGGCTTCGGCGCACTGGGCCTGCCCAAACCGGAAGACGAACCCTCCAGCAGCGCACTGGCCGGCCCCGCCGTGGGCGGCCTGGACCGTCACGCGGTGTCGCAGCACGACGCCGACGACCTGCTGTCCGACCTGGGACTGTAAAACCATGAGTGCCGTAACCGACGACATCGCCGCCGATTTCATTCTCGAGGCCCAGGAAATCCTGGACCGCCTTGGCGAACAGCTGGTGTCGCTGGAACAGGCGCCAGATGACAACGACCAGCTCAACGCGGTCTTCCGCGGTTTCCATACGCTCAAGGGAGGCGCCGGTTTTCTGGCGATCCACGCCATGGTCGAGCTGTGCCACGCCGCCGAAGAGGCGCTGGGTATGGCGCGCTCGGGCAAGGTGGAGCTGCAGGGCCATCACTTCGATGCCGCACAGCAGTCACTGGACTGGCTGCAGGCAATGCTCGATGCGGTGTCCGCGGGCACCGAGCCGGTGCATGCGCCACCGGCGTTGATCGCCCAGTTCGACGTCCATGCCGCCCCCGCCGTGGCCGCACCGGTGGCCAGCACCACCGCGGTCGACAGCGAGCTGATCAGCGAGGACGAATTCGAAGCCCTGCTCGACCAGTTGCATGGCGGCGCCGCGCCCAGCGCGCAGCCGGCGCCAACCGGCATCGCCGCGGCGTCCGACGAACTGATCAGCGAGGACGAATTCGAAGCATTGCTCGACCAGCTGCATGGCGGCGCCGCACCGGGCGGCACCCCGGTCACGGCCCCTGCGGCTGC
>NZ_JAUJUJ010000310.1 GCF_030711595.1 Stenotrophomonas sp. YIM B06876
TCGAACCTCGAAGTGCTCGACCTGGTGCACGCCGTGGCGATCTTCGCCTGGGCCAACCGGCTGATGCTGAACCTGGGCGAGGCGGTGTTCCCGGCCGGCTGATGCCCGGCCGCGCCTGCGGCCAAGCTCAATCGCCGCTGTTCTGCCCCAGGCAGGCGATGGCGATCAAGGCGATCACGCTGGCCCCCATCACATAGAGCGCGGGCGCGAAAGCGACCTTGGTGGTGTAGGTGATCCAGGTCAGGATGGCCGGCGCGAAGCCGCCCAGCAGCGTGACCGCCGTGTTGTACGAGATCGACATGCCCGAGGCGCGCACGGCCGTCGGGAAGACCTCGGACAGCGCCGCGGGCGCCACGCCGACGAAAACCGAGACCAGCAGGCAGAACGCCGACTGCACCAGGATCAGCGCCGCCAAGGTGTGCTCGGCCTGCAGCCACGCCATCAGCGGATAGGACGCGACCAGCAGCAGCAGCGCGCCGAGCGCCAGCATCTTGCGGCGGCCGACGCGGTCGGACAGGCGTCCGGCCAGGGCGCAGCCGACCACGAGGAAGACGTTGCCGACCAGGGCCGCCGTGAAGGCCTGCGAACTGGTGAAGTCCATGTTGCGCTGCACGTAGATCGGCATGTAGATGATCAGCGCATAGGGGCCGACGGCCCACAGCACCGAGAGGCCAAAGCCCTTGAGCAGCTCGCGCGGGTAGGCGCGCAGCACCTGCAGCAGCGGCTCCTTGGGCGGGCGGCCTTCGCGCGCNGTTGCGCTGCACGTAGATCGGCATGTAGATGATCAGCGCATAGGGGCCGACGGCCCACAGCACCGAGAGGCCAAAGCCCTTGAGCAGCTCGCGCGGGTAGGCGCGCAGCACCTGCAGCAGCGGCTCCTTGGGCGGGCGGCCTTCGCGCGCCTGGCGCAGTTGCTCCTGCTTGAACTCGGGCGTTTCGTCGAGTGTGCGGCGCATCCAGAAGCCGACCGGCGCGATCGCCAGGCCGAC
>NZ_JAUJUJ010000311.1 GCF_030711595.1 Stenotrophomonas sp. YIM B06876
TAGGTCCAGCCCTTGTTCTCTTCGCCGACCAGGTTCTCGGCCGGCACGCGCACGTCGGTGAAGAACACCTCGTTGACTTCGCGGTCGCCGTCGAGCGTGCGGATGGGGCGCACCTCGACGCCGGGCGTGTCCATGTCCACCAGCAAAAAGCTGATGCCCGCCTGGGCCTTGGCCTCGCGGTTGGTGCGCACCAGGCAGAAGATCATGTTGGCGTGCTGGCCCTGGGTGGTCCAGGTCTTCTGGCCGTTGACGATGTAGTGCGCTCCTTCAGCATCGACGCCGCGCACGGCCGTGGTCTTGACCGAGGCCAGGTCCGAGCCCGAGCCCGGCTCGGAGTAGCCCTGGCACCACCAATCCTGGCCGCTCAGGATGCGCGGCAGCCAGTACTGCTTTTGCGCCTCGTTGCCGTACTTGATCAGCACCGGGCCCAGCATGTTGAGGCCGAACGGCACGATGCGCGGCCCGCCCGCGAGCGCGCACTCGTTGTCGAAAATGAACTTCTGCACGGCACCCCAGCCGNCCAGGTCCGAGCCCGAGCCCGGCTCGGAGTAGCCCTGGCACCACCAATCCTGGCCGCTCAGGATGCGCGGCAGCCAGTACTGCTTTTGCGCCTCGTTGCCGTACTTGATCAGCACCGGGCCCAGCATGTTCAGACCGAAGGGCACGGCGCGCGGCGTGTCGGCCAGCGCGCACTCGGTATCGAAGATGAACTTCTGCACCGCCGTCCAGCCCGGGCCGCCGTACTGCTCGGGCCAGTGGTTGGCGAGCCAGCCGCGCGCGTGGAGGATGGCGTGCCATTCCTCCTGGTCCTGCTTGCTCAGGCGCTGGCCGGCCTTGACCTTGTTGGCAATGCGCGCGGGCAGCTTGTCCTTGAGGAAAGCCTGCACCTCGGCGCGGAAGGCTTCTTCTTGTGGAGTGAATTGCAGATCCATTGCTATTTCCTCAAAAAATCTCGAACAGGCCGGCGGCGCCCATGCCCCCGGCGAT
>NZ_JAUJUJ010000312.1 GCF_030711595.1 Stenotrophomonas sp. YIM B06876
GGTCTTGCTGTACTTCATGTCGGGCTTTTCGCTGTAGCGGCGCTTGCGGATGGCCCAGCCGATGTCGTTGCCGGCCAGGTCGCCCATGCGAAACGGCCCCATGGCCATGCCGAACTTCTCCATCGCCTTGTCCACCTGCTCGGGCGTGCAGCCTTCATCAAGCAAAAAGCCGCCCTGGCGGCCGTATTGCTCGATCATGCGGTTGCCGATGAAGCCGTCGCACACGCCCGAGACCACGGCGGTCTTCTTGATCTTCTTGGCCACGGTCATCACGGTGGCCATTACGTCCTTGGCGGTCTTGTCGCCGCGCACCACTTCGNTGGCGGCCGTATTGCTCGATCATGCGGTTGCCGATGAAGCCGTCGCACACGCCCGAGACCACGGCGGTCTTCTTGATCTTCTTGGCCACGGTCATCACGGTGGCCATTACGTCCTTGGCGGTCTTGTCGCCGCGCACCACTTCGAGCAGCTTCATCACGTTGGCCGGGCTGAAGAAGTGCAGGCCGACCACGTCCTGCGGGCGCTGGGTGAAATGGGCGATCTTGTTGACGTCGAGCGTCGAGGTGTTGGAGGCCAGGATGGCACCGGGCTTCATGACCGCGTCGAGCTGCTTGAACACCGCCTCCTTCACGCCCAGCTCCTCGAACACGGCCTCGATCACGAGGTCGGCGTCGGCCACTGCGGCGTAGTCCAGCGTGGTGCTGAGCAGAGCCATGCGCTGCTCGTACTTGTCCTGCTTGAGCTTGCCCTTCTTGACCTGGGCTTCGTAGTTCTTGCGGATGGTGGCCTGGCCGCGGTCGAGCGCCTCCTGCTTCATCTCCAGCATCTTCACGGGGATGCCGGCGTTGAGGAAGTTCATGGCGATGCCGCCGCCCATGGTGCCGGCGCCGATCACGGCCACGGCCTTGATGTCGCGCTTGGGCGTGTCGGACGGCACATCGGGAATCTTGCTTGCCGCGCGCTCGGCCAGGAACAGATGGCGCAG
>NZ_JAUJUJ010000313.1 GCF_030711595.1 Stenotrophomonas sp. YIM B06876
AGACCAGTGGGATGCGCTGGAGTGGGACGACGACGATGCCAGCGCCGCGCCCGACGAAGTGACGGCAGAAGCCGTCAACCAATGGCTCTTCAACATCGATACGGTGGACAAGGTGCTGCAAACGCTCATGACACGCGGCCACCGCGTGGCGGGTGGCGACCGCATTGGCAAGACCATCATCTTTGCCAAGAACCAAAAGCATGCCGAATTCATTGCCGAGCGCTTTGATGCCAACTACCCGGACCGCAAGGGGCATGACGCCCGCATCATCACCTTCAAAACCGACTACGCGCAGTCATTGATCGACCAGTTTTCCATCAAGGAAAGCGCGCCACACATCGCCATCTCGGTGGACATGCTCGATACCGGCATCGACGTGCCCGAAGTGGTGAACCTGGTGTTCTTCAAGATCGTGCGCTCCAAAGCCAAGTTCTGGCAGATGCTGGGACGCGGCACCCGTTTGTGCGAAGACCTTTTCGGCCCCGGCGACGACAAGAAAAACTTCTTCGTCTTCGACTTTNCCCGAAGTGGTGAACCTGGTGTTCTTCAAGATCGTGCGCTCCAAAGCCAAGTTCTGGCAGATGCTGGGACGCGGCACCCGTTTGTGCGAAGACCTTTTCGGCCCCGGCGACGACAAGAAAAACTTCTTCGTCTTCGACTTTTGCCAGAACCTGGAGTTCTTCAACCAGGACCTGCAGGGCAGCGACGGCAGCCTCGCAGAGCCATTGGGCCAGCGGCTGTTCAAGGCGCGCCTCGAACTGCTGGCGCTGCTGGACCAGCGCCTAGTGGCAAGCGGCGTGGCGGAAGCAGCGCCCCCGTCGCTGGTGTTGACAGAAGCAGGCGTGCGCGAAGACACGGCCGCCTTGCTGCACGGCATCGTCGCCGGCATGCCCATGGACAACTTTGTGGTGCGCCCGAAGCGCCGCTGGGTCGAGGCCTGGGCGCAGGCCAGCGCCTGGCGCCGGCCCAGCGCCGAGCAGTT
>NZ_JAUJUJ010000314.1 GCF_030711595.1 Stenotrophomonas sp. YIM B06876
ACTGCGCTCGCCCTTATCTCGGGGCAGACCGCGCCTGCGAGGCCGGGCTCGCAATGCCTGCTCGCGCAACAGCCTCTTGATGCGGTGCAGCCCGCAGGTCAGGACTTGCTCCAGCACATCGCGCCATACGCGCCGGGCGCCGCAGGTGCGGTCGCTGCAAACGAAGCTCTGCTGCACCTGCTTGCCCAGCATCTCATCGTCGAGGCTACGCTGGCTTCTGGGCCTGTTCAGCCTGGCATAGAAACCGTCTCGCGAGACCCGGCCCATCATGCAGGAGGGAAAGCCGCAGCCGAGTAGGGAAGGTCGTGAGAGCTTATAGAGCACAGCACCTACAGCTGTCTGATACCACTTTCCTGACGAAGCACGAGCGCTCCGCTCGTCGCCTGTCATGTACAGTCCTACAAGAGGCGAATACAAAATGAAACAGATGGAGGGAGCTCATGACGACGGAGAGCTGCGCGGAGAAGGCGGGTCATATAAGCCGTGAGGCCGGCGACAAAACCAAAGGTTTTCGCTTTCAAAAGCTCCGGGCCGCAATCCGCTTCCTCCAGCGGGTGCAGGAGAACAAGGACGGTCAGGTCCTTTGTGCCATGGAGTTCATGGAGGACTCCGTCCTTTTTGACGGTTCCGATACTTCGCCAGTAAGTGGCGAAGAGAACAAGTACTACAGCTCAGGTCTTAGCTTCAATTCCGCTGCGGTTAAAAACANAGGACGGTCAGGTCCTTTGTGCCATGGAGTTCATGGAGGACTCCGTCCTTTTTGACGGTTCCGATACTTCGCCAGTAAGTGGCGAAGAGAACAAGTACTACAGCTCAGGTCTTAGCTTCAATTCCGCTGCGGTTAAAAACACATTAGTCGCATTTCTCGACCTCTATTTTTCCTTCGGCCGCTCTAAAGATTTGAAGCTGGGCGTTTATGCATCGGCGACAGTTGCGCAAGAGCGAATATCAGCTGAATTCAGGAATAAACTAGGGTTT
>NZ_JAUJUJ010000315.1 GCF_030711595.1 Stenotrophomonas sp. YIM B06876
CTGGCCGGTGCGCGCATCGGTGCAGCGCAGCACCTGGGCCTGGGCGGCCAGGGCCAGCAGGGCGGCGGTACAGAAGACGGCCAGTGAACGCAACAGTGTGGTCATGGTGGGCTACCAGTCTTTGGCGGTTTGGCGGGGTTTATCGGCCCTGGTTGCGTTCCTGCTCGCTGCCGGAACGCCCGTTTGGCGGGCCATTGCGCTCGTTCTCCTGGCGCCGGTCCGGCCGCTGCAACTGCTGCCGGCGCAGTGCGTCGTCGCGCTGCGGGTTGCGTTGTTCATGCGGGCGGGCATTGCGCTCTTGTTGCTCGCGCTGCTGCTGCTGCTGCCGCGCCCGGTCGCGCTCCATGGCCCGCTGGCGGTCGCGGTTTTGCTCCCAGCGTTCGCGTTCCATGCGGCGCTGGTGCTCCGTCCAGCGTGGGTCGTAGACCAGCGGCGCCACCGGGTAGATGGCGGGGTAGGACGGGTAGACGCCGGGGCCGTAGATGACGCCGGGCGCATAGACCGGCGCGGCAGGGTAGGCCGGCGGATAGCTGGCCGGATAGGCCGGCGCGCCGTAATACGGGTCGCCCGGCACGGCAACGCAGCCGCCGACCAGCACGCCCAGGGTGCACAGGGCAAGGAGGCGGGCGGCGGAGTTTGTGGGCATGGTGTTTTCCGGTGGGGTGGCGCGGGCTGCGCTTTCTCTTCTCTATGACCTATGACGCGCCGCCGGCCGGTTTGGTTTACCCCTTTGCCTTGGGTTTACAGGCTTTGCGCAAGCTTTACGCGTGTTGCGGGGGGTGTAAAGCCTGCGCCAAATCTTGTTCCGTGGACCTGTTCTGCATCCATTTTGTCCATTTTGGTGACCTCGGCCTCGGCACAATGTTTTTTTGCGCCCGCGCGCCCGTAGGAGAGCTCTGCAATGACCACACCCGCCACCCCAGACTGGAACCTCGCGCCCCTCGCCGGCCTCTCGCAGGTCAAGGGCCGC
>NZ_JAUJUJ010000316.1 GCF_030711595.1 Stenotrophomonas sp. YIM B06876
CGGCACCGAAAGCGTGGCCGCCGGCGAATTGAGCACGGCCACCGGTGCGCTGGCGCAGGCCACCGGCGATGGCAGCGTGGCCACTGGTGCGCTGGCTTCGGCCGAGGGTGCCGAGTCGACCGCGCTGGGGTTCTTCAGTACCGCTGACGGTGAAGGGGCCACGGCACTGGGTGCGGAAAGCGCGGCCATCGGCGCTGGCGCCACCGCGGTCGGGTTTGCCGCGCAGGCCGAGGGTGACTACGCCACGGCGCTGGGCAGTGGCAGTCTGGCCGTGGCCAATGCCACTACGGCAGTCGGTAACGAGGCGATGGCGTTCGGTCTCGGCGCCAGTGCCTTCGGCCAGGCCAGCATGGCGTTTGGCGATGCCAGTGTGGCGCTGGGGCAAAGTGCGATGGCGTTCGGGCTCGCTGACGTGGCGATCGGGGCCTCGGCCACGGCCGAAAGCGAGAACGGGGCGGCCACGGCGGTGGGCGGGCTGAGTGCGGCGGTGGCCGACGGTGCCACTGCGATTGGCGGTGGGGCCTTTGCTGTTGGAATGGGCAGCAGCTCGATCGGTCGTGGCGCCGAGAGTTATGGCGAGGCGTCCATCGCCATGGGGGCTTTCAGCACCGCCGTGGCAGACTTCAGCAGCGCGCTGGGTTCGAACTCGGCCGCGGTGGCGGTCGGCAGCGTGGCGTTGGGCGCGGGCTCGTTTGCCGACCGGGTCGATACCGTCTCGGTGGGTGCGGTCGAATATGGCTTGACCCGCCAGATCACCAGCGTTGCCGCCGGTACCGAAGGCACCGATGCGGTGAACCTGGACCAGCTCAATGCGGTGGCCGCTACCGCCAACACCACCAGCAGGTATTTCCAGGCCAGCGGCAGCGATGACAGCGATGCCGGCGCGTATGTGGAAGGCGACAACGCCACCGCCGCCGGCGAGGCGACCAATGCCATCGGCAATGGCGCCTCGGCCTTCGGCAGCGGCA
>NZ_JAUJUJ010000317.1 GCF_030711595.1 Stenotrophomonas sp. YIM B06876
GCCATGTAGTCCACCATGGCGGCCTCGATGCCCTCGCGCGTCAGCTGGTTGGGTGCATCGCCGTAGAAGACTTCGTCCCAGCGCGCCAGCCACCAGGGGTTGTGGTAGGCCTCGCGCCCGACCATCACGCCGTCGACCTGCGCCAGCTGTTCCAGCACGGCCGCGTCGCTGGCCAGGCCGCCGTTGATGGCGATGGTGAGCTGAGGAAAATCCTGCTTGAGCTGCGCCACCACCTCGTAGCGCAGCGGCGGGATCTCGCGGTTCTCCTTCGGGCTCAGGCCCTTGAGCCAGGCGTTGCGGGCGTGCGCGATGAAGGTCGTGCAGCCGGCTTCGGCCACGGTGCCGACGAAGTCGCGCACGAAGCCGTAGTCCTCGCCCTTGTCGATGCCGATGCGGTGCTTGACGGTGACGGGCACCTGCACCACGTCCACCATGGCCTTGACGCAGTCGGCCACCAGCCGGGGCTCGTTCATCAGGCAGGCGCCAAACGCGCCGCGCTGCACGCGCTCGCTCGGGCAGCCGCAGTTCAGGTTGATTTCGCTGTAGCCCCATTGCTCGCCCTTGCGCGCGCTGCGCGCCAGGTCGGCCGGCTCGCTGCCGCCCAGCTGCAATGCCACCGGCTGCTCCTCGGCGTTGAAGCGCAGGTGCCGTTCGGCGTCGCCATAGACGATGGCGCCGCTGTTCACCATCTCGGTGTAGAGCAGGGTGTGGCGGCTCAGCAGCCGGTGCAGGTAGCGGCAGTGGCGGTCGGTCCAGTCCATCATCGGCGCGACGGACATGCGCCAGGGGTTGTGCGGGGCGGGGCGGAGCGAGGGGGCAGTGGGCGCGGATGCGGCTTCAGACATGGCCCGATTATCCCATTGCCTCCTGGGCGGCGTGCCGCATGGTTTTTAAGTCAAATCGGGCGCTAACCATTGGTGGGCATGCGCTGGCAGCTATCAAAATGAGATTCCACTAGCCC
>NZ_JAUJUJ010000318.1:0-563 GCF_030711595.1 Stenotrophomonas sp. YIM B06876
CGGCACGGCGACGGCCTCGCCGGTGTTGGCGTCGAGCGCTGCCGGCTGCGTGGCGTAGCTCCAGCGGCAGGCATTGGTGCAGGTTCCCTGGTTGGAGTCGCGCCGGTTGAAGTAGCCCGACAGCAGGCAGCGGCCCGAGTAGGCGATGCACAGCGCGCCGTGCACGAACACCTCCAGCTCCATGTCGGGGCATTCCTGGCGGATGTGCTCGATCTCGTCGAGGCTCAGCTCGCGCGACAGGATGATGCGCGCCACGCCCACGCACTGCCAGAACTTCACGGCCGCGTGGTTCATGGTGTTGGCCTGCACCGAGAGATGGATAGGCATCTCGGGCCACTGCTCGCGCACCAGCATGATCAGGCCCGGGTCGGCCATGATCAGCGCGTCGGGGCGCAGGGCGATCACGGGCGCGATGTCGCGCAGATAGGTGCGCACCTTGTCGTTGTGCGGCAGCAGGTTGCTGGTGACGAAGAACTTCTTGCCGCGCGCACGGGCTTCTTCTATGCCCTGCGCGATCTGTTCCAGGCGGAATTCGTTGTTGCGCGCGCGCAGCGAGTAGCGCG
>NZ_JAUJUJ010000318.1:756-959 GCF_030711595.1 Stenotrophomonas sp. YIM B06876
GTCGTAGGCGGCGCGCATCTTGGCGAGCGAGCCGGCGGGCAGCAGCAGTTCGGGGCTTTTCAGGGTCATGGCGCGATTGTTCGCCAGAGCCCGCCGGGCCGTACTGCGCTGCCTCAAGCTTGGAGCAGCGCAGCGCGCAAATGCTGCTGCGCCGGCGCTAATCCTGCGGGCGGAAGCCGATCTCCAGCGCCGGTGGCACGCGG
>NZ_JAUJUJ010000009.1 GCF_030711595.1 Stenotrophomonas sp. YIM B06876
GATCCACGCGCGCGGATCGGCCGGGTCCAGCGTGCCGCCGCCGTCCCACGGTCGCGCGGTGGAGGCCTTGCGCCCGGCGTGCGCCAGCTGGATCCCCAGCGGCATCGACGACCATTGCCGCACCGAGGCCAGCACCGAGGCCAGCGCCGCTTCGGTGGCATCGTCCCACAGCCCCAGGTCGGCCCAGCTGATCCGGCCTTCCGGCAGCACCGCGGTGGCTTCGAGAATCAGCAGTCCGGCCCCGGATTGCGACAACTGGCCCAGATGGATGCGGTGCCAGTCGCTGGCGCAGCCATCGGTGGACGAGTACATGCACATCGGCGCGATGACGATGCGGTTGGACAAGGACAAGGGACCGAAAGCGATCGGCGAAAAAAGCTGGCTCAAAGCAGACCCGGGAAGAAAAACCGGGCGCTATTGCACTCCTGTAGCGGCGCGGACACAACCGCCCTGGTGGATCACTGTTTCGCAGCAATGGCCTGGCAGCGGAACCAGCGGAGGTGGGTATCAGTCCAGCAGGAATTCCAGCGCCGGCGCGCAAGCGGCGTCCACCTTCAGCGAGAGCAGCCCGTCGGCGCGGGTGCGGCCCAGATTCAGCGCCGCCACCGGCAAACCGGCCTGTACCGCCGTGCGCACGAAGCGGAAGCCCGAATAGACCATCAATGAAGACCCCACCACCAGCACCGCATCGGCCTGCTGCAGGTGCGCATGGGCGGCCTCGACCCGCGGCCGCGGCACGCTTTCGCCGAAGAACACCACATCCGGCTTGAGCATCCCGCCACACGCCGCGCACGCCGGCACCTGGAATCCGGTGAAATCGATCCCTTCCAGATCGGCATCGCCATCCGGCGCCGGCGTAGCAACCAGGCGTTCCCAGCCGGGATTGGCCGCCAGCAACGCCTGCTGGAACTGCTCACGCGGCAGCCGCGCTTCGCAGCCCAGGCAGCGCACCTGGTCCATGCGTCCATGCAGGTCGATCACCGCGCGACTGCCGGCGGCCTGGTGCAGCCGGTCCACGTTCTGGGTCAGCAACACCTGCAGCTGCCCGCGGGCTTCGAGCCGGACCAGTGCGCGGTGGGTGGCGTTGGGTTGGGCGTGGCCGAAACGCGGCCAGCCCAGCAGGCTGCGCGCCCAATAACGCTGGCGGGTGGCCAGCTCGGCGGTGAAGGCCTGCCAGGTCACCGGCTGCGTCCGCTTCCAGCCGCCGTCGGCATCGCGGTAATCGGGAATGCCCGAATCGGTGCTGCAGCCGGCGCCGGTCAGCACGAACAGCCGCCGATGGCGGCCGATGAACTCACGCAGCGCGGCCGGGTCCATGCCCGCCATCGACGCAGACACCGGCGCTGCCGGTCAGGCCTTGGCGGCCAGCGGGGACACCGCCGCCGGCTTGCCGTCGGCATCCAGCGCGATCATCACGAAATGACCGCGGGTGCACAGTTTGCGCTCGCCGCTGTGCAGGTCTTCGGTCACCAGTTCGACTTCGACCTTCATCGAGCTGCGGCCGACTTCGACAATGCGGCCGATGGTTTCCACCATCTGCCCGACCCGGATCGGCAGCTTGAAGTCCACCTGGTCCGACCGCGCGGTCACCACGGTGTGGCGTGAATAGCGCGCCGCGGCCAGGAACGCGGCCTTGTCCATCCATGCCAGCGCCTGGCCACCGAACAGCGTGCCCATGTGGTTGGTGTGGTTGGGGAACACGATTTCCGCCATGCGGATTTCGGTCGGCGGATCCGCCTGGATCGAGGTCATGGGGGGCTATCACCTTGAAAGGTGCGTTGATGATACGCCCCAGGCCTGTGCGCCTGATCTATCGGCCACGCCGGGCAGGTCGAAATGCACGCGCAGGAACAAGCGCCCGGTTTTCCCGGCAGCCGTGCGCTGATGCGGGCAGCGCACGCGGCGATCGCCGCTTGTGTCGGCGGCAAGGGCGGGACTGGATGGGTAAACCCGGCACGTTGGGCGGTGCGGTTTGAATGCTGGAGATGGGGAGGGTGCAGCCAGGGCCGGCATGGGCTCGGTGCCAGTTGCAGTGGTGCTGCCGGGCATGCTGGCCCGCTGCTCGGGGCAAGCGCAGGAACGCGCATAGGCCGATCCGCGCAAGCTGGTTTGGGCCAGACGTCCGGCCTTGCCGTTGGTGCGTGGCGGGCAAGCACGCGTGCTTGGTGGCGCAGGCCCCGCCGACGGCAGACGCGGGATCTGTAGCAGGCGCGAACAACCGACCGGGAGATCACACCTAGAGATCGTACGAGAGCAGGTCGTGGCCGCTCGCCGCGCGCACGATGCGCTGGTGGACGAAGGAACCGCTGCCGCCGTTGGTCAGCACCACGATGCCGCGCCGGCGCTGCGCATCGCCCATCGCGAAGTTGCGGAAGATGTCGCCGTTGCTGCCGGAGTGGTAGAACACCGGTCCGTCGGCCGTCGCTTCCATGTTCCAGCCCAGCCCTTTCTCGGTCCATCGTCCGGGAAGCCGGATCTGCGGCGTGAGCATCGCCTGTCGTGTGGCCTCGCTGATTTCCCACGGCGCCCGTTGCCTGCGCGCCATCACCAGGGTCAGGAAGGTGGCGTAGTCCTGCACGCTCGTGCGCAGGCTCGCCGCCGCGTTGGCGACGATATCGCCCGGCCAGGTGACCCGTCCCGGTGGCGCCAGCGCCATCACCTCCGGCAGCGCGCGCACGGCGTCTTCGTACTTCCATGCCGACAATGGTTTGCCCCAGCGGTCGGCGACCTGCTGGGCGAAGGTCCAGTGCTCGCGGAACATCTGCGGCGGCATGCCTTCGCCGGGCCGGTCATGCGCGCGATGGCCATGGACCGAGCGCGCGGCCAGGTCGGCATTCCAGGTGTAGCTGCTGTCCTTCATGCCCGCCGGGCCGAACAGCAGCGCCTGCATCGACTGGTCCAGGCTTTGCCCGGTGATCGTCTCCACCGCCAGCTGCAACCAGAAGATGGCTTCACCGGAATAGTCGATGCGCGTTCCCGGCCTGACCATCGGCACTAGCTTTTCCGTTGCCGGCGACGTGCGCCAGTTCGGCAGGCCGGTGGAATGACGCAACACGTCGCGCGCGGTGATCCGCTCGATCCACGGATGGTCGGCCAGATAATCCGGTCGCCGGTAGCGCACCAGCGGAACATCCAGATCGATCACTGCCTGGTCCACCAGCTGCAACACCAGATAGGCGAACACCGGCTTGCCGAGAGAGGCGTCCTCGAAGATCGTGCGCGCGTCCACCGGCTGGCGGGTGAGCGCATGGGTCACCCCGAACGGCCGGCTCCATACGACTTCACCGTCTTCGACCACGGCGATGGCAACGCCGGGCACGGCGAAGGCCTCCATGAGCCGCGGCAACCGGTGGAGAAATTCATCCGGAGGAATCCACGAAGCGGACCCGTGGACGCAGGAGCGCGCCAGTGCGGTGCGAGGTAACAGGCTCGATGCGCCCGCGGCGGCGGCCAGCGCGAGGAAACGGCGGCGATCGGGCGAAAGAGGCGCCGCTCGGGAACCCGTTTTCACATTGGCGAGGTCTTCGCTGCAGGCATCAGGTTGATGGCCCGGGGCCAAAAACCGCGGGATGACCCCCTTGCTCAAGGCCCGACCGGCCACGGGAAGAGGCGCGCGCTGCCGCCATCGGCCACGATCATGTCCGCCCAGCGCTTGTCGATCAGTTCCTTCGAACGGTTGCAGAACTGCACCGCCATCTGCGAACCGCCGAAGTGCTTGTAGGTGGTGCTCATGCAGAAGGTCTCGCCGGCGAACACGCCGGAGTTGTCGTGGCAGGACGGGGTCGGGAAAGCCGCCCACTTGCCCGGATGCGCCTGGATGACGGCATTGATCAGGTGCATCACCGAGTCACCCATCGCGGCCTGGCTGGCGGGCATCTGCCAGATCGGCACGCGCAGCTGCAACGACTCCTTCGAGCGCGTGACGAGCGCCGTGCAGTACGGGCCAGCATCCGCTGCATCGGGTGCACTGGGCGCAGCGGGTGCCGGCGCAGCAGCAGTTGCCGGCAATGCGGCCGTTGCAGTGGCGGTCAGTGCTGGCAGCGCGGAGGGAACCACGACCTTGAGATCCAGCATCCGGCGCTCGCGCCACACCCGTACCGGCGCTTCGAAACCGGGGCGCAGCCGGCCGACGATGGCCGGCACGTCGCCGTCGGCGTTGACCGCCTGGCCGGCGATTTCCAGCAGCACGTCCATCGGTTTGATGCCCGCCTTCATCGCCGCGCTGCCGTTGCCGACCTCCACCACCCACGCGCCCTGCGTGGAGGACAGGCCGAGTGCCTGGGCCAGTTCGGCGCTGACGCCGGTTATCCGGATGCCCAGGCCCGTCGCCGGCAACGAGGCCGGCGGCGATGCAGCCGGCGCGGCCACGACCGGGGTCGCGCCAATGGGGGCAACTTCCGCGTCGCTGGGCGTCCACGCGATCTGGTCGAACTTCATGTTGAAGCCGTTGAAGTGCTTGAGGATCTGCCGCTGCTGGTAATCGGCCTCGGCCTGCGTATCGAACGGCAGGCAATCACCGTTCTCCGGCAGGCCATGCGCCCGCACCTGCTGCTTGAACTGCCGCGTGTAGGCGGCGGCCCGGTCGTACATGGCCATCGGGTTGCCACCGGGCAGCCTGCGCGCGAACACCGAGGTGGCCACCGTGTGGCTGCGGCTGTTGGGGACGTTGGCGTCGACCTGAAAACAGTAGAAATAGCCGGTCAACTCCGCAGGTGGCGTCGCCGCCGTGGCCGGCGACCAGGCTGCGGGCGTCCATGCCACCTCGCGCCAGTCGCCAACCTTGATGAAGTACATGCGTTTGTCCCACATCGCACGCTGCTCCTCGCGCAACGACGCGGCCTGGTCCCGGGTGGGCAGGACGAGGCAGCTCTTGCTGCCGTCGCCGCCCAGGGCCATCACGTGAGCCAGGAACTCGCTGGCCAGTTCCTGGCTGCGCTGGAAGCCGGCCGGGTCGCCGGGCGCATGGGTCACCGGGAATACCGGCGAGGCCCAGATCCTGGCCTGCGCGCTGCTGTTGTCGGTCACCGTGCAGAAGCCGAATTCCTGCGGCGGGGTGGCCGGCGTCTCGGCTTTGGCGGTGACGCAGGGCAGACTGCCGACGACCAGCGCCAGCCAAGCGAAACGCTGCATGGTTTCCCCCTGTCGACGGCACCGGTCGGGTGCTTGGCATCGGCGCGCCCAACAATAGCGGACCGACCGGTCGCCTGCAAAGCAACGCGGCGGGAACGCCATCCGCCGCCGAAGGGAGGGGCGCAGGCGTTCCCGCAGGGCCTGGGAGTCAGAACGCCATGTCGAAGCTGACCTCGCCCTGCACGCCGACCTGGTAGGCCGAGGCGCGACGCTCGAAGAAGTTGGTCAGTTCCTGCACGTCCTGCAATTCCATGAACGGCAACGGGTTGCGCACGTTGTATTTCCTGGCCATGCCCAGCTTGAGGAAGTGGTTGTCGGCGCAATGCTGCAGGTACTGGCGCATGTCGCGGGTGGAGATGCCGGCCACACCGCCGGACAGCACATCCTCGGCGAACTGCACTTCGCACTCGATCGCCTCGGCCAGCATGGCGTACACCTGCTGCTTCATGTCCTCGTCGAACAGGTCCGGCTCCTCGGCGCGCACGGTGCGCACGCACTCGTAGGCGAACTCCATGTGGCAGCTCTCGTCGCGGAACACCCAGTTGGTGCCCGACGCCAGGCCCGGCAACAGGCCGCGCGAACGGAAGTAGTACACGTAGGCGAACGCGGCGAAGAAGAACAGGCCTTCGATGCAGGCGGCGAAACAGATCTGGTTGAGCAGGAACTGGCGGCGCTGGGCACGGGTCTCGATGCGGGTCAGGTCCTGGATCGAGTCGATCCACTTGAAGCAGAACTCGGCCTTGGTCCTGATCGCCGGGATGTTCTCCACCGCCGCGAACGCCCGGGTGCGCTCGTCCGGATCGGGCAGGTAATTGTCCAGCAGGGTCAGGTAGAACTGCACGTGCAGGGCTTCCTCGTACAGCTGCCGCGACAGGTACATGCGCGCCTCGGGCGCGTTGAGGTGCTGGTACAGGTTCAGCACCAGGTTGTTGGACACGATCGAATCGCCGGTGGCGAAGAACGCGACCAGCCGGTGGATCAGATGACGGTCGGCCGGCGACATCTTCGAATGCAGGTCGGTGATGTCGATCTGGAAATTGATCTCCTCCACCGTCCACGAGTTCTTGATCGCGTTGCGGTACATCTCGTAGAAATGCGGATAACGCATCGGGCGCAGGGTCAGCTCGAAGCCGGGATCGAGCAGCATCTGCTGGGGCGTGTTTTCGGACATGTTCGGTTGCCTTGTCTTTCTTCGCCCGGTGGGCAGGCGAAGCGGGTTCGATAGTTCGGAACAGTCAGTCGCGTTCGTAATCGTCGTGCGCGTGCTGGCTGATGTAGGTGCTCAGGCCTTTGCCGGCTGCGGCAAGTTGCTTCATGCAGGCCACCTTGCGGGTACCGGCGCGGCCGAGGCTGCTGTATTCGTAAGCTTGTTCGCGGTTGCGGAATTTCACGAAGATCGAGGTGGCGGTGATCCGGTAGGCCTCGACCCCGGAGTCACCCGCACGGTTGGCGTATCGCTTCATCCCCACTCTCCATTTCGATGCCTTCACTGTCGCAGCGGCCGGACTGCAGGAAAGCACATGCCGGATCACCGCTGCGGCTGACTGTCTACAAGCTTTCCGGTGCTGCCGGGAAGAACCGGGGGTGTCCGGCCCTTCCCGATTTCCTTACTGGCAGGCCTCGCAGCTTTCCGGGTTCTCCAGCGAGCAGGCTAGCGCCTCGTCCGGCGTGAATGCCGGGGCGGGCGCGGTCACCGCCGCGTGGTTGACGGTGGTCTTGGCGATCCGGGTGGCCGGGCGCGAGCGCAGGTAGTAGGTGGTCTTGATGCCCTGCTTCCACGCGTACATGTACATCGACGACATCGCGCCGATGTTCGGGCTTTCCATGAACAGGTTGAGCGAGGCGCTCTGGTCGATGAAGGCGCCGCGCTCGGCGGCCATGTCGATCAGCGCGCGCATCGGCAGTTCCCAGGCGGTGCGGTACACCTGTCGCAGTGCGTCGGGAATCTGCGGCAGGTTCTGGATCGAGCCGTCGGCCAGCTTGATCGCATCGCGCATTTCCGCCGTCCACAGGCCCAGCTTCTTCAACTCGCCGACCAGGTAGCGGTTGACCTGCAGGAAGTCGCCGGACAGGGTTTCGCGCTTGAACAGGTTGGACACCTGCGGCTCCACGCATTCGTAGCAGCCGGCGATCGAGGCGATGGTCGCGGTCGGGGCGATGGCGATCAGCAGCGAGTTGCGCAAGCCATGCTGCTGGATGCGCGCCCGCAGGGCATCCCAGCGCGCGGTATCGGCCGGCACCACGTTCCAGGCATCGAACTGCAACGCGCCGCTGGCGGCACGGGTGTCATTGAACGAGGGATGCGGGCCACGCTCGACGGCCAGTTCGCACGAGGTCTCCAGCGCGTGGAAGTAGATCGTCTCGGCGATCTGCCGGGACAGCGCGCGCGCCTGCTCCGAATCGAACGGCAGCCGCTTTCGGAAGAACACGTCCTGCAGGCCCATGCAGCCCAGACCCACCGGCCGCCAGCGCAGGTTGCCGCGCCGCGCGGTCTCGATCGGGTAGAAGTTCAGGTCGATCACGCGGTCGAGCTGGCGCACGGCCAGCCGCACGGTTTCGGCCAGTTTTTCGAAATCGAAATCGCCGTGCACGTCGAAGTGGTTGCCCAGGTTGATCGAACCCAGGTTGCACACCGCGGTCTCGTCGTTGGAGGTGATCTCCAGGATCTCGGTGCACAGGTTGGACAGATGGATCACATTGCCCGGGCGCAGGGTCTGGTTGCTGGCGTTGTTGCACTTGTCCTTGAACGTCATCCAGCCGTTGCCAGTCTCGGCCAGCGTGCGCATCATGCGCCCGTACAGCTTGCGCGCGGAAATCGTCTTGCCGGCCTTGCCCTGCATTTCCGCCTGCACATAGGCGCGCTCGAACGCGTCGCCATACAGGTCGGTCAGCTCCGGCACCACGCTCGGGTCGAACAGCGACCATTCCTGGTCGGCCTCCACGCGCGCCATGAACAGATCCGGCACCCAGTTGGCCAGGTTCAGGTTATGGGTGCGGCGTGAGTCGTCACCGGCGTTGTCGCGCAGCTCGAGGAAATCCTCGATATCGGCGTGCCAGGTTTCCAGGTACACGCACGCCGCGCCCTTGCGCTTGCCGCCCTGGTTGACCGCCGCCACCGACGAATCCAGCGTTTTCAGCCACGGCACGATGCCGTTGGAATGGCCGTTGGTGGATTTGATCAGCGAGCCGCGCGAACGCACCCGCGAATAGCTCACGCCGATGCCGCCGCTGAACTTGGACAGCTGCGCGATATCGCCGTACTTGGCGTAGATCGACTCGAGCGAATCCAGCGGCGAATCCAGCAGGAAGCACGAGGACAACTGCTCGTGCACCGTTCCGGAATTGAACAGGGTCGGGCTGGACGGCAGGTAGTCCAGATTGCCCATGCGCTGGTACAGCGCCAGCGCCTCGGGCACGTCCTCGCTCAGCGCGCTGGCGATGCGCAGGAAGAACTGCTGCGGGGTCTCGAGCACCTTGCGCGAATGCGGATGGCGCAGCAGGTAACGGTCATACAGCGTGCGCAGGCCGAAGTAGTCGAAATGCAGGTCCAGCGACACATCGATGGCGTCGTTGAGCTTGCGCGCGTTGGTCTGCACGAAGCCCAGCAGGCGCTCGTTGATCAGGCCGACCTCATGGCCACGGGCGATCGACTGCGAGAAGGCGTGGATCTCCTGCCCGGACACTTCCTTGGCGATGAAGCTGGCCAGCAGCCGCGCGGCCAGGCGGCCGTATTCGGGCTCCTCGCCGATCAGCAGCGCGGCGGTGCGGATCGACAGCTCGTCCAGCTCCTGGGTGGTGGCGCCGTTGTACAGGCCGGAGATGGTGCGGGTGGCCACGCGCATCGGGTCCACCGCGTGCAGGCCCTCGCAGCAGCGCTGGATCGCGCGCACGATCTTGTTCAGGTCCACCGGCTCGACCACGCCGTTGCGCTTGGTCACGCTCATCGCGGTGGCGGTCGGCGGCGGGGTCAGCAGGAATCCGTCTTCGGTGGCGGCGATGGCGGGTGTTTCGGAAATGGTCACGGCGTTTCTCCATGCGTGATGCACGCAGCTCCCGTCCCTCGACAGGTGGCGGGGCCGGCGGATCCAGAGCATGGGGACGCGGTGTCGCACGGGCCGCGACGCGCGGACCGCCAGGGTCCACGTCACTACACGTGATGCACCGACCCTCTCCCCCCGGAGATTCGCGCGGCCGGCACCGCGCGGTGTGCTTCGCGCGGCTGTCGGCAGGTCTTCGGACTCATGGGCATGAAGGTCTGGCCTCCTCCTAACCCGCCGCTTCCCAAGGCCGGGGCGGCCTCAGTGCTGTGTGGCGGGGTCGTTCCCAATTACCGCTGCGGGGCAGTGCTGGAATGGCCCAAGCGGGCACCACCAGCTTCCCTTTCAATCCAGTGAGTCGCTGCTCACCGGAACCGACGGGACACAAGATAGTGGGGGCAAGTGACAGGGTCAACGCCAAATGTTGTGGATTCGCGTCGCGGCCTTGAAGCGCAAGGGTTGCCCGTGTGCGGCCGTTGCCGCGCAGCCGCGCGTTGGCGCCGTCCGCGCACGGGTCGCCCGCCTGTAGCGCCGGGCAACGCCCGGCGGCGACCTTGCACACCGCAGCCGGCGGGGCGCTGTCCCGCGCTACGCGAGGTGCGCGGTGCCCAGGTATTCGGCGCTCTGCATTTCGATCAGTCGCGAGGCCGTGCGCTCGAACGCGCCGGCCAGCCGGGTGCCGCTGTACAGCAGGGGCGGCACCGCCTGCGCGGTGCACACCAGGTTGACCTGGCGGTCGTACAGTTCGTCGATCAGATTGACGAAGCGGCGCGCGGCATCCTCGTTCATGCGATTGAAATGCGGGATGCCCCCGAGCAGCACGGTGTTGAACTCGTGCGCGATCTCGATGTAGTCCGACGGCCCGCGCGGGCCTTCGCACAACGCGGGAAAATCGAACCAGGCGATGCTCTTGCCGCGACCGCGCACCGCGATCTTGCGGCCTTCGATCTGGATGTTGCCGGCGCGGGCGGGTTCGGCACCGCTCAACTCGGCCCAGCGCGAGGCCAGCCACGCGTCACCGCCCTCATCCAGCGGCGCGCGGTACACCGGCGAACGCGTCAGCGCGCGCATGCGGTAGTCCTCGGTGCCTTCGGCGTACAGCTCCACGCAGTAGTTCTGCAGCAGCGCGATCGCCGGCAGGAAGCTCTCCCGCTGCAGGCCGTGCAGATACAGGTTTTCCGGTGCGGTGTTGGAGGTGGTGACCAGGGTCACGCCTTCGGCGAACAGGCGCTCCAGCAGCCGCGCCAGCAGCATCGCATCGCCGATGTCGGTGACGAAGAATTCGTCCAGCACCAGCACCCGCAGCTTGGCGCGCCACTCCTGCGCGATCTTGGCCAGCGGGTCGCTCTGCCCCTGGTGTTCGCGCAGGCGCTCGTTGATGCCGCGCATGAAACGGTGGAAGTGGGTGCGGTACTTCTGTTCGATCGGCAAGCCGTCGTAGAACAGGTCGACCAGGAACGTCTTGCCGCGGCCGACGCCACCCCAGAAATACAGGCCTTTCACCGGCTCGGGCTTTTTCCAGAACGCCGACAGCCGGTCCAGCCAGCCGTCCTGCGCCGAATCGACCAGCGCGTCGTGGATGCGGTCCAGCTCGGCCAGCGCCGCATGCTGGGCCGGATCGTCGCGCCAATCGCCGCGCGCCACCCCGGCGGCATAGCGCAGGGTGGGGGTCGTTGCGGCCGTGCTCACGTGCCGTTTTCCGGCAGCCAGGGGCGCACCTCGTGCTGCAGCACCCCGCGCAGATCGATCAGCTTGCGGTGGAAGAAGTGGCTGGTGTCGGGCATGCGCACCAGCTGCGGTGGCTGCTGCAGCGTCGCCAGCCAGTCGTAGACCGCCTGCGGATCCACCACCTCGTCGGCCTCGCCCTGGATCACCAGCCAGCGCGCTGGCGGCTGCAGATCGCCGAAGTCCCAGCTGCGACGCCCGGCCGGCGGTGCGATCGAAATCAGCGCGGCCGGCTGCACCGCCTGCGCGGCGCGCAACGCGACATACGCACCAAAGCTGAAGCCGCCCAGCCACAGCGCGTGCCCGGGCCGCTGCGCGCGCACCCAGTCCACCACGGCGCGCAGATCCTGCTGCTCGCCCTGTCCATTGTCGAAGCTGCCGGCCGACTGGCCGACGCTGCGGAAATTGAACCGCACCACGGTGATGCCGAGGTCGCGCAGCGCGCGCGCGGCCATCGTCACCACCTTGTTGTGCATGCTGCCGCCCTCGGTGGACAACGGGTGACAGAACACCGCCACCACCGGCTGCGGGGCAACGTCGGCATCGGGCAGATCGACCGCCACTTCCAGCGGACCGGCCGGGCCGGCCAGCATCAAGGTGGCGGATTGGCCGGGAAAAGGAGGATTGTGCATGGCGGCATAATACCGGCCCGGCCGCGGCACTTCATCGCCGGGCTCCTTCCTGGCGGCGGATATCGATGCTTTTCCTGATCCTGAGCGTGTTGTGCAGTGTGAGCGTGGGCGTGCTGCTGAAGTGGAGCGGGCGCCGCGGAATCGATGCCGCCCAGGCCATCACCTGGAACTATCTGGCCGCCAGCGCACTGGCGTGGTGGCTGTTGCGGCCCTCGCTGGAAAGCCTGGGCACCGCGTCCACGCCGTGGCCGGCGCTGCTGACGCTGGCCGTGGTGTTGCCCGGCATTTTCGTGGTGATGGCGCGCGCATTGCGCGAGGCCGGCATCGTCCGCACCGATGCGGCGCAACGGCTGTCGCTGCTGCTGTCGCTGGCGGCGGCGTTCGCGCTGTTCGGCGAGCGTTTCCAGCTGTTGAAGCTGGCCGGGGTCGCGACCGGCCTGGTGGCCATGGCCGGGATCCTGCACAAGCCGGACACCGGCGCGGCGCAACGCGGCGCATGGCCGTGGCTGCTCGGGGTGTGGATCGGCTATGCGCTGGTGGACATCCTGCTCAAACAGGTGGCGCGCGCCGGCACACCGTCGACCTCGGCCCTGCTGGTGAGCTTCGCGCTGGCGTTCGTGCTGATGCTGGGCTGGCAGCTGTGGCGCCATGCCCGTGGCCGCCCCCGGCTGGGGTGGCGCCCGCTGTGGACCGGGCTGGCGCTGGGCACCCTCAACTTCGGCAACATCCTGTTCTACATCCGCGCCCACCAGGCACTGCCGGACAGCCCGGCCACCGTGTTTGCCGGCATGAATATCGGCGTGGTGGCGCTGGGCACGCTGGCCGGAGTGACGCTGTTCGGTGAACGCACCAGCGTCCGCAACCGGATCGGGCTGGCGCTGGCGGTCGTGGCGATCGGACTGATCGCGCTGGGCGCACGCGGCTGAGCCCCGGCGCCCGCGCCCGGGTTACAGGTCGAAACCGAGCAGCAGCGGATCGTGGTCGGAGCTGCGCCACGGCCCGGGCACATCGCGCCCCTGGTAGCCGGCATCGTCGGCTTCATCGGCATTGGTGTGCCACTCGGCCGCACCGCGCAGCAGGCGGGCCATGCCTGGATTGAGCAGCGCGTGGTCGAGCCGTCCGCTCAGGCCGTTGTAGACATAGCTGTAGGGATGCTCGACCTTGGCCACCGCAAACGCGTCGCGCCAGCCGTCGGCATGCAGCTGACGCACCGGGTCTTCCAGCGCGTAGGCGTTGAGGTCTCCCAGCAGCACCGCATTGCGCGCCCGGCTGCCGGTGGGGTCGCCCAGCAACCAGCGGTGCAGCAGCCGCGCCGATTCGGTGCGGGTCGCATTCCAGCAGGCCTGGCCGTCATTCTGGTCGGCGTCGGCGCCGCTGGCTTCCGAACAGCCCTTGGATTTGAAATGGTTGGCCACGACCACGAACGGCTGGCCCTTGCCGCGCCGGAACGCCTGCGCCAACGGTACCCGGCTGCGCTCGCCGAAGGGCTCTTGCTCCAGCACTGCCGGTTTGCCGACCGGGCTGACCCGCGAGCTGCGATAGATGATGCCGACCCGGATCGGGTTGGTGCCGGGGCCGTGTTTGGCATCGACAAACTTCCAGTCGCCGTGCTTGCCCTGGCCCTCATTGAGCGCCCGCACCAGCTGCGCGATCGCCGAGTCCGGGCCATAGCCGTCGTTCTCCAGCTCCATCAGCGCGGCCACGTCGGCGTTCAGGGCGCCAATGGTGGTGACCAGCTTGGCCTGCTGCGCCAGCAGCTGCGCGTAGGTTTTGGCACCGCGCTGGGTCGGGAAGCCGCCGCCCCGGCCATCGCCGTTGAAGTAGTTCTCCAGATTGAACGCGGCGATATGCACCGAGCCGGGGACCGTCGGCGGCG
Organism: Stenotrophomonas sp. YIM B06876; assembly: GCF_030711595.1. Taxonomy (GTDB): domain Bacteria; phylum Pseudomonadota; class Gammaproteobacteria; order Xanthomonadales; family Xanthomonadaceae; genus Stenotrophomonas. The sequence continues at coordinate 13,401 of NZ_JAUJUJ010000009.1, forward strand.
CCGGGCGCTGCAGCGCCGGCAGCGGCAACGGCCGGGTCACCTGCAACCGGTACTGGCCGTCATGGCGCTGGTCGACAATGCCCTGCACCCCGACCAGCTGCATGCCGGTACGCAAGGTCGCGTCCGCTGGCAGATAGGACACGCCCGCCGGATCGCGCTGGCTGCTGCCGTCATCCAGGCGCAGGCGCCGGCGCTGGTTGTCGGCCAGCACCTGCGCATATTCCGGTGATCCCGGAATGGCCACTTCGCTGGGCTGCCAGAGGCGGCCATCGAAGGCCACGGTCAGCTCGCCAAAGCGCTGCAGCTGGTCCTGCCCGGACAGTGTCAGCGGCGCCTCGATCCGCACCTGCATGCCTTCCAGTGCTTCCCAGTCGGCCGGGATCCCGGCCAGCACCTGCACCGGCGGCGCGGGCCGCGCCGGCAGCGGCTTGAACTCGATCGCGCGCAACACGGTCAGGCTGCCGCCCTCCCCGGCCGCTTGCTCCTGCACCGTGCCGCGGATGCGCAGCCACTGCCCCACCGGCAACGGCTGCTCGGCGCCGGCGATGACAAACACCGCATCGGAGGTGGCCGGATCGCCGTCACCGCCATCCTGCACGAACACCCCGCCCAGCCCGGCGCGCATATCGGCGGTGACCATCGCTTCGATCGTCACCTGCCTGCCTTCGTAGGGACTGCGTGCCGCGCTGCCCTGCACCTGTCCAACAGCCATCGGTGCGGGCTGCAACGCCCACGCCGGAAGTGCGACCGTGACCGCGATGGCCAAGGCGGGAAGAGCGGGAAAACGAGGCATTGCACACAACTCCGGGGATAGCGGAAACAGAAGCGCCGCCCACAGGCGGCGCCGCGAATTCGGGGAAAGAAGACTTACTTCAGATTGGCCAGCATCCAGTCGACGGTGGCATGCATCTGCGCTTCGCTCAACGCCGGGTTGCCACCCTTGGGCGGCATGATGCCACCGTCCGGACCGGTGTAACCCTCGATGGCATGCTTGTAGAGCGTTGCCGTGCCCTGGGCGATGCGCTTGTCCCAGTGCGAATGGTCCAGCGTCGGCGCCATGCCGACCCCGTTGGTGTGGCAGGCGGTGCACAGGTTGTCGAAGATGACCTTGCCGTCGGTGGTGCCGCCGTAGGCAACCTGCGAAGACGCCGCCGCCAGGGCTGCCGCCTGCGCCGCCGCCTGCGCCGCGGCGCCGGTACTGCCGGCGTAGACCGCTCCTTCCGGGGCGATCCGCTGTTCGGTGCGGTGCTGGGCGGTGGGCGCGACTTCGGGCGGAATCGAGCGGTGCAGGACCACCGCAAGAATGACCAGGCCCAGCGCGACCACCATCAGGGCGGCGATCATGCTGGAAAAGCGTTTCAGGAACTCGAGGTCGTAATTCCGCACGTCTCAACACCCCTGGCAGGAAGTCGCTGACCACAGCGATCGGTCGAGTATAGACCAGCGTCCACCACTGACGACAAGGGGTCTGGCGAGGCCACTACCTGCGGCAACGCAGCATCTGCAGGCCGCTTGCGGCGGGGGTGCACTCAGCGTGCGACGCGGCCCGGACCGGTGCGCGGCGGCAGCGTGGCGCCGACCGCGCGCAGGCAAAAACCGCTGATCGCCCCGACCAGTTGCCCGCCATCACGCAGGCCTTCGCGGCTGGGTGCGGTCGGCCCCACCAGCGCCTCGGTGTAGGCGCCGACAATGCACGCCGCGGCCACGTCCAGATCCTGATCGGGCAACTCGCCGGCGGCCACGCCTTCGGCCACGATCTGCCGGAACACGTCGCCGAACAGGCGGCGGCAACGGATGCGTTCGGCATCCACCTGCGGGTCCACCGGCTCGGCGATAAACGCGTGGGCCAACCCCGGCCCGGCCATCGCCCGGCGCACGAACGAGGCGATGGCCCGTTGCAGGCGTGCCACCGCGGGCAGCGGTTCGGCCGCGATCGCGGTCAGGATGGCCAGCTCGTGTTCCACCGCGGCGGTCAGCACCTCGACGAACAGTTCCGCCTTGGACGGGAAGTGGCGGTAGATCAACCCGGTGGACACCCCGGCCTCGGCGGCCACCGCGGTCACCGAGGCGCTGCGGTAACCGCCGTCCGCCAGCAGCCGCCGGGTGGCGACCAGAATCCGCTCGCGGTTGCCCGCCAGGCGTTTTTCCATCAGTTCGGAGCGACGATAAGCCATGGCCTGATTCTAGATTCAATTATTGAATTTGTATTCACTTCTTTCCGGTTCCCCGTTAGGCTGCACCCAAACGCCCGCGCGGACGGCCCGATCCGTCACTCCTTCCCCGGTGCGCTGCCCATTCGACCGTTGTAGCGGAGCCACCCCATGCATATGCCTACCCTGAATTTCGATCTCGGCGAAGAGATCGACCTGCTGCGCGCAAGCGTGGCCCATTTCGCCGCCGCCGAAATCGCCCCGGTGGCGGCCCGCGCCGATGAGGAGAACCTGTTCCCCCATGCGCTTTGGCGCAAGTTCGGCGAGCAGGGCCTGCTCGGCATGACCGTGGAAGAGCAGTACGGCGGCACCGGCATGGGCTATCTGGCGCATGTGGTGGCGATGGAGGAGATCTCGCGCGCGTCGGGCAGCATCGGCCTGTCCTACGGGGCGCACTCGAACCTGTGCGTGAACCAGCTGCGCAAGAACGGCACCGAGGCGCAGAAGCAGCAATACCTGCCCAAGCTGTGCAGTGGCGAATATGTCGGCGCGCTGGCGATGAGCGAGCCCGGCGCCGGTTCGGACGTGGTGTCGATGAAGCTGCGCGCCGACAGACGCGGTGACCATTACCTGCTCAATGGCAACAAGATGTGGATCACCAACGGGCCCGATGCCGACGTGCTGGTGGTCTACGCCAAGACCGACATCGACGCCGGTTCGCGCGGCATCACCGCGTTCCTGGTCGAAAAGGGCATGAAGGGCTTCTCCACCGCGCAGAAGCTGGACAAGCTGGGCATGCGCGGCTCCAACACCTGCGAGCTGGTATTCCAGGACTGCGAAGTGCCGGCGGAAAACGTGCTGGGCGCGGTTGGCGGCGGGGTCAAGGTGCTGATGTCCGGGCTGGACTACGAGCGCGTGGTGCTGTCCGGCGGCCCGCTCGGGCTGATGGCCGCCGCGCTGGATGTGGTGATGCCCTACGTGCACGAGCGCAGGCAGTTCGGCGAGGCGATCGGCACCTTCCAGCTGATCCAGGCCAAGCTGGCCGACATGTATGTCGGCCTCAACGCCTGCCGCGCCTATGTGTATGCGGTGGCTCGCGCCTGCGACCAGGGCCGCACCACGCGCCAGGACGCGGCCGGCGCGATCCTGTATTCGGCTGAAAAGGCCACCTGGGCCGCCGGTGAGGCGATCCAGATCCTCGGCGGCAACGGCTACATCAACGACTACCCGACCGGGCGCCTGTGGCGCGATGCCAAGCTGTATGAAATCGGCGCCGGCACCTCGGAGATCCGCCGCATGCTGATCGGCCGCGAACTGTTCCAGCGCACCAAGTAAGGGCCCTGCCATGACCGTACTGAGCACCCGGCTGCAACCGGGCAGCGAGACCTTCGAGGCCAACCGCACCGCGCTGCAGGCGGTGGTCGACGACCTGCGTGCCACCTTGGCGCGCACCGCGCTGGGCGGCAGCGAAGCGGCCCGCGCCAAGCACAGCGCGCGCGGCAAACTGCTGGTGCGCGAGCGCATCGATGCGCTGCTCGATCCGGGCAGCGCCTTCCTGGAAATCGCGCCATTGGCCGCGCACGGCATGTACGGCGATCCGATTCCCGGCGCCGGCATGGTCGCCGGCATCGGCCGCGTGTCGGGGGTGGAATGCGTGATCGTGGCCAACGATGCCACGGTCAAGGGCGGCACCTATTACCCGATGACGGTGAAAAAGCACCTGCGCGCGCAGGAAGTGGCCGAGCAGAACCGGCTGCCGTGCATCTACCTGGTCGATTCCGGCGGTGCGTTCCTGCCACTGCAGGACGAGGTGTTCCCCGACCGCGACCATTTCGGCCGTATCTTCTACAACCAGGCCAACCTGTCGGCACAGGGCATTGCGCAGATCGCCTGCGTGATGGGGTCGTGCACCGCTGGCGGCGCCTATGTGCCGGCGATGAGCGATGAGACCGTGATCGTCAAGGACCAGGGCACGATCTTCCTCGCCGGGCCGCCGCTGGTGAAGGCCGCCACCGGAGAGGTGGTCAGCGCCGAGGAACTCGGCGGCGCCGACGTGCACACGCGCATTTCCGGCGTGGCCGACCACATGGCCGACAACGACCTGCAGGCGCTGGCGCGGGTCCGTGCGATCATCGCCAACCTCAACTGGCGCAAACCCGAACCGGCACTGGTGGTGCAGCCGCCGCGCGAACCGCGTTACCCGGCCCACGAACTGTACGGGGTGATTCCGGCCGACACGCGCAAACCCTACGACGTGCGCGAGGTGATCATGCGCCTGGTGGACGACTCGCGTTTCGACGAGTTCAAGCCGCGCTACGGCACCACCCTGGTCACCGGCTTCGCCCACCTGCACGGCTACCCGGTGGGGATCATCGCCAACAACGGCATCCTGTTCTCCGAGTCCGCGCTCAAGGGCGCGCATTTCATCGAGCTGTGCACCCAGCGCGGCATTCCGCTGGTGTTCCTGCAGAACATCACCGGCTTCATGGTGGGCCGCACCTACGAACACGGCGGCATCGCCAAGGATGGCGCCAAACTGGTGATGGCGGTGGCCTGCGCCAGGGTGCCCAAGTTCACCGTGGTGATCGGCGGCTCGTTCGGCGCCGGCAACTACGGCATGTGCGGCCGCGCCTATTCGCCCAATTTCCTGTGGATGTGGCCCAACGCCCGTATCGGTGTGATGGGCGGCGAGCAGGCCGCCAGCGTGCTGGCCACGGTCAAGCGCGACGGCATCGAGGCCAGGGGCGGGCAGTGGTCGGGCGAGGAAGAGGACAGTTTCAAGTCGCCGATCCGCGAGCAGTTCGAGCTGCAGGGCCATCCCTACTACGCCAGCGCGCGGCTGTGGGATGACGGCGTGATCGATCCGGTCGACACCCGCCGCGTACTGGGCCTGGCGTTGTCGGCCAGCCTCAATGCGCCGGTGCGGGACACGCGGTTTGGCGTGTTCCGGATGTGAGCCGGAAGTGATTCCACCGCGCCGCGCCCACCCGGCAAGAAAAAACGCTTTCACGCTCCTGCGGAGCGCGAGTCACTTTTCTTTGCTTGTGCAAAAGAAAAGCAACCAAAAGAAAGCACACCCGGACGCGGCCTGCGCCACCGCCCGGGTATGCCAACCAGCAGGACACTTTTTGCCGGCACTTCCCTGTGCCGGCGAAAAGCGGCGCACCTCCGGTGCGCCGCTTTTCGGGTATTCGTCCGGCCGGTCTGCCGTGCTCTACGCGAGGGAAAAAACGAAGCGCGACTGCCACAGCCTCCGATCCCGGCTATTGATCCAGCTACCGCCACATAGCGGAATCTCATTGGAAACAACATGTTCACCAAAATCCTGATCGCCAACCGCGGCGAAATCGCCTGCCGCGTCATCGCCACCTGCCAGCGTCTGGGCATCGCCACCGTGGCGGTATATTCCGAGGCCGACCGCGATGCCCGCCACGTGCGTCTGGCCGATGAGGCCGTCGCGATCGGCCCGGCACCGGCCCGCGAAAGCTACCTGCGCGGTGACGCCATCCTCGAGGCCGCGCGACGCAGCGGCGCCCAGGCGATCCATCCCGGTTACGGTTTCCTGTCCGAGAACGCCGACTTCGCCCAGGCCTGCGCCGAGGCGGGCATCGTCTTCATCGGCCCCTCGGCGGCGGCGATTCGCGCGATGGGCGACAAGAGCGCGGCCAAGGCGCTGATGCAGCGCGCCGGCGTGCCATTGACCCCGGGCTATCACGGCCAGATCCAGACGCCGGAATTCCTGCGCGAACAGGCTGACGGCATCGGCTATCCGGTGCTGATCAAGGCCAGCGCGGGCGGCGGTGGCAAAGGCATGCGCCGGGTCGATGACAGTGCCGATTTCATCGAGGCGCTGGCCAGCTGCCAGCGCGAGGCGCAGTCGGCATTCGGCAATGCCCACGTGCTGGTGGAGAAATACGTCGAGCGGCCGCGCCATATCGAGATCCAGGTGTTCGGCGACAGCCACGGCAACGTGGTGCACCTGTTCGAGCGCGACTGCTCGGTGCAGCGCCGTCACCAGAAGGTGCTGGAAGAAGCACCCGCGCCGGGCATGACACCCGGGCGCCGCGCCGCGATGGGCAAGGCCGCCACCGATGCCGCGCGTGCGGTGAATTACGTCGGCGCCGGCACGGTGGAGTTCATCGCCGCACCGGACGGCGCGTTCTTTTTCATGGAAATGAACACCCGCCTGCAGGTCGAGCATCCGGTCACCGAGTACATCACCGGTACCGACCTGGTCGAATGGCAGCTGCGTGTCGCCGCCGGACAGGTCCTGCCGAAGACCCAGGAGCAGCTGTCCATCCACGGCCACGCGCTCGAGGCGCGGCTGTACGCCGAAGACGCCGACCGCGGCTTCCTGCCGTCCACCGGTACCTTGCGCCACCTGCGCCTGCCTGCCGGCAGCGCGCACGTACGGGTCGACGCCGGGGTCGAACAGGGCGATGCGATCACCCCGTTCTACGACCCGATGATCGCCAAGCTGATTGTCTGGGACGTGGACCGCGACGCCGCGTTGCGGCGCATGCGGCAGGCCCTGGCCGACTGCGAAGTGGTCGGGGTGACTACCAACGCGGCGTTCCTGCGCCGGCTGGTGATGACCGGCTCGTTCGCGCAGGCCAGGCTGGACACCGCACTGATCGAGCGCGAACAGGCCGCCCTCGCCCCGAACGAAGAGGACAGTGATCCGGCGTTGTGGGCGCTGGCGGCGATTGCCGCCGTGGCGACCGCCCCGCCCGCAAGCATCGATGCGCGCGACCCGCATTCGCCGTGGCAGGCGCAGGACGGCTGGCGCCTGGGCGTCCGCGCCGCCCACCGGATCACGCTGGAACATCGCCACACGCAGCAGCTGCTGGCGGTACGCGGTGACGGGCAAACCTGGTCGGTCACGCGCGGCGACCACACGCTGCAGGCCACGGGCACCCTCAGCGGCGGTGCGCTGCGCATGCAGATCGGCGGACAGCTGCACCGTGCCACCGTCATCCGCGACGGTGCCGAGCTGCACCTGTTCGGCCGCGACGGCGCGCAGCGCTTCACCCTGCACGATCCGGTCAGCGAGGCCGACCAGTCGGTGGCCGACGCCGGCCGCCTCACCGCGCCGATGCCCGGCCGTATCGTCGCCACCCTGGTGACGCCGGGCACCCAGGTGCAGCGCGGCGCCCCGCTCCTCGTGCTGGAGGCGATGAAGATGGAACACACCCTGCAGGCCCCGGCCGACGGCACCGTGCACGGTTACCACGTGCGCGCCGGCGATCAGGTGACTGATGGTGCGGTGCTGGTGGATTTCGAGGCCACCGCTTCCTGATCCGCGCCGGGCCGGGCCGGGGCTGTGCGCTGCGTGGCTCCCCGGCGGCCCTGCGCGGCCTCGCGTGGGCTTCCGCGCTGGCGTCTGTACGTGTCGAGCCTGCAGCAACACGCAGGTCAGCGGCCTGCGGCGTCGCGCGGCGGCAGCGGCGCCCGGAACGACCGCGCCGCGCCACGGGCCGCACCCCGCAAGCGGAACAACTCCGGCCCGGCGCAGACAGCACCGTGCGCCTGCCGCCGGTTGCGGCGCCTGCCTGGCTGGCTAAAGGGGCGCCGTGGCGTCCGCAGCACGCGTCCATACCTGCGCGGCAGGATCGAATTCGGTGACCTGCCTCTGCGCGGCCCGCCAGCCAAAGCCGCAGATCGCGATCGGCCCCTCCCGCAGCGGATCCAGCCCCAGCCCCTGTTCGATGTCGACCTCATTGATCGCCGCGGTGACAAACGCCGCCAGCCCGAGCTCGGTGGCCGCGTCATACAACGCCTGGGAAATGTGGCCGACGTCGAGCACGAGCGCCCGATAGGCCTTCGCATGCTGGCGGTATTTCCACTGGCTGCGGGCATAACGCGAGGTGAGAACCACCAGCACGTGGGCATTGGCGAACCAGTGCTGGCCCGCGGTGATGCGTGCCGCGAAATCGGCAATGCCGCCGGCCACCTCGGTCAACGGCTCCAGCGCATGGGCAACCGGATGGTAGTGATAGAGGCCCGCAGGCAGCTCCTCGACCGCCTGCACCAGCAGATACGCTGCAGTGGGGTGCAGACCACCGCCGGACGGCACGTTGCGTTTGAGAAACACGGTGTCCTCATCGATCCGCACCTGCGCCTGCGCCGCCAGCACCCGCTGCAGCATCCGCACCAGATGCGCCAGCGGCAACGGCCGCGCAGCATCGAAGTTGCGGCAGGTGGCCCGTTGCGTGCGCAGCGCCTCGTAGGCATCGGCGGGCAAGCGCGGCAACGGCAATCGCTGGTGTACGGGCACCCGTTCGGCGACTGCCGGCGGCGGCGGCCCCAGCTTCTCCCTGAGTCCCGTCGCGGTCGCCAGCCCGCTGGCTTCCAGTGCGGCAACGCCGTCAGTGCCATGCCAGCGCCCGAAACGATGGGCAACCGCCGCCAGCGGCCACCAGTGGGCCTCGCGGATGGCCTGATCGCGCTCCGCGTGCCGCTCGAAGGCGGCATCCCCGCTCAACAACAAGCCGGCCTGCAGCAGCCGCTGCGCGGCGGCAGCTTCCTGGCCACTGCCCCAGACCCTCTCGGTCCAGCGGCTGGCGCTCACGCTGCCCAGCAGTTCGCGTTCGATCCGGTCGACTTCGACCTCCCGCTCCAGATGCGGGGCCAGCGCCAGCCAGCGCGAGAAGGTACGGATCCCGTCGCCGCCTTTCAGCAGTGAATCAAGCTCGAACCCGATCTCCTCGCGCGGCTCCAGAAACAGTATCGCGCAGCGTCTTATCCGCATATCGTCGCCTTCATATTCAGATGGATCGGATTCCACCCGGGACTTAACATGCCAACGGCTCGCGCCACCAGCGCGGCAACTGGAAGCCGCTTGAACCTACATGACAGGGGAAATGAAATGCAGGACCACACCCGCGCAGGACACCCGCCGTTGGCCCCCGCGTTCGCCGCCCGATTGCTGGCCGAGCTCGCCGAAAACGATGCGTTCCGGCTGCACTTTGCCGGCGACCCGGCAGCTGCGCTGCAGTCGCTGGGGCTGTCGCCAGCGGCCGCCGCCGCGGCGCTGCAGGGAAGCAGCTGCCTGAAGGTCGAGGCGCTCGCAAGCAAGCAGGACATCCGCAACAGCCGCGAACTGCTGCAGAACTACCTGACCTCACACGGATCGCACACGGTGGTGTATTGCCTTGAAGCCGGACGCACCGACGTCCTTTCCGCCAGGCAGCCACGGCAAGACCGCCCCTAGAGGCCGCCGGGCGCCAACTCCGGACGTGCGGTGCTGTTGCGGCCCGCGGCTGGAGGAGCCAGCCGGGCAAGGTCGGCGACATTCATCGCCTGGAACGTCAGCGCACCGAACGGTTCGATAAACGCCAGGCCGCGGCGGTCGAGCAGCCAGCGTTCGACCTCCCCGGCTTCGGCCTCTTCACCGGCCGCGCGAAGCGCATCGCGCAGCGCCACCCGCACCTGGAAAAACTCCGGCCCGCTCCTCACCGTCTGCCTGAGGATCGTCAGCGCGGGAATCGGTTCCCCGCGCTGCTGGAACTCTTCTGCGCGCAGCAACGCGACCGCCGCCTCCAGCACCGGATTGCCGCTGTCCCGGGACAGCGTGCCAAGCGTCTGCATGGCCTCGGGTTCCGCCGCCAGGCCAGTCCGCTGCGCCAGCCGCATCGCCGCGGCCGCCATCAACGCAAGATCCTCGCGGTCGCCGGCATCGTTGGACACTGCCGACCGCAGCGCGTCGCGCGCGACCCGTGGCATCGCGTGCGGGTCGAATCCGGCATCTTCGAGCTGCCAACCCACCACCCCGCTGGCTACCAGCAGGGCGTAGCGGATCACCAGCGGCGCATGCTCGGCCGCCTGTCGCGCCGCGGCAGCCGCAGCGAGGGCCTGCGCCCCCTGGCCCTGATCGAGTGCCAGCGCGATGCGTTCAAAATGGACGGTCAGCTGCTGATCCGCGGACAGGCTGGAAAGTATCCGGTTGGCCTCTTTGTAGCGGCCCGCCGCAGCCAGCGCCGCCGCATGCCGGCGCGTTGGCGGATAACCGCCCAGCTGCTCGGCACGGGCGAATGCATCAATGGCGCCCGCGTAGTTCCCCTGTGCCAGATGGATACGCCCTTCCAGCTCGACCGCCACGTCACGCATGGGATTCTGCGGCCCGGTGAGCACGGCGTTCTTCTGGAACGCCGAGGCATACCGGCCAACCGTGAAATCGGCCCAGGCCGACTGTGCGGTACCGGCGTAATAGTCCGGATACAGGTTGCTCAACATCTCCCAGCGGGCCGGTGCCTGCTTCCACGGCGTCGGCCCGAGTTCGGCGATCCAGGCATCCAGATACATCGCCTCGCGTGCCGGCAACCCGTCGCGCAGCGCGCGTGCCTTTTCGAGAAAGGGCAGCGCCGAGCGGTTGTCGGCCGTGGATACGTAGGTGCGGACAACTCCCAGATAGGCCAGGGCAAATTGCGGATCCAGTTCAATCGCCTTCTGGAAATAGGTACGCGCCAGGTCAAAATTGCGCGCAATGTAGAACCGGCTCCCCCACGCGTAGGCACGCAGCGCATCCAGATCGGCGGTGGCCACTTTCGGCAGCGGCTCGCTGGTCCGGCCGATGTCCGCCAGTGCCTCTCCCAGCCGACGGCGCAGCTGGTCGTTGAGGTTGTCCACGGCGGCAAGCACACCGTCCAGTCCGCTGCTGCTTTGGCTGAAGGTGTAGACCGTCGCATGGCTGGCAGGATCGACCACCTCCAGGGTGACGCGGGTACGGCCAGCGGTGCTGGTGATGGTCGGCAGCACCACCGCGCGCGCGCCATCGCGCAGTGCCACCTCCGATGCGGTGGTACGGTCCAGACGGGTCTGGAGCGGATTGCGCCGCATCAGCTTGAGCGTCTGCTGGACCTTCAGCTCGCTCAACACATTCACATAGCGCGACTGCTCCAGACTGATGCGGATCGCCTGCTGCAGCGAATCATCCAGCAACGGCTCGCCGGACAGGTTGCTGACGTCTCCGACCACCACCCAGTCGCGCTCGCCGAAGGCGATGGCCGGCTCGGGCCGGGTGAGAAGCCACGCGGCGCCCGCCAGGCCCACCAGCAACAGCAGTTCCATCGCCAGCGCCACCGGGCGCCGCCACAGCGGAAGATCACGCCAGGCTTTCGGCGTCGCCTTGGGCATGCGCAGCCGGGCGTTGCCGATCTCGCCCACCTCGTAGATTTCCTGCACGGTCGGCACGCCCTTGAAGCGCCAGCGGCCATGCGATTTCCACAACAGGCGCGCGCCGCGCTCGCCGATATCGCGGGCGCCGCGCTGGGCCAGCGTTTCGGCCACCGCCGACAGCAGCAGCTGGCCGGGCCGGGCCAACGTCATCAGGCGCGCAGCCATCGGTTTGGCCAGGCCTTCGACCTCCATCGCCTTGGCGCCGACCTTGATCGCCTCCGGACTGTTTTCCCAGACCAGCACTTCACCGACATGCAGGCCGGCACGCGCCTGCAGCTTCACCTTGAACCTGGCGCCCAGCGGGCCGAGCCCTTGGAGGTAGTCCAGGGCGAAGCCGACCCCGTCGATCGGCCGCTCGAACAGCAGCAGCAAGCCGTCCGAGCGATCGATCAACCGCCCTTTCCATTGCTGCTGCAATTGGAGCACCAGCAGATCGTGCTGCTGGAACAGTTGCGCCGCCGCGGCATCGCCCAGCTTCTCGACCACCGCCACCGAATCACAGATATCGGTGAGCAGTACCGCCTTGAGCGTCGGCGCCTGCAGCGGCGGGCCGGGCCGATCGTTCATGAGCCGGCCGGCCCTCAGTCAGGCGTCGGGTCTGACACGGAATACCAGTGCAGGCGGTTTCCGCCCAGCCGCTTGGCCTCGTACAACGCGCCGTCGGCGCGGCTGTACCAGTCGTTCCAGGTGCCGCCGGGGTCGAGCAGACAGACCCCGATGCTGATCGAGCAGATCCGCGGGGCTTCGCTCTGGCGCTCGCGCAATCCCTGCACCGCGCCCAGGATGAACGCCGCGATCCGGTCCAGTGACGCGGCGTCGGTCTGCGCGACCAGCAGGCAGAACTCATCGCCGCCCAGGCGGCACGCGACGTCTTCTTCCTTGGCCACCGAGCGCAGGATATTGGCCACGCTCTGCAGCACGCGGTCCCCGGCCAGATGGCCGTGCTCGTCGTTGATGCGCTTGAACCGGTCGCAGTCGATCAGCAGCAGGCCCTGCGGATGCCGCCCGCTGCGATGCGCCTGTTGCAGGGTGAGGGTGAGCCCGCGCCGGTTGGACAATCCGGTCAGCTCATCGGTGCGCACCAGCGCCTGGGTATGACTGAGCTGATGGGTGGTGCTGTAAAGGTTGTCCAGCGCCGCTTCCAGATCATGGTTGCGGCGGCGCAGCTGCCCGATCAGGCGCTGTTCGCTGGACACCACCCGCATGATGGTCCGGCGCAGGAAATAGGCCACCAGCCCGGGATCGTGGTCGATCAAGCGCTGGAAATCCGCCGGCCGCAGTTCCAGCACCTCCAGCTCGGTGGCCGCGCGCGCATCGGCGGAGCGGCGATGATCGCCAATCAACAGTCCCAGCTCTCCGAAGAACTCGTTGGGCCCGAGATATTTGACCACCAGGTCTTCACCGAAATCGAGATCGGCAATGCCGCTGACGACGATATACATGCACTGGCCATGATCGCCGCGCAGGAACAGCACTTCGCCGGCGGCGAACTGGCGTGATCGGCCGAACTGGGCGAACAGGGCCAATTCAGCCGGCGACAGCACCGCATGGACAATCTCCGCCATCGCCGTTGCGGCGACAGACGATTCATCCACGCACGCGGTTTCCATCGTGCTCATGCCGGCCATTCCGTGTCCCCAACTCCCGCCGCTGGGACGGGTCAGCGGCCGAGCATAACACCTGGCTTAAATGTGCTCCACGTCCCACTCCCGGCTACCGCGCACCCGCGCCCGTGCAGGGCGGCGCGGCAACCGCCATGCACCGCCGATCCCGCGACTCAGGCCACCTTTTCGACCTCGAATTGCGCTTCTTCGGTGGAGCCGGTCAGCGCGGTGGTCGACGACTGGCCCTGCTGGATCGCCTGGGTGACCGCATCGAAGTAGCCGGTGCCGACTTCGCGCTGGTGCTTGACCGCGGTGAAGCCCCGCTCGGCCGCGGCGAACTCGGCTTCCTGCAGTTCCACGAAGGCGCTCATCTGCCGGCGTGCATAGCCGTGGGCCAGGTTGAACATGCCGTAGTTCAACGCGTGGAAGCCGGCCAGGGTGATGAACTGGAACTTGTAGCCATAGCTGCCCAGCTCCTTCTGGAATCTGGCGATGGTGGCGTCGTCCAGGTTCTTCTTCCAGTTGAAGCTGGGCGAGCAGTTGTAGGCCAGCAGCTTGCCCGGGAACCTGGCGTGGATCGCCTCGGCGAACTGGCGGGCGAACTCCAGGTCCGGCTTGCCGGTCTCGCACCACACCAGATCGGCATAGGGGGCGTAGGCCAGGCCGCGGCTGATCGCCTGCTCCAGGCCGTTGCGGGTCTTGTAGAAGCCTTCCACGGTGCGCTCGCCGGTGGCGAACGGGCGATCGTTGGCGTCGATGTCGCTGGTCAGCAGGTCGGCGGCCTCGGCATCGGTACGCGCCACCAGCAGGGTCGGCACGCCCAGCACGTCGGCGGCCAGGCGCGCGGCGTTGAGCTTCTCGATCGCCTCGCGGGTCGGCACCAGCACCTTGCCGCCCATGTGGCCGCACTTCTTGACCGAGGCCAGCTGGTCCTCGAAGTGCACGCCGGCCGCGCCGGCCTCGATCATCGCCTTCATCAGTTCAAATGCGTTGAGCACGCCGCCGAAACCGGCCTCGGCATCGGCCACGATCGGCTGCAGGAAGTCGATGTCGTCCTTGCCTTCGGCATGGTGCAACTGGTCGGCACGCAGCAGGGTGTTGTTGATGCGCTTGACCACCGCCGGCACCGAATCGGCCGGGTACAGCGACTGGTCCGGGTACATCTGCCCGGCCAGGTTGGCATCGGCCGCGACCTGCCAGCCGGACAGGTAGATGGCATTGAGGCCGGCCTTGACCTGCTGCATGGCCTGGTTGCCGGTCAGCGCGCCGAGCGCGTTGACGAAATCCTTCTCATGCAGGGACTTCCACAGCTTCTGCGCGCCCAGCCGCGCCAGTGAGTGCTCCACGTGCACGGTGCCGCGCAGGCGCACCACGTCGGCGGCGGTGTAGTTGCGGATGATGCCGGCCCAGCGCGGGTCGGTGTTCCAAGCGTGCTGGATCTGTTCGGCGGTCTGCAGGGTGCTCATGTCGATTCTCCAGGGGTGGGGGCAACGCAGGCATGCAGCGGGGCAGCGCCCCGCTCTACGGATTGCGGGTGGGTAGCGCCGGGCTTTGCCCGGCTGACGCGGGAATGCAGCGGGGCAACGCCCCGCTCTACGGATTGCGGGTGGTAGCGCCGGGCTTTGCCCGGCTGATGCGGGAATGCAGCGAGGCAGCGCCCCGCTCTACGGCAGGCGGTCGTAGGCAGGCAGGGTCAGGAAATCGGTGAGCTCCTCGCGGCGGCTGAGCTCGGCCAGCAGCGCGATGGACTCGGGGATCCGGGCACTGCCGGGCAGCGCGGCGGTGTCGCCCAGCCGCGCCGGCAGCTGCGCCAGCGTGGCGTCGAGCAGGGCCAGGTCGATCGCGGTGCCGTCGTCCAGGTGCTGGTTGCCGGCGTGGATCCACTGCCAGATCTGGCTGCGGCTGATCTCGGCAGTGGCCGCGTCCTCCATCAGGTGGTGGATCGGCACGCAGCCGTGGCCATCCAGCCACGCGGCCAGGTAGCGCACGCAGACTTCGACATTGCCTTCGAAGCCGGCGCGGGTGATGGTGCCCGGCGGGCGCGCGATCAGTTCCTCGCGGCCCACGCGCACATCCTGGCGCAGCACGTGATGCTGGTGGGGCGTGGGCATGTGCGCATCGAAGATCGCCTGGGCCACCGGGATCAGGGCCGGATGCGCCACCCAGGTGCCGTCATGGCCGGCGGTGACTTCGCGCAGCTTGTCGGCGCGCACCCGCGCCATCGCCTGTTCGTTGGCGGCCGGATCATGGTTGATCGGAATCTGCGCGGCCATGCCGCCCATCGCGTGGGCGCCGCGGCGGTGGCAGGTGTGGATCAGCAGTTCCGAATAGGCCTTCAGGAACGGCTGCGTCATCGTCACCTGGCCGCGTTCGGGCAGCACGCGGTCGGCGTGGCAGCGGAAGGTCTTGATGTAGGAGAAAATGTAATCCCAGCGGCCGCAGTTCAGGCCGACGATGCGCGCGCGCAGCGCATGCAGGATCTCGTCCATCTCGAACACCGCCGGCAGCGTCTCGATCAGCACGGTGACCTTGATCTGCCCGTGCGGCAGGCCGAGCATGCCTTCGATGTGCGCCAGCGCGGTCTCCCACAGCGCCGCCTCTTCCATGCTCTGCAGCTTGGGCAGGTAGAAGTACGGGCCACGCTGTTTGCACATCAGCGTGCGCGCATTGTGGAAAGCGAACAGCGCCGCATCGAACAGGCCGCCGGCAATGGGCTGGCCATCGACCAGCACGTGTTTCTCGTCCAGATGCCAGCCGCGCGGACGCACGATCAGCACCGCCTGCTCGGCGAACGGGCGCAGACGGTAGTGCTTGCCGGGGCCGTTGGCGGTGGCCGGCGCGGTGTATTCCAGGGTGCCGCGCACCGCCTCGATCATCGACTGCTGGCCGGCCAGCAGGTTGCGCCAGGTCGGCGAGGTCGAATCCTCGAAGTCGGCCATGAACACCTTGGCGCCGGAATTGAGCGCGTTGATCACCATCTTCGGATCGGTCGGGCCGGTGATCTCGACGCGGCGGTCCTGCAGCGCGGCCGGGATCGGTGCCACGCTCCAGTCCCCGGTGCGGATGGCGGCGGTGTCGGGGCGGAAATCCGGCAGCCCGCCCTGGTCGAAGAACGCCTGCCGCTGGCGCCGCGCGGCCAGTTGCTGCTGGCGCCCGGTTTCCACCGCGCGGTGCAGCGATACCAGCAGCGCCAGGGCCCCGGCCGGCAGCAGGGTCGACTGTCCGGCCAGCCGGGTGGGCACAGTGACGCCCGGAGTCGGGCGAGGAAAGGTCTCGGCGTGGGGCGCAGCGGCGACGGCGGGCATGGTCGGGTCCTGCGGATGTCGGGAAGTCCACCGTGCCGCCGCAAACGACTATTTGGCAAAACAGTTTTTGCAATGTCATTTATAAATTGTGCTAATAATCAGTTAGACATGCCCAGCAAACCGCCCGCAACCCCTCGTTTTTCCTACAAATCCGACCGGCTCAAGCCGCTGCGCGCGTTCTGCCAGACGGTGCGGCTGGGTTCGGTCTCGCGGGCGGCCGAGGCGCTTTTCGTCAGCCAGCCGGCGGTGAGCCTGCAGCTGCAGGCGCTGGAGCGCGAGCTGGGGGTTGTGCTGTTCGAGCGCAGCGGGCGCCGGCTGGCGCCCAGCCGCGAGGGGCAGCTGCTGTACGAAATGGCGCTGCCGCTGGTGGAAAGCCTGGACGGACTGCCCGCCGGGTTCCGCGACAAGGTCCGCGGACTGGATGCGGGTGAACTCAATATCGCCGCCAATTCGTCGACGATCCTGTATCTGTTACCGAAAATAGTCGCAAATTTCCGGCATCGGCATCCGGACGTGCGGCTGGTGCTGCACAACGCCATCAGTGCCGACGGCACCGATCTGCTACGCAGCGATGCCGCCGATCTGGCGGTCGGTTCGATGCTGGACGTGCCCGGCGACCTGACCTATGCACCGGCCTACCGCTTCGAGCAGGTGTTGATCACCCCGCCCGATCACCCGCTTACCCGCAAACCGGCGCTGACCCTGGAAGATCTTTCGCCGTGGCCGCTGATCCTGCCGCCGCGGCGCCAGGTCACCTGGCGGCTGGTGGACCTGGTGTTCCAGCAACACCAGGTGCCCTACCGGGTGGCGCTGGAAGTCGGCGGCTGGGAGGTGATCAAGCAGTACGTGGCGATGGGCATGGGCATCTCCATCGTCACCGCGCTGTGCCTGAACGAGGGCGATCGCGACAAGCTGGCCACCCGGTCGATGAGCGGGTACTTCCCCGAGCGCAGCTATGGCGTGGTGGTGCGCCGTGGCAAGGCGCTGTCGCCCCAGGCGCGCGCCTTCATCGAGCTGATCCAGCCGGACCTGTTCGCCCCGCGCAGCTATGACGAACCGGGGCATTCGGAGCGCTGATTCCGACCTTTTCGACCGGTTGCACCCTGCTGTTGCCGGGCGCGGACTGCACGGCCAGGTCGCCGCGGCCGCGCGGGAACGCATCCGCCCGGAAACCTGGACCACGCCAGCGGCAGCCCTCCGGCCGTGGGCCGGCGCGAGCCGCCGGGGCACGCCGCGCCTACAGCTTCAACCACTCCGCGCCTTCGCCGCGCCGCCAGTACACCGCCACCGCCCTGCCGTAGACCTCGCCGGCGTTGACCAGGCCGAAGAAGCGCCCATCGAAGCTGTCGCCCCGGTGATCGCCCAGCACCAGCAGCTTGCCTTCGGGGATCACCAGCTCGGCGATGTCCGGACCGCCGCCGGCCGCGAGATCCAGCCGCACCAGCTTCGAGTCGAAGACTTCGCCGGCGGCATCGCGCTGCAGCGGCTGGCCGTTGATGCTCAGGTGCCCGGCCTGCAATCGCACCCGATCGCCGGCTACGGCGGCGACCCGTTTGATCAACCGGGTGCCATCGGCCGGTGAATTGAACACCACCACATCGCCACGCTGCGGCCGGCCTGCGGCAAGCAGCTGCGTCGCGGTGAATGGCAGGCGCAGCCCGTAGGCGCGCATGTCCACCACCACCCGGTCGCCCGGCATCAAGGTCGGCTGCATCGATCCGCTGGGCACCTGGTAGTGGTTGGCCAGCGAGTCACGTGCTGCGGCCAGCAGCGCCAGAAGCAGCAGCACGGGAACCAGTTCTTTCCGCAACCAGGCCAACACGGGATGGGGCACGGCGGTTTCACGGCGCATGGCGCTTCCTCGGCAAGGGTCAGCGCTCAGACCTGCGGACCGGGCGCCAGGTTCCGCAGCCCCGCAACGCCCGCGCAGCAGCTCCGGAACGCGCAGGCGTCGGCCCGCCGATCCGCTGCGCGGCAGCGCCCGGGCGTGTGGCGAACACAAAAAAAGCGGGAGGGTCGCCCCTCCCGCCAGCATCGTCCACCGACCGCCGACCTGCTTACTTCAGCCCGCGGTTTTCCAGCAGCGGCTCAACGCTGGGATCCTTGCCGCGGAAGTCGCGATAGAGCTGGGCCAGCTCGACGCTGTTGCCGCGCGAGAGCACCTTGTCACGGAAGATCTGACCGTTTTCCGGGGTCAGGCCGCCGTTCTCCTTGAACCACTGGAACGCATCATGGTCGAGTACCTCGGCCCAGAAGTAGGCGTAGTAACCGGCCGAATAGCCACCGCCCCAGATGTGGTCGAAATAGCTGGTGCGGTAACGCGGCGGCACCTGCGGCAGGTCCACCTTGAAACGCTTGAGCGAGGCGGCCTCGAACGTATCCACGTCCTGCAGCGGCGCATCGGCCTTGAGCGTGTGCCAGGACAGGTCCAGCAGTGCAGCCGCCAGGTATTCGGTGGTCGCATAGCCCTGGTTGAAGGTGCGCGCCTTGACGATCTTGTCCACCAGCGGCTGCGGCATCGGCTCGCCGGTCTTGTAGTGCTTGGCGTAGTTGGCGAACACCTTCGGATCCAGCGCCCAGTGCTCGTTGAACTGGGACGGGAACTCGACAAAGTCGCGCGAGGTGCTGGTGCCGGCGATCGACGGGTACTTCACGTTGGAGAACATGCCATGCAGCGCGTGGCCGAACTCGTGGAACAGGGTGGTCACATCATCCCAGCTCAGCAGCGCCGGCTGCCCGGGCGCCGGCTTGGTGAAGTTGCACACGTTGTAGACCACCGGCTTGGTGCCGGTCAGGCCATCCTGTTCGACGAACGCGTCCATCCACGCGCCACCGGACTTGCTGTCGCGCTTGAAGTAGTCGGTGTAGAACAGCGCCAGCGAGCTGCCGTCCTTGTCGAACACCTCATACACTTTCATGTCGGCATGGTAGGTGGGGATGTCGCGGCGTTCCTTGAAGGTGATGCCGTACAGCTGCGTGGCCGCATAGAACACGCCGTTCTTGAGTACGTTGTCGAGTTCGAAGTACGGCTTGATCTGGGTCTCGTCCAGGTCGAACTTGGCCTTGCGCACCTGCTCGGCGTAGAAATCCCAGTCCGCGGCAGTGGCCTTGAAGCCCCCCTTCTGCGCGTCGATCACCTTCTGGATTTCGGCCAGTTCGCCGCGCGCCTTGGCGGTGGCCGCCGGCACCGTGTCGGTCAGCAGCTTCAGCGCCATGGCCGGGGTCTTGGCCATCTGGTCGCCGAGGCTGTAGGCGGCGTAGTTCTCGAAGCCGAGCAGCCGGGCCTTCTGCGCCCGCAGCTGGGCCAGACGCTGGATGGTCTGCCGGGTATCGTGGGCATCGCCCTTCTCGGCCCGGGTTTCCGAGGCGTTGAGCACTTCGGTGCGCAGCGCGCGGTCGCTGAGCGAAACCAGTTCCGGCTGCTGGGTGGTGTTCTGCAGGGCCAGCAGGTATTTGCCATCGAGCTTGCGCGCTTTGGCGTCTTCGGCGGCCGCGGCAATCGCCCCCTCGTCCAGCCCGGCCAGGCGCGCCCTGTCGTCCACCACCACCGCAGCGGCGGCGGTCGCAGCGACCAGCCGGGTGTGGAACTGGGTCGACAGCGTGGTCTCTTCAACGTTGAGCTTGCGCAGGCTGTCCTTGTCGGTATCGGACAACTGCGCGCCGGCGCGCACGAACGCCAGGTAGTCGCGCTCGAGCAGGTGCGTCTGCACCGCGTCCAGGCCCAATGACTGGCGCTGGTCGTACAGGGTCTTGACCCGTGCGAACAGCTTCGGGTCCAGGTTGATCTCGTCCTGGTGCGCGGCCAGCAGCGGCGCCACCTCTTCCTGGATCTTCTGCCGTGCATCGTTGGTATCGGCCTGCACCAGGCCGAAGAAGATGCGCGAGACGCGATCAAGCGTTTCACCGCTGCGCTCCAGCGCCTCGATGGTGTTGTCGAAGGTGGCCGGCTCGGGGTTGTCGGCGATCTTGCGCACTTCAGCCAGGTGCAGCGCCATGCCCTGCTTGAACGCCGGCAGGAAGTCGCTGTCCTGGATTTTGTCGAACGGCGGCGCCTGGAACGGCAGCGTGCTGGCACTGAGCAGCGGATTGGTCGAAGCATCGGCCGGCTGGCTGGCAGCGGGCGCAGGCGGGGTGGCGGACACGGGGGTGGACTCCTTGCCGGAACAGGCAGTCAGCGCAAGGCTGATGGCGGCGGCCAGAATGACGGTACGCGACATGCAACGGGCTCCTGTAGGACGGGTTTCAACTTCAGCCGGACACACTACTCCCATCACCACAGGCGTGGCATGTGCTGCTGCCGGCTGCCGGACTCAGCGGGTGTCGCGGGTCTTGCCGACCCACGGTGCATACCACTGGCGGATGGCGGCCATGTCGGCGGTGTCGTCGCCGGAGGGATGGAACAGCGGGCCAAAGCCGATCGTGCGCTCGGGATAGTGGAAATACACCATCAAAACCGGCACCTCGGCCAGCCGTGCGATCTTCAGGAAGCCGGCCTTCCACTGCGTAACCGCCTTGCGCGTGCCTTCGGGGGTGATCGTGTACCACATGCGATCGGACTGGCGCAGCAGCCGCACCGCCTGTTCAACCGTGCCCTGCGGCGAGCTGCGGTCCAGCGCGATCACGCCCAGCCGGCGCAGCACCGGCCCCAGCGGCCACCAGAACAGCTGCGCCTTGCCCAGTACCCGCACTTCCAGCCCCAACGCGATCTTGGCCGCCATGCCCCACAGACCGTCCCAGTTGGAGGAATGTGGCGCCACGATCATCACCACCTTGGCCACGTCCGGGATCGGGCCCTGCAGCTTCCAGCCACCGGCGCGCAGCACGGTCCGCGCCAGCCAGCGGTTGAAGGCATTCGGCTTGACCTGCGGCATGTTCGGCGGCACCGCCGGAATAGTCGGGTGATTCAAAAAATTACTCCCAGTTGCTGGATGAACGTCCGCGTTTGACCTGCGAACGTCCGCGTTTGGCATCCAAACGCCGCAATTTTGACCCATAGGTCGGCTTGGTGGCCACCCGCGGTTTGGGCACGCTCAGCGCGGTGGCGATAAACGCGTCCAGACGTTCACGCGCGTCCTGGCGGTTGCGCTCCTGGGTCCGGAAGCGCTGGGCGTCGATGACCAGTACGCCGTCGGCGGTGACCCGGCGGTCGCGCTTGGCCAGCAGGCGGGCGCGCAACGCCTCGGACAACGACGGCGAGCCGGCGATATCGAAACGCAACTCCACCGCCGTGGCCACCTTGTTGACGTTCTGCCCCCCCGGTCCGGAGGCGCGTACAAAGCGTTCGATCAGTTCGTTTTCGGGAATCAGCGGCGGCTTCACTCCCACGCCCGCCCCTTCCAGCGCCGGTAGGCGCGGTAGTGGTGGATGGCGAAACCGGCAAAGGCCGGCTCGCGCTGCAGCGCCTTTTGCACTTTGGCCAGTTCGCGCTCGAACACCACCGGGCCTTCTTCGTCGAAGGTCACCTTGTCGATCTCGTTGGGGGACACTTCCACCCCGATCACCACTTTTTTGCGCGCGCGGTTGGCATAGGCGATTTCGCTGGCGGCGTGCGACAGGATGCTGTCGGCGCCCTCGGCCTTGTCGCGGTAATCCATCAGCGCCACGTAGTCGTAGAGATCGATCACATGCTCGCTGACCGGACGGCTACGGCCCTGCCATTCCAGGGTGATGCCATCCAGCCAGAACGGGATCGCCGGCCCCACCGCGAGCGTGGCCCGGTAGTCGCGCTTGATCCGCATCAGCGCCGCGCTCATGTCCAGGAAGTCGCCCAGCAGCCGCTCACGGGTGTGGTCATCCCATTCGTCGAGGATGTGCGGCTCGATATCCAGGTTCACCCCGTCAAAGCGCGCCGCGCGCGGTGCCGCGGCGTTGTAGTCGAGCACCCGGCGGAACATCGCCTCGGCATCGGCGCGGTGCTCCGGCAGGATGTAGGTCTCGGTATTGAGGTAGGCCGAACCCAGCAGCGCATAGGCCTGCATGCCGTTGCGGTGCAGGCGCTCGATCAGGGTGCGGTAGCGCTGCGGCTGCTCCACGATCAGGTTGCGGCCGCGGTAGCCGTCGGCATACAGATAGACCGAATCGATGTGCTGGGCCTTGAGATACGCGATGGCCTCGGTGGCCACCGCCGGATCGTCGAGCATCGCGTAGGACTCGGCCTCCCAGGTCCAGATCGCGCGCCCGGCCGCCGCCGAGGCAGCCGGCAGCAGGCCTGCGCACAGCAGCAGCAGCGGAAACAGCAAGCGGCGACTCATGGCGGGGCACCTGCGCCGGTATCGGCGCCGAAATCGAAGGGAATGTGGAAGCGTCCGCGGCCCAGCGGCTGGCCGGTATCCGGATCTGACGGGCGCACCGACACATAATACCGGCCCGGTACCAGCCCCGGATGCCGCAATGTCAGGCGCACCGCACGCCGTTCGTGTGCGGCCAGCTGCAGCGCGCCACCCGACGCCTCCTGCACTTCGCGGCCGTCTTCGCTGCTGAGCACGGCCAGCGGCACGAACGCGGCGCTCGGCACCGGATCGCCATTGGCGAAGATCCCGTGGATGTCGATCGCATCGCCCGCCCGCCCCAACTGCACCGATTCCAGGGTGATGCCCGGCACCGCCCGGGCCGGCGGCCCGCTGCGCGGCGCGGCATCGGCGGCGGCAGCGCCGGCGGCGAACGCCAGCAGTGGGGGCGCCTCCCCGTCGGGCATCAACGCCAGCTGGCGCAGGAAGGTCGCATTGGCGCTGCGGTAGCGCTGCAGCCGGTGCGTCACCCAGGCCTGGAGGTGGGTGTCGTCCACCGGCGACAGATGCATGCCATCACCCAGTTCGAACAGTTGCCCATCGCGCAGCCACCAGCGATCGACCAGGTATTCGGGGTCGCTGGTCTTGGTCTGCTGCAGCGGGATCTCATGCTGGTTGCGGAAATCGGCGCCCATATCCAGCCCCGTACCCAGCCATGGCACCTGCGCCGGCCGCTGCAGGCCATAGGTGTGCGCGAACAGCGCCAGCAGCGACGGCGTCACATCCAGATGCGAGGACACAGCGCGCACCTGTGCCGGTTGCTTCAGCAGCGGCGAGAACACCAGCAGCGGCACGTGGTAGCGGTCGATGTGTTCGCCCATCGGGATTTCCGGCAGACGATGGTCACCGGTGATGACGAACACCGTGTTGCGGTACCACGGCATCTGCGCTGCCGATTCGAAGTAGCGGCGCAGCTGGTCATCGGTGTACAGGATGGTGCTGTAGATATCGGCATTGGCGCGATAGGCCGGCAGCTGCGAGGCTGGCACCGCCAGCTGCTGCAGGCGCTGCTCGACGCGGGCGCGGTAGCGGTCCTGGCCCGGAAACTGGTAACTGGTGTGCATCGAAATGGTCTGCATCGCCAGTGCGAATGGCGTTTGCAACCCGGTGCTGTCGGCCAGCACCCGCGATACCAGCTCGCGGTCGGGATAGCCCCAGCTGCTGAGCGGATTGAGCTGATAACCGCTGCCGAAATTTTTCAGATCGACCACGGCGTCGAGCTGCTGCAACCGCAGATAGGCGCGCTCGTTGTCGAAACCGGCATCGGTGCCGCTGTAGAACGCCGTGTGGTAGCCCTGCCGGTGCAACACGTTGAACAGCCCCGGGTGCGGCGGCATGCGCTCGCCCAGTGCGGCGAAGCCCTGTTCGCCGAACGGCAGCGAGCCCAGCAGCGAGGGCAATACCCCGAAGGTGCGGCCCTGGTTGGCAAGGAAGTTCTCGAAGTACAGGCTGCGCGTGGCCAGATCATCCAGGAACGGGGTGAAACTGCCGAGCTCGGCCTGTGGCCCGGAGAACGAACGGCCCAGCCCTTCGACCACGATCACCACCAGATTGGGGGGCGCCCCGTCGGAGGTCGCCGCGAAGTACGGACCCAGGGCATCGGGCGTGCGCTCCGGGTGCAGGAACGGATAGTGCGGATCCAATGGGGGTTCGTCGGCCGAGGCCGGCGCGACCACGCCTGCCGCATCCCCGGCCGGGCGCTGCAACCAGCGCAGGCTGTCGGCGGTGAACCAGGCCAGCTTGTTGCCGGCCAGCGCGCGTGCGGTATCGCCCGGCAGCGCGCCTGTTCCGGGTGCCAGTGGCAATCCCCAGCCGGCGAGGCCCGCCAGCACGGCGGTCACCGCCAGCCGCTGCCGCGGTTCAGGCTGCCAACGGCGCAGGCCGTACAGCGCCGCCCACAGCACCAGCAGCGGCAGTGCCAGGACCAGCATCCCGCTGGTACCGAGGTGGGCGCCGCCCGCCAGCGTGGTGGCGATTTCCGCCCGGCTGTAGCCGAACAGGTCCGCGCCCAGCGGCGTGCCGGCCACCTGGAAATACCGTTCAAGCGCCGCCTGCACCAGCAGGAAGACCGACCAGACCATGCCGGTGGCCAACAGCCGCGCGCGCGGCGAGCCCAAGCGCAGGCACGGCCAAGACAGCAGCAACAGCAGTGGCAACGCCCGCAGCAGGGTCAGCAGCCCTTGGCCAAGCGCGAATGCGGCAATCCCCCCCTTCACCGGCGGCGGCCACGCCGCCGTACCCATCCCCACCGCCACTGCCGTGCCGGTCAGCACCAGCTGCGCGGCAAGCAGCGCCGGCAGCCAGGTGAAAAACCGCGCGAGCACGCCGCCCGCCCTGTTGTCAGCCGTCATCGTGTTCCCCACTCACCAGCGCGAATACAGCGCGAAGGAAAGATCCTGTTCGTTGAAACCGTCGGCGTTGTCGGCATAGCCGGCGCCCAGCTTGAAGCCCCAGCGCGGCGTGATGAAGTGGGTCCACGCCGCACCGATGGCGGCATTGTTGTTGCGCACGATGCCGCCGAAATTGTCGAAATCCGTGCTGCGGCCGTTGCCCAGGCTCAGTTCGAGATAGTCGTCGGCGTCACCCCGGTAGTAGTTCCGCACCAGAAGCCGATGGCTCCAGCTGCCCGAACCGGCGCCGGGCACGTGCTGCAGCTTGTACCGCGTGTACCAGTTGCCGGCGTAGCGGCCTACGCCGACGCCATAGAACTCGGTGTCGGAGGAGAAGCGCAGATGGTCGACGCTGGCCGACAACTCCCAGCCGCTGCCGACCCCCTGGAACACCTCCGCCCGCCAGCCCAGCCGCGGCAGGATGCCGCTGTCCGGCCCGCGCTGGTAACGCAGGTTGGCGTACGCGCGTGGCCACAGCGAGGTGTAGCCGTCCAGCGCCCAGGCCGTATCGTTGCGACCGAAATGATCGGCCCGCAACAATTCCAGGGCCAGCGAGCCGTGCTCGAAACGGCGGCGCAAGGACACATCGACATCATTCCAGTCCTGGCGTCCGCCACTGAAACCGGTGTGGTCGATGCCGGCGCGCAGGGTCCAGCGGAAGCCGTCGTTGATCATCGCTTCGGGATTGGCGGTGCGCCGGGTCAGGCTGGCCTCCAGGCTCGCCATTTCCGCCGGGTCGGCGCCGCAGGCGCGGGCGCTGGCAAAGTCGGCGCGGGCCGCGTCGCGGTCCCCGCCAGCGCGGTAGGCGCGGCCCCGGGCGATATAGGCGGCCGGGTCCTGCGGGGCCAGTTCCACCCAGTGCGAATATGCGGCGATCGCCTGCTGCGGGCGGTCGCTCCAGCTGTACATGTCGCCCAGCGCCGACCATGCATCGGCATAGGTCGGGCTGCGCTGGACCACCGCGGTCAGGTCGGCCTCGGATTGGGTGTAGTGCCCCATCCAGGCGTAGGTGCGCCCGCGCGCAAGCAGCAGGTCGCCATTGTCCGGGTGCTCCTGCAGCAATGCGCTGTAGCGTTCGATCGCCGCATCGCGCTGGCCGTTGGTGGCCAGCTGTCGCACCTGCAGCATCTGTTCGCTCAACGAGGGCGGTGATGCGGATGACGACTGTGCCCAGGCCGCCGGCGAGACCGCCAGGGCCAGCCACAACGGCGCGTACAGGGAGAAGCCGGCGCTCCGCCGGAGAGTCGTATGCGGCATGGAAAGCTTCCTGGAGGTCATGGCGTGGGTCGGACGTCGACGGTGGTGGCAACGGTGGCAATGGCGGCGGGCGCGCCCTCCGGATGTTCTTCCTCGTGGGGTTGCTGCCAGGAACCGTCGCGGTTGATCCGGCCCCATTGATGGCGGCGGCCCATGCTGAACAACCAGCTCAGCATGCCGGTCACCCGCCAGACCGAGGTCAGCTGCCGGTAGCCGAAATTCTCCAGCACCGCGGCCAGGAACAGCCACAACTGCTGCCGCGGCCGGGTATACAAGCGGAACGACAGCTCTTCCAACAGCATTGCATTGACCGACAACAGCACCCCCAGGCCAATCGCCGCGGCAAGGAACACCACAAACGCATACAGCGGAATCAAACCCAGGATCCACAACACGATCATCGCCACGTAGCCGGTCACTTCGATCATCGGGCCGAGGAATTCGAACAGCAGCATGAACGGAAAGGCGATCCAGCCGACCGTGCCGCCGCGCGGGTTCAGCATCAGTCCGAGGTTGGACCACAGGCTCTCGGCCAGCCCGCGTTGCCAGCGGATGCGCTGGCTTTTCAGCGAAGCCAGGTCACTGGGGGCTTCGGTCCAGCACACCGGGTCGGGCACGAAGCGGATGCGGTAGTCGCGTTTCTGCTCGCGCAGGTTGCGGTGCAGGCGCACCACCAGATCCATGTCCTCGCCGACGGTGGCACGGCGGTAGCCGCCAATGGCGATCACCCGTTCCTTGGAGAACACCCCGAAGGCGCCGGAGATGATCAGCAACGCGTTCATCGGCGACCAGCCCATGCGTCCGAACAGGAATCCGCGCAGGTATTCCACCAGCTGGAAGGTCGGCAGCAGCCGCTTGGGCACATCCACTTTTTCCAGCATGCCGCCCTTGACGGTGCAGCCGTTCAGTACCCGCACCACGCCGCCGCTGGCCACCACCCGCGCATCCTCCAGGAACGGCCGCACCACCCGCGACAGGCTCTCCGGCTGCAGGATGCTGTCGGCGTCGATCACGCAGAACAGCGGATAGCGCGCACAGTTCAGGCCGGCATTGATCGCGTCGGCCTTGCCACCGTTGGCCTTGTCCACCATGCGGATCGTGGGAAAACGGGCCGAGGCGTACACCCCTTCGACCGTCTCGGTCGGCAGCCGCCGGCGGTAGGCTTCCGGCACCCGCACCAGGCCGAAGGCCTCGATCAGCACCTTGCGGGTGTCGTCGCTGGACCCGTCGTTGACCACCACGATCTCGAATTGGGGGTAGTCGGTCTTGAGCAGCGAACGCACCGAGGTCACCACCGAACCGGCCTCGTTGTGGGCAGGCAGCACAATGCTTACCGGAGGCTGGTGCTGGCGCAGGCCGTGGGGAAGATAGTGTGCGCGGTGCTCACGCATGTAACGCACGATGTGGAAGGCCGAGATGTAGTTGAGGATCAGGTAGGCCAGGTTGATCGCCAAGAAATAGCCCAGGAACGCCCATTGCAGCGACACCAGCAGGTGCACCCAGTCGATCTGCTGGAAATACCGCACCAACGCATCCCAGTAGGCACTCATGTCGCGCTCCTCATACCCTGTTCGGACAGCACCTGGTCGATGATGTCGCGTCCGTAGCTGTCACTTTGGCGGGCACGGATGCCCTGCAGCCCGACGGCACCGACGCCCGGCAGCGCCAACAGGGCCTGGGCAGCGCGGTAACGCACCCACCACACCGCGTCGCACAGCAGCGGCTCCAGTCGGGGCACATCTCCCTGCTCACCGATGCGGCCCAGCGCGGTGGCGGCGTTCATGCGCACGTGCCAGCGTTCGGCCGTGAGCAGCTGGCGCACGCGTTCACGGTCCTGCGGAGCAGTGACCACCCGCAAGCAGGCCGACAGCACCCGGTCATCGACATTGCCCTCCAGCAGCTGCCGTACCAGAGCGCCGGCCTTGACCGGGTCGATGTCGGCAAGAAAGCCCACCAGCTTCACCGCCATGGTGCCTTCCACCCGCGGCAACACCGCCGCCAGTTCGCGCAGCGCGCTGCCATCATGGTTCTCGGCCAGGATCTGCGCCACGCTGCCTTCCACCCAGTCGTCGCGCTCCAGGATCGCCGGCACGAACATCGCCATCGCCCGCGGTGGATCGATCTGCGACAGCGCGCGGGCCGCACACAGGGAAACCACCGGACTGCGGTCGGTCAGCCAGGGCGACAGCAGGTCGAACAGATTCCGGTCACGCAGATAACCCAGGGCGACGATCGCCATGGCCCGCGAGTGGTAGCCGCCGTGCAGCATCTTCTTGCTGGTTTCGACCAGACCGGCGCTTTTGCCGACCGCGATCAAACGCCGTGAATCGGCGTCGGACAGCGGCTCGTGTATGGCGTTCCAGGCTTCGACAAAGCCGAATATCTCGCCGTGCCGCACCGGCCGCACCGGCACCTGCTCGCCGTCCAGCACCCGCTGGAACAGCCCGGCCCAGGTCTGTCGGGCCTGCGCGTCGCGCCGCTCGCGCCGCAGCGTATGCACCCGCAGCAGCAGGATGCTTGCCAGCAGCAGCGCCACCATCGCCAGCGTCGCCAGTGCCACCCAAAGCGCGATACGCACTTCCGGTGCCCCGTTGAAAAGATATTCCATCATCCAGCCCTCTGCCGCAGAGGGGACGCGGCGCCCTGTCGCCCCCATTAGACACCTGGACAACGCGGAAACGTTACCTGAAATAATTGAACCCTGTCACTATTTCAGACACCGAAATCGATCAACCCTTGACTTTGCAAGAATTCAAATGGCGTTTATTTCATGAAAAATATTTCCAGAAAAGCCTGGCTGGGCGCTTTGCTGATGGTGTGTGTGTTCGGTTTTGCCGCAGGCGGGTGGGTATTGCTGCATCCGGCCAGCTTCGCCGTGCAACCGTGGCGGGCGCAGGAATCCATCACCGCCACCCGCTTCGTGTTCGGCCCGTACCCGATGGAACAGGACATGCAGCGCCTGCACGACCAGGGCGTGACCACCATCATCAGCCTGCTCAATCCGGCACTGCCCTACGAGTCGGTGCTGCTGAAGGATGAACGCAAACGTGCCGGAAAATTCGGCATCGTAGTGCAGAACTTTCCGATGGGCAGCATCCTCGGGCAGCGTTTCGGCGTCGATTACGAACGCAACTCCAAGGCTGCCGCAGAGGCCGCCATGGCCAGCCACGGCCCGGTGTATATCCACTGCTACCTGGGCCTGCATCGGGCCGCCGACGTACGCGACTATCTGCAGAAATACGCGCCGACCCGGGAATTCGACGGTGACCTGGCCCACCACCGCAACCCCCGCCAGCTCGCCAATGAACGCGCCTTCGCGCTGTTCAAGCACGGCCAGTACGATGCCGCCGCACAGATGCTCAACAGCGTGCAGCCACTGGATTACGCCGCGCACGTGCAGCATGGCTGGATCCACCTGCGCCGCGACGAAAACCAGCAGGCCCGCAACGAGTTCAGCCAGGCCATTGCCTTGGGCAACCCGAAAATGGATGCCTGGGATGGGCAGGGATTCGCCGCGTTGCGCCTGGGCGAGCTGCCTGCCGCGGAAGCGGCTTTTTCCAACGCCCTCGCCCTGGATGCGCAGGACGGTGACGCCAGACAGGGGCTGGCCCAGGTTTTCTATCGCCGTGGCGACGCCGCAAAAGCGAAGCCGCTGCTTGAAGCGTTGCACAAGCAGAACCCGGACAACAGCGAGGTTGGCCAGTTGCTGCAGCACGTGAACGCAATGCTCGAGTAGGAGATTGGCGTGCCTGGCCGCCCCTCCGGGCATCCCCACCGGCTGCAACGGATGGGTCCGGGCCGGGGGAAAAACGCCGCGGAGGTGGCAGCTTCCGTCAGCCCGGATGGGACGGCACCGGGTTTGGCAGGCGCCAAGCCCTTCAGCCACGCAGGTGTCCGCGCCGCGCCGATATCCGCAGCGGTATGCTGGGCGTCCGTACCTCCCGGCAGGATGCTCCGATGCGCGCGACCCGATTCCGCTTTTCCACCCTGCTGCTGTTGGCGCTGGCCACAGGCGGCATTGCGCCGGCGCTGGCCGCGGCGCCCACCGACGGCGACATCAACCGGCTGTTGGCCGCCTCGCGCGCGCAGACCATGCTCGATGCCATGCTGCCGCAGATGGAAGCGATGCAGCAGCAGCAGTTCGCCCAGTTCAGCGCACAGCAGCAACTCACCGGCGAGCAGCAGGCGCAGCTGCAGCGCATCCAGCAACGCACCCGCCAGACCGTGCGCCAGGCGCTGTCGTGGGCGCAGCTGCGGCCGATGTATGTGGACCTGTACAAGCAGTCGTTCTCGAAGGAAGACGTGCTGGCGATGGCCGAGTTCTACGAGAGTCCGGCCGGGCAGAGTCTGCTCGACAAGACCCCGGCGCTGATGCAGAACCTGATGCTGGCGATCCAGACGAAGATGCAGCCGCTGCTGGTCGACCTGCAGAAGGATCTGGAGCGGATCCTCACTGAGCCGGCCGCGGCGAAGTAACCGCTGCCGGTGGCGCCGCACCCGCGCTGTGGCAGCGAGGTCAGTCGCAAAGCCTGTGTGCTGCAGGATCGCGACGCAGCGCCGGGCGCACCGGCCTGTTTCCTGCGGGAACACTCGCAACCTGGTCGCGGCTGCGCCCGGCTGCAGGCGGAACATCTCACGGCGGCGCTGGAACGCCAGCCGGTAACGCTTTCGCGGCTCACCTCGCCCCTGCCCGGCAATTGCTGCATGCCCGCGCTGGCGGTCGTTTCTACGCGGCGGTGATCGGCGTGCCGGGCGGCCAGCCGAACAGGTCCAGCGCCTTCTGGAACTCGCGGTCCAGTGGTGCGCTGACGTCGACCAGCTCGCCACTGTGCGGGTGCGCGAAACGCAGGCGCTCGGCATGCAGCAGCATGCGGTGCACGCCCTGCATGCGGAAAGTGCGGTTGTGGCGGCCATCGCCGTGGCTGGTGTCGCCGATCAGGTGGTGGAACACGTGCTTGAGGTGGCGGCGGATCTGGCGGAAGCGGCCGGTCTGCGGCTGGCAGCGCAGCAGCGCGTAACGCGAGGTGGGGAATTCGCCGGCCGGCACCGGCAGCTCGCCACTGAGCAGATGCTGGAAATGGGTGATGGCCGGTTTTTTCAGCGGCTTGCCCGGGCCGCCATCCAGATCGTGCTCGACGGTGAAGGCCGCTTGCGCTGGCCAGCCGCGGCACACCGCCAGATAGTCCTTGTGCATGTCGCCGGCCATCAGCGCCTTGCCCAGCGCGCTGGCCGATTCGCGGTCGAAGGCCAGCAGCAGGCAGCCGCTGGTGGCGCGGTCGAGCCGGTGCACCAGGAAGATCGGTTTGCCCAGCTGCTCGCGCAGGCGGTCGGCCAGGAAGTCGTCTTCGCCACGCGCCAGCTTGCTGTCATGGACCATCAAACCCGCCGGCTTGTTGACCACCGCCAGCCACGGGTCCTGGTACAGCAACGGCAGCGGCTCGACTGCAACCGCCACTTCCACCGGCACCCCCGCCTGGTCGGCCGGCACGCTCATCGCCGCAGCCACGCCGAGGCCAGTCCCAGTGCACCCAGCGTGCCGCTGGCCCACGACCACAGCGGTATCTGCGCCAGCTGCGGGCCGCCGGCCTCCAGCCCGTACAGCACCGCGGCGACCACCACCAGTGCGCCGCCGCCGACGGCGGTGACCACGCGCCGCTGCATGCGCTGCAGGGTGACGTTGAGCTCGGCCAGGTCCTGCGAGCGCATCGACAGCTGGTGCTGGCCGTCAACCTGCTGCTGCAGCCAGCTGTGCACCAGCTTGGGCATGTCCGGTGCCTGGGTCATGATTTCCGGCAGCCGCTTGCGCAGCTCCTTGAGCACCCGGCGCGGGCTGTAGCGCTCGCGCAGGATGCGTTCGAGCACCGGCTTGGCCACGGCCCAGATATCCAGCTCCGGATCGAGCTGGCGGCCGACGCCCTCGATGTTGAGCAGGGTCTTCTGCAGCAGGATCAGCTGCGGCTGCAGGGTCAGCTGGTAACGCTGGGCCATGCGGAACAGCTTGATCAGCACTTCGGCCAGCGAGATCTGCGACAGCGGCCGGGTGAAATACGGCTCGCAGATCGCCCGCGCCGCCGCTTCCAGCTCGTCGATGCGCACGTTGCCCGGCATCCAGCCGGCCTGCACGTGCAGCTCGGCCATGCGCCGGTAATCCTTGTTGAAGATCGCCATGAAATTCTCGGCGAGGTAGTACTGGTCCTGCTCGGAGAGCTGGCCCATGATGCCGAAATCCAGCGCGATGAAACGCGGGTTGTCGCGCCGTGCCGGATCGCTGTCGACCCAGATGTTGCCGGCATGGGCATCGGCGTGGAAGAAGTTGTCGCGGAACACCTGGGTGTAGAACACCCGCACACCCTTGGCGGCCAGCGCCTTGCGGTCGATCCCGGCCGCATCCAGCGCGGCGATGTCGTCGGAGGGAATGCCCCACACCCGCTCCAGCGTCAGGGCGCGCTCGGCGGTGTGGGTCCAGATCACCTCGGGCACATACAGATCGTCCGAATCCTGCCAGAAGCGGCGCAGCACGCTGGCGTTGGCGCCTTCGCGCTGCAGGTCCAGCTCGGCGGCCAGGGTGGTCTCCACCTCGGCCACCACTTCGCGCGGACGGATCTTGGCGGCACGCGGATGGGTGCGCTCGACCAGCGCGGCGGCCGAGTTCAACAGCGCGATGTCGGCGCTGATCTGCCGCTCGATATCCGGGCGCAGCACCTTGACCACCACCTGGCGGCCATCGGGCAAGGTGGCCGCATGCACCTGCGCGATCGAGGCCGAGGCCAGCGGCGTGGTGTCGAAACTGGCGAACGCCGCGGAGACCGGCTGTCCCAGCGCCCGCTCGACGATCGCGCGCGCCTGCTCGCCGTCAAACGGCTTGACCCGGTCCTGCAGCAGGGTCAGTTCGGCGGCGATATCCGGGGGCACCAGATCGCGGCGGGTGGACAGGATCTGCCCGAACTTGACGAAGATCGGCCCCAGCTCCTGCAATGCCAGCCGCAGCCGCGCCCCACGCGACTGCGCGGCGATCTCGGCCGAGGCCCGCGGCACGAACGGCTTGGCCAGGCGCAACCAGCGCTCGACCGGCGTGCCATCGAGCAGGTCGTCGAGCCGGTAGCGCAGCAGCACCCGGCCGATGCGGCTGGCACGGAAAACCGCCTTCATGCCACCTCCCCGCGCTGGCGCAACCGCGCCACCCGTACCGCCAGCCGTTCAACGTCGTCGCGCATCACATCCACATCGTCATGGAACGCCTCCAGTTCGGCCCGCGGCACCACGTCGCGCGATTCCTCGGTGACATATTCGGCCGCGGTCTGGGCCAGGTCGACCGCGCTGCGGCGCGCCTGCAGCAGCGCCGAGCGCAGGCTGTTGGCCACCTGCACGCCCAGCACATCGCCGAACACGCTGACAAAAGGCTGCTGCCAGTCCGGGTCGAAGCCGGTGGCCAGCTGTTGCAGGCGCCGCGCCAATTCGGCATCGCCGGAGACCTTCATCCGTCCCGCGGGAGCAGTGCCCCCCCGGCGGGCGTTGGCCAGGAACGGCAACTGCGCCAGCACCCCGCCCAGGGTGCTGCGTACCGCCAGGTCGGGTTGCTGCGCCGGATCGACCGGGCCGACCGTCAGCCGTTCGCCGGCCACGCCGATGCGCATCGCCAGCGACGGCGATTCCAGCGTCAAGGTGATGCTCTGGCCATCCAGCGGGCGCAAGGCGGTGCGGGTATCCGGGTCCAGCGCCAAGGCGCGGTTCAGGGCCGCTTCCAGGGCACGCCCGGCCAGCGGTTTGAGGGCTTTGAAGGGGGAAAGAGGCATCCGCGCATTCTACCTGCCAGCGTGCGCGCGTCGGGCCGGCGCGCGGCTCCCGTCACCGCGCCGGTGCACAGCGCCGCCGCGAAGGTTCATGCTATGCCCCCTCAACAGACAGTGGCAGGAGCGGTCAGGCAATGGGCAAGACCCGGGTAGGCATCATCTTCGGCGGGCGTTCGGCCGAACACGAGGTCTCGCTGCAATCGGCGAAAAACATCCTGGATGCGCTGGACAAGGCGCGTTTCGACGTCAGCCTGATCGGCATCGACAAGCAGGGCTTGTGGCACCTGTGCGATCCGGCCGGCTTCCTGCACCACGCCGCGGATCCGGCGCGGATCGCGCTGGACACCTCCGGCCCGGTGCTGTCGGTGATTCCCGGCGCCGGGCGCGGCCAGCTGGTCACCGCCGACGGTCGGGCCGTACCGCAGCTGGACGTGGTGTTCCCGATCGTGCACGGCACGCTCGGCGAGGACGGCAGCCTGCAGGGCCTGCTGCGCACGCTGAACCTGCCTTTCGCCGGACCGGGCGTGCTGGGTGCGGCCGCCGCGATGGACAAGGACGTGGCCAAGCGCCTGCTGCGCGATGCCGGGCTGGCGGTGGCGCCGTTTGTCTGTCTCAACCGGATCAGCGCCGCGCAGGCCGACTACACCACGCTGGTCGCCGAACTGGGTTCGCCGCTGTTCGTCAAGCCGGCCAACCAGGGCTCGTCGGTGGGCGTGAGCAAGGTGCGCAACGCCGCCGAGTTCAACGCCGCGATGGCGCTGGCACTGTCCTTCGACCACAAGGTGCTGGTGGAATCGGCGATCAGTGGCCGCGAGATCGAATGCGCGGTGCTGGGCAACGAGCACCCCGAGGCCAGCGTCTGCGGTGAGGTGGTGGTGCATGACGACTTCTACGCCTACGACACCAAGTACCTCAGCGCCAACGGCGCCGAGACGGTGATCCCGGCCGACATCGACGCGGATGCGCAGGCGCGCATCCGCCAGACCGCCCTCCGTGCCTACCAGGCGCTGGAGTGCATCGGCATGGCCCGCGTGGACTTGTTCCTGACCGCCGCAGGCGAGGTGGTGATCAACGAACTCAACACCCTGCCCGGCTTCACCAGGATCAGCATGTATCCCAAGCTGTGGGGCGCGAGCGGCCTGGACTACACCGCGCTGATCACCCGCCTGATCGAACTGGCGCTGCAACGCCATGCCGCCGACCAGGCGCTGCGCAGCTCGATCGGCGCACCGGCATGAGCACAGGCCTTGCCTCCGGTGAAGCGCCCCGCGCCATCACTGACGCCGATATTGCCGCGCTGCTGGCCCTGAACAATGCCCACGCGACCGAACTGTCCTGGCAAAGCCCCGAGGCGTTTTCACGCCTGCTGGCGCAGGCCTGTTTTGCGCGCACCGCAGGAGAGGCCGAGGCGCTGCTGATCGCATTGGACCAGACGGCCGATTACGACAACCCCAACTTCGCGTGGCTGGCGGCGCGTTACCCGCGTTTTGTCTACATCGACCGCATCGTGGTGGCGGAGGCCCTGCACGGCCGGGGCCTGGCACGCGGGCTGTACGCCGCATTGATCCGCTTCGCCGCGGCACACGGGCATACGCATCTGGTGTGTGAGATCAATCTCGATCCACCCAATCCGGCCTCGCTGGCATTGCACGTTGCACTGGGTTTCAGCGCGGTGGGCCAAGCCACGCTGGACAACGGCAAGACCGTGGCCTATTTCCACCGGCCGCTGTCACCCGGATAGCGGAAAAAAGAACCGGCCCGCTCCGGTTACCCGGGCGGGCCGTCATCGTGCAGTGCAATCGTGCCCCTAGGCTTTCTTGCGGAACAGCGAGATCACCGCCAGGATCAGGAACACCACGAACAGGATCCAGGCGATGTTGCTGGCAGCCCCGGCAATACCGCTGAAGCCCAGCACGGCGGCGATGATGGCGATGACGAAAAAGACGACGGCGTAATGCAGCATGGCAAAGTCCAATTGACGTGTCGTGCCGGATTGGCGCGCTGCCATCTTGGGCAAGCGAAAGTCGTCATCCGGTGATGGCGTGCACATCGGCTTCAGGGTTGTGAGCGCTTCGTCTACACCGCCGCCCATGGCAGGTCAA
This sequence comes from Stenotrophomonas sp. YIM B06876, assembly GCF_030711595.1. GTDB lineage: Bacteria > Pseudomonadota > Gammaproteobacteria > Xanthomonadales > Xanthomonadaceae > Stenotrophomonas. Next base: position 49,463 of record NZ_JAUJUJ010000009.1, read on the forward strand.
CGCCCCCGCGCCGCACGTTGTCCACCGCCTCAATTCGACCGCCCGGGATGGCGTGCCAGGGCGACGGTGGCCGGGCGGTGCCGCACGCGTGCAGTCAGCGCGCTGCCGGCTCGACGCTGGCCCGCAGCCGGCGCATGCCTTCTTCGATCGACACCTTGGGCACGTAACCGAAGTCGCGCCGTGCCGGCGCCATCGAATACCAGTGCGGCGTGCACAGCTGCTCGGCCAGGAAGCGGGTCATCGGCGGCTCGCCGCGCAGGCGCAGCAGCGGCCACAGCTTTTCGCACACCGCACCGATGCGATAGGCGGTCTTGAACGGGATCGACTTCTCCACGGCCGGCGCGCCAACCGCGGCCAGCAGCCGGTTGAGCAGCTCGCGCATCGGCAGCGGTTCGCCGTTGGAGATGAAGTACGCCTTGCCCGCGCACGCCGCACCGACCACCAGATGGTCGAAGGCATCGAAGTGCGCCTGCGCGGCATTGTCGATATAGGTGGTGTCGACCTTGTTGAGCCCATCGCCGACAAAGCGCAGGCGTCCGGCACGGGCGCGTTCGGCCAGCCGCGGCAGCAACTGGTTGTCGCCCGGGCCCCAGATCAGCCGCGGGCGCAGCGCCACGGTCGCCAGCTCGGCGCCGTTGGCGGCCAGCACGTGCTGTTCGGCAATCGCCTTGGTCGCCGCGTACGGCGCCTGGAAATCCTCGCCATAGGGCACCTCGTCCGCGCCCAGCCCTTCCACCGGATGGGTGGCGCGATGGGTCACGCTCGGGGTGGAGGTGTAGACCAGCCGGCGCACGCCGTGGGTGCGGCAGGCGGCCAGCACGTTGTCGGTCCCGACCACGTTGGCCTGGTAGTAGCTGTCATAGCTGCCCCAGGCGCCGGCCTTGGCCGCGTTGTGGAATACCGCATCCACCCCGGCCACCGCATGCTGCACCGCGTTGGCATCGGCCAGATCGCCACGGATCTGGCCCACGCCCAGCGCCTGCAGCGCCGGATAGTGGCCGCGGTTGAAGCTGAGCACCTCGTGGCCGCGTTCGACCAGGCCCCGGCACAAGGCCTGGCCGAGAAACCCCCCGCCACCGGTCACCAGAATCTTCATGCGTGTTCCTTCAATTGCGTGGCGGCCCAGTGCGCGAGTTTCTCGCGGCCGATCTTGGCGTTGTGGCGGATGTCCACCGGAAAGCCGGGATGCCGCAGGAAGTCTGCAATGCCGGCCGTGTGTGGATGGCGCTGGGCCAGCGCGCGCAGCTGTGGCGCGACCGCAGCGGCAGTCGCGCCGGGCAGCAGTTCATAGCACAGCACCGGCCGCTGGCTGCCGCAGCCGCCCACGCCGACCAGCGCGGTGCGGCGCACGCCGGGCACGGTATTGAATACCGGCTCCACCTGTTCGGTGTAGAGCGGCCCGCGCGCGGTTTGCAGCCGCTGCGTCTTGCGCCCGCAGAACCACAGCCGGCCCTGCGCATCGAAATAGCCGACATCGCCCATGCGGTGCACGCTGCGGCGGCGGCCATCGGCCAGGGTTTCGCCGATCTTGGCCACGGCGGTGGCGGCATCGCGGTTGAAATAGCTGTCGGTGGCGGTCGGCCCGGCCACGGTGATCTCGCCCACCTGCCCGGCCGGCAGTTCCCGCACCCCGCTCCAGTCGGCGATGGCGGCATCGTCGATGGCGATGATGCGCACCTGGTTCGGCGCGACCACCTGGCCGACGCAGGTGCCAGCCCCGGCTTCGGTGGCGGCGCGGGTGTCCTGCAGTGCGCGGCCTTCGATCACCGCCACCGGCAGGCATTCGGTGGCGCCGTACGGGGTCCAGAACTCGGCCTGCGGCGGCAGCAGCGTACGCATTCTGGCCACCACCTCCGGCGGTACCGGCGCCCCGGCCGAGGTCACCCGGGTCACCGTCGGCAGCGGTTGGCCGTAGTCGGCCAGCACCTTCATCAGCGCCGGCGAGCCGAACAGCTGGGTCACGCCGAAGCGGGCGATGGCGTCGTGCAGCTTGCGCGGATCGGCGCTGCCGGGCCGGGTCGGGTCCATGTCCGGGATCACCGAGGTCAGCCCCAGTGCCGGGTCGAACAGCGCGAACGGCGGGAAGGTCGGCAGATCGACACCGCCGGGCTGGATGCCGAAGGCGTTGCGCAGCAGCTCGATCTGGCCGCTGAAATGGCGGTGGCGGTACACCACGCCCTTGGGCACACCGGTCGAGCCGCTGGTGAACAGGATCGCCGCGGTGTCATCGGCCGCGGTGGCCGCCAGCTGGCTGCCGGCGCCGGCACCGGCCGCCTCGATCTTTGCCAGCGTGGTGCCACCCCAGCCCCAGCGCGCACCGACCGTAACCAGCTGCCGGGCCGATCTGGCCCAGCCCAGCAGCACCCGCGCCAGCTGCGCCAGCGGGATACCGATGAAGGCCTGCGGCTGGGCTTCGTCCAGACACTGTTTGAGCGCGCGCTTGTCGATCCCCGGATCCACCAGCACCGGTACCGCACCGATCTTGAACAGCGCGAACATCAGCAGGAAGAATTCCGGGCCCGGTCGCACCATCACCACCGCGCGCGCGCCGCGGCCGATGCCGTACGCGGCCAGACCGGCGCCAATGGCATCGCTGCGCGCATCGAGCGTGCGGTAATCCAGGGTGACGTCGTAGCGGGCCATGCCATTGGCGGCAGGCTTGCCGGGGCAGCGGATGGCGATCTGGTCGGGCCGTTCACGCGCCAGTTCGGGCAGGCGCGCGGCGATATTGCAGGAATCGTTCATCGGCATATTGTCACCGCTGCAGAAATTTCTTGCGCGCGGATCGGCGGCATGGAAAATCTTCCAGCTTCCCCCTCCGCATTGCCGCCCCAAGGCCGGCTCCCATGCCCCATCCCTGCCTCAGCTGCGGCGCCTGCTGCGCCCAGTACCGCGTCGCCTTTCATTGGATGGAATCGGACGAAGCCAGCGAAGGCGGCGTGCCGCAGGCGTTGACCCAGCAGCTGGACCCGCATCGCCTGTGCATGCAGGGCACCTATTCGGACCCGATCCGCTGTGTGGCGCTGGATGCGCGCATCGGCGAGTACTCGCGTTGCACCATCCACCCCAATCGCCCCAGCGTGTGCCGTGAAGTCGATGCGTCGTGGGAATACGGCCAGGCCAGCCCGCAGTGTGATCGCGCGCGCGCCGCGCACGGGCTGGCGCCGTTGACGTTGGCCGACTGGCGCTGGCGCGATGGCGCGGACAACAACGACAACCATCCCGACGACAGCGGCAACAGCCCGTCATCGCCACCGGATACACCCGTCGCCGCGTGACACTGTCGCCCCAGGTGTACTTGGCAGGGCCCTGGACGGTGCATTGCGGACAACGGGGTCTTGCCCCGCTCTATCCGTCGCTGGTGGTCACACGATCGGATTGCGCTCCAGAAACGCCCGCACCGCCGGCACGATGGCCTCGTGCTTGTCTTCCAGCACGTAGTGGTTGGCGTCTTCGAACGCGGTCACTTCGGCCTGCGGCAACGCGGTGCGGAAGCCGGCCAGGAAGTGGTGGTCGAAGCAGAAATCACGCAGGCCCCAGGCGATATACACCGGGCGGTCGGCAAACGTCGGCAGCGCTGCGGCGGCACGCTCCAGCAGCGACCAGGCCTTGTCGGCCGGTGACAGCGGGATGTCCTGCATGAAGCGGATCGTGGCGATGCGGTTGGCCCAGCTGTCGTACGGCGCGACATAGGCGCGGCGCACCTCGGCCGGCATCTTGCGGCTCACGCCCAGCCACGAGGCACCGGCGGAGAACGCATTGAAGGTGCGGATGAACCACTCCCCCAGCCCCCAATGCCGGCCCATGGCGATCTGCCACGGCATCGGCTTTTCCGCCGGCAACGGGAACGCGGCCGTGTTGGTGATCACCAGCCGCTTGACCTGCGCGTGGTGCGACAGTGCCCAGCCGAAACCGATCATGCCACCCCAGTCGTGCACCGCCAGCGTTACCGGGCCGGTGATGCCCAGGTGCGTGAGCAGCGCGTCCAGATCGTCCACGCGCGATTGCAGCGTGTACTCGTAGCGGCTGTCGTCGGGCTTGTCCGACAGGCCCATGCCGATATGGTCCGGCACGATGCAGCGGTACTTGTCGCTCAGGCCGTTGACCAGGTGCCGCCACAGGTAGCTCCACGACGGGTTGCCGTGCAGCATCACCACCACCTCGCCATCGCGCGGGCCTTCGTCGAGGTAGTTCATCGACAGCCCCGGACGGACCTCGAAGCGGTGGCGGGTTGTGGGGTAGCCGGGGTACAGCATCGGGGAAATCACGCAATCACGGACAAGGCGCGCATTGTAGGCCATGCCCCCGGGCCGCGCCCCGGCCCCGTGAAGCGCGCGCAGGCGGACCACAATGCGCCAGACCGCACCACCGCCCGGAGTCGCCATGCCGGAATCCTTGGACAGCCTCATGGCCCGCATCCGCGCCTGCCGCCTGTGCGAAGCCCACCTGCCACTGGGCTGCCGCCCGGTGGTGCAGGCTCGCCGACGGCGCGGCTACTGATCGTCAGCCTCCGGGGCGCCGCGTGCATGACACCGGCATTCCGTTCAACGACCCCAGTGGCGACCGCCTGCGCGACACCAGCGCCTGATAGCGCTGGAACAGGAAGGCCACGCGCTCGGCATCGGTACCGAGCTTCGGTGGCTTGCGACCGACGGCCTTCTCGGCGGCGAGATAGGCCGCGTCCACCGCCTTGTCTGGTTTCTGGTGCGCCTTGACCAGCGCCGGCGGCATGGTCAGTGGGGGAAAGATGCCGGTGTCATCGGCCAATAGGCAAAACAGCAGCCGCACCAGCAGCCCTTCCAGCGCGTGGCCCTCGTAGCCGGTGGCCTTGAGCGCATCATGCCGCCGCCCCATGTATTCAGACGGCGGCATCCCCACGCGCAAGCAGCTCGAACAGCGCGTGGTTGATGTAATAGTTGTTGCGCCCGGAGCGCACCTTTTCCAGCACGCCATCGGAGGCCAATATGTCCAGGTACTTGGCGGCGGTAACGCGGGTGATGCCCAGGTCACGGCACAGGAACTCCACCCGGGTATACGGGTGGTTGAACAGGTTGTTGATCAGGTCCTGGCTGTAGAACTTGTACTGGCCACGGATACGCAGCTTGGTCTGTTGCAACAGCGTCTTGATCGCCTGCACCGTGGCCAATGTCTCGGTGGCGGTCACCTCCACCGCCTGCAGCATGTACAGCACCCACTCCTCCCAGGCGTCGTCGTCGCGCACGCTCTGCAGCAGCCGGTAGTAGTCTGGCTTGGTGCGGACGATGTGCCGGCTCAGGTACAGCACGGGAATGTCCAGCAGACCTTCCTTGACCAGATAGAGCACATTGATGATGCGCCCGCTACGGCCATTGCCGTCGTGGAGCAGGTGGATGCTTTCAAATTGGTGATGGACGAGCGCCATCTTCACCAGTGGATCGACGGCGTATGGCGGGTCGTCATGGATGAAGCGCTCCAGCTCCCCCATCAACCGGCGTACCTCATTGGCATCCTGCGGTGGTTCATCCACTACGCACCCGCCACCATCATGCAGCGCCGTGCCCGGCAGGCGGCGGAACCCGGCCTGATTGCATTCCAGCTGCTGCTGGATACCCAGGAGGGTATTGAGCGTCAGCAGGCCGCTTGCACGTACCTGCTGGTGCCCGGCACGCAGTGCCTGACCATAACGCAGCACCTCCTTGGTGGCCGTACCAACGGCCTCGGCGGGATCCTCCTCCCGGTACAGATCATCCTGGGTGGTGACGATGTTCTCGATGGCCGAACTGTCGCGCGCTTCCTGCAAGGTAAGCGTGTTGATCAGGATGTTCTGGTTGGGAATGCTGGCAGCCAACCCCTTGAGTTCGGCCAGCGCACGGTTGGCCGAAATCAAGGCGCGGAACACAGGCACGGTTTTTTCAAATCGGCGTGGGTCAATCTGTGACAGGGGTTGCAGCACCATTACAGCCCCGTTAGCCAACGGCTAAAAGAAATGCAGATTTTTATACACAGTCATTTTTCATGTGCAGATTTTCTATTTTTTTTGTTGCGCATTGTGGGACCAGAAACGCGAAACGCCCGCAGGCGGGGCCGGCGGGCGTTCGTGGCAGAGCGGTGCGGCGCTGTTACCAGACCACTTCGGCCATGGTGCAGTTCAGCCCCGAGCCGATGCCCATCAATGCCACGCGGTCGCCCTTCTTGAGCTTGCCGAGCTGCTTGAGCTTGCTCAGCACGATCGGCACCGAGGCCGGGCCGATGTTGCCGTGCTCGCCGAAGATGGTCATCACCTTCTTCGGGTCGATGCCGAAGGACTTGATGAAGGCGTTGGTGTGCGGCTGGCTGACCTGGTGGATGACGAACTGGTCGATCTCCTCCACCGCCCAGCCCAGCGCCAGGCGGGTGGCCTCGAACGTGCGCTGGGCCAGCTTGATGCCTTCGATCAGCAGCATCCGGGTATCGGTGACCATGCGGTCCAGGTTGCCCACGCACAGCTTGTTCCACTGGTTGGCCGCGCGGGTCACGCCGCCCTTGTAGCGCGGGGCGTCGGGTACCAGTTCCGAACGCGCCATCACCATCGCCGCGGCGCCCGACCCGGTGGTCAGGGCGGCCAGTTCGTTGCGCAGTTCGGCGGCGGTGATGTCCGGCGAGCTCATCCGCTCCAGGGTCTTTTCATAGACCAGGTTGGAGGTTTCGCCATCGACGATCAGCGCGTAGTCGATCTCGCCACGCTCGAGCATGCGCGCGGCCACGTCCATGCCGTTGATGAAGGCCAGGCAGGCGTTGGCGATGTCGAAGGTGGTGCATTCCTCGCCCAGGCCGAGGTTGCCGGACACGATGCTGGCCGTGGACGGCTCCAGGTAATCACGGCTGACGGAGGTGTTGACCAGCAGGCCGATGCGGTCGGCACCGATGCCGGCATCCTCCAGCGCCTTGCGGCCGGCCATGGTCGCCGCATCGGAGGCCTGGGTACCGTGGTCCCACAGCCGCCGGGCATGGATGCCGGCGACGTCGCCCAGCACATCGGCGCGGATGCCCAGCCGGTCCAACGTCGGCTTGAGGCGTTCGTTGATTTCCTTGGTGGTCAGCGTATGCGGCGCATCGATATGCGCCAGTCCCGCGATCGAGACATTCTGGAAAAGCATCGGGATAGCGCCAAGGGTCAGGCGAAGGGGGCGCTATTCTAGCGCCTGCGGGTTTTCACCGCATCTTTACAGAATGTCGCGCCAGCGCACGGAAATCCGTTTCAGCGCGCCGGGCACTGGTAGGCCTGATAGCGCTGGCTGCCATCGGCCGGCAGCCCGGCGGCCTGCACGGCGTTGGCACCGGCGCTGGGCGCCTCGTTGCGCGCCAGGGTTTCCAGCTCTTCCTGCACCCGCAGCGGGTTGCGGTTGTAGAAACCGACCTTGTTCTTGACGCTGACCACGATCTCGCCCTTGTTGACGCAGCCCGGCAGCACCGGCCCGGCCGGCAGCACCCGCACCGTCTTGCCCGAGGAGTCGATCGGCACCCAGGTACAGGCCGCGGTGCTGGCGATAAGGGCAGAGAGGATCAGAACGCGCATGGGGTGGACCTTTGTGAAGAACAGAATGGATTGTGCCGTGAGGCGATGAATCAATGATGATCCCTGGCCGGCCCCCGCAGGGAGCCGGCCAGGGTGTCGGGCAGGGACCTTATTTGCTCTTGCCAGCTGCCGGCTCGCCATCGGCGTCGATCACGCTGACTTCGCCCAGCTTCAACGCACGTACCGGCGCCTCGATCCTGGACAGGTCACCGACGATCACCCAGGTCAGGGCCTGCGCGTCGATGGCCTTGGCCGCGGCATTGGCCTGGGCCGGAGTGAACGCGGCCACCTGCGCATTGCGCAGCTGCACCCAGTTGTCCGGACGGTCATAGCGGACGATGCCGCCGATGGTGCCCATCACCGCGCGTGCGGTTTCATAGGCACCGGGCTGGCTGCGCAGATCATTGTCGACCACCTTGGTCACTTCGGCCGCGGTCGCCGGCACCTTGCCGGTGCCGTAGTCGGCGATCTCGCGCTGCATCTCCGCCACCGATTCGGCGGTCTTGTCGATCTGCACCGGGGCCACGCCCAGGAACGGACGCTGGCCCAGCGCCGGGCTGATCACGGTGCGCGCCCCGTAGGACCAATGCTTTTCCTCACGCAGGTTCATGTTCAGGCGCGAAGTGAACGACCCGCCCAGCACGTCGTTGGACAGCCCCAGCTGCACCGCGCCCGGGTCCTTGATCGAAGGCATCAGCTCACCGGCATAGATGTTGGCCTGCACCGCGCCGGGCTGGTCGATCAGGAACACGCGCGGCTTGGCCGGACGCGCCACCTGCGGCACCTCCACGCGCGCGGCCGCCTGGCCGACGCCGCTCCAGTCGCCGAAATGCTTGTCCAGCACCGGCACGATCTGCGCCAGGGTGGTGTCGCCGACCACGATCACCGTGGCCTGTTCCGGGCGCAGCCACTGCTGCTGGTACCTGAGCAGGTCGTCGCGGGTGATGGTGGCCACCGACGCCTCGGTGCCGCTGCCGGTGAACGGCATGCTGTAGGGATGGCCGGCGCCGTACAGCAGCGGCGGCAGCACGCGCAGGGCGGCGGTCTGCGGCCGCGCCTTTTCCTGGGCGATACCGGCCAGCCACTGGCTCTTGACCCGTTCGATCTCGGCCGTATCGAAGCGTGGCGTGCGCAGCATGTTGGCGAACAGCTGCACCGACGGGTCGAGGTTCTCCTTCAGCGCCGACAGGTAGGCGTTGGAGCCATCCAGCGCGGCACCGGCCTGGAGCTGGGCGCCCAGATCTTCGGCGCGGGCCTTGAACGCCAGCGAGTCGAGGTCGCCGGAGCCTTCGTCCAGCATCTGGCTGGCGAAGTTGGCCGTGCCCAGCTTGCCGCCGTGGTCGCTGGCGTAGCCGCCGGCAAATTCGTAGCTGATGTTGACCACCGGAATGTCATGGCGTTCGGCCAGGATCACCTTGCTGCCGTTCTTCAGCGTGGCGTGCTGCAGGACCGGGAACACCAGCTTGGGGAAGCTGTCCACGGCCGGCACGCCGAGCTTGCGGTCCACCCGGCCGGGCAGGGTGGTGTATTTCGGATCAGCCGCGTGCAGCGTGAACGGGGCCGGCTTGACCGACGGATCCTCGGCCAGCGGCTTGCGCACCCCCGGCTTGACCAGGAAGGTGTGGCTGGGATTGCCCAGCCATTGGGCCGCCACCTGGCGCACCTGCGCCGGGGTGGCGGTGGCCACGGTCTGCAGCGAATCGCGGAAGCAGCCCGGATTGCCGGTGAAGGTGGCGCACGAGGCCAGCGCATCGGCCTTGCCGCCGAAGCCGCCAATGCGTTCGATGCCGCGGATGAACCCGGCGCGATATTCGGTCTTGGCACGCGCCAGCTCTTCGGCGGTCGGGCCGTCCTTGAGCAGGCGCTGCAGCTCGTCGTCGATCACCGCCTCGACCCTGGCCGGGTCCACTCCCTGCTTGACCAGCGCGCGGATGGAAAAGCTGCCGCTGAGCTGGGCGTTGTAGTTGCTGGCGCTGACGCTGTCGACCAGCTTGTCACGGTGCACCAGGCGCGCGTCCAGCCGCGAGCTGGCACTGCCGCCGAGCACCTGCGAGACCAGGTCGAGCAGGTCGGCATCCTTGTCCCCCACCTGCGGCACGTTCCACATGCGCTGCACCAGCACCTGCGGCACCTTGTCCTCCAGCTCGGTGCGGCCGTTTTGCTTGAGCACCGCCACATCGACCCGTGGCTGGGCCATGGTCGGCGTGGCCGGGATATCGCCGAAATAGCGTGCGACCTTCTCCTTGGCCGTGGCCAGGTCGATATCGCCGGCCAGCACCAGCACCGAGTTGTTCGGGCCGTACCAGGTGCGGAACCAGTTCTTGACGTCCTCCAGCGAGGCGGCATCCAGATCGTTCATCGAACCGATCGTGGTGTGGTGGTACGGGTGGCCCACCGGATACATGGTGTGCGAAATGACTTCGCGCAGCTGGCCATAGGGCTGGTTCTCGCCCTGGCGCTTTTCGTTCTGCACCACCCCGCGCTGCTCGTCCAGGGTCTTCTGGTCGATCGCGCCCAGCAGGTGGCCCATGCGGTCGGACTCCATCCACAACGCCATGTCCAGCGCGGTGGTGGGCACGTTCTCGAAATAGTTGGTGCGGTCGGTATTGGTGGTGCCGTTCATGTCGGTGGCACCGGCCGCCTCGAACGGGGTGAAGTATTCGCCCGGCGCGTTCTCGCTGCCGTTGAACATCAGGTGCTCGAACAGGTGGGCGAAGCCGGTGCGGCCGGCCGGTTCATCCTTGCTGCCGACGTGGTACCAGAGGTTGACCGCCACGATCGGCGCCTTGCGGTCGGTGTGCACCAGCACCCGCAGGCCGTTGGGCAGGGTGAACTGCTCGAACGGAATGTCCACGCCCACGCCGGCGGCGGGCTTGGCCTGCAACGGGGCCGGGGCATACGCCAGCCCTCCCAATGCGGCAGACAGGGCCACAGCAAGCAGGGCGGCACGGGAACGCGAAGCAGTCATTCCACTTTCCTTGAGCAATGAAGGTGAACGCGATCCTAGCTGGCCGCCGCGCGAAACACATCCGCCGGCAGTCATGGGCTGGCGCACACCGGCCTCGATCGCTGGGCCGGGGCCCGAGGCATGGCTGCCATGGGTGTCCGCGGCGGCGGCCGGCGCGCCGTGTCCGGACAGCGGACACCGCACAAACACCTTTATTCCTTTTATTTCCAGTCACTTGCAGTTGGCACGCGGCCTGCTTTGGAAACCACGGGGGAGGCAAGGATCAAACCAAAGCTGACTGGATGATGAACAAATTGCCGAAATGAAAGAAATTTCTTGCATCCCTCAAATTGGTGTACTACATTACTACCACACCGCTGTTCACACACACCAAATAGGTCCCGCCATGAACGCACAGTCTCTCGCCATTGCCCTCGCCCTCGCCGCCGGCACCGCGCTTGCTTCCACCGCACATGCCGCCTCTCCGATCACCCTGGAAACGGTGCAGGTGCGTCCTGCTGCGGATCAGATCGCCCAGCAGCAGCATGAGGCGGCCAGCCCCATCCACACCTTGAGCGCGGTCCAGGTACGCCCCAGCGTCGGCCAGATCGTTGAACGCAACGCCGAATTGAGCGCCCACCGGGCGGTGGTCACCCTGGCCGCGGTCGAAGTGCGCCCGTCGCCGGAGCAGCGCGCCGCGCTCGCCGCCGACACCACCCGCGCCAACGGCTATGCCATCGGCTCGGCGGCAGTGGCCACCGCACTGGGGCACTGGGTGATCACCCTGCCGGTGACCCATCTGCGTCCGGCCGCGCTTGACCTGCAGACCCTGGCGATCGGGATCGCCGCGGACCTGCTCACGCGCTGAGCGGGCGTTGCCCCGCAGCAACGTTCCGGCACCCGCCCGGCACCGCGTAAACTGCGGCGATGACTGCCGCGCCCCCCTTCGACGTAATCCTGTTCCAGCCTGAAATACCGCCCAATACCGGCAACGTGATCCGCCTCTGTGCCAATACCGGCGCGCGGCTGCACCTGATCGAACCGCTGGGTTTCGACCTCAGTGACAAGCAGCTCCGGCGCGCCGGCCTGGACTACCACGAGTACGCCAGGGTGCAGGTGCATCCGGACCTGGACACCGCCCTGCAACAGATCGCGCCCACGCGCCTGTTCGCGCTGAGCACCCGCGGCAGCGTGCGTTACGACAGCATCACGTTTGCCGAAGGCGATGCGTTCCTGTTCGGCCCGGAAACCCGTGGCCTGCCGCAAGACGTGCTCGATGCGCTGCCCGCCGGCCGCCGCCTGCGCCTGCCGATGCGCCCGGACAACCGCAGCCTCAACCTGTCCAACACGGTGGCCGTGGTGGTGTTCGAAGCCTGGCGCCAGCTGGGTTTCGCCGGCGGGGCTTGACGCGACCCGCCGCCAGGCCGGCTCCCCCGCCTGCAGACCCACGGTGCAGATCCACAAGGTCAGGCCTTCAACTTCATCGATCAGCTGCGCCTCCACCCGTCGGCTGCACCCCGGCTTGCGTCGCTGCCGGTCATAACCGTCGAGGCACCGCCCGCCCGGGCGGTGCCAAGCGGCAGCAATCACCGGATGCCGGATCCACCAGGTCTTGGCGATACGGCGGGCCGCGAACAGCGGTGAGGACACGCGCGAGCCCGGCACCGAAAAACCGGCTGCTGGTGCCGGCAAGGCCAGGCGGTGGTAGCGGACACCGTTCGACCCCTGCGGTGGCGCCGGGAATTTCATGGTCGTGGGCCTGGCCAGGAACTACTTTGCCGCCCCGCTGAATCCGCCTCCGTCCGCTTCCGGTCTCCCAACCACGCCTTGCGCCTGCAATGCCTGCAATTGCCCGGCGTCGAGCGCCAACAGCTCGTGCAGCACCTGCCGGCTGTGTTCGCCCAGCACCGGGGCGGCATGGCGGTACTGCAACGGGGTGGCGGAGAAGCGCAGCGGATTGCGTACCCCCGGCACCTGCGCGCCGCTGGCATGCGGCAGCTCGATGCGCAGCCCCCGCGCCTGCACCTGGGCGTCGGCGAACACCTGGTCGATGCGGTTGACCGGGGTGGCCGGAACCCCCGCCTGTTCCAGCGCGGCCAGCCATTCGGCCGCCGGGCGCGTGCGCAGGATCGCCTGCAGCTGCGGCACCAGCCCGGCGCGATGGGCGACCCGCGCGGCGTTGCTCGCGTAGCGCGGATCACTGGCCAGCCCCGGCTCGCCCAGCACCGTGCACAGCCGCGCGAACTGGCCGTCGTTGCCGACCGCCAGCATGAAATAGTCATCGGCCGCCGGCATCACCTGGTACGGCACGATGTTCGGATGCGCGGTGCCGTGGCGGCCCGGCACCACGCCGCCGACCAGATAGTTGGAGGCCTGGTTGGCCAGCCACGCCACCTGCGTGTCGAGCAGCGCCAGATCAATCTGCTGGCCCACGCCGATGCGCTCGGCATGGCGCAGCGCGGCCAGGATCGCGGTGGCCGCATACATCCCGGTCATCAGATCGGTCGCGGCCACACCGACCTTCTGCGGACCGGCGCCGGGCGCGCCATCCGGCTCGCCGGTGACGCTCATCAACCCGCCAATGGCCTGGATCGCGGCGTCATAGCCGGCGCGCTGCGCGTACGGACCGTCCTGGCCGTAGCCGGTGATCGAGCAGTACACCAGCTTCGGATTGACCGTCTGCAGGCTGGCGAAATCCAGCCCGTATTTTTTCAGCCCGCCGACCTTGTAGTTCTCCACCAGCACATCGCTGCGCGCGACCAGTTCGCGGACCAGGCGCTGGCCCTCGGCGCAGGTGAAGTCGATGGCGATCGAACGCTTGCCGCGGTTGGCGCACAGGTAGTACGCCGACTCGGCGGTGTCGTTGCCGTCGGCATCCTTCAGATACGGCGGCCCCCAGCTGCGCGTGTCGTCACCGGCCCCGGGACGCTCGAGCTTGATCACGTCAGCGCCGAAATCGGCCAACAGCTGCGTCGCCCACGGCCCGGCAAGAATCCGCGACAGGTCCAGCACGCGCACGCCCTCGAGCAGATTCATCGCGGCCACCGCTGGCGGCACGCGGCCGGCAGTGCCGGCTGGCTGGCCGTCGCCACGGTGGCGGCATCGAGGTCGTCGAACTGCAGGGCCTGCGCCTGCAGCAGCAGGGCTTCGGTCAATCGCATGGGCATATCCGGGACCGCACGTCGTTGAAAGCCTGCAGTGTGCCGGCTGCGGGCAGCGCGCGCCTGCGCGAACACCGCCTGCGCCACCGCGACATCGCTCTGGTCGCCATTGCCATCTCCGAACACCGGGAGCCCCGGGCCGGCAGCTGGCACGGACCCTCGCGCAGACTTTGAACAAGGATCTGCCCCCATGACCGGTACGCGACGCCGCAACCCCCGCTATGCGGAACGGGGTGACCTGCTGCAAACAGCATCGAACGCGGCGATCACCCCGTTGGCATGCTGCTGCCCACCCAACTGGAACTGTCCGAACGCTTCAGTGTCCGCCGCCATAGGCGCGTGCGGCGCTGGCGCAGCTGGTCGGCGCCTGGTGCAGCGTCGCCCCGGCGCCGGCACGCGTGATCGCGCAGAGCGCGGCGATGCGCTACGCGCACGCGCTCGACACCGTCGGCCTGATACGGCAACACCCCCCGCCTGCAGGTACTCGGCGGCGAACGCCGGGTGGCCGAGGCGGCGACGGCGCGGAGGCTGGAGATCAGCGAAACGATCCACCGGCTGACCCAGTTGGACCGGGTCCGGAAGTTCGCGTGAAGGTTCAACGCTTTCTTCGGAACCACGCCTGGACCGCTGACTCCGGCCGCCGTTGTCTGCAGGTGCGACGGACCGTGCTTTTCACCTGTACCTCATCTCACTGAAGTGCGGTACCGCGCGCCACGCGGCCGTGCATCCAGGCAACTGCCTTGCACGTATCTGCAAGTGCTTCCAGTCCGCGAAGCGAACTCCTGGAGAACCCTCATGAACAGCTATTCCCGCATGCGCTCCCTGACCGTGGGCCTGTCGCTGGCACTGGCGACCACGGCCCTGGCACCGGTCGCGATGGCCGGTGAAATGGATGCAATGGGCATGCAGAAGACGGTGATGGTGGGCGGAGCGGCAATGTCCCCGGCCAAAAACATCATCCAGAACGCGATGAACTCGAAGGACCACACCACCCTGGTGGCCGCGGTTAAGGCCGCGGGGCTGGTCGACACGCTGGAAGGCACCGGTCCGTTCACCGTGTTCGCGCCGACCAACGAGGCGTTTGCCGCCCTGCCGGCCGGCACCGTCGACACCCTGTTGAAGCCGGAAAACAAGGCCACGCTGAGCAGGATCCTCACCTACCACGTGGTCGCCGGAAACTACACGTCCCACGACCTCGCCAAGCTGGTCAAGAAGCACAAGGGCATGGCCACGTTGAAGACGGTCGAGGGCGCTTCGATCACCGTCGCCGAGCACGGTGGCAAGTGGACCGTCACCGATGCCAAGGGCAACGTCGCCCACATCACCATCGCCGACGTCAGGCAATCCAACGGCGTGATCTTCGTGATCGACAAGGTGCTGATGCCGTAACCGCATCACCTGCGGCCACCCAGGCAAGCCGCCCGGCAGCATTGCGGGCGGCTTTTTTGCGGGGATGAGCGTGCCCTGCGGCGCGATGACGCCTGCCCCGCATTTCCAGCAACACTCCGTGGTGCGCGGGCTGGCGAACCGGGCATTGCCGCAACGGGAAATCCCCGGGTTGCGGCGTGCCGACGGGAAGCCGCCGCCGGCGGACCGCCTGCTGGCTCACAGGCAAGGGCCTCCCAGCGCGGCCCCGGCACTCAGAACGCGTTGATGCCGGTCAGCTCGCGGCCGATCACCAGCTGGTGCACGGTCTCGGTGCCTTCATAGGTGATCACCGATTCCAGATTCAGCGCATGCCGGATTGCACTGTGCTCGGTGGTGATGCCGGCGCCGCCGAGCAGGTCACGACATTCACGGGCGATGTCGATCGCCAGGCGGCAGTTGTTCCACTTGGCCAAGCTGACCTGCGGCGGCTGCATCTGCCCGGCATCCTTCAGGCGGCCCAGCTGAAGCACCAGCAGCTGGCCGGCGGTGATGCGGCGGGCCATGTCGGCCATCTTGATCTGCGCGCTCTGGGTGGCGGCCACCGGGCGACCGAACAGGATGCGCTCCTTGGTGTAGGCCAGCACTTCGTCCAGACAGGCGATGGCGGCACCGATCGGGCCCCAGGTGATGCCGTAGCGGGCCTGGGTGAGGCAGCCCAGCGGGCCCTTCAGGCCGGTCACGTTGGGCAGGCGGTTGGCATCGGGCACGCGCACGTTGTCGAAGAACAGCGCGCCGGTCACCGAGGCGCGCAGGCTCATCTTGTGCTTGATTTCCTGGGCACTGAAACCCGGGGTGCCCTTCTCGATCACGAAGCCCTGCACGCCGTCATCGGTGTGGGCCCAGACGATGGCGATATCGGCCACCGACCCGTTGGTGATCCACATCTTGGAGCCGTTGATGACCCAGTCACCGCCGTCCTTCACCGCGCGCGTCTTCATGCTGGCCGGGTCCGAGCCGCCGTGGGCCTCGGTCAGGCCGAAGCAGCCGATCACCTTGCCCTTGGCCATGTCCGGCAGCCAGCGCAGGCGCTGCTCTTCCGAGCCGTAGGCGTAGATCGGGTACATGCACAGCGAGCTCTGCACCGAGACGAAACTGCGGATGCCCGAATCGCCACGCTCCAGCTCCTGGCAGATCAGCCCGTAGGAGACCCCGTTGAGCCCGGCGCCGCCGTACTGCTCCGGCAGCGAGCAGCCGAGCAGGCCCATATCGGCGATCTCGGGGATCAGTTCGGTCGGGAAGCGCCCCTGGTCGAAGCAGTCGCCGATGATCGGCAACACGCGCTCGTCGGTGAAGCGGGCAACGCTGTCCTGCACGGCGCGCTCTTCTTCGCTGAGCAGGGAACGGACGTCGAAGAGGTCAAACGGATTGAGTGTCATGGTGTCTCACAGGAGCGCCATCGCGCCCGGAAGGTACGGGATAAGGTAGTCGAATCAGGTGGTCAGGATCGCAGCGGCGGCGGGTGGGTGACCGCAGCCTCCATGCCCGGCACGTCCCGTCCGGCCGGTTCGCCGGCAAAGTGGATGCGCTCCAGCGGGAGGTGGTATTCCGCTGCTGCGTGTCGGCGAACCGGCCTGGAGCGATCGCGGCACGCAGGACTGGCCGATCATGTGGTTGCAGCCTGCACAAGCTGAATGGGTGGTGCGCCAGTACTGGCGGTAGGATGCGCTTCGACCGGAATTCCATGCCAGGGAGCCAGCCATGCTGTCCGGAAGCTGCCGTTGTGGTGCGCCCCCGTTCACTGCCGAAGGGCGGGCCTGCCAGGTCTGTGAAGGCGATCGCGCGCCGTGCAGCGGCACGCAGCCGCTGACCGCCTTTGTGCCGCAACAGGCGCCCACGATCAACGCCGGCACAGACCCGCTGCGCACCGCTGCTGCGGCAGGGGCCGCTGCCAGGCGTTCGCGCCGGGCCGTTCGGCCGACGGCAAGGCGATGGCGGCGATCAACCTGCGCGGCGTGGCTGCCGCCAATCCGGGCACGCTCCAGCGGGTACCGGTGAATGGACCCGCGCTCTGATCCGCCTCTGGCGGGGGCCGCGCCAGGTGCATCCGCCCGGCGCCGTCCCGGCAGCCCTGGCGGTGACGCAACGTCCCGGCCAGCAGTCCGCCACACGGTCCTGTCTCCCCGCGCCGTCGCAGTCCGCGCGGCCGACGACCCGGCCGTGGTCCGCTTCATGGCCGGATTGCAGCATCCGCACAAGGCCGGCATCGCGCACCTGCGGCACCTGTTGCGGGCCATTTCCCCGGAGGTGGGCGAAGCGATCAAGTGGAAGGTCCCCAGCTTCCATACCCACGAATATTTCGCCACGCTGCACCTGCGCGGCAACCAGGGATTTGGCGTGATCCTGCATCTGGGCGCGAAGAAGCGGCCCGCGGTGCACGGCCATCCGCTGCTGGAAGACCCGGCAAAGCTGCTGCAGTGGCTGGCCGACGACCGTGCCATGGTGCGGTTTGCCGATGCCGACGAGGTGGCCGGCCACGCCGCTGCATTCACCCGGATCGGACAGCAGTGGCTGCGCTTTCTGTAGGGCGCGGTGCCCGGCGGCCGCCGGGATGACAGACTGTGCGTCCGCGGTGTTCCCCAGCGCACCGCTCCGCTTCCCCACCCCGCAAGGACCCCATGAAATCCCATTCTTCCGATATGCCGGCAACGGCCGCCGCACCGCTGCCAGCGGGCAACCACGACACCGCGCGCGCCCGTCCCTGGCAGCCGCTGACCGGCTTCGCCGACGCGATACTGCGCGGCATCGGCCAGGTGATGCTGCAGGACAACCGCCTCACCGGGCTGGCCTTCCTGATCGGGATTTTCTACAACTCGGCGCTGTTCGGCTGGGCGGTGCTGCTGGGCACCGCGGCGAGCACGGCGACGGCGATGCTGCTCGGGGTCGACCGGGCCCGGATCCGCGCCGGGCTGTTCGGCTTCAATGGCGCCCTGGTCGCGATCGCCCTGCTCTACTTCCTGCAGCCCGATGCGCTGACCTGGGGTTATGTGATCGTGGCGGCAGCCTGCACCACAGTGTTCATGGCGGCATTGCTGAAACTGTTTTCCGCGTGGAAGCTGCCGGCGCTGACCGCGCCGTTCGTCTTCACCACGCTGCTGTTCGTCC
Source organism: Stenotrophomonas sp. YIM B06876 (assembly GCF_030711595.1). GTDB lineage: Bacteria > Pseudomonadota > Gammaproteobacteria > Xanthomonadales > Xanthomonadaceae > Stenotrophomonas. Next base: position 67,635 of record NZ_JAUJUJ010000009.1, read on the forward strand.
TGGCCTGCGCACGTTTCGGGCGCCTGCATACCACTGGCCTGCTGCCGACGGCGGGGCTGCCTAAGGCGACCACGGTCGAGGGTATCGTCGGTTTTTCAACGCTCGCCGAGGGCCTGTTCAACGGCATCGCCCAGGTGTTCTTCCAGGGCAACGTGGTGACCGGCGTGCTGTTCGCGCTGGGCCTGCTGATCGCCTCGCGGGTGGCGTGCGCGGCGGCGCTGGCTGGTTCGCTGGCCGGCTTGCTGGTGGCCTGGGGCATGGGCGCGGCCGAGCCGGCGATCCGCGCTGGCGCGTTCGGCTTCAATCCGGCGCTGACCGCGATCGCGTTGTGCGGCGTGTTTTTCGTGGTGAACGCCACCTCCAGCCTGTATGCCCTGCTGGGCGTGGTGGCCACCACGGTGGTGTATGCCGCGCTGTCGGCGGCGCTGGAACCGCTGGGCATGCCGGCGTTGACCCTGCCGTTCGTGCTGGTGGTGTGGTGCTTTGTGGCGGCCAGCCCGCTGTTCCCGCGCCTGCGCCCGCCCGCAGCCGGCTGAGCGCGGCACCCGGCCGCGGGCGGGGTGCAGGTGCGCTGGCTACAGCCCCACGGTGGTCGCAATCCGAACGCACCCGGAACTGCCCAGGGTGGCCGGGCGGGAGTGGTTGGGCCACCGGGCCAACAACGCGCTCCCCTGCCCGTTGCAGGCCGCGGCCGGCGAGATGGCGGCGCTGCCGTTGTCGCTGGAGTTGGAGGATCGCTTCATCGTCGGCGAGAATCCGCATGCCGAAGCCGAATATGCGGACCAGCTGATCGATGCCTGCGACTTCCTGCTGGAAGAAGCGCGGCGCACCGGACAGGGCCGCCTGCTGGCGCTCAACATCCATCCGTGGGTGCTGGGCCAGCCGCACCGGATCAAGCATCTGCAGCGCGTGTTCGCCCATCTGGCCACGCATGCCGATGCGGTCTGGACCGCGGCGCCGTCGGACATCCTCGCTGCGTCACGCTGACGCGCACCCCCAAGGCACTGCCGCCCCACCCTGTCGTGGCGGCCATTACCCAAGAGTCCCGCCGCATGAACACTGAAGCCAGTTCTTCCCTGCCGCCGCGCGAGGCGATGGAATTCGACGTTGTCATTGTCGGCGGTGGTCCCGCCGGGCTGGCCACGGCCATCCGCCTGCGGCAGCTGGCCGTGGAGAAAGCCCGGGAACTGTCGGTATGCGTGCTGGAGAAGGGGTCCGAGCCCGGCGCGCACATCCTGTCCGGCGCGATCATGGACCCGCAGGCCCTGACCGAGCTGTTCCCGGACTGGCAAGAACGCGGCGCGCCGCTGAAGCAGGCCGTCACCCGCGACGAGTTCCTGTTCCTGAGCGAAACCGGCGCCCGGGCCACCCCGCATGCACTGCTGCCGGAGTGCTTCCACAACCAGGGCAACTTCATCGTCAGCCTGGGCGAAGTGACGCGCTGGCTGGCGCAGCAGGCCGAAGCGCTGGAAGTGGCGATCTTCCCCGGCTTCGCCGCCGCCGAAGTGCTGTATGACGACGCCGGCGCGGTGATGGGCGTGGCCACCGGCGATATGGGCATCCGCAAGGACGGCTCGCACGGCCCCAACTACGAGCGCGGCATGGAGCTGCACGCCAAGTACACGGTTTTCGCCGAAGGCTCGCGCGGGCATCTGGGCCGCCAGCTGATCAGCAGGTACAAGCTCGACGAAGGCCGCGACCCGCAGGCCTACGGCCTGGGCATCAAGGAGCTGTGGCAGATCGACCCGGCCAGGCACGAGCCGGGCCTGGTGGTGCACACCGCCGGCTGGCCGCTGGCCAGCGACACCTATGGCGGCTCGTTCCTGTACCACGCCGACGGCGGCAAGGTCGCCATCGGTTTCGTGGTCGGGCTGGACTACAAGAACCCGTGGCTGAGCCCGTTCGAGGAATTCCAGCGCTTCAAGACCCATCCGGCCATCCGCAAGCATCTGGAGGGCGGCAAGCGCATCGCCTACGGCGCCCGCGCGATCACCGCCGGCGGCATCCTGGCGCTGCCCAAGACCGTGTTCCCGGGTGGCGCGCTGGTCGGCTGCGAAGCCGGCTACCTCAATGCCAGCCGCATCAAGGGCAGCCATGCCGCGATCAAGACCGGGATGATGGCTGCCGAGGCCGTGTTCGACGCGCTGGCCGCCGGCCGTTCGCGCGACGAGCTGGGCGCCTATCCGGAAGCGTTCGAGAACAGCTGGCTGAAGACCGAGCTGCTGCAATCGAAGAACTTCAAACAGTGGTTCAAGAAGGGCCGTGGCCTGGCCACGCTGATGACCGGCATCGAACAGTGGCTGCTGCCCAAGCTGGGCATCCGCAACGCGCCGTGGACGCTCCACCGCACCCAGGCCGACCACGAATGCCTGGAGCCGGCCGCCAAGCACGCGAAGATCGATTACCCGAAGCCGGACAACGTGCTCACCTTCGACCGCCTGAGCTCGGTGTTCCTGTCCTCGACCAACCACGAGGAAGACCAGCCCAGCCACCTGACGCTGAAAGACGCGGCGATTCCGGTGTCGCTCAACCTGCCGGTCTATGGCGGCCCGGAAGCGCGCTACTGTCCGGCCGGGGTGTACGAGTTCGTCGGCGAAGGGGCCGATACCCGACTGCAGATCAACGCCCAGAACTGCGTGCACTGCAAGAGCTGTGACATCAAGGATCCGACCCAGAACATCGTGTGGGTCACGCCGCAAGGTGGTGGCGGCCCCAATTACCCGGCGATGTAAGCCACGTCTCCCTCTCCCGCATACGGGAGAGGGAGAACCGGAAGCCGGAAGCCGGAAGCCGGAAGCCGGAAGCCGGAAGCCGGAAGAGGGTTTTTGACCCTCCCTTCTCCTGCAAGGGGGCTGCAGCCGCTTTTCTGGGGGAAGTTGCCCGCAGGACGGATGAGCTTTGGCTTTGCGTTGCCCGCCACCTGCGGCGATCATGCGCACGGCCCACCTGCGCGGCCGCCGCCTGCAACGAGGAAACGATGTTCCGCCTGCCATTGCCAGCGCTGATCTGCCTGATGCTGGCCGCCTGCGGCGACCGCGATGCGCTGTCCTCCACCGCCGGGCTGGACCCGCACCAGCAGGAGCTGCATCGTGCCTTCGCCATCTGTGCCGGCTGCCATGACACCCGCCCGGAACTGGGCAACCGCTTCGGTCCCAACCTGCATGGCGTCGTTGGCCGCAAGGCCGGCACCGCACCCGGCTATCACTATTCCGATGCCATGAAGGCCAGTGGCATCATCTGGGATGCGCAGACGCTGGATGCCTTCCTCAAATCCCCCACGCAGAAAGTCCCCGGCACCAGGATGGTCAACGCCACCGCCGACCCGGCGCGGCGCAAAGCGGTGATCGAATACCTGTCGCAACAGAAGTAGCCCGGCAGCGGACAGCCAGCCCACTGCGGCAGATCGACCGGTCGCGCCAGCAACAGCAGCACGCCGCAAACACCGGATTACATTCCCATCGCCGGCGCGTGCGGGCTGTGACTTCGCTGTTCCTGTAGCGCCCGTTCCTGTTCCCGTTGCTGCGCCTGTTGTTCATTGACCTGGTCGAGCCGGTTGAACGAGGTCTCGACCGGCGTCTGCGCCGCCGCCACCGTGTCCACATGCGCCATTTTCCGCGCGGGATCATCCATCTTTCCCTGCACCACGAACAGGGTGCCTCCAGCCGCCGCATGCGTGCCGTGCCGGCTGAGCAGTACGTGATCGACCCGGGTCAATCCATGCTGCTTGGCAACCGGCAACAAGCTGGCGGCAATCCGCTCGCTCACCTCGTCAAAGCGCCGTCCATGGGCGGTGTCGAGCCGCTCCACCCCCTGGCGGATCTGCTGATGAAGTCCGTGGTCGGGATGACCCGGCTGGTCCGGGCCAAATCTGGGTGGAGGCGGGGCGGGCGCCAGCCGCTCAGACGGATTCGCCGGCACCGGGCCGATCACTACCGGCTGTCGCGCGAACCGGCCGTTGAGTACTTCATCGCGCGGCTCGGCGTTGAACGGGTCGGCAACATTGGCCATGCGCCCAGGCACCAGTCGCTCCACGTAGCCGTCCGGCTGCAAACGATCGACCCTGCGGCCCATCCGGTACAACAACATCCCTTCCTCGGAGCGATGGATCACGTTGAGACGTGGATCATCCGGCTCAGGCTGCTTTTCCAGCAATGGTTTGTCGCTGAGGGCATTGAGGTAGTCGACAACCAGATTGCCACTCCGGCTGCCCAACCCGTCGCGGTGATAGCTGCCGCCAATATCGGAGTGGGCGCCGGCCACAATGACGCCAAGGAAGCGGCCATCGCCGGTCATTCCCGGATCGATGATGCGGGTGGACTTGAACAGTACCCGGTGCTCATCCGCGGCCGTGATCTGCATGCCGGAGATCACTGACGGGGGCAGGCGCCGATCTTTTTCGTTGACCGGCTGCCCCGTACCCACCGGATCGAACAGGGCCACCGCCTGCGCTACCTGGCCCGGGGTCACCAGCGGCGGGTTGCCATAGGCAACGCTTTTGATCTGGCCTTGGGAATCCCGTTCGTAGGTCGCTCCCAGCGGATCCTGGATTCCACGCTCATGAACCAGGCGAGTGAATCCTGCAGCCTGCTCCGCACCGCGACTGAAGCCGGTCGACGCTACTTGAATATCGACATCGGAATTTTCACGCTTCCACGCCCCCGCCTGATTAATGAATTTTTCGTACATCTCCTCAAGGCGCGCATCGTAGGTATGTCCCTTGGCACCGTCGATCGTCCTCCCCCACCAGCCCGCCTGGGTACCCGGTCCGGCAACATAGCCGGACCTGACCGAGCCCATTCCCTGCTCGTTCAACACTTTGATGGATGCATCCAGCTTCGCGACATTGGTAGGGTGATGTGGATCACGGGTCACATCATTTCCGGTGCCATCAAACGCCGCGAGGTAGAGACGGGAGTTCGGTCTATTGGCCGTCAGAAATACCGGCGCATGCATGCCTGACAAAGCCTCATTTGCTTCCCGATAGCTGTTCAGTTCGCGGTCGCTGACCTGATAGTGAGCAACGCCATCCTTCACTATTCCGTCCGCGTCGAGCCGGTGCTTATCGGTCAAATCCTGGCTCATTTCGCTTCCTGCGATTAGTAGCTTCTCGTGAAAACAAGGAAAAGATCATCCCGACCTGTGCTGTACCTGTTTCCGGCCATCTGCTCCGACTTTGTCGGAATCAGCGCCTTGAAATAGACGCTGACGGTGCGGTCGTTGACCTCGACAAAAATACTTGGCCCACCAATCAGTCCCTGCTTGAACATGCCATCAGGCAGCTCTTCGTCGGGAATCCTGTGCAACGCAATTTCATCTTTGAAGATCCTGCCAACATCAACCTCTGCCTCGTGCCGGGCACCATCCAACGAGATCCACTTCAGCTGGGCGGACGAGGGGAAGTTCTGCACGCCGATATAGGACGCAAATCCCCAGTTTTCCCGGTAATCCGGGCCGAGCGGCGCGGGTGCAGATGCGCGCTCATAGGAGTGCGTGAACCCATGGTTGTCGTAGACCACCGAGCATGCCTGCGTGTTGTAGCAGTGGGCCTCGAAGTCATGACGCTTGAAGCGCAGCGGTAGCACGTTGCCATTGACGGTGCGGCTGCGCTTGTCCATGACGGGTGCATCGGAAGATCGAACAGGCGCATTCGATTGAGCTGGCATGGCGGTAGTGCATCCTGTAACGGAGGTCGCGAGAACAGCGAAAGCCAAACAAGTCGCGGCGCGTCGCATGAAGTTCCTTGCGCAGAATTGGGCCCAGGGAACTATAGCCCAGGCCTCCAACAGCACTGCGTAGGAAAACCCTTACGTCTTTCCCCAGACTGCAGCGTCGACACCTGAGGGACCACGTTCTCTCTTGAGGTCCGTGCCCTGCATCACACAGGCTGGCCGGATATCCGAAAGACACCTGCGGTCGGTGATCGCGTGGCGATGCGCGAAGACCACGGGTCGCGACCCTCGATTCTCTCCGGGTCACCCTGCAAAGGAGTGGAAACAGACATGGCGCGCTGATTCAAGGACGCAATGACGCAATAGCGACGCAAGCGTGCCCAGCTCCCGCGCAGCCGGGCATCCGTTGTGGTGGTGGTTCTGACTGGAAAACGCCGCGGCAATACCGCGGCGTTGTAGTGATCGCCAGGGGTGCGCGGGAAACGCTCGCGACCGATGCCGGCGCGGCCCTGGGCCTGGCCGATCTGGCCGCGCATCGCTGGCGTGGCTGGCCAACAGTGAAGGCGAGCCGGTGCTGCGGGCGGGCGAAAATCTGCAGGCGGTGAGCGACGGACCGATGTTCCGCCATGGCCGGCGTTCGCTGGAAGCGCGAGTGGGCGATACCGACACCCTCGCCACGATCGCGGCCGCCGCGCCGCGCGCCCGGACTACAAGCCCTGCGCCTGCCGCCGGTGGACGTTGCCGAGCGGGAACAGGCCGGCTGGCAGGTCGCCATCCACGGCCAGTGCCGCGCCCTGCTCGGCCCTGCCGGCGAACACGTCGGACTGGCCGCCACCCCACTCTGGCTTCTGGCGGCCGGGCCGACCCGCCCACCACTTCCAGGTTCGCCTTTGCCCCGCACCGTTACCGCGGCGGCCGGTGGGATGGGGCCATTCGGCCTTACCAGAAGACAACACGAAAGTTCCGCGCCTTCACACCTAATTTATGTACTGGTCAGTTTATTATTCAGGGTGGATTGGGGTGGCTAACGGATAATTCACAACTGTCGGAGCGGCCCAGCAACCCGCCGCATTGACCAAACCAATTAAAAAGGTATTCCCGATTATGAAGACTTCCCTGATTGCGCTTGGCCTGTTGGCCGCCCTGCCGTTTGCCGCTTCCGCTGCCGATGGCCTGTCCTACAACTATGTGGAAGGCGGCTATGTGAACACCGATGCCAAGGGCGGCGACGCCGACGGCTTCGGTGTGAAGGGCTCGGTCGCCGTGGCGCCGAACTTCCACGTTTTCGGTGATTACACCTCCCAGGAAACCGATGCCGGCAAGATTGATGTCGACCAGTGGCGTCTGGGTGTGGGCTACAACTACGGCATCGCCCCCAATACCGACCTGCTGGCCCGCGCCGCGTACCAGAAGTTCGACCCGCAGTACGGCCCGGGCTTCAACGGCTACAGCGCCGAAGTCGGTGCCCGCACCGCGTTCAGCCCGATGTTCGAAGGCTATGCGCTGGCCGGTTACGAAAACTACAGCAAGAAGCACGGCATCAATCCGGACGGCGAGTTCTACGGCCGCGTTGGTGGCCTGGCCAAGTTCACCCCGAACTGGGGCCTGAGCGGCGAGGTCAAGCTGGCCAAGGGTGGCGACAAGGAATGGTTCGTCGGCCCGCGCTTCACCTGGTAATTGCTGCACGTTTCACCGGCGCGAGATTCTCTCTCTCCCCCGCGCCACTGAAGCCCGGTCTCCGACCGGGCTTCTTTTTGCCTGGCGCAAAGCTCCGTATCGCTGCGGCCGGCGGCGGCACCTGGATGGGCCGGTATCTGCCGCGCCCGACCTCCGCGCGAACGCGGGCGTCGCGTTGCACGCTTCCGGCGCGGTCGGCGGGTGCGCGCCGCGGCAGGCTGGCGGCCGATATTTGTGAAGCCGCAAAGCACAAAAAAGCCCGGCATCGCCGGGCTTGTTGCGTCATCATGCCGTCATTGTCACTTGAACAGCGTGGCCGGGTATTCCGGTTTCTGGTCCCGTGCCAGCAACTGCTGCAGGGCTTCGGCCGGGCTCAGGTCGCCATGCAGCACTGCCCGCACCGCCTGCGAAATCGGCAGATCGATGCCATGGCGTTCGGCCTGGCGCATGACCTCATCGGCAGTCTGCACCGATTCCACCACCTGGCCGATTTCACGCACCGCATCGGCCAGTGTCTGGCCCCGGCCCAGCGCCAGCCCCAACCGCCGGTTGCGCGACAGGTCGCCGGTGCAGGTCAGCACCAGATCGCCGAGGCCGGCCAGGCCCATCAGGGTTTCCGGCTTGGCACCGATTGCCGCCGCCAGGCGCAGCATTTCATTCAAACCGCGGGTGATCAGGCCGGCCCGGGCATTGAGGCCCAGCTGCATGCCATCGGCCACACCGGTGGCCACCGCCAGCACGTTCTTCATCGCCCCGCCCAGTTCGGCGCCGACCATGTCATCGCCGGTATAGGCGCGGAACGCCGGGCCATGCATGGCTTCGGCCACGCCCTGGGAAAACGCGACATCGTCACCGTGCACGGTGACCGCGGTCGGCAACCCCTGGGTCACCTCCTTGGCAAACGACGGCCCGGTCACCACGGCCAGCGCCACCTCGGGGCCCAGGACGTCACGTGCCACTTCATGCAGGAAGCGGCCCGAACCGGGCTCGAAGCCCTTGGTCGCCCACGCCACGCCGGCCGCGGCCGGTCGCAGTGGCGCCAGCATCCGTACGGTTTCGGCAAACGCGTGCGAGGGCACCACCACCAGGATCCATGCCGCCCCGGCGACCGCTGCGGCAAGGTCGGTGGTGGCGCGCAGCGTTTCAGGCAGGGCAATCCCCGGCAGATACCGGGGATTGTCGTGGCGCTGGTCGATGGCCTCGATCACGGCCGCATCGCGTCCCCACAACACGGTCGGATGACCGTGGCGGGCAAGCAGACTGGCCAGGGCAGTGCCCCAGGAACCGGCGCCGAGAACAGCGACTTTTTCTGCGTTATGGCTCATCCGCGGTAACGGAGCGCCGCTCAGGCGTTGCCAGCCGGCTCGGAATCGGCCAGCGAGGTGCCGGCTTCGGCCTGCTCCTGACGCTGGCGCAGGGTTTCGGCGTACAGGCCTTCGAAGTTGATCGGCTGCAGGTAGAACGGCGGGAAGCCGCCGGCCTGGATCAGGTCGCTGACCAGCGAGCGCACGTACGGGAACAGGATGCTCGGGCACTGGGTGCCGAGCAGCACGTCGATCGCCTGCGGTTCCAGACCGACCAGGCCGAACACGCCGGCCTGCTGCACTTCGGCCACGTAGGCGGTCTTGTCGCCGGCCTTGCAGGTCAAGGTCACCGCCAGCACGACTTCAAAGGCGTTCTCGGCCAGGCGCTGCACGCGCTGGTTGAGGTTGAGCTGCAGCTCCGGCTGCACGGCTTCGTTGAACACGGCCGGCGAATTCGGGGATTCGAAAGAAACGTCCTTGACGTAGATCTTCTCGATGGTGAACGCGGGACCGGTGGCGGCTTCGGCCGGGGCAACGGCGCCGTTGGTGTTCTCTTCGGACATTTCTCAAGACTCCAGAACTGACTGTTCAATGAATGGGATTGTTACATCCCTTGCGATGGGGGCACGCCGCAGCATGCACAAGCCCTTCACAGGAATTTAGTGCTCAGGCGCGGCCTTTGACCAGCGGCAGATCCGCGGCCTGCCACGCCGGCAGACCGCCATCAAGCACGAACACCTGCTCGAATCCGGCTTTCTTCAGCGTCTTGGCGGCGGTGCCGGACGCATTGCCGGTGCGGCATACCAGCACCACCGGCGACTGCCGGGCCGCGGCCAGCAGCTTGTGCGTGGGTGTGAGCTGGCTCGCCAGCACATTGCGGCTGCCGGCGATATGGCCTTTCTCGAACTCGGCCACGCTCGACAGGTCGATCACGGTGGCGCCGCCACTGTTGACCAGACGGGTCAGCTCGGCCGGCTTCAGCGCCTTGTAGCCACGGAACAGACGCCCGATCTCGGTGGCGACCAGGGCCACGGTCAGGCCGGCAAGGGCCAGCGACAACATCGGATTTCGGCCAGCGAAGGCCAGCAACTCTTCGTAATTCACTCAGGTCACGGGGCGATAAGCGGGCGGCGATTGTCGCACAAGCCGGCCGGGCGGCGGCCAGTGGCGCTTATTGGCCCTGCCACAGGTCCGGCAGGCCCTGGGTCTGCCACCAGCGTTTGGCCGCGGGGTCCCAGCGCCAGCGTTCACGCACCTGCACCTGGCGCTCGGCCTGGGTGTTGCGGTTGATCACGCCCATCTCGATCCGGCGCTCGACGCTGCCATCGGGCAAGACCCCGCCGCCGCTCTCGCGGTAGCTGGAGACCTGCACCTGGCGATAGCGCTCGCGCTGCAGATCGCTCAACGGCTGCGTCCGCTGCTGTTCGGGATCGACGAATTCCAGCGCACGTTCGAACTCGCTCCAGCGCACCGCCGCCGCGTAGCCGTCCTGGAACTGCAGCAGCTTGGTGCGCTGGCTGCGGGTGGGACCGGCCGCGGCGGCAGCGCCGGCGACCAGCAACAGCATCACGATGGCAATCTGGACAAGGCGCGGCATACGACCCCCGGTGCGATCGCCCATCCTACCCTTTGGCCAGCGCCACAAAACGTCCGCTCAACTCGGCGCCACCGCCGGCCAGCCGGGTCTGCACGCCGATACGGGCGCGGCCACGCCGGGCGAAGGTGGTCACGAACGCGTCCCAGTCCTGCTCCGGGGCCACGCTGGCGGTAGCCAGCAGGTCCTCGTACACCGGCGCGCGGTAGCGGATGTTGCTGTCGGCGACATACACCTCGGCATCAAAACCGGCCAGCTGCAGGCGCAGCGTCACCAGCGCCCAGCCGGCCAGGGTCATCACCGACGCGAGACTGCCGCCAAACGCATTGCCTTTGTCATTGACGTTGGCCGCCAGCGGTGCCTGGATGCGCAGGGCATCGTGGTCGTAGCCGGTGATGCGGATCTGCATCGCGGCCACGGCGGGCATCGTCTCCAGCACCACCTGCAGGCGGTCCAGCAACACGGGGGAAAACGGGATATCGGACATGGACTCGCTACAGGATCAAAAAAGCGCTCGCATAATGCATGGAATGAACACTCGCGCCTATGTGCCAGCCGACACTCCCTGGCATCTCATTTCGTTGCGGCCGCGCGGCGGCCACGCGTCGCTGCGGCACGCCGCCGCCCGCGTCGGCGCCGGCCTGATCGCCTTGTCCCCGTGGTATCTGCAGGCCTATGACGACCCTGAATCGCGGCGGCAGCTGACCCGTGCGCTGGCCGCGGACCGGGTGGTTTTCACCAGTCCGGCCGCAGTGAATGCGGCGGCGCGGCTGGCGCCCCTGCATGCACGCCATTCAGCGGGCGTACTGGCCGTGGGCGAAGGCACGGCCCGGGCATTGCGCCGCCATGGCGTGCGCGAGGTGCTGGCGCCCTCGCGCATGGACAGCGAAGGATTGCTGGCGCTGCCGGCGTTGTCGTCGCTGCAGGGGCTGAGCGCAGGGCTGGTCACCGCGCCCGGTGGCCGCGGCCTCATCGCCGCGCAGCTGCAGGCGCGCGGCGCCGAGCTGATCCGGGCCAACGTCTATGAGCGGGTGGCGTTGCCGCTGCCGCCGGCACGCCTGCGCCGCTTGCAGGCGCTGACCAGCCCCAGCGTGCTGGCGGTGAGCAGCGGCGAGGCGCTGCTGCTGGTGCTGCCGCAGCTGCCGGCGGACCTCCGCTCCCGCTGGCAACAGCAGCCGGTGGTCACCGCCGGCCCGCGGCTGGCCGAATTGGCCGCCGCTCAGGGATTTACCTGCGTGCGCGCCGCGGCCGGACCGATGCCGGCACAACTGGCTGCCGCCGCGCGCGACCTGCTGCGCGCGCGGTGAGGATCGCGGCCTTTCCAGCGGTGAATTTGCAGCCCGGCGGCGTCGCAGGCGATGCTTGCCAGCCATCGCCGTGGCCATGGTGCCAGCGGCGATGGTTTGCTCCCCCCAGGAAGCCGTGCCGCCATGAATGAAGTCCCTGCCCCTCTGCCGCCCCACCGCCTGCTGCGCCGGGTGGCGGGGGTCGTGGCGCTGGCCGCGCTGGTTGCCGCCGGCGTGTCCGGCTACCAGGCCTGGCACAGTCGCGAACGGCAGGTCCTGCAGCTGCGCCAGACCACCGCCGAACAGCTGGCTGCGTTCGGGCAAAGCCTCGAGGGCCTGCGGCGCGACCAGCGTGCCAACGCCCGTGCCATCCAGGATGCGGCCGCCACCAACCGTATCCTGCGGGACGAGCTACTGGGACTGAGCCAGCGCAACGCGCTGCTGGAAGAGAATTTCGCCCGGCTGGCCGACCATTCGCGCCAAGGCAGCCAGGCGCTGCGCCAGGAGGAAGCCGAACTGTTGCTCAGCCAGGCGCAGCAGCGCCTGGTATTCGCCGGCGACCTCGACGGTGCCCGGCGCCTGTATGCGCTGGCGGCCGCAGCGCTGGAGGGTATCGACCTGCCCGGTTACCTGAACCTGCGTCAGGCGCTGATCCAGGAACGCCACGCGGTCGATGCCCTCGGCCCGGGCGTGCGCGCCAGCGCCGAGGCGCAGCTGGACCACTTTGCCCGGGCCCTGCACCAGTTGCCGGATGCCGCAGCGGCGGCGAGCGGGCGCGGAACATCGCCGTGGTGGCAGCAACTGCTGTCGCCGCTGGTGCAGATCCGCCCGGCCGATGGCAACGTGCTGGTGGCCCATTCCGAGCGCATCGCTGCGGCCGATTCGTTGCAGATCGAGCTGAGCCTGGCGCGCGCCGCGCTGGAACGCGGCGATACCCGGGGCTACCGTCGGGCACTGGATCGCGTGGCGCAATGGCTGCCGCGGTTGTGGCCCGATTCACCGGCGCTGCGGCAACGTCAGGCCGAACTACGGACGCTGCGTGATACCGATCTGCAGCCGCTGCTGCCCGAACTGGGCAGCACCTTGCAGCAACTGCGTGCACTGCGCGCCGGGAGGACCCCATGAAAGCATTCCGTTCCCTGCTGATCCTGTTGCTGGTTGCCGCGCTCGGCATCCTCGGTGCGCAGTGGCTGGCGCAGCAGCCGGGGCGCGATCTGGGTGAAGTGATCGTGCGCGCCGGCGGCAACGACTACATCGCCACCCTGCCGCAGGCCGCGCTGGCCGTGCTGATCGCCCTGCTGCTGCTGTGGCTGCTGTGGTCGCTGCTCAGCGCCCCGTTCCGCGCATGGCGCCGCCACCGGCGTCGCCAGGGACGCGCGCGCTTGACCGAAGGCTTGCAGGCGCTGGATCGCGGCCAGTGGCAGCGCGCGGAAAAACAGTTGCACAGCGCCGCCAGCGATCCGGAAGTGCGCGCCATCGCCCAGGTCGCCGCCCTGCGCGCGGCCGAAGCGCGCGGCGACAATGCCGCCGCCGGCCGGTATCTGCAGCAGTTGGCCGACAGCGACCCCACCTTGCATGCGCTGCACAGCGCCGAACGCTGGCTGGCACAGCAGAATCCGGAACTGGCGCTGGCGGCGCTGGACACCAACGCCCTCCAGCCGTTGCCACCGCGTGGACTGTGGCTGCGATCCCAGGCACTGGCGGCCGCCGGCCGGGCCGCCGAGGCGTACGGCCAGCTCGGTGCACTGCGCCAGCAGCAGGTGCTCACCGCCGACGCGCTGGCCGCATTGGAAATCCGGCTGGCAGCGCAGATGCTGGTCGAATCCGCCGACGTCAACGTGCTGGCCGGCCACTGGGAAGCCGTACCCAAGGCGCTGCGCGCCGAGCCGGTGGTGGCCATGGCCTACGCCCAGCGCGCGGTGGCGCTGGGTTGGGACGACGCGGCGATCCGGGCCCTCGAACAGGCGTTGGACAGCCGCTGGGACGAATCGCTGGCGGCCGGATATGGGCGCCTGCCGGTGCAGAAATTCGACGCCCGCCGGGCCAGCGCACAACGCTGGCTGCAGGCGCATGCCAACAGCCCCGCACTGCTGCTGACCCTGGCCGCCCTGGCACGCCATCAAGGGCAGTGGCCGCAGGCCGAGGATTTCCTGCACCGGGCCATTGCCCAGGGCGCAGGCGCCGAGGCGTGGGAAGCGCTGGGCGACGGTTTCGCTGCACAGGGCGAGGACGCGCTGGCCCGGCATTGCCTGCACAACGCGCTGCGCTGCACGCGCAATGAAGCGGCGGTGCCACTGGAACGGCGCGACCTGCGCCAATGCATCCAGGACCAGGCGGTGGCCGAAGAACGCGACGCGCACGGCTTTCCAACATTGCCGGGCAACGCCCATTGAGCCGCGCAAAACGGCTCACGCCGGCAGCGCGTGGCGGCGCCTGACCTCGCCCGCACGGCAATCGGGAACCCGCCCGCGCGATCGCGCCGCTCCCGGTCGGTAGCGGGCCGCGCGTGTGAGCACGCAAGTCATATTCCAGCGCCCGCCACTTTCACGGCATTCCACGGCGCGTTGCACCCAGCCCCATCGCGGTTCGCGTCGAACGACGGCCGCCGCCCTTGCGGAAACTCCCGCAGCGTGCCCGCTCAGCGCTCGACGATCGCCACCACGCCCATTCCCCCCGCGGTGCAGATCGACACCAGCGCGCGGCCACCGCCGCGTTCAACCAGCTGCTTGGCCGCGGTGGCGATCACCCGCGCGCCGGTGGCGGCAAACGGGTGACCGGTGGCCAGCGACGAACCCAGCGGGTTGATCCTGGCCGGATCGATGCTGCCCATCGCCGCGTCCAGCCCCAGCCGGGTGCGGCAATAGTCCTCGCTTTCCCAGGCCCGCAGCGTGCACAGCACCTGCGCGGCAAACGCTTCATGGATCTCGTAGATATCGAAATCCTGCAGGGTCAGGCCGTTGCGCTTGAGCATCTGCGGCACCGCGATGGTCGGCGCCATCAGCAGGCCTTCGCCATGCACGAAGTCCACCGCGGCCACCTGCGAATCGCGCAGCCAGGCCTGCGGTTCGTGGCCGTGCGCGCGCGCCCACTCCTCGCTGGCCAGCAGCACCGCCGCGGCGCCGTCGGTGAGCGGGGTCGAATTGGCGGCGGTCAAGGTGCCGCGGCCGGAGACCTTGTCGAACGCCGGCTTCAGCGTGGCCAGCTTCTCCAGCGAGGTGTCCGGACGCAGGATGTTGTCACGCTCGACGCCGCGGAACGGGGCGATCAGTCCGTTGAAGAAGCCGCGCTCGTAGGCGGCGGCCAGCTTGTGGTGCGAGGACACCGCCCATTCGTCCTGCGAATCGCGGCCGATGTTCCACTGCTTGGCCATGTCCTCGCAGTGGTCGCCCATGCTCTTGCCGGTACGCGGTTCGGCCACGCCGGGAAACTCGGGCTTGAGTTCGCTGAATTTGAAACCGTGGGTCAGCGCCCTGAACTTGTCGCCGGTGCTCTTGGCCCGGTTGGCGGCCAGCAGCCGCGCACGCAACGCCTTGCCGTAGACGATCGGCACGTCGGAGGTGGTGTCCGAACCGCCGCCGATCCCCGATTCGATCTGGCCCAGCGCGATCTTGTTGGCCACGGTGATGATGCTGTCCAGCGAGGTGCCGCAGGCGCGCTGCAGGGTGATGCCCGGCGTCAGCGGCGACAACCCGGAAGACAGCGTCGCTTCGCGGCCCAGGTTCCAGTCGCTGGGATGCTTGATCACCGCGCCCATCGCCACTTCGCCCAGCTGCTGCCCGTGCAGGCCGAAGCGTTCCACCAGCGCGCCGAGCGTGCGCACCGACATGCCAAGGTTGCCCACATCCGAATACGCGGTGTTCTGGCGGCAGAACGGAATACGGACACCACCGAGAATGGCAACGGGACGGGCGCTGGGCATGGGGGTACCTGACATGGGAAGGAGTGGCGCAACGTCGCCTGCACACAACGGGCAGGCATAATGCATGTCGAGTGTAGCTTCGAGCCAGTGACGGGCCAACCGCGAAACATGAGCAATTCCCTCTCTGATATGAACGCCTTGGGCGTATTGGCACTGGAGCTGGCCGGTGGCCAGAATCCGGATCACGCCGCGCTGTCGTCGCTGCAGTCCGGCGAGCTTGCCGCCCTGGTCGGGCGTGACCTGGCCAAGCTGGTGCCGCAGGTCAGTGAACTGGATCTGGTGTTTGCCGGCGCCCATTTCGATCCGGCCGAAGTGCTGCGCCCCGGCTGGCCGATCCACCGTCGGCTGCAGGAGCTGCAGATGCGTGCGCCCGGTCGCGGCCAGGGTGCGCGCCTGCTGGCTTTCGGCGCCGACGCCAATGGCGCGGTGCCGCTGCCATTGCAGGCCGACCCGGAACTGACCGGCGGTGGCCTGCGGGTGGTGCCGTTCGTGTTGACCGGCAGCGACGCCGCGCAGACCCGCGAGGTGGCCGATGCCCTGGAGGAAGTGCTGCTGGCCAACGGCATGGCCCAGCCCGATACCGCGCTGCTGGCGCAGACCGTGTTCGGCGCGCAAATCGAGCACGCGCGTTATTTCACCGTGCACGACCTGGCCGCGATGATGGCCATGCAGTACGACAACCAGGGCCTGGCCGCGCTGTGGCCGCTGCTGGAAACGGCCATGTTCGCGCCGGACCGCGAGCAGTGGCTGCAGTCATCGCCTGAACCGCTGCTGCGATATGCCCAGGGCGAAGTGCGCATGGCCTTGTTCGATCCGGCCGGGTGGTGCGCGCATTACACCTTCGACCAGCAGGACGGCGAGCGTCTGCAGCGCATCTACGACCAGTACCTGATGCGCCAGCGGCAGATGGCCGCGGTGCTCGAAGCCCACGGGCTGCCGGTACTGTACGTGCATTGCGAAGCCGGCCAGGACGCCGCACAGCTGCTGGCCGGCTGAGGGCCCGGGCGGCGCGCTCGCGCCTGGCCCGGAAAGGATCTCTGGTGACGCGGCGGCGGCTCATCGCTGCTGCACACCTCTGCGCGCAAGGTGGCATACAGGTCATTGCCGGAGTGCGCCATGCCATCGCCGCTGCCGTCCCCGCCCGCCCTGCGCGGCGTGCTGGAAACCGCGCTGTATGTGGCCGATATCGACGCCGCCCGGCGCTTCTATGAACCGGTGATGGGGCTGCACCCGATGCATGCCGACGCGCGCCTGGTCGCCTATCCACTGGCGCCGGCGCAGGTGCTGCTGCTGTTCCAGCGCGGCAGCACCGACGCCACCGTGATCCTGCCCTACGGCACGATTCCACCGCACGCTGCCCACGGTCGCCAGCATGTGGCGTTTGCGATTGCCAGCGACACGCTGAGTGGCTGGGAACACCACCTGCGCGCGCATGGCATCGCTGTGGAAGGCCACACCGACTGGCCGGCCGGCGGCCACAGCGTCTATTTCCGCGACCCGGACCAGCACCTGCTGGAGCTGGCCACACCGGGCCTGTGGCGCAACTACTGAGCTGCGCGCCACGCCACCGGAAACGTTGCCGGTGGCGCGGCCCGGCACCGCTCAATGGCCGCGCTGGATCACGCCGCAGGCCAGACGGGCGCCGGCGTTGCCGGTGGGCTGGGTCACGTAATCATCGGCGTCGGCATGGACGATCAGGCCACGGCCAAGGATGTCGAAATCATCGCCGTTGCCGATGTTCACGTTGCTCGACACCGGGCCGTCCACGACGGCGTTGCCTTGCGCATCGGCCACGATATTGGGCATGTCGCCACCATGGTGCGGGTTGGCGGTGACCGCACCGTGGGCGACATGGGCCGGGTTGAAGTGGCCACCGGCACTGCTGCCGTCCGGCGCGCTGCAATCGCCCTTTTCATGGATATGGAAGCCATGCTCGCTGTTGGGCGTGAGCCCGCTGAGCTGGCCGCTGGCATGCAGGTGGCCGTCGACCGTGCTGAACGTGACCGTGCCGCTGACGTGGCTGCCCTGGGTCGGCGCCAGCGTGGCCACCGCGGTGAGCGCCGGCAGCGGCGGCGGGGCGGCGGCATCGCTGGCCGCCGACATCGCGGTATCGGCCGGCTCGGGTACGGCCTGGGTTGGCTGCTGTTTGCAGGCGACCAGCCCCAGCGCGCAGGCCAGGATTACGGTGGGGTGGAACAGGCGCATCGGAATTCTCCTTCGGTGGACAGCAATAGGGGAGTCAGCGGACAACGTGGATGACCCCGCAGGCGACCCGCGCGCCGGCATTGCCGGCGGGCTGGCTGTGATAGTCGTCGGCACCGGCATGCACCACCAGCGCGCGCCCGGCCACATCCTGGCCACCGCCGCCGCCCAGGGTGACGCCGCGCAGGTGCACATCGACCGTGGCGACGCCGGCCGCATCGGCCTGCAGGTTGTCCATGTCACCGGCATGGTGCGGCGACGTGCCGGCGCGGCCGTGCGGCATCGCGGCGGGATTGAAGTGGCCACCGGCGCTGCTGGCATCCACCGCGCTGCAATCGCCGTTTTCATGCACATGGAACGCGGCCTGCTGGCGCGGCTGCAGGCCGCCGATGACGCCGGTGATATGCACGCCGCCGGCTTCCGGCACCAGCGCCAGGCGGCCGCTGACCAGGCTGGCCGAGGCCGGGGCCAGATTGGCTTCGGCCCGCTGTGCGGTGCTGGGGAGGCTGCCCCTGGGCGCCGCCACCGGCTTGGGCGCGACGGACGGGGCGGAACTGCAGGCGGCCACGCTCAACGTGGCCAGCAGCAGGAACGGTTTGAGACAACGCATGGGCAACTCCTTGCGGGAAAACTAACCAGCGGGGCGTCCACGGATCATGAAAGGTCCGGGCCCGCCCTCGGGATCACCGGCTGCGGGGGCGGCCGCGCCCCAGTTTGCGGGTGAGCGTATTGCGGCCGAGCCCGAGCCGGGCCGCGGCTTCGGCGCGATGGCCGGCGGTGGCCTCCAGCGCCGCTTCCAGCAACACCGCCTCCATCCGCTGCAGCGCCTCGGCATGCAGGCCGTTGCCGCCGTCGGCCAGCCGTTGCCGCGCCCAGGCCGCCAGCTGCCGGTCCCATGACGCCACTCCGGGGGCGGACAGCGGCGCGCTGCGGCCGCCGCGCGACAGCGCGGTGCGGACATCGTCGGCATCGACGGTGTCCGCTACCGCCAGCGCGGCCAACCGCCAGCACACGTTTTCCAGCTCTCGCACGTTGCCGGGCCAGTCATGCGCGCGCAGCGCCTGCAAGGCGGCCGGGGTCAGCCGCTTGGTCGCCGAATCCAGCTTGCGCGCGGCGATGGCGAGGAAGTTGTCGGCCAGCTGCGCCACATCGTCGCGACGTTCGCGCAGCGGCGGCAGGCGCACGCGCACCATGTCCAGCCGATGCAGCAGATCGGCGCGGAAGCGGCCCTGCTCGACCAGCGTTTCCAGATCCTGATGGGTGGCGGCGATCACCCGCACATCGACCCGGATCAGCTCGCGGCCGCCGACCCGGAAGAACTCGCCTTCGGCCAGCACCCGCAGCAATCGCGTCTGCAGCGGCAGCGGCATGTCGCCGATCTCGTCCAGGAACAGGCTGCCCCGGTCGGCCTGTTCGAAACGGCCGATGTGCCGCTTCTGCGCGCCGGTGAAGGCACCCGCCTCGTGCCCGAACAACTCGCTTTCCAGCAGCTCGGCCGGAATCGCGGCGGTATTGAGCGCCACAAACGGCCCGCGCGCGCGCGGCGACTCGCGGTGCAATGCGCGCGCCACCAGCTCCTTGCCGGTGCCGGTTTCCCCTTGGACCAGCACCGACAACGGCACCTGCGCCAGCCGGCCGATGGCGCGGAACAGCGCCCGCATCGCCGGGGTATCGCCGATCAGCTGCGGCGTGGCGGCCGGTGACGCCA
>NZ_JAUJUJ010000319.1 GCF_030711595.1 Stenotrophomonas sp. YIM B06876
CACGTCGACTGCCCGGGTCACGCCGACTACGTCAAGAACATGATCACCGGTGCGGCGCAGATGGATGGCGCGATCCTGGTCTGTTCGGCCGCTGACGGCCCGATGCCGCAGACCCGCGAGCACATCCTGCTGTCGCGCCAGGTTGGCGTGCCGTACATCGTCGTGTTCCTGAACAAGGCCGACATGGTGGACGATGCCGAGCTGCTCGAGCTGGTGGAAATGGAAGTGCGCGAGCTGCTGAGCAAGTACGACTTCCCGGGCGACGACACCCCGATCGTCTCCGGTTCGGCCCGTCTGGCGCTGGAAGGCGACCAGTCCGAGATCGGCGTGCCGGCGATCCTGAAGCTGGTCGACGCGCTCGACAGCTGGATCCCGACCCCGGAGCGTGACGTCGACAAGCCGTTCCTGATGCCGGTGGAAGACGTGTTCTCGATCTCGGGCCGCGGCACCGTGGTGACCGGTCGTATCGAGCGTGGCGTGATCAAGGTGGGTGAGGAAATCGAGATCGTCGGCATCCGTCCGACCGTCAAGACCACCGTCACCGGTGTGGAAATGTTCCGCAAGCTGCTCGACCAGGGCCAGGCGGGCGACAACGCCGGTCTGCTGCTGCGCGGCACCAAGCGTGACGACGTCGAGCGTGGCCAGGTGCTGTGCAAGCCGGGTTCGATCAAGCCGCACACCGAGTTCGAGGCCGAAGTGTACGTGCTGTCCAAGGACGAGGGTGGTCGTCATACCCCGTTCTTCAAGGGCTACCGTCCGCAGTTCTACTTCCGCACCACCGATATCACCGGCGCCTGCGAGCTGCCGGAAGGTGTGGAAATGGTGATGCCGGGTGACAACGTCAAGATGACCGTCACCCTGATCAACCCGGTCGCCATGGACGAAGGTCTGCGCTTCGCCATCCGCGAAGGTGGCCGTACCGTCGGCGCCGGTGTGGTTGCCAAGATCACCAAGTAATA
>NZ_JAUJUJ010000320.1 GCF_030711595.1 Stenotrophomonas sp. YIM B06876
GAGGACGAGTTCAAGCCCCTGCGCCTGCAAAACGGCTGGTACATCCAGCGCTACGCGCCCATGCTGCGCATTGCCGTGCCCTATGGCGAGCTGGCCAGCGCCCAGCTGCGCGTGCTGGCGCGCATCGCGCGCGAATACGACCAGCCCGACGCCGGCCTGCTGGCCCAGGCGCGCGCCACGCAGGACCAGCTCGGCGACATCACGCTGTCGAACGGCCAGCGCATAGGCTCGGAGCTGGGCTATGGCTACGGCCACTTCACCACGCGCACCAACGTGCAGTTCAACTGGGTGCCGCTGGTGAAAAGCGCCGACGTGATGGACCTGCTGGCCAGCGTGCAGATGCACGGCATACAGACCAGCGGCAACTGCATCCGCAACATCACCGCCGACGAGCTGGCCGGCATCGCGCCCGACGAGATCGCCGACCCGCGGCCGTTCGGCGAAATCATGCGCCAGTGGAGCACGCTGCACCCCGAGTTCGCCNGCCGACGAGCTGGCCGGCATCGCGCCCGACGAGATCGCCGACCCGCGGCCGTTCGGCGAAATCATGCGCCAGTGGAGCACGCTGCACCCCGAGTTCGCCTTCCTGCCGCGCAAGTTCAAGATCGCCATCTCGGGCGCGCTCGAAGACCGCGCCGCCACGCCCTGGTACGACGTGGGCCTGCAAATGGTGCGCGACGAGCAGCTCGCCACGCAAGAGACCGGGCCGCTGGCCGGCGTCGGCTTTCAGGTGCGCGTGGGCGGCGGCATGGGGCGCACGCCCATCATCGGCAGCGTGGTGCGCGAGTTCCTGCCGTGGCACCAGATCATGAATTACCTCGAAGCCGTGATCCGCGTCTACAACCGCTACGGCCGGCGCGACAACGCCTGGAAGGCGCGCATCAAGATCCTCGTCAAGGCCGAGGGCCAGCGCTACATCGACCAGGTCGAGGCCGAATACCGCCAGATCGTCGAGCAGG
>NZ_JAUJUJ010000321.1 GCF_030711595.1 Stenotrophomonas sp. YIM B06876
CGGAACAGGCCGAACTTCGTGTCCTCGATCGGCGCATTGCGCGTGGCCGCCAGGCCCAGCGCCAGCACGCGGCGCGTGTCGGCGGGGTCGATCACGCCGTCGTCCCACAGGCGCGCCGTGGCGTAGTAGGGGTGGCCCTGGTCTTCGTACTGGCGGCGGATGGGGGCCTTGAAGGCTTCTTCTTCCTCCATGCTCCACTGGCCGCCACGGCCTTCGATACCGTCGCGCTTGACGGTGGCGAGCACGCCGGCGGCCTGGTCGCCGCCCATGACGCTGATGCGCGCGTTCGGCCACATCCACAGAAAGCGCGGGCTGTAGGCGCGGCCGCACATGCCGTAGTTGCCGGCGCCAAAGCTGCCGCCGATGATGATGGTGAACTTCGGAACCGCCGCCGTGGCCACGGCCGTGACCATCTTGGCGCCGTTGCGCGCGATGCCTTCGTTCTCGTACTTGCGCCCGACCATGAAGCCGGTGATGTTCTGCAGGAACACCAGCGGGATCTTGCGCTGGCAGCACAGCTCGATGAAATGCGTGGCCTTGAGCGCCGACTCGCTGAACAAAATGCCGTTGTTGGCGATGATGCCGACCGGCATGCCCTCGATGCGCGCAAAGCCGGTCACCAGCGTGGTGCCGTAGCGCGCCTTGAACTCGTCGAACTCGCTGCCATCGACGATGCGGGCAATGATCTCGCGCACGTCAAAGGGCTTGCGCGTGTCCACGGGGATCACGCCGTACAGCTCGCTTGCTTCGAATTTAGGAGCTACTGGCGCACTGTCAGCGGGCGCTGGAGCCTTGTTTTTATTCAAATTGCGCACGGCGTTGCGCGCCAGCTGCAGCGCGTGCAGGTCGTTCTGCGCCAGGTGGTCGGCCACGCCCGACAGGCGCGTGTGCACGTCGCCACCGCCCAGGTCCTCGGCCGTGACGACCTCGCCCGTGGCCGCCTTGACCAGCGGCGGGC
>NZ_JAUJUJ010000322.1 GCF_030711595.1 Stenotrophomonas sp. YIM B06876
TGAGCGTCCGGTTTAGGACAGGCAGTCAACGGGTGCGGGCCATCGTTAGTCGGCCAGTAGCGAACAGTTGCAGGCATCTCCAGACGACTGTTTCGGGCTGTATGAGCGGTCTGTCGCCTGATGGCAGACATGATGGAGCAGCGCGACAAGCCGAGGGTATCCATCAGCGGTCCTTCATGTCTGCCAGCAGTCGACCCATTGCTACCGCTCGTGATGCCATCGGTAACGGCCGCTTTGCAACGATTGTGTTCACTCCCGAACCCGCCACAGGTACTGGCTAGCTGGTTACAACGGCCAACTTCTACCTACTAACACCCGTGGGATAGGCATTCCTCTTATGAAGTGTCACTTTGATAAAAGCTGCTTCTGCCCCAGAGATGTAGTGCTTGCTTTGCTTAAGGAAAGATTACTCGGCTTTGCTGCACCCCGGTGGCATCGATTGCTGCCGCTTCTTCAAATGTCATGAAGGCCAAATGAAGTGGTAGTTCTAGCGCGTCAGGATCAATGGCTTGCCGCAGAGTATCTGCTTGGCCGTCGCTTATGCAGAGAACCAAGAGATCGATGTCTGCTGCATCCTCTGCATCGCGGTCTACCGAACCGAAGAGGTGCCATTGAGTTCCCTCAGCTTTCGAGCCGATTGATGAAGCTAACTCGCGGAGGCTCTTGACTACGCGGTCACGGATCATTTGTGCAGTCGACTTAAAAGCTCNCCGAAGAGGTGCCATTGAGTTCCCTCAGCTTTCGAGCCGATTGATGAAGCTAACTCGCGGAGGCTCTTGACTACGCGGTCACGGATCATTTGTGCAGTCGACTTAAAAGCTCACCAAATGTTAAGGCTTCAGCGCCCATCGAATGGGCTGCAACTTGCGCTTCGTTGGTTATTGAACCGTAGCTTGAAGACTTGACGACGACATCAAAATGGCCGAACCGAGTTTTTGCATTGCGCACGTGCTCC
>NZ_JAUJUJ010000323.1 GCF_030711595.1 Stenotrophomonas sp. YIM B06876
CTGATGCGCGGCGAGGTGCTGGTGCCCGCAGCTGTCTGGGACGGCGTTCCCTCCCCATCAACACCCGGCCCGCCGGACTCCACTTTTTGAGCGACTCCATGAACACCAAACAACAACTGCGCGCCCTGGCGCAAGAGCGCCGCGGCGTCATCGTTCCCGGCGCCTTCAACGCCCTGTCGGCCCGCGTCGTCGCCGACCTGGGCTTCGAGGCCATCTACCTCACCGGCGCCGGCGTGACCAATATGTCATTCGGCCTGCCCGACCAGGCCTTCATGGGTTTGAGCGACATCGCCGAGCACACGGCGCGCATCCGCGACGCGGTCGAGCTGCCGCTGATCGTCGATGCCGACACCGGCTTTGGCAATGCGCTCAACACCTACCACGCGGTGCGCACGCTCGAGCGCGTGGGCGCCGACTGCATCCAGCTCGAAGACCAGGTCAGCCCCAAGCGCTGCGGCCATTTCAGCGGCAAGGAAGTCATCAGCACCGAGGAGATGCTGGGCAAGATCAAGGCCGCCGTCGATGCGCGCCGCGACCCCGACCTGCTCATCATGGCGCGCACCGATGCCTGCGCCACGCAGGGCTTCGAGGCGGCCGTGGAGCGCGCCCAGCGCTTCAGTGAGGCGGGTGCCGACATCCTGTTCGTCGAGGCCGTCACCACGGCCGACGAGATCCGCGCGCTGCCGCAGCGCCTGGCCAAGCCCCAGCTGATGAACATGGTGATCGGCGGCAAGACGCCGATCTTCAGCGCCGAGGAACTGGGCGGCCTGGGCTATGGCCTGGTGCTGTACGCCAACGCCGCGCTGCAGGGCGCCGTGGCCGGCATGCAGAAGGCGCTGACGGTGCTGCGCGACACGCAGCGCATCGACGAAGACCCGGCCCTGGTCGCGCCGTTTGCCGAGCGCCAGCGCCTGGTCGGCAAGCCGCAGTGGGATGCGCTGGAAGCCAA
>NZ_JAUJUJ010000324.1 GCF_030711595.1 Stenotrophomonas sp. YIM B06876
GCCAGCGGCACCGGGCGCCGGATAGGTCTGGTAGCCGCCCTGCGGGTAGTTTTGCTGCGGGTAGGCCTGTGGCTGCTGATAGACCGGCTGCTGGACCGGGTATGGCGCGCAGGCGGCCAGCCCTCCAAGCAGCAGGATGGAAGCGGCCCAGGTGGCGCCGCGTTGAATGGTGTGCATGAAGAACTCCTTGAATGGGAATGGCAGTGCGCCTCTGGAACATTCGAGGCGGGCCGCACGGTTGTCAGATTGCAGCAGATCCGCAGCGCTCCCCACGTCGGCCCGTGCGTCGCATCTGGGTAGGCGCACGCCTACGGATCGCTGGCGTCAGACTCAGAAGGTGTGAGTGAATCCGGCGTGGCCGAGCGGGCCGCACAAAGGTGCCCGATCAAGGCGCAAAGCGCAGCCAGAGCTCGGGCTATGGCGAGCATTTGCAACGCCGATGGGGTGCGTTTTTGCGGGACGAGCGGGCATGGCGGGTTCGTTCACACCTTTTCAGGCCTTGCCGGTGGAGCCGTAGCCGTTCTCGCCGCGCTCGGTGGCGGGAAACTCGTCGACCACGTTGAACCGCGCCTGCACCACCGGCACGATCACCANGCGGGCATGGCGGGTTCGTTCACACCTTTTCAGGCCTTGCCGGTGGAGCCGTAGCCGTTCTCGCCGCGCTCGGTGGCGGGAAACTCGTCGACCACGTTGAACCGCGCCTGCACCACCGGCACGATCACCAGCTGCGCCAGGCGCTCCATGGGCTCGATCGTGAAGGCGGCGCTGCTGCGGTTCCAGGCGCTGACCATGAGCTGGCCCTGGTAGTCGCTGTCGATCAGGCCGACCAGGTTGCCCAGCACGATGCCGTGCTTGTGGCCCAGGCCCGAGCGCGGCAGGATCAGCGCGGCGTAGCCCGGGTCGCGCAGGTAGATGGCGATGCCGGTGGGCACCAGTTGCCAGGCGT
>NZ_JAUJUJ010000325.1:0-252 GCF_030711595.1 Stenotrophomonas sp. YIM B06876
CTGACAGCTAGCATTTTCAAAGCACATGCCTTACACCAACGGCGCCGCGCTGAAGTGGAAAACGCCGGGCTCCAGCACCGGGTTCACGTCCACCGCGATCACGCTCTTGGGCGGAAAGCGCCCTTCGAGCAGCAGCTTGGACAGCGGGTTCTCGATGCGCTGCTGGATCGCGCGCTTGAGCGGCCGCGCACCAAACACCGGATCGAACCCGACCTTGGCCAGCTCGGCCAGCGCCGTCTCGGAGACGCGCAG
>NZ_JAUJUJ010000325.1:270-946 GCF_030711595.1 Stenotrophomonas sp. YIM B06876
TTCTCGATGCGCTGCTGGATCGCGCGCTTGAGCGGCCGCGCACCAAACACCGGATCGAACCCGACCTTGGCCAGCTCGGCCAGCGCCGTCTCGGAGACGCGCAGTTCCAGGTCCATCTTCGCCAGCCGCCCTTCGAGCAGCTTGAGCTGGATGCGCGCGATAGCTTCGATGTGCTTGGCGTCGAGCGCGTGGAACACCACCGTCTCGTCGATGCGGTTCAGGAATTCGGGTCGAAAATGGTTCTTAAGTTCCCCCCAGACCGCGTCCTTGATGTCCTCGGCGTCCTGGCCGACCATGGCCTGGATCAGGTGCGAGCCGATGTTGCTGGTCATCACGATCACCGTGTTCTTGAAGTCCACGGTGCGGCCCTGGCCGTCGGTCAGGCGGCCGTCGTCGAGCACCTGCAAGAGCACGTTGAACACGTCGGGGTGGGCCTTCTCGACCTCGTCGAGCAGCAGCACCGAATAGGGCTTGCGGCGCACGGCCTCGGTGAGATAGCCGCCCTCTTCGTAGCCCACATAGCCGGGCGGCGCGCCGATCAGCCGGGCCACCGAATGCTTCTCCATGAACTCGCTCATGTCGATGCGCACCAGGTGGTCTTCGCTGTCGAACAGAAAGCCCGCCAGCGCCTTGCACAGCTCGGTCTTGCCCACGCCCGTGGGGCCGAGGAACAGAA
>NZ_JAUJUJ010000326.1 GCF_030711595.1 Stenotrophomonas sp. YIM B06876
TTCATCCCGTTGATTTTCAAGGAGATTTCCATGAACGCACCCATCAGCCGCAGCATGCCCGCCGACGGTGAAAAGGCCAAGGCCCTGGCGGCCGCGCTGGCGCAGATCGAGAAGCAGTTTGGCAAGGGCACCATCATGCGCCTGGGCGAGGGCGAGGTGATCGAGGACATCCAGGTCGTCTCCACCGGCTCGCTCGGCCTCGACGTGGCGCTGGGCGTGGGCGGCCTGCCGCGCGGCCGCGTGGTCGAGATCTACGGCCCGGAATCGTCGGGCAAGACCACGCTGACGCTGCAGGTCATCGCCGAGATGCAGAAGCAGGGCGGCCAGTGCGCCTTCGTCGACGCCGAGCACGCGCTCGACATCCAGTACGCGCAAAAGCTCGGCGTGAACCTGCAGGATCTGCTGATCTCGCAGCCCGACACCGGCGAGCAGGCGCTCGAGATCGTCGACAGCCTGGTGCGCTCGGGCGCGGTGGACCTGATCGTCATCGACTCGGTGGCCGCGCTCACGCCCAAGGCCGAAATCGAGGGCGACATGGGCGACAGCCTGCCCGGCCTGCAGGCGCGCCTGATGAGCCAGGCGCTGCGCAAGCTCACCTCGACCATCAAGAAGACCAACTGCATGGTCATCTTCATCAACCAGATCCGCATGAAGATCGGCGTGATGTTCGGCTCGCCCGAAACCACCACCGGCGGCAACGCGCTCAAGTTCTACGCCTCGGTGCGCCTCGATATCCGCCGCATCGGCTCGATCAAGAAGGGCGAGGAAGTGGTCGGCAACGAAACCCGCGTCAAGGTGGTCAAGAACAAGGTCTCGCCGCCGTTCAAGACGGCCGAATTCGACATCCTGTTCGGCGAAGGCATCTCGCGCGAGGGCGAAATCATCGACATGGGCGTGGTGGCGCGCATCGTCGAAAAGTCGGGCGCTTGGTATGCCTACAAC
>NZ_JAUJUJ010000327.1 GCF_030711595.1 Stenotrophomonas sp. YIM B06876
TCGCTGTCCCAGTAGGCGCCCTTGACCAGCCGCACCATGATGCGGCGCTGGCTGCGCCGGGCCAGGTCGATCAGGTAGTCGATCACGAACGGGCAGCGTTTCTGGTAGGCCTGGACGACAAAGCCCACGCCGTTCCAGCCCGCCAGGGCCGGTTCATGGCACAGGCGCTCCAGCAGGTCGAGCGAGAGTTCGAGCCGGTCGGCCTCTTCGGCNGCGGCGCTGGCTGCGCCGGGCCAGGTCGATCAGGTAGTCGATCACGAACGGGCAGCGTTTCTGGTAGGCCTGGACGACAAAGCCCACGCCGTTCCAGCCCGCCAGGGCCGGTTCATGGCACAGGCGCTCCAGCAGGTCGAGCGAGAGTTCGAGCCGGTCGGCCTCTTCGGCGTCGATGTTCAGGCCGATGTCGTGCTGGCGCGCCTGCAGCGCCAGGCGCAGCAGCACCGGGTAGAGCTCGTCCATGACGCGCTCGTACTGCGCGCGGCAGTAGCGCGGGTGCAGGGCCGAGAGCTTGATGGAAATGCCCGGCCCTTCGTAGATGCCGCGCCCGTTGGACGCCTGGCCGATCGCGGCGATGGCCTGCTCGTAGGCCTCCCGGTAGCGTGCCGCGTCGTCACGGGTCAGCGCGGCTTCGCCGAGCATGTCGTAGGAATGGCGAAAGCCTGCGCTCTCGCGCTGGCGCGCGTTGGCCAGGGCCTGGGCAATGGTTTCACCGGTGACGAACTGCTCGCCCATCATGCGCATCGCCATGTCCACGCCCTTGCGGATCAGCGGCTCGCCGCCCTTGCCAATCAGGCGCGCCAGCGCGCTGGAAAGGCCGGTTTCGCTGTGCGTGGCCACCAGCTTGCCGGTCAGCAGCAGGCCCCAGGTGGCGGCGTTGACGAACAGCGACGGGCTCTTGCCCAGGTGCGCTTGCCAGTGGCCGGCGCTGATCTTGTCGCG
>NZ_JAUJUJ010000328.1:0-214 GCF_030711595.1 Stenotrophomonas sp. YIM B06876
TACCCATAAAGCGCTCGAAGCTCCCAAATACAGAGCACGATGCTCGCCCCGCAAACCCTGCGGCCAACACGCCCTCCAGGCAGGAGGTCCGCTTTTGCGGGGCGGGGGTCTGATTCAGACCGATTCCGATCAGTCAGCATTTCTTCGTCTCAATGTTTCTTGCTCTCAAGCCGTCAAGTACATAGCGTCATTTCATTGGACGGGGGGCTCAAAT
>NZ_JAUJUJ010000328.1:411-939 GCF_030711595.1 Stenotrophomonas sp. YIM B06876
TGCCCCAGTCCCGTCAATCTATTCGGACCCCGGCGGGCAGTGCCAGGGAAGTCCACGCGAAGTGTCCCGCGTCAATCGCGGCACTGCAAAAGCTGGAGGTTCAACATGAACACCAAGCTGTCGCGCCGGTTTCTCACCGGCTTGTTTCTTATTGTGGGTGCAGCAGGGGTGATCGGAATGGGCATCGACCTGCTCCACGGAGCGCCGACCCGTCCGCCACCAGGCCTGGTGGCCCATGGCCCCACGCTGGCAGTGCTGTCCGTAGTCCAGTCGGTGGTGAACCAACTGACCGACAGCACCCCGTTGGATGAGGGCGCTTCGGTGGCCGCCTATGACCCGGCGCCGGATGCCTCGTCGGCGCAGTTGGCGGCTCCGGCGGCGCAGGGCCTGACCGATGACGGCGCGCAGGAACCGGGTGTCTCTGTGGCCGCCTACGGCTTCTGATGCAGGACCCAGATCTGTCACTGTTTGCCAAAGCGCTCAGCGGAGCTTCGAGCGGTTCAGCCTGGGTAGCGCTTTTTGCTGGAG
>NZ_JAUJUJ010000329.1 GCF_030711595.1 Stenotrophomonas sp. YIM B06876
TGCAGGTGATCGACATCGGCATGGTCACCACGCCGCAGCTGTACTTTGCCGCCCACACCCTGTGCTCAAGCGGCATCCAGGTCACCGGCAGCCACAACCCCAAGGACTACAACGGCTTCAAGATGGTGCTGGCCGGCCGCGCCATCTATGGCGACGAGATCCAGCAGCTGCGCCACACCATGGAAGCCGAGAGCTGGCAGCTCGCCCCCGGCGGCTTTGTTCGCCAGGCCGACGTGCAGGACGCCTACCGTGAGCGCATCACCGGCGACGTGAAACTGGCCCGGCCCATGAAGATCGTCGTCGACTGCGGCAACGGCGTGGCCGGCGCTTCGGCGCCCGGCATCTTCCGCGCCCTGGGCTGCGAGGTGATCGAGCTGTTTTCCGAGGTCGACGGCAACTTCCCGAATCACCATCCCGACCCGAGCAAGCCCGAAAACCTGCGCGACCTGATCGCCGCCTTGCAAGACAGCGATGCCGAGCTGGGCCTGGCCTTCGACGGCGACGGCGACCGCCTCGGCATCGTCACCAAGGACGGCAGCAACATCTTTCCCGATCGGCAGATGGTGCTGTTCGCGCAGGATGTGCTCAGCCGCGTGCCCGGCGGGCAGATTTTGTTCGACGTGAAATGCACGCAGCGCCTGGCGCCGGCGATTGCGGCGGCCGGCGGCGTGCCGGTGATGTACAAGACCGGCCATTCGCTCATCAAGGCGCAGATGAAAGAGCTCAATTCGCCGCTGGGCGGCGAGATGAGCGGCCATATCTTCTTCAAGGAGCGCTGGTATGGCTTTGACGACGGCACCTACGCCGGCTGCCGCCTGTTAGAGATTCTGAGCCGCGGCAGCGACCCGAGCGCCGTGCTCAATGCGCTGCCGACCAGCTTCTCCACGCCTGAACTCAACGTGGCCTGCGCCGAGGGCGAGCCGCACCGCCTGAC
>NZ_JAUJUJ010000330.1 GCF_030711595.1 Stenotrophomonas sp. YIM B06876
GCGAGGACAGGTCCTGGTTGCCCGCGGCGATCTGGCCGGTCGCCGTGGCGATCGAGTCCGTGCCCTGGCGCACCTCGCCGACGATGCGCTGCAGGCTGTCGCGCATGGTTTTCATCGCGACCATCAAGCTGGTGCGGTCGTTGGCCTGGGTGTCGATCGCCACCGTGAGGTCGCCTTGCGCGATACGCCCGGCGATCTCTGCTGCATAGCCGGGCTCGCCGCCGAGCTGGCGCGTCAGGCTGCGCGAGAGCAGCAGGCCGATGATGATGCCCGCCAGTGCACCACCAATGGTCAGACTGATCAGCAGCACCCGTATGCTGTTGTAGACCCGATCGGTTTCGCTGTTCAGCTCATCGGCGTTGGCGTTTTTCCGTTCGACCAGCTCGGTCATCAGGTCGTCGGCCTTGTTGGCCAATGCCGCGGCAACCGTCAGCTGCTCGACCGAGCCGCGCTTATCGTTCAAGGGCTCGACGCGCAGCAGGGTGANCGGTCATCAGGTCGTCGGCCTTGTTGGCCAATGCCGCGGCAACCGTCAGCTGCTCGACCGAGCCGCGCTTATCGTTCAAGGGCTCGACGCGCAGCAGGGTGACCGTCTCCTTGACGGAATTCTCATAGGCCTGCACGGCGGCCCGCGTCTTGGCCACCAGATCCTTGCCGGCCTGCCTGACGAAGAGCTTCTCCGACGCGTCGAGCGACTGCTTGAGATTGTCGAAGCGCTGCGCCAACTCCTTCAGATGCCCTTCCCTGTCCTCTTCCGAATACGAAAGAATGGCGCTGCGGATCGAGCGCGTTGCGGCCAGCAGCTGGATGTTGGCCTCGGCCGCATGCCGCAGGCCCACCGTTTCACTCTGGTACATCGTGGTGGCCATGTTATTGATCTCGGCCGCCTTCAGGATGCCCTCGGTGCCGATCAGCGCGCCAATGGCGGAG
>NZ_JAUJUJ010000331.1 GCF_030711595.1 Stenotrophomonas sp. YIM B06876
GGGCCGCCTGCCGCGCTGGATGCAGGCGGTCGAAGGCGTGCTGTACCGGCTCGCGGGCGTCCAGCCTGATGAAGACATGCCTTGGCGGCGCTACGCGCTGGCGCTGCTGCTGTTCAACTTCCTGGGTTTCCTGGCCGTGTACGGCCTGCAGCGCATCCAGCCGTGGCTGCCTTTGAACCCGCAGGGCATGGGCGCGGTGTCGCCCGACTCGGCCTTCAACACCGCCGTGAGCTTTGTCACCAACACCGACTGGCAGGGCTATGCCGGCGAGTCCAGCATGGCCTACCTCACGCAGATGCTGGCGCTGACGGTGCAGAACTTCCTCTCGGCCGCCACGGGCATCGCCGTGGTGTTCGCGCTGGTGCGCGGCTTTGCCGGTCGGCTGGCCCAGGGCATAGGCAATTTCTGGGTCGACCTGACGCGCATCACGCTGTGGCTGCTGCTGCCGCTGTCGGTGGTGTTCGCGCTGGTGCGCGGCTTTGCCGGTCGGCTGGCCCAGGGCATAGGCAATTTCTGGGTCGACCTGACGCGCATCACGCTGTGGCTGCTGCTGCCGCTGTCGGTGGTGTTCGCGCTGTTCCTGGTGGGGCAGGGCGTGATCCAGAACCTGGCGCCCTACAAGGCCGTGACCACGCTCGAGGCCACGGTTTACCAACAACCCAGGCTGGGCCGGGACGGCCAGCCCGCAAAGGATGCCGCGGGCCAGCCGGTGCTCGAGACGCTGACCACGCCGACGCAGACGCTGGCCATGGGGCCGGTGGCATCGCAAGAGGCGATCAAGATGCTGGGCACGAATGGCGGCGGCTTCTTCAACGCCAACTCGGCCCATCCGTACGAGAACCCGACGCCCCTGAGCAACCTGGCGCAGATGCTGGCGATCTTCCTGATCCCGGCGGCGCTGTGCCTGAGCTTCGGCCAGATGGTCGGCGA
>NZ_JAUJUJ010000332.1 GCF_030711595.1 Stenotrophomonas sp. YIM B06876
CCGGCCGCACGCTGTCACAGCGGAATTTCACCGCGCATCCAAAAATGCAAGGAAGAAAATCATGACCACCCCCAAAATCCTTCTCACCGCCGCCGCCGCCCTGGCGCTGGGCGCAGCGGTTGCGCCGGTCTCGGCACAAGACATGCCCTCTGTGCCGCAGCGCACGCACATCCACACCAGCTACCAGAACGGCGGCATCGGCAAGGAGCAGATNGAAAATCATGACCACCCCCAAAATCCTTCTCACCGCCGCCGCCGCCCTGGCGCTGGGCGCAGCGGTTGCGCCGGTCTCGGCACAAGACATGCCCTCTGTGCCGCAGCGCACGCACATCCACACCAGCTACCAGAACGGCGGCATCGGCAAGGAGCAGATCGCGCGCATGGACCGCCACATGCAGCCCTATGACCTGCGCCTGACCTTCTCCGAAGGCCCGCACAACGCCTATGCCGCGGGCCTGCAACTGAACATCTACAACGCCAAGGGCGAAGACGTGTTCGCGCTCTCCGACGCCGGCCCGCTGACCGACGTGAAGCTGCCCGCCGGGCATTACCGCGTGGTCGCCGACTTCGGCGGCGTCCAGCGCAGCGGCAGCGTCGACATCCAGCCGGGCCAGCACGCCAGCCTGAACCTGCACTGGCCCAAGGACGAGACATGAGAAGGTGTGAACGAACCCGCCATGCCCGCTCGGCCACGCCGGATTCCTTCACACCTTCTGAGGCCAACGGCCTGGAGATTTGATAGCTGCTAACGCTTATCCAGCAAGCGTTAGCAGCCTATTTCATGTGGATTCCTGGGCCACGCCGCGCAGTTGCTGCGCCACGCGCTCCACCAGGCGACTGCGGCGCGCATCGGCATTCGCCGTGCCGTGCGGCACCAGTTCCCAGTGCGCATAGCTGCGCGCCGGTGCCAGGCTGGCGACCAGTTCGGC
>NZ_JAUJUJ010000333.1 GCF_030711595.1 Stenotrophomonas sp. YIM B06876
GCACGGTGACGAAGCTGGGGCAGAAGCCCTCGATGCAGCTGAAGTCCTTGTTGCAGGAGCTCTGGTTGATCTTGCGCTTGCGGCCAAAGGGCGTGTCCATGGGTTCGATCGAGAGGCAGCCCGAAGCCTTGGAACAATCGCCGCAACCCTCGCAGACCGCTGCATTGATGAAGCTGCGCTTCTGCGGGTCCTCCCACTTGCCGCGCTTGCGCAGGCGCCGTCGCTCGGTGGCACAGGGCTGTGCGTACACGATCACCGACAGGCCAGGGTATTCGCGGTAGCGCGCCATCACCGCATCCATCTCGGAGCGGTGCAGCACCGGCGCCCCTGCGTCTGCGTAGCGCTCCGGCTCGTCGGTCACCACAGTCACTTCCTGCACGCCTTCGGCGCGCAATTCGGCCACCAGGGCGGGCACCGAGAGCNATCCATCTCGGAGCGGTGCAGCACCGGCGCCCCTGCGTCTGCGTAGCGCTCCGGCTCGTCGGTCACCACAGTCACTTCCTGCACGCCTTCGGCGCGCAATTCGGCCACCAGGGCGGGCACCGAGAGCTCGCCTTCGATGGGCTGGCCACCGGTCATCGAAACGAAGCCGTTGACCAGGATCTTGTAGGTCATGCGCGCCTTGGAGGCGAGCGCCTGCCGGATCGCCAGCAGGCCCGAGTGGTAGTAGGTGCCGTCGCCCATGTTGGCGAACACATGGGGCTCGCTGGTGAAGCGGTGCTGGCCGACCCAGAGCATGCCCTCGCCACCCATCTGAGTGAACGTCGGCGGCGTTTTGGCGGGGTCGTTGAAAACCGCCATCGTGTGGCAGCCGATACCGACGATGGCGCGGGAGCCGTCGGGGACGCGCGTGGACCGGTTGTGCGGGCAGCCCGAGCAAAAACCAGGGTTGCGCGAGGGCGAGCCGGGGTTGGGCACCCCCG
>NZ_JAUJUJ010000334.1 GCF_030711595.1 Stenotrophomonas sp. YIM B06876
GGGCGGCCAGCTGCACCTGATGGCGCACACCTGGGGCGTGCCGACGCTGGAAGTGCCCAAGGAAGAGAAATTCCGCCCGCTGTTCGTCGAGCGCTCGCTGCCCGGCTGCATGGTGGTCAACGCACGCGGCGAGCGCTTTTTGAACGAGTCCGGCCCGTACCCGGAATTCCAGCAGGCGATGTTCGCCAACCATGCCCAGACCGGCGGCGCCATTCCCGCCTGGATCGTGTTTGACGCCACCTTCCGCGCCAACTACCCCATCGGCCCGCTGATGCCCGGCTCGGCCGTGCCCGACAGCCGGATGCGCAAGAGCTGGCTGAATACGGTGTACTGGAAGGGCGAGACGCTGGAGGAACTGGCCGGCCAGATCGGCGTGGACCCTGCCGGCCTGGTGGCCAGCGCGGCGCGCATGACCGAATTTGCCCGCACCGGCAAGGACCTGGACTTCGACCGCGGCGGCAACGTGTTCGATCGCTACTACGGCGACGCCAGCGTCAAGCCCAACCCCAACCTGGCGCCGATCGCCAAGGGCCCGTTCTATGCCATGAAGCTGCACCCCGGCGACATCGGCACCAAGGGCGGCCTGCTGACCGACCGCGATGCACGCGTGCTCGACGGCGCCGGCCGCGTGATCGAGGGGCTGTACTGCATCGGCAACAACTCGGCCTCGGTGATGGGCCCGGCCTACCCCGGCGCCGGCTCCACGCTGGGCCCGGCCATGACCTTCGGCTACCGCGCCGTGGCCGCCATCCAGGGCCAGCCGATTGCGCTGGAGCGCACCGACCTGCTGGAGGGAGCAGGCGACAAGACGGACATGCCGGCGCAGGGGCGCCGTACAGAAAAGACAGGAATGGTGGCATGAGCCAGAAAAAGACAAGGGTTTCGACCGTGACGCCCATCGACCCGGTCCTGGAAGTGGAG
>NZ_JAUJUJ010000068.1 GCF_030711595.1 Stenotrophomonas sp. YIM B06876
TTACTCACATTTAAGGAGCTGCCAGCGCTTGCCACACAAGCGTTGCAGCTCTTTTTCATGCTTATTTCACCGTGAGCGCCGCAGGCCGCGCAAACTCCTGTCCAATCGCGCCATGGACCATCCGCACGATACCGACCAGCGCCTGACCGAGCTGGAGATCAAGGCCAGCTACAGCGACGAGCTGCTGGAGCAGCTGAACATGACCATCTACCGCCAGCAGCAGCAGATTGACGCGCTGCTGCAGGAGCTGCACCGCCTGCGCCAGCAGATGCCCGAAGGCGGCAGCGCCGCGCCGCGCAACCTGCGCGACGAGCTGCCGCCGCATTACTGAAACGGCCGGCCTTCAGGCCGCGCTCAGCGCGCCGGCCTGGGTCAGCTTCTCGGCCACGAGCAGCTGGCGCATTTCGGCCTGGCCCATGATGCCGAGTTCTTCGGCGATGACGGCGATGGTCTTGCCGCTGGCCATGGCGGCCTTGGCGATGGAGGCCGACTTTTCGTAGCCGATCAGCGGGTTGAGCGCCGTCACCAGCGTCACCGACTCGGCGATGCGCAGGCCCAGCAGCTCCTCGTTCGCTTCGATGCCCTCGACGCAGTTGACCTGCAGCGTGTGGCAGGCGCGCGCCAGGTGCGTCAGGCTCTTGTGCAGCGCCCAGCCCATCAGCGGCTCGAAGGCGTTGAGCTGCAGCTGGCCGGCCTCGGAAGCCATGGTGATGGCGACGTCGTTGCCGATCACTTCGAAGCAGACCTGGTTCATCACCTCGGGGATCACCGGGTTGACCTTGCCCGGCATGATCGACGAGCCGGCCTGGCGCGCGGGCAGGCGGATGTCGCCGATGCCGGCCTGCGGGCCCGACGAGAGCAGGCGCAGGTCGTTGCTGATCTTCGAGAGCTTGCTCGCGATGCGCTTCAAGATGCCCGAGATGTCGACGAAGGCGCCGGTGTCGGCCGTGGCGGCGATCATGTCGGCCGCCGCGGTCACGGGCACGCCCGAGAGTTCGGCGAGCTTGGGGATGACCACATCCACATAGCCCACGGGCGCGTTGATGCCGGTGCCGATGGCCGTGCCGCCGAGGTTCACCTCGGTCATCAAATAGGCGGATTCGCGCAGGCGCTTTTCGTCGTCGGCAATCATGCTGGCAAACGCGGTGAACTCCTGGCCCAGCGTCATGGGCACGGCGTCTTGCAGCTGCGTGCGGCCGATCTTCAGGATGCCCGCGAATTCGCCGGCCTTGCCCTCGAAGGCACCGCGCAGGCTGGCCAGGGCTTTCAACAATTCCTGGATGCCGAACCAGGTCGCGAGCTTGAGCGCGGTGGGGTAGGCATCGTTGGTGCTTTGCGAGGCGTTGACGTGGTCGTTCGGGTGGACGGCGTCGTAGCGGCCTTTGGGCAATCCCAGGTGCTCGAGGGCACGGTTGGCGATCACCTCGTTGGCGTTCATGTTCGTGGAGGTGCCGGCGCCGCCCTGGATGACGTCGACCACGAACTGGTCGTGCAGCTGGCCGGCAATCAGGTCATCGCAAGCCTTGGCGATGGCGCTGGCCTGGGTTTCGTTGATGGCGCCCAGCTGCAGGTTGGCGTGGGCGGCGGCCTTCTTGACGAAGGCGAAGGCGCGAATGAGTTCGGGCATGTGGGCCACGGTGTGGCCGGTGATCGGAAAATTCTCGACCGCGCGGGCGGTGTGCACTCCCCAGTAGGCCGCGGGAGGGATGGTTTTGACACCGATGAAGTCGTGTTCTTGGCGCATGCAAGGCTCTCAGGATTTGGAAGACGGAACGCGGGGCGGCTTGCTCAGCGAATGCGGCCCCACAAGTGCAAAAGCCCTGCCCGTGGAACTGACGCATACCAGCCCACGGAACAGAGCCTGCCCCGATTATGTCTTGTAAAAGCATGCATTCCATACCAATCGGCATAACCCAGGCGTTTTTGCCCCACCCGGGTGGCACGGCGCCCACAAAAAACGCGCCCGAAGGCGCGTTGCAGGCGGGTGCAGTGCAGGCTTACTTGCCGGCGACCACGCGCACCATTTCGAGGCACTTGTTCGAGTAGCCCCATTCGTTGTCGTACCAGGCGACGACCTTGACGAAGGTGCTGTCGAGCGCGATGCCGGCTTCGGCGTCGAACACGCTGGTGCACGATTCGCCGCGGAAGTCGGTGGCCACCACCTTGTCCTCGGTGTAGCCGAGGATGCCCTTGAGCGCGCCCTGGCTCTGCGCCTTCATCTCGGCGCAGATCTCGGCGTACGAGGCTTCCTTGTTCAGCTCCACCGTCAGGTCGACCACCGACACGTCCGACGTGGGCACGCGGAACGACATGCCGGTGAGCTTCTTGTTGAGTTCAGGGATGACCACGCCCACGGCCTTGGCGGCGCCGGTGCTCGAAGGAATGATGTTTTCCAGGATGCCGCGGCCGCCGCGCCAGTCCTTGTTGCTCGGGCCGTCCACGGTCTTTTGCGTGGCGGTGGCGGCGTGCACGGTGGTCATCAGGCCGCGCTTGATGCCCCACTTGTCATTGAGCACCTTGGCCACGGGGGCCAGGCAGTTGGTGGTGCACGAGGCGTTGGAGACGATGGCCTGGCCAGCGTAGGTGGCGTGGTTCACGCCAAACACGAACATGGGCGTGTCATCCTTCGACGGCGCCGACAGCAGCACCTTCTTGGCGCCTGCGTCCAGGTGCTTCTGCGCCGTGGCCTTGTCCAGGAACAGGCCGGTGGATTCGATGACGACATCGGCGCCGACTTCGTTCCACTTCAGGTTGGCTGGGTCGCGCTCTTGCGTCAGGCGGATCTTCTTGCCGTTGACGATGAGGGTATT
This sequence comes from Stenotrophomonas sp. YIM B06876, assembly GCF_030711595.1. Lineage (GTDB taxonomy): Bacteria > Pseudomonadota > Gammaproteobacteria > Xanthomonadales > Xanthomonadaceae > Stenotrophomonas. The sequence continues at coordinate 2,811 of NZ_JAUJUJ010000068.1, forward strand.
GCCCTCGACCGACACGGTGCCCTGGAAGCGGCCGTGCACCGAGTCGTACTGCAGCATGTAGGCCAGGTAGTCGGGCTCGAGCAGGTCGTTGATGCCCACAACTTCGATGTCGCTGAAGTTCTGGATGGCGGAGCGCAGCACATTGCGGCCGATGCGGCCGAAGCCGTTGATACCAATCTTGATCGTCATAGCTTAAGTTTCTCCAGAGTTGATTGCCAAAATCACTTGCGCTTGAGTGCCACCTGCACGGTGGCCGCGACGTTTTCTGCGGTGAAGCCGAAGTGCTCGAACAGCACTGGCGCGGGCGCCGATTCGCCATAGCTGTCGATGCCGACCACGGCAGCGCAGCCGTACTTCCACCAGCCGTCGGTCGCGCCCATTTCGACTGCGATGCGCGGCATGCCGGCCGGCAGGATGGCCTTCTTGTACTTCACGTCTTCGCGGTCGAACGTGGTCGTGCTCGGCATGGAGACGACGCGCACGGCGATCTTCTTGGCGGCCAGCAGGCGCTGCGCCTTGAGCGCCAGCTGCACTTCGGAGCCGGTGGCGATGATGACGGCCTGGGCCTTCTTCTTCAGGCCGACGTCGCTCGGCTCGGAGAGCACATAGGCGCCGCGGCTGATGTCGCCCAGGTCGCGCTTGGGTGCGTAGGGCAGGTTCTGGCGCGAGAGCAACAGCGCCGTGGGCTGGTCGCGGTTGGTCAGGGCGACCGACCAGGCAACGGCCGTCTCGGCCGTGTCGGCGGGGCGCCAGACGTCCAGGCCCGGGATCAGGCGCAGGCTGGCGGCATGCTCGATCGACTGGTGCGTCGGGCCGTCCTCGCCCAGGCCGATGGAGTCGTGCGTGAACACATGCACCACGCGCAGCTTCATCAGCGCGGCCATGCGGATGGCGTTGCGGCTGTAGTCGCTGAACGTCAGGAAGGTGCCGCCGTAGGGGATGTAGCCGCCGTGCAGCGCCACNAGGCTGGCGGCATGCTCGATCGACTGGTGCGTCGGGCCGTCCTCGCCCAGGCCGATGGAGTCGTGCGTGAACACATGCACCACGCGCAGCTTCATCAGCGCGGCCATGCGGATGGCGTTGCGGCTGTAGTCGCTGAACGTCAGGAAGGTGCCGCCGTAGGGGATGTAGCCGCCGTGCAGCGCCACGCCGTTCATGATGGCGGCCATGCCGAACTCGCGCACGCCGTAGTTGATGTGGCGGCCGGTCTGGCCGTCTTCGGTGCGCACCACGGCGCCCGCGGCGTCGAAACGCAGTGCCGGCGTGCTCTTGGTGTTGGTGAGGTTGGAGCCGGTCAGGTCGGCGCTGCCGCCGAGCAGCTCGGGCAGTGCGGCCGTGAAGGCTTCGAGCGCCAGCTGGCT
>NZ_JAUJUJ010000335.1 GCF_030711595.1 Stenotrophomonas sp. YIM B06876
AAACCGCTCTGGCCGGTCTGGCTTTCAACCGCCTTGCCAGGGCCTTGTCAGGCCGTTGTTTCGGCCGCTTCGGTCTGGGTGAAGGGCGTGGCGCCGCGCGGCACGTACACGCCTTCGCACTGCTCCAGGTACTCGCCCTTGCTGGCGCGCGGGTTGTAGAACTGCTTGTACCAGACGCGCGCCTTCATGAAGGGGCCATCGCTGGGGATGAACAGGCCGTTCAGGCAGGCCGCCTTGTTCGTCCAGACCTCGAAANTGCTTGTACCAGACGCGCGCCTTCATGAAGGGGCCATCGCTGGGGATGAACAGGCCGTTCAGGCAGGCCGCCTTGTTCGTCCAGACCTCGAAATCCTGGGCGAAGGCCAGGCGGCTCGATTCCTGGAACTGGCGCGCCGCCACCAGGTCGGAGGTGTTGACCTGCGCGTTGCCGCCCGGCGACTTGACGATCAGCGAGTGCCAGACCTTGATGGTGCCGTCGTCCACCGGCGTGTGCATGATCAGCAGCACGGTCTCGAACATGCCGGTCAGCATGGAAATCAGCACGCCGGGACCGTGGTAGACCGTGTCGGTGTACAGGGTGTTCTTGGTCGGATCGTCCCCCACCAGCGTGCGGTGCCCGCCGCACTGGCGCTGGATGGCTTGGTGGCCCTTGAACTCGTTCTCGTAGCGCTCCACGGTCGAGCCGTGGATGGGGCTCAGGTGGCCGTAGTCGGCAATGTTGTCGATGATTTCCTGCGGGTGCTGGTTCAGCAGCCCCAGGTGGTCCCAGTGGCCGCGCACCCAGGAGCTGTCGTCCCACTGCGGCAGGCTCGGGTGCGCCCACTCGGGCTCGCCGCCCTCGGGGTCGTGCCAGACAAAGATGGCGCCCAGGCTCTCGACCACGGTCCAGCTCTTGACGCAGGCGGCCGCCGGGATCGG
>NZ_JAUJUJ010000336.1 GCF_030711595.1 Stenotrophomonas sp. YIM B06876
CCTACCTGGCGGGCGCCCTGCTGGCCTTCCTGCTGGTCGTGCGCCCCTTGCTGCGCAGCGTGCAAAAGCGCCTGGCCGCCGGCACCCCACCACTCCTCGCGAACGAGCCGGCCCTTACACCGGTGGTGGCCCTGGCAGGCAAGACCGCCCAGAGCGCCCCCGGCGCCGAGCACAGCGCACCGGCCATCGCACCGAACGCGATGCCCGTGGTGCCGCTGCTGGAAGACTACGACCTGCCCCCGCCCGGCTCGCCCGTCGACGTGATGGTCAATCACCTGCGCGTGCTGGCCGGCAAAGAGCCCGAGCGCGTTGCCGAGGTGGTCAAACAATGGGTACAAAAGCATGGCCGACCTGAGTGACGCGCTCCCCCTCCGCGGGGAAGCCAAGAACAACAGCCTGCTGGAGCAGGCGGCCATCGTGCTGCTGTGCATGGGCGAAGAGCCGGCCGCAGCCGTCCTGCGCTNTGGCCGGCAAAGAGCCCGAGCGCGTTGCCGAGGTGGTCAAACAATGGGTACAAAAGCATGGCCGACCTGAGTGACGCGCTCCCCCTCCGCGGGGAAGCCAAGAACAACAGCCTGCTGGAGCAGGCGGCCATCGTGCTGCTGTGCATGGGCGAAGAGCCGGCCGCAGCCGTCCTGCGCTGCCTGTCGCGCGAAGAACTGCTGGAAGTCACGCAGGTCATGTCGCGGCTGAGCGGCATCAAGGTCGATGCCGTGAAGACCTCCATGCAGCGCTTCTTCGACGACTACCGCGAACAAAGTGGCGTGCACGGCGCTTCGCGCTCCTACCTCAAGCGCTCCCTCGATCTCGCGCTGGGCTCGGACATCGCTGGCAGCGTGCTCAACAGCATCTATGGCGATGCCATCCGGCCCAAGATGGCCCGCCTGCAATGGGCTTCGCCCAAATGGCTGGCCGAGC
>NZ_JAUJUJ010000337.1 GCF_030711595.1 Stenotrophomonas sp. YIM B06876
AAGCTGTTCCCGGGCATGACGGTGCTGAAGAACCTGGAACTCGGCGGCTATGTGCACCGGCGCGACCCGGCGCGCTGCAAGCGCATGCTCGGCGAGGTGCTCGAATTGTTCCCCATCCTGCAAGAGAAAAAGGACGACCCGGCCGGGTCGCTGAGCGGTGGCCAGCAGCAGATGGTGGCCATAGGCCGCGCCATGATGGGCCTGCCCAAGGTGCTGCTGCTCGACGAGCCCTCGCTCGGCCTCGCGCCGCTGGTCATCAAGCAGATGTTCGAGGTCATACAGCGCATCAACCAGGCCGGCACCACGGTGCTGCTGGCCGAGCAGAACGCCTTTGCGGCGCTGAAGATCGCGCACCGCGCGTACGTGATCGAAAGCGGCCGCATCGTCATGGAGGGCGACCCCGGCAAGCTGCTTGCCGACGATGCCATCCGCAAGGCCTACATCGGCGCCTGAAGACCGAGTCCCATCCACCCCTAGGAGACAAACCATGAAGAAGATCGCTTCCACGCTGCCCCTCTCGCGCCGCCGCATGACGGCCCTGGTGCTGGCCTGCACCGCACTCACCGCAGGCCCGGCCCTGGCCCAGGAGGTCGTCAAGATCGGCTACTCGGGCCCGCTGTCGGGCGGCGCGGCGCAGTACGGCAAGAACGTGCTCGACGGCGCGTTGATGGCCGTCAGCGAGGTCAACGCCACCAACCCCGAGATCGGCGGCAAGAAGGTCAAGTTCGAGATCGTCTCGCTCGACGACAAATACAACCCGAGCGAGACCGCGATCAACGCCCAGCGCCTGGTGCAGCAGCATAAGACGCCGGCCATCCTGGTGCCGCATTCGGGCGGCATCTTCGCGCTGCAGACCACCAACGAGGCGCAGAAATACCTGGTGCTGGCCTACAGCAGCGTGCCGCAGATCACCA
>NZ_JAUJUJ010000069.1 GCF_030711595.1 Stenotrophomonas sp. YIM B06876
GCGATACAAAGTGCCGCAAAACACATGCAGGGCCTGCGCCAAGTGCTCTTGTTTTTGACAAATTACCGCCGTGGCCCTGGGGCACTGAGGCGGGGCGGTGGTGACAGGGTAGCAGCGCCCGGTGGTGGCGGCTGCGTTGCGAGCCGCTCTCAGCGGTACAGCGCCTCGATCTCGGCGGCGTAGGTCTGGTAGATGCTCGAGCGCCGCACCTTCATGGTGGCGGTGACTTCGCCGTCGTCGTGGTCGAGTTCTTTCGGCAAGAGATGGAACTTGCGGATCTGCGACACCTGGGCCAGGCGTGCGTTGCCCTGGGCGATGGCGGCGTCGATCAGCGCGCGCACCTGCGGCAGCTCGACCAGCGAGCGGAAATGCGTGAACGCGATGCGCTGCGACTCGGCCCACTGGCCGACGGTGTCGTAGTCGATCATCACCAGCGCGGCGACGAACTGGCGGCCCTCGGCGACGATCACGCATTCCTTGATGTAGGGGCTGCCCTTCATGGTGTTCTCGATCTCGGACGGCGTGAGGTTCTTGCCGCCGGCCGTGATCATGATGTCTTTGAGGCGGTCGACGATCTTGAGCTGGCCGCGCTCCTCGCGCACCACGTCGCCGGTGTGCAGCCAGCCGTTGCGAATGCTGTCGGCCGTGGCCTCGGGGTTCTTGTAGTAGCCGGCAAACACCATGTCGCCGCGCAGCAGCAGCTCGCCGTTGGCGGCGATGCGGTGCTCCACGCCCAGTGTGGGGACGCCCACGGTGCCGACGACCACGTCGCGCGGCTCGTGGCCGAGCACCATGCCGCTCGATTCGGTCAGGCCGTAGACCTCGATCAGCGGCACGCCGAGCACGCGGAAAAAGCGCACCACGTCGGGCGGGATCGGCGCCGCGCCGGTCAGCGCGATCTGCGCCTGGCGCAGGCCGATGAAGTTTTGCAGCGCACGAAAAATCAGCCAGTAGCTGGCACTGAACTTGAGCTTGTCGGCCAGGCTCCAGGCGCTGCGCGGCTTCTCGGCGAGCGGCAGGCAGGCGGCGTAGGCCCGGTCGAAAATTTTGCGGCGCAGGCCGCCGGCCTCCTGCAGCTTGATGCTGATGCTGGCGTGCAGCTTTTCCCAGATGCGCGGCACGCCGAGGAACATGGTTGGTGCGATCTCGCGCAGGTCTTCCTGCACGGTGCGAATCGATTCGCCGAAGTGGACCTGCGCGCCGGTGTAGATCGGAGTGAAGGTGGTCAGCATCTGCTCGGCGACATGGCACAGCGGCAGGTACGACAGGTGCGTGGTGTCCTGCGTGATGCCCAGGCGCTCGACCAGGCCCGGCACAACGCCGCGCATGTTGCGCCACGAAATCATCGCGCCCTTGGGCTTTCCGGTGGACCCCGAGGTGTAGATCATCAGGCCGATGTCGTCGAGTTTCTGGCGCGCCAGCGCGGCGTCGATCAGCGCGCTGCTGCCCACGGCCGCGCCGGCTTGCTCGACCTCGGCAAAAGTCACGATGAGTTCGCGCAGCCCGGGAGCGAAGCTGCGCAGTCCCTTGGTTTCCATCACCACGATCTTGCGCAGGCGCGGCAGCTGGGCGCGCGCTTCGAGCAGCTTGTCGGTCTGCTCCTGGTCTTCGCAGACCATGATCTCGATGTCGGCGTGTGCGACCACGTAGGCCACTTCCGAAGTGGGGCTGGTGGGATACACGCCGACGGCCACGGCACCGAGCAGGCCGGCGCCCATTTGCGCGAGCACCCATTCGGTGCGGTTCTCCGACAGCACGCCGACATGGCCGCCCGCGCCCAGGCCGAGCGTGTGCAGGCCCAGGGCGAAACAGCTGGCGCGCTGGTAGTAGCCGGCCCAGCTCAAAGGCTGCCAGATGCCGAAGTCTTTTTGCCGCAGGGCCACGCGCTCGGGCGTGCTGCGTGCGCGCTCGCGCAGCATCTGCGGCAGGGTCAGTTCGGGGTGCTGCATGTCAGTGATCCATTGCGCATCGCGCCATCAGCGGCCCTTGAAACTGGCGCGGCCCAGGCCAGGGCCGCCCCGCCGCACTGGCGGCGTTCCCCTTCCCGCAGCGCGCAGCGAGGAGAGAGAAGGGGGAAGCGGCGCAGCCGCTCAGGGGGTTGTTTTCTCTCACGACAACCACCTCTTTCTGCGCTTGTAGTGCTTGATGTTCTTGAAGCTGCGCGCCTCGCCGCCGCCGCCCATGCCGAGGTAGAACTCGCGCACATCGGGGTCAGTGGCCAGGCGCTCGGCCGTGCCGTCGATGACGATCTTGCCGTTTTCCATGATGTAGCCGCTGTGCGCCACGGCCAGCGCCACGGTGGCGTTCTGCTCGACCAGCAGCATGGAGGTGCCGCGCTCGGCGTTGATGCGCGCGATGATGCCGAAGATGTCTTCGACCAGCTTCGGAGAAAGACCCAGCGAGGGTTCGTCGAGCAGGATCAGCTGCGGCTGCGCGATCAGCGCGCGGCCAATCGCCAGCATCTGCTGCTCGCCGCCCGACAGGTAGCCGGCCAGGCCTTTGCGGCGCTCGTGCAGGCGCGGGAAGTAGCTGTAGACCAGGTCGAAGTCGGGTTTGGCATCGCTGCGGCCGGTCAGCGCATAGGTGGCGGCGACCAGGTTCTCTTCGACCGTGAGGTCTTCAAAAATGCGCCGCCCCTCCATCACATGCGAGAGGCCTTGGCGCACCAGCTGTTGCGGCGCAAGCCGCGCCGTGGGCTGGCCGTTGAACAGCACGCTGCCGCTTTCCAGTTCGCCGTCTTCAAGTGCCAGCAGGCCCGAGATCGCCTTCAGCGTGGTCGACTTGCCGGCCCCGTTGCTGCCCAGCAGCGCCACGATCTGGCCGCGCGGCACGGCCAGCGACAGGCCGCGCAGGGCCTGCACCACCTTGTTGTAGATGACCTCGATGTTGTTGACTTCGAGGACGTTGGGCGTGGCGTTGTCGGTCATTCTGTTTGGCGGTTCAAGTGCCTTGGGGCCTGGATGCTGGCGCGGCCCAGGCCAGCAGACGCCGCGCAAGGGCCTCAGGGGGTGCTTCAAAGCTTGATCCAGTCGGAGGCGGCGACCATCTTCTGCGCCTTCATGTCGGCCTTGTAGACGCGGCCCACCGGGATCGAGTTGCCGCTGATGGTGATCGGCACGCCGATCAGGCCGCCGGTGTCGAAGTCCTTGATGGAGTTGAGCGCGGCCTTGAGGTTGTCGCCCGTGAGCGGCTTGTTCGCTTCGAGGCAGCGCTTGGCCGATTCGGTGAACAGCATCGCGGCCAGGAAGCCCTGGATATAGGCCGTGCTCTGGTACTCGGGGCGCAGCGCGCGGATCTTCTCGAGCATCGGCGCCTTGGCCGAGGTGTCGTAGTAGTAGCGGTAGGGCATGACGCCCATGAAGCCGTCGCCGGCTTCGCCCATCTTCATGACAGTGGAGCTGTCCATGGTCCAGAACGTGCCCATCCACTTCGATTGCATGCCCATCTGCTTGCCCTGGGTGATGAACTCGGGGATGGGCGCGAGGATGTAGCCGTGGAAGATGGTGTAGTCGGGCGCGGCGCGGCGCAGCTTGATGACTTCGGTGGACACGTCCACGCTGCCGGCCGGCGTCATGATCTTCACCGGAACCGAGAGGCCGAGCTTCTTCGCCAGCGCTTCGCTGCTGTCGATCGGGTCGCGGCCGAACTCGGAGTCGGAGTAGACGAAGGCGACCTTGGCACCGGGCTTCTCCTTGGCGATGTGCTTGAGCAGGATGCCGAACATCTCGGTGTAGTCGGGGCCGACCAGGAACTGGTGCGGGTACTTCTTCNTCGCGGCCGAACTCGGAGTCGGAGTAGACGAAGGCGACCTTGGCACCGGGCTTCTCCTTGGCGATGTGCTTGAGCAGGATGCCGAACATCTCGGTGTAGTCGGGGCCGACCAGGAACTGGTGCGGGTACTTCTTCGGGTCGTTCAATTCCGTTGCGAACGAGGCGCCGGCCATCAGCGTGCTGCCACTGCGTTCGAGCTCGGGGTTGATGGTCTTGGAGAACGCGGTGGAGTCGCCGTAGTAGAGGTTGACCTTGTTCTGGCTGGTGATCTTCTTGTACGCGGCGACCGACACATCGACCTTGTAGCCGGTGTCTTCGGGCACGTACTTGAGCTTGCGGCCCTTGATGCCGCCGGCGTCGTTGACCATCTTCACGTAGTCGCCGATGCCGGCG
>NZ_JAUJUJ010000338.1 GCF_030711595.1 Stenotrophomonas sp. YIM B06876
AAGAAGGGCTACGTGAACGCCTTCGGCGCGATCTCCGCCGGCCAGGCCATGCAGCAGGCCAAGGCTGGTTTGGAGGCTGTGTACCTGTCGGGCTGGCAGGTGGCCGCTGACGGCAACACCTCGGAAACCATGTACCCCGACCAGTCGCTGTACGCCTACGACTCGGTGCCGACCATGGTGCGCCGCATCAACAACACCTTCAAGCGCGCTGACGAAATCCAGTGGGGCCGCGGCATCAACCCGGGCGAAAAGGAGTTCATCGACTACTTCCTGCCCATCGTGGCCGATGCCGAAGCCGGTTTTGGCGGCGTGCTCAACGCCTTCGAACTCATGAAGAACATGATCGCCGCCGGTGCTGCAGGCGTGCACTTCGAAGACCAGCTGGCCGCCGTGAAGAAATGCGGCCACATGGGCGGCAAGGTGCTGGTGCCTACGCAGGAGGCTTGCGAAAAGCTGATCTCGGCCCGCTTCGCCGCCGACGTCATGGGTGTCTCGACCATCGTGCTGGCACGCACCGATGCCGAGGCCGCCAACCTGATCACGTCCGACCACGACGCCAACGACAAGCCCTTCCTGACCGGCGAGCGCACGCCAGAAGGCTTCTACCGCGTCAAGAACGGGCTGGAGCAGGCCATCAGCCGCGGCGTGGCCTACGCTCCCTACGCCGACCTGGTGTGGTGCGAAACGGGTGTGCCGGACATCGGCTTCGCCCGTGAATTCGCCCAGGCCGTGCACGCTGCCTGCCCCGGCAAGCTGCTGTCGTACAACTGCTCGCCGTCCTTCAACTGGAAGAAGAACCTCAACGACAAGCAGATCGCCTCGTTCCAGGAAGATCTCTCGGCGCTGGGCTACAAGTTCCAGTTCATCACGCTGGCCGGCATCCACATCAACTGGTACAACACCTTCCAGTTCGC
>NZ_JAUJUJ010000339.1 GCF_030711595.1 Stenotrophomonas sp. YIM B06876
GTCGAACGCCGTGACCCACGACAGCGACACCACCACCAAGGCGCCTGCGGCCACCGCCAAATGGAGCACCTTCCGCCGGGCCGCGATGGCGGTGGCGCCGCACAGGTAAGCCAGCCCGAAGGTCGGCACCACCACCAGTGCCGCCGCCATCTTCACGTTGAAGGCGACGCCCACCAGCGCCATGGCCAGTGCGAGCAGGCGCAGGCTGGCGGTCTCGGCGGCGCGGATCAGCGCCCAGGCAGCGAACAGCAGCACCATGATCAGGCAGCTGTCGGTGTTGTTCGATCGATCGGCGGCCACGCTGATGGGGGTGAGGGCCAGCAGCAAAGCGGCGACCAGCGCTGCGCCGCGGCCGAAGCGGCGGCGCACCAGATGGTGCACCAGCGCCACGCAGACCAGGCCTTCAAGGACTTGCGGCAGCATCACGCTGAACGCGCTGAAACCCAGAGTTTTGGCGCTTGCCACCTGCATCCACAACGCGACGGGCGGCTTGTCCAGCGAGACAAATCCGGCCGGATCGAAGGCGTTGAAGAAGAAGTTGTGAACGCTGCCCAGCATGCTGCGCACACCGGCGGCGTAGTACTCGCGGCCATAGCCGTTTTGCTCCAGCTGCCACAGGCGCAGCGCCGCAGCCAGTGCCAGCACCCCGGCAAATGTCCAGCGCGCCATCCATTTAAGGCGTTGTGGGGTGGGTGCGCTGTGCAATGAAGGGCGCAGAGCCTCTGGTAATGCGGTCATGGCCAACGGATCGTTTCCGGATTGCTGTTTGGGCGACGCCATTGGGCGCACGCGCAGCGCCCCCGATGGCAACAAATGCCCACAGGGAGTCGGGCATTATGTGGCCCCGGGCCGGTGTTTTTTATGCTCTCGCTGCGGCCGGCATATCAAATACCAGGCAGGTGGTGGTGGCG
>NZ_JAUJUJ010000340.1 GCF_030711595.1 Stenotrophomonas sp. YIM B06876
CAGGTGCGCGACCACCCGCTCTACCTCACCGCCCTGGTGCTGATCTTGCTCGGCGCGCTGACCAAGAGCGCGCAGTTTCCCTTCCACTTCTGGCTGCCGCACGCCATGGCGGCGCCCACGCCCGTATCAAGCTATCTGCACTCGGCCACCATGGTCAAGGCCGGCGTGTTTCTGCTCGCGCGCATGTGGCCGGTGCTCGGCGGCACCGAGCCGTGGTTCTGGATCGTCGGCGGCGCGGGCGCCTGCACCCTGCTGCTGGGCGCCTATGCCGCGATGTTCCAGAACGACCTCAAGGGCCTGCTGGCCTATTCCACCATCTCGCACCTGGGCCTGATCACGCTGCTGCTCGGCCTGAACAGCCCGCTGGCCGCCGTGGCCGCCGTGTTCCACACCATGAACCACGCCACCTTCAAGGCCTCGCTGTTCATGGCCGTCGGCATCATCGACCACGAAAGCGGCACGCGCGACATCCGCCGCCTCTCGGGCCTGCGCAGCATGATGCCGGTGACCGCCACGCTGGCCATGGTGGCGGCGGCCGCCATGGCCGGCGTGCCGCTGCTCAACGGTTTTCTGTCGAAAGAAATGTTCTTCGCGGNGACCACGAAAGCGGCACGCGCGACATCCGCCGCCTCTCGGGCCTGCGCAGCATGATGCCGGTGACCGCCACGCTGGCCATGGTGGCGGCGGCCGCCATGGCCGGCGTGCCGCTGCTCAACGGTTTTCTGTCGAAAGAAATGTTCTTCGCGGAAACCGTGTTCCTCCAGGCCAGCGCCTTTTTGAACATCACCCTGCCCCTGATCGCCACGGTGGCCGGCATGTTCAGCGTGGCCTATTCGCTGCGCTTCACGCTGGACGTGTTCTTTGGCCCGCCGGCCACCGACCTGCCGCTGCAGCCGCACGAGCCGCC
>NZ_JAUJUJ010000341.1 GCF_030711595.1 Stenotrophomonas sp. YIM B06876
ACTGGCCCATGTGCGCTCCAACGTTGCCAAGTCGGGCCAGATAGGCCGGCTGGTAGGCAACGACCTGAAGTCGGCCATGGTGCGCGCCGACCTGCTGGAGATCGACCCGCAGACCGGCAAGCAGCTGGACTACAGCGCAGTGGCCAAGAAGCTGGAGACGATTCGCACCCGGTTCGATAACAAGGACATAGAGATCAACATCGTCGGTTTTGCCAAGGTGCTGGGCGACGTGATGGACGGCCTGACCACCGTCATCGGCTTTTTCGGCCTGGCCTTTCTCATCACCGCCGTGCTGCTGTGGCTGTATTCGCGCTCGGTCAACCTGACCGTTCTGGCCCTGCTGGTGGCGCTCCTGCCGGTCATCTGGCTACTGGGGCTGCTGGCGGGGCTGGGCTTTGGCATCGACCCGATGTCCATCCTGGTGCCGTTCCTGGTGTTCTCCATCGGCGTCTCGCACGCCGTGCAGATGACCAACGCCTGGAAGCACGAGGTACGCGCCGGCCTCACCTCCGAGCAGGCCGCCGAGAGCGCCTTCCGCAAACTGGCCATTCCGGGCACCGTGGCGCTGCTGACCAACGCGCTCGGTTTCATGGTGATCATGCTGATCGACATCCCGATCGTGCACGAGCTGGGCATGACCGCCNGCAAACTGGCCATTCCGGGCACCGTGGCGCTGCTGACCAACGCGCTCGGTTTCATGGTGATCATGCTGATCGACATCCCGATCGTGCACGAGCTGGGCATGACCGCCTGCCTGGGCGTGCTGCTGATGATCATCACCAACAAGGTGATGCTGCCCGTCATCCTCTCGCGCCTGCGCCTCGAACCCGCGGCACTGGGCCGCCTCGACGGCGTGACGGGCCTGCACAAGCGCTGGTGGGCGATTTCGGTGCTCGCCCAGCCCCG
>NZ_JAUJUJ010000342.1 GCF_030711595.1 Stenotrophomonas sp. YIM B06876
AATCGGCGGCGGGCTCAGCGGGTAGATGAAGGCGTCGCGGATGCCCGAGAGCGCGCCAAACGCGCGCCCGGCCAGCGCATCGGCCGACTGGCCCGGGCCCTTGCGCTCGTGCCAGTCCTTCAGCGTCACGAAGGCCAGGCCGGCGTTCTGGCCCTGGCCCGAGAAGCTGAAGCCGAGCACGCCGACCATGCTCTGCACTTCGGGCTGCTGGAGCATGAAGCCTTCGACCTGCGCCATCACGTTCTTGGTGCGCTCCAGCGTCGCGCCAGGGGGCAGCTGCACGTTGACCAGCAGCGTGCCCTGGTCTTCGCCGGGCAGGAAGGAGGTGGGCAGGCGCGTGTACACCAGGGCCACGACGCCGATGATGGCGGCGTAGATCACCAGGTAGCGGCCGGCGCGGCGCAGCATGCGCGCCACCAGGCCTTCGTAGCCCTTGGCGGTGCGCGTGAAACCGCGGTTGAACCAGCCAAAGAAGCCTTTCTTCTCGTGGTGGTGGCCGGCCTCGACCGGCTTGAGCAGCGTGGCGCACAGCGCCGGCGTGAGCGACAGCGCGAGGAAGGCCGAGAAGCCGATCGAGGCCACCATGACGGCGGAGAACTGGCGGTAGATGTTGCCCACGGAGCCCGAGAAGAAGGCCAGCGGCACGAACACCGAGATCAGCACCACGGTCACGCCGACGATGGCGCCCGAGATCTGGCCCATGGCCTTGCGCGTGGCCTCCAGCGGTGGCAGCCCCTCCTCGGTCATGATGCGCTCGACGTTCTCGACCACCACGATCGCGTCGTCGACCACGATGCCGATCACCAGCACCATGCCGAACATGGTCAGCACGTTGATCGAGAAGCCGAGCGCCAGCAGCGTGGCGAAGGTGCCCAGCAGGGCGATCGGCACCACCAC
>NZ_JAUJUJ010000070.1 GCF_030711595.1 Stenotrophomonas sp. YIM B06876
AGCAAACAGGATTAGATACCCTGGTAGTCCACGCCCTAAACGATGTCAACTGGTTGTTGGGAATTCACTTTCTCAGTAACGAAGCTAACGCGTGAAGTTGACCGCCTGGGGAGTACGGCCGCAAGGTTAAAACTCAAAGGAATTGACGGGGACCCGCACAAGCGGTGGATGATGTGGTTTAATTCGATGCAACGCGAAAAACCTTACCCACCTTTGACATGTATGGAAGATCGCAGAGACGCGATTGTGCTCGAAAGAGAGCCATAACACAGGTGCTGCATGGCTGTCGTCAGCTCGTGTCGTGAGATGTTGGGTTAAGTCCCGCAACGAGCGCAACCCTTGTCCTTAGTTGCNATTGTGCTCGAAAGAGAGCCATAACACAGGTGCTGCATGGCTGTCGTCAGCTCGTGTCGTGAGATGTTGGGTTAAGTCCCGCAACGAGCGCAACCCTTGCCATTAGTTGCTACATTCAGTTGGGCACTCTAATGGGACTGCCGGTGACAAACCGGAGGAAGGTGGGGATGACGTCAAGTCCTCATGGCCCTTATAGGTGGGGCTACACACGTCATACAATGGCTGGTACAAAGGGTTGCCAACCCGCGAGGGGGAGCTAATCCCATAAAGCCAGTCGTAGTCCGGATCGCAGTCTGCAACTCGACTGCGTGAAGTCGGAATCGCTAGTAATCGTGGATCAGAATGTCACGGTGAATACGTTCCCGGGTCTTGTACACACCGCCCGTCACACCATGGGAGCGGGTTCTGCCAGAAGTAGTTAGCCTAACCGCAAGGAGGGCGATTACCACGGCAGGGTTCGTGACTGGGGTGAAGTCGTAACAAGGTAGCCGTATCGGAAGGTGCGGCTGGATCACCTCCTTTCTGGAAAACCGCAGTTTAATTTGAACGCCCACACTTATCGGTTGTTGGAAGAAGTCGCTGTAGAGTGGCGGATGCTTGGGTATCTGTCGCAAGCAGTGGCCGGCTTGGGTCTGTAGCTCAGTTGGTTAGAGCACCGTCTTGATAAGGCGGGGGTCGGTGGTTCGAGACCACCCAGACCCACCAAGTGCTACAGGTCACGGACGACACCACAATGCGACAAGCGGCAAAGAGTCCAGGGGGGATTAGCTCAGCTGGGAGAGCACCTGCTTTGCAAGCAGGGGGTCGTCGGTTCGATCCCGTCATCCTCCACCAACCAACACGATGCACCCGCAAGGGTGATGAATCAACACCAAAGCAGCTTTGCAAAAGGCTGCTTTGATGTTGATCGATATCCATCGATCAATCGGCTGTTCTTTAAAAATTCATAGAGTCGAATCAGCGTTGCTGATGGAAACTGCACATTCGTAAAGGTTTAGTGCAGACCGTGCCATCAGCAACAAGAATTTTTTGATTGCGTCAAAACGAATATTCAAACTAGCTTTGAAATTCAAAAGTAATACGATGAAGACTCGAAAGAGTCGTAGTTGATTACGGCATAACGCGCAAGGTGAAAGACCTTGCAAGTCCTTGAAAGAAAATGGAGATGTTTCGCAAGAGACGTCAAAGTTATAGGGTCAAGTGACTAAGAGCATGTGGTGGATGCCTTGGCGATGATAGGCGACGAAAGACGTGATAGCCTGCGATAAGCTTCGGGGAGCTGGCAAATAAGCTTTGATCCGGAGATTTCTGAATGGGGAAACCCACCCTTAGGGGTATCGCACACTGAATACATAGGTGTGCGAGGCGAACCGGGTGAACTGAAACATCTCAGTAGCTCGAGGAAAAGACATCAACCGAGATTCCGAAAGTAGTGGCGAGCGAAATCGGAGAAGCCTTGCAGTGATAGCACGACGGTTAGCAAAACGGAATGGAAAGTCCGGCCATAGCAGGTGATAGCCCTGTATGCGAAAACCGACGTGTGGTACTAGGCTGCAGACAAGTAGGGCGGGACACGAGAAATCCTGTCTGAATATGGGGGGACCATCCTCCAAGGCTAAATACTCATCATCGACCGATAGTGAACCAGTACCGTGAGGGAAAGGCGAAAAGAACCCCGGGAGGGGAGTGAAATAGATCCTGAAACCGCATGCTTACAAAAAGTAGGAGCCTCGCAAGGGGTGACTGCGTACCTTTTGTATAATGGGTCAGCGACTTACATTCAGTGGCAAGGTTAACCGAATAGGGAAGCCGTAGAGAAATCGAGTCCGAATAGGGCGAACATAGTCGCTGGGTGTAGACCCGAAACCAAGTGATCTATCCATGGCCAGGATGAAGGTGCCGTAACAGGTACTGGAGGTCCGAACCGACTAATGTTGCAAAATTAGCGGATGAGCTGTGGATAGGGGCGAAAGGCTAAACAAACTTGGAAATAGCTGGTTCTCTCCGAAAACTATTTAGGTAGTGCCTCAAGTATTACCGTCGGGGGTAGAGCACTGTTTAGGCTAGGGGGTCATGGCGACTTACCAAACCTATGCAAACTCCGAATACCGACGAGTACAGCTTGGGAGACAGAGCACCGGGTGCTAACGTCCGGACTCAAGAGGGAAACAACCCAGACCGCCAGCTAAGGTCCCTAAAATTGGCTAAGTGGGAAACGAAGTGGGAAGGCTAAAACAGTCAGGATGTTGGCTTAGAAGCAGCCATCATTTAAAGAAAGCGTAATAGCTCACTGATCGAGTCGTCCTGCGCGGAAGATGTAACGGGGCTAAGCCAGTTACCGAAGCTGCGGATGTGCAATTTATTGCACGTGGTAGGAGAGCGTTCTGTAGGCCTGTGAAGGTGTCTGGTAATGGATGCTGGAGGTATCAGAAGTGCGAATGCTGACATGAGTAGCGTTAAAGGGGGTGAAAAGCCCCCTCGCCGTAAGCGCAAGGTTTTCTACGCAACGTTCATCGGCGTAGAGTGAGTCGGCCCCTAAGGCGAGGCAGAGATGCGTAGCTGATGGGAAACAGGTCAATATTCCTGTACCGATCAATAGTGCGATGTGGGGACGGAGAAGGTTAGCTCAGCCAACTGTTGGATATGTTGGTTCAAGCCTGTAGTCGTGCCCGGTAGGCAAATCCGCCGGGCTTAGATGAGGGGTGATAACGAGTCTGCTTGCAGACGAAGTGAGTGATACCCTGCTTCCAGGAAAAGCCACTAAGCTTCAGCTATTGACGACCGTACCGCAAACCGACACTGGTGCGCGAGATGAGTATTCTAAGGCGCTTGAGAGAACTCTGGAGAAGGAACTCGGCAAATTGATACCGTAACTTCGG
Source organism: Stenotrophomonas sp. YIM B06876 (assembly GCF_030711595.1). Lineage (GTDB taxonomy): Bacteria > Pseudomonadota > Gammaproteobacteria > Xanthomonadales > Xanthomonadaceae > Stenotrophomonas. The sequence goes on from NZ_JAUJUJ010000070.1 coordinate 3,234, forward strand.
GAGAAGGTATGCCCCAATTAGGTGAACTTGAACAAAGGGAGCCGAAAGGGGTTGCAAAAAATCGGTGGCTGCGACTGTTTAATAAAAACACAGCACTCTGCAAACACGAAAGTGGACGTATAGGGTGTGACGCCTGCCCGGTGCTGGAAGATTAAATGATGGGGTGCAAGCTCTTGATTGAAGTCCCAGTAAACGGCGGCCGTAACTATAACGGTCCTAAGGTAGCGAAATTCCTTGTCGGGTAAGTTCCGACCTGCACGAATGGCGTAACGATGGCCACACTGTCTCCTCCAGAGACTCAGCGAAGTTGAAATGTTTGTGATGATGCAATCTCCCCGCGGAAAGACGGAAAGACCCCATGAACCTTTACTGTAGCTTTGTATTGGACTTTGANTGGCCACACTGTCTCCTCCAGAGACTCAGCGAAGTTGAAATGTTTGTGATGATGCAATCTCCCCGCGGAAAGACGGAAAGACCCCATGAACCTTTACTGTAGCTTTGTATTGGACTTTGAACAGATCTGTGTAGGATAGGTGGGAGGCTTTGAAGTGTGGTCGCTAGATCGCATGGAGCCAACGTTGAAATACCACCCTGGTGTGTTTGAGGTTCTAACCCAGGTCCCTTATCGGGATCGGGGACAGTGCATGGTAGGCAGTTTGACTGGGGCGGTCTCCTCCCAAAGCGTAACGGAGGAGTTCGAAGGTACGCTAGTTACGGTCGGACATCGTGACGATAGTGCAATGGCATAAGCGTGCTTAACTGCGAGACTGACAAGTCGAGCAGATGCGAAAGCAGGACATAGTGATCCGGTGGTTCTGTATGGAAGGGCCATCGCTCAACGGAT
>NZ_JAUJUJ010000343.1 GCF_030711595.1 Stenotrophomonas sp. YIM B06876
GGGTCTGCAAGGCACAAGACCTGCAAGGCGCGGTGGCGAAGTTCCATCCCTACAATTGTAGGAAAACCCCGGCGCCGCAGGCCTTGCCGTGCCGGGGGCTTCTTTCCAGCCTCTTCAAGACAAGGTCAATCCATGGCAATTTATGAACTCGATGGCGTCGCTCCGCGCCTGGCCGCCACGGCCTGGGTGGCCGACAGCGCGCAGGTGATGGGCAACGTGGTGCTGGGCAACGATGCCAGCGTGTGGTTTGGCACCGTGGTGCGCGGCGACACCGAGTGCATCACCATCGGCGCCGGCAGCAACATCCAGGACGCCAGCGTGCTGCACGCCGACATCGGCCAACCGCTGGTCGTGGGTTGCAATGTGACCGTGGGCCACCAAGTGATGCTGCATGGCTGCAGCATTGGCGACGAGTCGCTGATCGGCATCGGCGCCATCGTGCTCAACGGCGCCCGGATCGGCAAGAACTGCCTGGTCGGCGCGGGCGCCCTGGTCACCGAGGGCAAGGAATTCCCCGACGGCTCGATGATCCTCGGCAGCCCGGCCAAGGCCGTGCGCCAGCTCACGCCCGAGCAGATCGCGGGCCTGCGCCAAAGCGCCCGGCACTACATGGACAACGCCCGGCGCTTTCGCGCCGGGCTGAAAAAAATCGGCTGAAAGCGCCTCTCCATCTCTCTCTCAGGAAACCCTTGCGTGTCTGAACTCCACCGCTTCTTATTCGACGGCCAGCCCGTGCGCGGCGCCATCGTGCGCCTGACCGACGCCTGGACCGAAATGCTGCGCCGGCGCGCGGCCAACACCGCCTCGGGACCGTACCCCGTGCCCGTGCGCGAACTGCTCGGCGAAATGGCGGCGGCCGGCGTGCTGATGCAGTCGGGCATCAAGTTCAACGGC
>NZ_JAUJUJ010000344.1 GCF_030711595.1 Stenotrophomonas sp. YIM B06876
ACACCGAGTCACTAGGGCAAGTCAGCATCAGGCAGCCATGAGGTTGTGCCCCGGCTTGGTGGATCAGGGGAACGCCAATGGCCATAAGCCCGTCGTGGTAGTCGTCGCGGGCCACCGCGTAGCCCAGCATCCGAACCCGGTTGAGCTCGCGTGACAGGAGGGCCGGTTCCGTGATGGTTTTCGAGGTGTGGGCGTCATACGGGCCGGCGCCCAACAACTGCTCGCGCGCCTGCTCGGGCATCCAGGCAAGCAAGACCCTTCCTGAAACGGATCCATGCAACGGGCTCTTGAGCCAGCTCTCGTAAAAAGGGGAGAGCGGATAGCGCCCTTGGGCAACGTCCACCACCAAACGCTCATAGCCGATGAACAGCGCCAATGCAATCGTATGCCCCGTCTCTTCCTGTAGCGAATGGAGGGTAGAACTCACTTCGCGCCGCAACTGCGTGAGCGGATGAAACAGCGACAGCGGCGACAGCGCGCGCGGGCCTGGCAAGTAACATTTTTGAATGTCATNCGCAACTGCGTGAGCGGATGAAACAGCGACAGCGGCGACAGCGCGCGCGGGCCTGGCAAGTAACATTTTTGAATGTCATCACGAACGGCGTAGCCGTTCTCTGTCAACACCTGCACGAGCCGATGCGCGGTACTCGCATCCAGCCCGGTTTCTGCGGCGATGTCGGACAGCGAGAGAAAGCCGCGAGCCTGTCGCAGTACGTCGAGAACCTGCAGTCCACGAGACAGCGAGCCGCTCACAGCAGCACCGGCCTCGAACTCGGGACGAGTTGATGCGCGTGCGCGCCTCGGGGCGGGGTTTTTCGCAATGTCTGTGTTCATGACTCTAAGTTTCGGCGTGCTCAACGCAAAAATGACATAACCTGTTCAGCAATGATC
>NZ_JAUJUJ010000345.1 GCF_030711595.1 Stenotrophomonas sp. YIM B06876
AATCCACCAAGGTCTACGGCCCCGACTTGTGGCTGCCCGAGGAGACCCTGCACGCCGTCAAGGACTATGTCGTGTCGATCAAGGGCCCGCTGACCACGCCCGTGGGCGGCGGCATCCGTTCGCTCAACGTGGCCCTGCGCCAGGAACTCGACCTGTACGTCTGCCTGCGCCCCATCCAGTACTTCGACGGCGTGCCTTCGCCCGTCAAGGAGCCGCACAAGACGAACATGGTGATCTTCCGCGAGAACTCGGAAGACATCTATGCCGGCATCGAGTTCGAAGCCGAGTCCGACAAGGCCAAGAAGCTCATCAAGTTCCTGCAGGACGAGATGGGCGTCAAGAAGATCCGCTTCCCGGCCACCTCGGGCATCGGCATCAAGCCCGTCTCGCGCGAAGGCACAGAGCGCCTGGTGCGCAAGGCCATCCAGTACGCCATCGACAACAACAAGCCCAGCGTGACCATCGTGCACAAGGGCAACATCATGAAGTTCACCGAAGGGGGCTTTCGCGACTGGGCCTACGGCCTGGCGGCCAAGGAGTTCGGCGCCGAGCTGATCGACGGCGGCCCCTGGATGCAGTTCAAGAACCCCAAGACGGGCAAGGAAATCACCATCAAGGACAGCATCGCCGATGCCTTCCTGCAGCAGATCCTGCTGCGCCCGGCCGAATACTCGGTGATCGCCACGCTGAACCTGAACGGCGACTATGTCTCCGACGCCCTGGCCGCGCAGGTGGGCGGCATCGGCATTGCACCCGGTGCCAACCTGTCCGACACCATCGCCATGTTCGAGGCCACGCACGGCACGGCGCCCAAGTACGCCGGCAAGGACTACGTGAACCCCGGCTCCGAAATCCTCTCGGCCGAAATGATGCTGCGCCACATGGGTTG
>NZ_JAUJUJ010000346.1 GCF_030711595.1 Stenotrophomonas sp. YIM B06876
GCTTTGAAGAAGACGCGGTGCACTTTCACCGCAGCTGCAGCGATGCGCTGGCGCCTTTCGGCGACGACAAATACCCGCGCTTCAAGCAGTGGTGCGATGAATACTTTTTCCTCAAGCACCGCGACGAGCAGCGCGGCGTCGGCGGCATCTTCTTCGATGATTTCTCCGAGCTCGGCTTCGCGCAAAGCCTGGCCATGACGCAGTCGGTCGGCGACGCCTTTCTGGGCGCCTACCTACCGATCGTCGAGCGCCGCCAGGCCATGCCGTATGGCGAGCGCGAGCGGGCCTTCCAGCTCTACCGGCGCGGCCGCTACGTCGAGTTCAACCTGGTCTGGGACCGGGGNACGCAGTCGGTCGGCGACGCCTTTCTGGGCGCCTACCTACCGATCGTCGAGCGCCGCCAGGCCATGCCGTATGGCGAGCGCGAGCGGGCCTTCCAGCTCTACCGGCGCGGCCGCTACGTCGAGTTCAACCTGGTCTGGGACCGGGGCACGCACTTCGGCCTGCAGTCGGGCGGGCGCACCGAATCCATCCTGCTGTCGATGCCGCCGCTGGCCAGCTGGGCCTACCAGCAGACCCCGCAAGCGGGCACGCCCGAGGCCGAACTGACGCAGCGCTATCTGGTGCGGCGCGACTGGCTGTGAGTGTCTGCAAGAGGGCGGGCAAGGCCAAAAGCTATAATTTCAATAGCTGCCAGCGCTTGCCCCATCTGCGCTAAGGCCCAAAAAACCATTAATTGCTGTGAGCGCCTGTGCGCAACACGCCCTGCGCGCCGCGCACGCCAAGCTGGTTGTGCCCCGTGTTGCGCGCTATATTGACTCCCATTACCTCAGAACCACTGCCTGATGACCACCACCTCCAAATCGGAATCCGCCGCCAAGAAA
>NZ_JAUJUJ010000071.1 GCF_030711595.1 Stenotrophomonas sp. YIM B06876
TTCCACACCAACCCCCACCAAGGAGTAAACCCATGCCTAGCTACACGCCGCCGCTGCGCGACATGCAATTCGTGATGCACGAGGTTTTCAAGGTCACCGACGAGTTCAAGGCCCTGCCACCGCACGCCGAGGTGGACGTGGACACCGTGAACGCGGTGCTCGAAGAGGCCGGCAAGTTCGCCGCCGGCGTGACCTTTCCGCTCAACATCAGCGGCGACGAGGAAGGCTGCAAGCTCGACAAGGAAACCCATGCGGTGACCACGCCCAAGGGCTTCAAGGAGGCCTACGCACAGTATGTGGAAGGCGGCTGGGCGGCGCTCTCGTGCGATGTGCAGTATGGCGGCCAGGGCCTGCCGTTCGTGCTCAACCAGTGCGTGTACGAAATGCTCAACAGTGCCAACCAGGCCTGGACCATGTACCCGGGCCTGTCGCACGGCGCCTACGAGGCCCTGCACGCGCACGGCACCGAGGAGCAAAAGCGCCTGTACCTGCCCAAGCTCACCAGCGGCGAATGGACCGGCACCATGTGCCTGACCGAGGCGCACTGCGGCACCGACCTGGGCCTGCTGCGCACTAAGGCCGAGCCCCTGGGCGACGGCAGCTACGCCATCACCGGCAACAAGATCTTCATCAGCGCCGGCGAGCACGACATGACCAGCAACATCGTGCACCTGGTGCTGGCACGCCTGCCCGATGCGCCGGCCGGCAGCAAGGGCATCAGCCTGTTCGTCGTGCCCAAGTTCAAGGTGAATGCCGATGGCTCGCTGGGTGAGCGCAACCCGATCTTCTGCGGCGGCCTGGAGCACAAGATGGGCATCCACGGCAACGCCACGGCGCAGATCAACATCGACGGCGCCATCGGCAGCCTGGTGGGCCAGCCGCACAAGGGCCTGGCCGCCATGTTCGTGATGATGAACGCTGCGCGCCTGGGCGTGGGCAACCAGTCGCTGGGCCTAACCGAAGTGGCCTACCAGAACGCGCTGGCCTACGCCAAGGACCGCCTGCAGATGCGCAGCCTCTCGGGCACCAAGGCCAAGGACTTGGCCGCAGACCCCATCATCGTGCACCCCGACGTGCGCCGCATGCTGCTCACCGCCAAGGCCTACGCCGAAGGCGGCCGTGCGCTCGCCACCTACTGCGCCATCCTGATCGACAAGGAGCTGCACCATCCCGACGAAAAGGTGCGCAAGGACAGCGCCGAGCTGGTCGCGCTGCTGACCCCCATCGTCAAGGCCTTCATCACCGACAACGGCTGGGCCGCGACCACCATGTGCCAGCAGGTCTATGGCGGCCACGGCTTCATCAAGGAATGGGGCATGGAGCAGTTCGTGCGCGACGCGCGCATCAACATGATCTATGAGGGCACGAACGGCATCCAGGCGCTGGACCTGCTGGGCCGCAAGATCCTGGGCAACAACGGCGCCTCGCTCAAGAAATTCGGCAAGCTCGTCGGCGCGCTGGTGCAGGAAGAGGGCGTCAACGAGAAGATGGCCGAGTTCATCAACCCGCTGGCCTACCTGGCCGACCAGATGACCAAGTTCACCACCGAGCTGGGCTTTCGCGGCCTGCAGAACCCCGACGAAGTGGGCGCCGCCGCCGTGGACTACCTGCGCGTGGCCGGCCACCTGGTGTTCGGCTATTTCTTCGCCCGCATGGCCCAGGTGGCGCTGCGCGAAGTGGCGGCCGGCAACCCCGACCCGTTCTACCAGGCCAAGCTGCAGACGGCGCGCTTCTACTTTGCCAAGCTGTTCCCCGAGACCGCCACGCTGATGCGCACGGCGCGCGCCGGCGCGGCCTCGTTGATGGACACGGACGCCGCCCTGGCCTGAGGCCACACGTTCACCGTTCGGGCTGAGCCTGTCGAAGCCTGCCTTTTGGCCCCAAGCCCTTCGACGGGCTCAGGGCGAACGGCGAAAGAGCTGGGCAGTGGCCCGATTTCAAGCCTTTTTGCACTGGAGCCCTTATGTACAAAGCGCTAGCAGCTATTTTTTGTATAGCAACAACCGCCCCCGCGTGGGCCCAGATGAGTCCCGTGGGCCATTGGCAGACCTTGGACGAGAAGACCCACGAGGTCAAGTCGCAGGTCCACATCAGCGAGTCCGGTGGGGTGCTGAGCGGCAGGATCGAGAAGCTGCTGCGCAAGGACGCCAAGCAGGACGCGGTGTGCGACGAGTGCAGCGACGACCGCAAGGGCAAGCCCATGCTGGGGCTGGAGATCATCCGCGGCGCCAAGAAGGCCGACGGCAAGGACGTGTGGGAGAGCGGCAAGATCCTCGACCCCGAAAACGGCAAGACCTACACGCTGCGGCTCACGCCCATCGAAGACGGCAGGAAGCTCGAAGTGCGCGGCTCCATCGGCCCCTTCGGCCGCACCCAGACCTGGGTGCGCACGCAATAAATCAGGAAAGAAGCCATGTCCCGTTTCAATGTGAAGAAAGTCGCCGTGCTCGGCGCGGGCGTGATGGGCGCGCAGATCGCCGCCCATCTCGTCAACTGCAAGGTGCCGGTGCTGCTGTTCGACCTCCCTGCCAAGGACGGCCCCAAGAACGGCATCGTCACGCGCGCCATCGACGGCCTCAAAAAGCTCAAGCCTTCGCCGCTGGGCGTGCAGGAGGACGCCGCGCTGATCCAGCAGGCCAACTACGAAGAACACCTGGAACTGCTGCGCGAGTGCGACCTCATCATCGAGGCCATCGCCGAGCGCATGGACTGGAAGAGCGACCTGTACCACAAGATCGCACCGTTCGTGGCGCCGCACGCCATCGTCGCCAGCAACACCTCGGGCCTGTCGATCACCAAGCTCTCCGAGGCACTGCCCGACGCTATCCGCCCGCGCTTTTGCGGCATCCACTTCTTCAACCCGCCGCGCTACATGGTGCTGGTGGAACTGATCAACACGCCCACCACCGCCCCCGAGGTGCTCGACCAGCTCGAAGCCTTTGTCACCAGCGGCCTGGGCAAGGGCGTGGTGCGCGCGCACGACACGCCCAACTTCATCGCCAACCGCATCGGCATCGCGGGCATGCTCTCGACCATGAAGGAGGTTGAAAATTTCGGCCTGAGCTACGACGTGGTCGACGACCTCACGGGCAAGAAGCTGGGCCGCGCCAGCAGCGGCACCTTCCGCACCGCCGACGTGGTGGGCCTCGATACCATGGCCCACGTCATCAAGACGCTGCAGGACAACCTCGACGAGAACAGCGACCCGTTCTACGCCAGCTTCGGCACGCCCGCCGTGCTCAAGAAGCTGCTGGAGCTGGGCAACCTGGGCCAGAAGACCAAGGCCGGTTTCTACAAGAAGGTCGGGCGCGACGTGCTGCGCTTCGACCTCGAATCGGAAGAGTACGTGCCCGGCGGCCAGAAGGCCGATGAGGTGTACGGCCGCATGCTCAAGCGCCCCGCCGCCGAGCGCCTGAAGCTCTTGCGCAATGCCGAGGGCGCGCAGGGCCAGTTCCTGTGGGCCATCCTGCGCAACAGCTTCCACTACGCCGCCGTGCATCTGGGCACGATTGCCGACAATGCGCGCGACGTGGACCAGGCCATGCGCTGGGGCTTTGGCATGCAGCAGGGCCCGTTCGAGCTGTGGCAGGAGGCCGGCTGGCTCGAAGTCGCCAAGATGGTTCAGGAGGACATCGCCGCCGGCAAGGCCTTGAGCCGCGCACCGCTGCCCGACTGGGTCTTCCAGGGCCCCGTGGCCGAGGCCGGTGGCGTGCACACGGCAGAGGGCTCGTGGAGCGCATCTGCTAACAAATTCGTAGCGCGCCGCGCGCTACCCGTCTACGCCAGGCAGCATTTTCCAGAGAAACTGCGGGGCGAGTCGCTGCCCGACTTCAAGACGGCGGGCACCACGCTGCACGAGGACGACGCGATCCGCCTGTGGACGCTCGATGACGAGATCGTCATCGCCAGCATCAAGACCAAGATGCACGCCATCAGCCCCGACGTGGCCGAGGGCCTGGCGCTGGCGGTGGACATCGCCGAGAAGGATTACGCGGGCGTGGTGGTGTGGTCGGGCGACGAGCCTTTCAGCGC
>NZ_JAUJUJ010000347.1 GCF_030711595.1 Stenotrophomonas sp. YIM B06876
AGAAGTGGGTCGCGCTCTCAGCAGGTATGGAAGGCACGTTGGCTCGTCTTTTCGAAGGTATCGGGTATCCGGAAGGACTCCAGGACCAGCGTTTCTCGACCCATGAGGCCCGACTGAAAAACATCGATGCTTTGGATGCCCTCATCCAGGGACACATTGCGAGGCTCACGCTGGCCGAGGCCCTTGAGTTCTTCGCAGTGCGGGATATCACTGCGGGCCCGGTATGCGACATCGCGGACCTCCTGCAGCATCCTTACATCGTGGAGAGCAACTTTCTGGTCGACCAGGTCGCACCAGACGGACGGACCGTATCGGTTCATGCCGCGCCGTACCGCATCAACGGCAAGCGCCCCTCTATCCGACGTGGCGCGCCGACGCTCGGCCAGGACAACAGCGCCTGGTTTGGGGCGCAGCAGCCGGTTTCCGACGAGCTTCCTTTAAGCGCCACACAGCGAATCTGACCCATGAAAACTGTTTGCTCGTTTCTCTTCGTGCCCGCAGCCAACGAAAAACTGCTGCAGAGCTCCATCAACAAATCCAGCGATGCCGTCATTCTCGACCTTGAGGACGGCACTCATCCATCACAGCGCGCAGTTGCACGCGAGCGCCTTCCCGATTCCATCGTCCGCCTGAAGGCTGTCAACAAGCTTGCGGCGGTGCGAATCAATGGCGACTGGCTCAGCACTGTTGTGGACTTGCAGGCCGCCGTTGTGCCAGGCCTGGACATCCTGGTGCTTCCCAAAGTCGAGCATCCGAGGGACGTGCAAATCATCGGCCAGATGGTCACCGACCTGGAAGCTGCGAAGACGATGCCAGCTGGCCATGTGCGGTTCCTTCTGCAAATCGAAAGTGTCGCTGCCCTGCCGCGGC
>NZ_JAUJUJ010000348.1 GCF_030711595.1 Stenotrophomonas sp. YIM B06876
AAGCCCTATGTGCTGCCGATTTCCGCGGCGGTGCTGGTTGCCCTGTTCCTGATGCAGCGCCGCGGCACGGCAACCGTGGGGGCACTGTTCGGGCCGGTGATGCTGCTGTGGTTTGCCGTGATCGCGGTCGCGGGGGGCTGGCAGATCGTCCAGATGCCTGAAATTCTGGCCGCACTGAACCCGCTGCACGGGCTGCAGTTCCTGCAGGCGCGCGGCTGGACGCTGTTCGTGGTCATGGGCTCGATCGTGCTGGCGCTGACCGGCGCCGAGGCGCTCTATGCCGACATGGGGCATTTTGGCAAGCGCCCGATCCGGCTGGCCTGGACGGCCCTGGTGCTGCCGGCCCTGGCATTCAACTACCTGGGCCAGGGCGCCTTGCTGATGCGCGACCCGGCGGCGCTGCAGAACCCCTTCTTCCGCCTCTTCCCGGACGCCTGGCTGCTGCCCACCGTGCTGCTGGCGACCCTCGCTTCGGTGATCGCGTCACAGGCCGTGATCTCGGGCGCGTTCTCGCTCACCAAGGAGGCCATCCAGCTGGGCCTGCTGCCGCGCATGCGCGTGCAGTTCACATCGGCACAGGCCATCGGGCAGATCTACCTGCCGGCCGTCAACTGGGTGTTGCTCGTCGCCGTGCTGCTGGCGGTGTTCGGCTTCGGCAGCTCGTCGGCCCTGGCATCCGCCTACGGCATTGCGGTCACGGTCACGATGCTCATCACCACGGTGCTGACCTTCTTCGTCGTGCGCCATGCCTGGCACTATCCGCTGCCGGTGGCGCTGGCCGCGACAGGCATTTTTCTGCTGGTGGATGCGGTGCTGGTCATTTCCTGCTCGCTCAAGTTCATGCAAGGCGGCTGGTTTCCGCTCACGC
>NZ_JAUJUJ010000349.1 GCF_030711595.1 Stenotrophomonas sp. YIM B06876
GGGCGCTGTCGGAAATCATTGTGCGAGCCGGCCAGCTGCCTCCCGGCACCTTCAATCTGGTGATGGGGCCCGGCTCCAAGGTGGGTCAGGCCCTGGTGAGTTCGCACAAAGTGCGTGCGCTCAGCTTCACCGGTTCGACGGGCACCGGCCGCAGCATCGGATTGACCTGCATGGAGCGTGGCGCCAAGGTGCAGCTCGAAATGGGGGGCAAGAACCCGCTCGTCGTCCTCAATGATGCCGATCTGGACCTTGCCGTCACGGTGGCCCTGCAGGGCAGCTTCTATTCCACCGGCCAGCGCTGCACTGCGTCCAGCCGCCTGATCGTTCAAGAGGGGATTCACGACCGTTTCGTTGCAGCTCTAGCTGCGCGCATGGCCGCGCTCCAAGTCGGACATGCCCTGGAAGCTGATACCGACATCGGCCCCGTGGTGTCGCAAGACCAACTGGATCAGGATCTTTTCTACATTGACCTGGCCCAGCAGGAGGGGGGGTGTCTGGTGGCAGGCGGGGAGCGGTTGCAACGCGCCACGCCGGGCTACTACCTCTCGCCGGCCCTCATCACCGAAACGCATAACGCCATGCGTGTGAACCGGGAGGAGATCTTCGGTCCAGTGGCTACGGTCATCCGCGTCAAGGATTACGAGGAAGCGCTGATCACCGCCAACGATACGCCGTTCGGTCTGTCCTCCGGCATCTGCACCACGTCGCTGAAGCACGCCACCGACTTCAAGCGCCGCTCGACCGCCGGCATGGTGATGGTGAATGTGCCAACGGCCGGCGTGGACTATCACGCCCCCTTTGGCGGTCGCAAGGCCTCCAGCTACGGTCCGCGAGAGCAGGGCACCTACGCGCGCGAGTTTTACA